>DAOUBU010000089.1:0-34322 GCA_034432395.1 Anaerolineae bacterium
TGCCGCGCGTCCGCGGGCTTCGACTTCACCCTGTCGGAATTTTCTGGTTCGTTCACTTCACTGTTCTGTTGTTAAGGTGCGAAACGCGCACACTGAGCGTTTGATTGAGTGCATAGGTTGCATTCAATCTTTATAAGGCATTTTAGCAGTGCTCAGGGGAGTGTCAAGCCTCATTGACGAGAAAATTCAAATCTTTCATAAACTCGATTGCGATATTTGGGATATTTCATGCACCGGTATAACGCACTACGGCCAGCGTGATATCATCGAATACAGGGATCTCTCCACAGAAGCGATCGACCTGAGCGGCGATATACTCAAGAATGATCTCAGCCGACTCATGGCCGATCACATTCACAGCATGGGCGAGGCGGTCAGCCCCGAACGGCTCCCCCGCAGCATTCTCCGCATCGGTCAGTCCATCCGTGTAGAAGATGACAGCATCGCCCGGTTCGAGTTGAAGTTGTGTCAGCCCGAGGGGGTTATCCGGAAACCATCCAAGCGCACGACCGCCGTGGGGCAAAAACTCGGCTTTTCGCAGCGCCCGGCGCCAGTACAACGGCGGATTGTGCCCCGCGTTGACAATGGCGGACTGACCGGTCGAACCGAACACCCCGTACAGAACGGTGACGAACATGCCGCTCTCTGCATCGTCAAGGATCAGATCATTGGTACGGTGGAGCGTCTCAAAGGCGCTGCAGCCGGAAAAGGCCTGGCTGCGAATGACACTGCGCGTCGAGGCCATGAACAGAGCGGCAGGCGCCCCCTTGTCGGAGACATCTGCAACGACCAGACCGAACTGCCCATCGGGCAGCCGAAAGACATCGTAAAAATCTCCAGCGACTTCGCGGGCCGAACGCCACTGCGCCGCCAGTTCATACCCGGCGATGACGGGCATCCGCCGCGGCAGCAGCGACTCCTGGATCTCGCGAGCCATCTGTAATTCGCGTTCCATCCGCCCCTTTTCAACTGCGATGCCGTACAGACGGGCATTTTCGATCGCGATGCCAGCCTGCCCGGCCACGGCCTTGAGCAGTTCGAGATCGGACTCGCTGAAACTCCCCGCGCGCATCGAGGTGTCCACGTACAGCACCCCGATCAGACGCTCCTGAACCATCATCGGCGCGCACAGAATGGCGCGCAGACCGCGCATGATGATCGACTCACCCGCCTGATAGCGCTGATCGAACTGAGCATTGTTCGTCAGTAAGGCTTCGCGCGTCGAGACGACATGGTTGACGATCGTGGTGCTGTATGGCGTATCCGTCTGGATCTGGTCGCGCTCGATGCCCCGCGCCACCCGCACCTGCCAGTTTCCATCTTCATCCGCCGTCATCAGAAAGCCGCGCTGCGCCTTCGTGACTTGCATCACGGAGTCCATGATCAGATCGAGGACTTCATTGAATTCGAGGCTGGACGTGATCGTCCGCGTGATCTCGTACAGGCTCTGGAGATGATCGAGGGTGATATTGAAACGCGGTGGAGTCACGCATGACCGCCTTTGTCAGTTCGTGAAGCAGGTGCCCGGAAGCCGTTCAGCACGGCAAGGCCATGCGATTGATTATACACGATAGCCCCGACTTACCGATGCGTCTCGCACAGCGGGTGCTATAATCAGCGGCACGCGATCAAGATACAGAAAAGGTTCTTGACTATGAAATTTGATGTCACCATTTTTCCCGATGATCTCAACAAAGCCGCAGATATCGCTCACTCGGTCGAAGAGCTGGGTTTCGCCGGTCTGTGGACATCAGAGGCCGCCCACAATCCCTTTCTACCGCTGACGCATGCGGCCAGCGCGACATCGCGCATCACCATCGGCACAGCAGTCGCCATCGCCTTCCCGCGCTCGCCGATGGTGACCGCCCAGATCGCCTGGGATCTCGCCGCCCAGAGCAAAGGACGCTTCATTCTTGGTCTGGGAACGCAGGTCAAACAGCACATCACCAAACGTTTTGGCGTCGAGTGGACGCCGCCTGTCCCACGTTTGCGAGAATACATTGAAGCGCTGCGCGCGATCTGGACGAGCTTTCAGACTGGCGCGCCGCTCCGGTATCTGGGTGAGCAGTACAAGCTGACACTGCTCACGCCCTTCTTCTCTCCCGGCCCGATTGAGCATCCGGACATCCCGATTTACATCGCTGGCGTCAACGAGGGACTGTGCCGTCTGGCAGGCGAACTGTGCCAGGGATTTCATGTCCATCCATTTCATACACAGCGCTATCTGAAAGAGCTAATCATCCCTGCAATCACTGCGGGTGCAGCCAAAGCCAATCGCACGCTCAGTGATGTCGCGCTGTCCTGCGCCATCTTCGTCGTCACCGGCCATAATCAGGAGGAGATCAAAAACAACGCTGTCTATGTGCGTTCCCAGATCGCCTTTTACGCCAGCACGCCCAGCTACAGCAGCGTCATGGAAATGCACGGTTGGATGGATCTGCATGAGCGCCTCAACGCGCTCTCCCGCGAGGGGCGCTGGTTTGAAATGGGCGAGCTGATCAGCGATGAGATGCTGAATGAATTCGCGGTTGTCGCCCCGGTCGATGAGCTGGCTCATGCCGTGAAAGCGCGTTACACCGGTCTGCTCGACCGGATCGGGTATTATTTCCCGTTTATCCCCGGTGAGGCGGATAAGGCGCTTGTGTGGCAAAAAGCCGCTGACGCCTTCTGTTCTTGACTATCCGTATTCGTACTCAGAAAGGCTTTCGCACTTCATGTCCAATCTCACAGAAACGGCGCGCGCCTATGCGCGCCAGCATGCCGATGAGTTCCGTCGCCAGCTCCATGAATTGATCCGTATCCCCAGCGTGAGCGCCGATCCCGCACACAGCGGAGATGTCGCACGAGCCGCTGAGTGGATCGCGGCGGATATGCGCCGCATCGGGGTGCACCAGGTTCAGGTGATGCCCACTGGCGGCAACCCGGTCGTTTACGGTGAATGGCTGGAGGCCGGCCCCGATGCGCCGACCGTCCTCATCTACGGTCACTACGACGTTCAGCCAGCGGAAAGCGGCACCGGCTGGGATACCGATCCGTTTGAACCGGTCGAACGCGATGGGTTCATCTATGCTCGCGGCTCTTCGGACGATAAGGGCCAGATGTTCATCCACCTGAAGGTTTTTGAGTCCTATCTTCAGGGGGCGGGAGGCCTGCCCGTCAACGTCAAGTTCTTGCTGGAAGGCGAAGAGGAGATCTCGTCGCAGCATCTGCCCGGTTTCATCGAACGTCATCGGGATCTGCTCAAAGCAGATCTCGCCGTGATTTCTGACAGCGGCATGCAGGAACTGGATCAACCGGCGATCACCTATGGCCTGCGCGGCCTGACCTACATGGAGATCCACGTCACCGGCCCGGCCAAGGATCTGCACAGCGGCCAGTACGGCGGCATCGTCCACAACCCGGCCCTGGCGCTGGTCGAGATCCTGTCGCGCATGCACAACCCCGATCACAGTGTCGCCGTGCCCGGCTTCTATGACGACGTCGCAGCGCTTTCCGATGCGGAACGCGACGCGCTGCGCCGGGTCGATATCACCCCGGAATGGCTCGCCGAAACAGCCGGCGTGACCACCCCCTGGGGAGAAGCAGCCTACACCCTGCGCGAACGGGTCGGCGCGCGGCCAACTTTCGAGATCAACGGTCTGGTCTCCGGTTGGACGGGTGAAGGCCCCAAAACCGTCCTTCCTGCAAAGGCGATGGCCAAAGTGAGCTGTCGTCTGGTCGGCAACCAGAATCCGCAGCGCATTTATGAACTGGTGCGCGATTACGTCGCTCAGATCACGCCGCCGACGGTCAGATCGGAAGTCAGACTGTTGAGCACCGGCGATCCCGTCCTGGTCGATATCAACGATCCCGCGATGCAGGCCGCGGTGCGCGCCTATCGGCGCGGCTGGGGCGCTGAGCCGGTCTTCATGCGCGAGGGGGGCAGCATCCCGGTCGGCGCCGATATGCAGAAGATCCTCAACCTGCCCGTGCTGTTCATGGGCTATGGCCTGAACAGCGACGGCGCTCACGGGCCGAACGAACGCTTCGGCATCGAGAATTTCCATCGCGGCATCGATACCGCGATCATCTTCCTGGAAGAGGTCAAGGCAGGCTGATCGGTAGGAGCGCGCTGACGGGGTGGACGGGATATCTGTCCACCCCGTCAGCACCTACTGCGCTGCGACCCACGAGCGCAGGTAATCCAGCCACTCGACCTCATCGGTTGTCCATTCGGCGTAAAGGGCCGTTCCGCGGACGTAAACGGCATCTTCGCCGAGCGTTTCCATGCCCGCGCGGATGCCGCGCGCGGCTGACTGGATGTTCTCCACCAGCGGATCGTGCCCCGGCGGTTCGGCATCGTATGTCGGAATGCCGACGACGATATCCGTCAGTACCCCCAGGCCAGCCACCGCCGAGGCGAAGGCCTGCACCTGATAGGCGACCCAGGCGCTGTAATCCTCCGCTGCACTCAGACCGCTGTTGTAAGCCATGATGGCGATCTCATCGACGAGCAGCGCCGTGCTCTGCTTGAATTCAACCGACCAGATCGTGCCGGGGATGACATTGGGCGGCACAGGGATACCGACACCGATCGGCGTCCAGTCCGGGGGGGCGGCTACAGCAATGCGGGTATCAGCGCCCAGGCGCGCCCGGATCTGCCGCAGAATGGCAAGGAAGTGCTCGTCTTCGTTCCAGACCGGTTCGATGTTCACGAACACGCCATCAAAGCCGAAGTCGTTGATGAGCCGTTCGGAAAAATCCACGATCTGGGTTTGAACTGTCGGATCGTCGAGGCGATACGGGATCTGGGGCGCTTCCGCCGGCACGCCGATCCATCCCATGAGCACTGCGTTGGGATATGCCGTCCTGAACTGCTGCACGAATGTCCGGACGCGGTCGAACTGATCGGCACTGCGCCAGGTATTATCGGCCTGCAGCCAGCTCACCCAGGCATACACACTACCGATCTGATATTCTCGCAGCCGCGCCGCCAGGCGGTTGACTTCATCCTGTGAACGCTCCGCATGCGTCCACTCCGTGCCGATCCAGATCGCGTTCGGCGTGGCCTGCTCGGGGTTGTTGCGAATGCGCCCCAGCACGAACACCACTGCGATGACGAAAGCAGCCGAACCGATCAGGTACAATCCCGCTCGATTGATCGGGATGCGCGGCAGTTGTAGGGACGTGAGCGCGCCGCTGAACCGGTTGCGCGCTCCCTTCGCCGCCCCACCCGGCTCAGCGGGACGACGGCTGGCCATCGTATGGACGCGGCGCGCTTCCATTCGCTTGCGCGCGCGCCGCTCACGCGCGCTGGCTGTCTGCACCGGGCGCGATGGCGTATACGAGCGCAGCAGTTCATCCAGATCGTCATAGCGCCCTGATGTCGTCGGCGGGACATCGGGGGCGACGTTCGTCCCGGAGTCAGAAGCTGACTCCGGATTTTCAGTTTCTGGATCGCGCAGCATCCAATCGTCGGTCATCGTTCAGGCTCAACGGGAGATCAAGCCCAGGCGCAGCAGCAGCGGAGGCCCGAGGATGAGAAGGCCAACGAGCACCGAAGCGACAACCCCCAGGAGCACCGCCGCCGACGCCACATCTTTACCGACCCGGGCCATCGGATGATATTCCTGCGTCGACAGGTTGATCGCTGCTTCGACCGCCGCATTGATGAACTCCGCCATCCAGACGATAGTGATGGTCACGATCAGCAGCGCCATGCTCACAAAGTCAACCTGAAGCCACAGCGCCAGAAGCAGGACGATGATGCTGGCCGCCGCCTGGATCCGGGTGTTCTTCTGCCGCCTCAGCATGTACAGCCAGCCGGCGATCGCATATCCCAGACTTGCCTGTCGGCTGCGGCTGGTGATCGGGCTGTAGTGATCGGGGTTGATCTTCATTGTACCCGTCAGGGCCTCGCGCACTGCGGCCAGCCGCGACGGGGACTGATCCACTGAAGCATCAGTTTCTGTCATGGTCTTGCTCGTCCGAACTCTCTTGATACCGTTCCAGCGCAGGCACGATGCCGGGGTCAACCCCTAAAGCCCGCAGGATCTGCTCCTGTTCCGCCCACATGCGCGCCCGCTCTTCCATCGTGCCATGATCATACCCCAGCAGATGCAGGACACCATGGACGACCAGCAGACGCAGATCATCCAGTACGGCATGCCCCTCTCGCTCAGCCTGAGCCTGCGCATACGGGTAGGCGATGATCACATCCCCCAGATAATCCGGCTCATCGGGATCGACGACGGGTGGCTTTTCAGCCGGGAACGAGAGGACATCCGTCGGCGCGGCGATACCGCGAAACTGCGCATTCAACGCGGCAACTGCATCATCGGTTTCAATGACGATCGTGAGCGCGCAGCCCCGAGCACCATCAGCCGGCGGCAGGTGACGTTCCACCACCGCCCGCGCCGCACGGCGCAGCACATCGGGATCGATACCGGAAACATACGCATCGATGACATCGATGCTGATCGCATCGGTTATGCCAGTCATGAGACGCTATCACCTTCCCTGTCCGGACGAGGGCCGCTCTCCTCACCGGGGTTTGACGCGCGCTGTTCGCCCGTGGCTGAACTGCGCCCTTTCGATGGTCGTGGTAGGGGCGGCACTTCTGGCAGAGGAGCGTCATCCGGTAGATCAGCCCGCGGCACTGGCTGAACGCGCTTATGGATGCCGGTAATCTGTGAGGCGTTCGCCCGAACCTCTGGCTCCTGTTTAACAGGCCGCGCGGACGCCTGTCGGTGCGCATCAGTATCGATCAGACCGCCATTGCGGTTCTCCACAGACAGGCCAGCCGGCATCGGCGCGGCTGACGCCGGCGCGCGCCCCCTCACCAGATCCTCGTTTGCAGTTGGGACGCTGGCAGCGGGACGCAGTGGAGCCATCTGACGCTGGCCGTGACCGGGCGCTGCCACCAGCGCCGGATAATTGATGCGCGGATGAAACATCGCCTGGAGCATATCGACGAAGATCTCCCGGATCGTCTCGATATCGTTCAAAGTCAAATTCGACTCGTCGAGCTGCCCCTCGCGCATCCGGGTGTCGATCATCTGCTCGACGATCTCCTCGATCTCCTGACGGTTGGCGGGTTTGCGCGCCCGGACTGTGCTCTCACAGGAGTCCGCCAGCATTAACACTGCCGTCTCGCGGGACTGCGGTTTCGGCCCCGGATACGTGAAAGCGGCGGTATCCACCGTCTCCGGATCGCCCGCCAGCAGCACTGCTCGGTTATAGAAGAACGACACCACGGTCGTACCGTGATGCTCCAGAATGAAGTCGCGCACGCGCGCCGGCAGCCGATACTGCCGGGCGAGCCGATCGCCATCGACCACATGGCTGATGATGATGTCAGCGCTGCGATAGGGATCATTCAGGGCGTCATGCGGATTCTGGCCTTCAATCTGGTTTTCGACGAAAAACGCCGGGTTCTGCACTTTGCCGATATCGTGATACAGCGCCGCCACGCGCACCAGTTCCGCGTGCGCCCCGATCGCATTGGCGGCCTGTTCGGCCAGATTGGCGACTTGCAGCGAGTGCTGATACGTGCCCGGCGCTTCACGCAGCAGCCGCTGGAGCAGGCGCTGACTGGGCTGGCTCAGCTCCACCAGTTTGAGATTGGTGGGCAGGTTGAAGATCAGGGTGATCACGTAGATCACGGCCAGCGCCGTCATGGCTGCGACCATGCCGTTGATCAAACCGAGCGCCAGCAGCACGCTGGCTTCCTGCCTCGCGGAACTATTGAAGAAGAAAATGCCCACGATCAGGCAGTTCACCAGTGCGATCACGCCGCCAGCGTAAAAGAAGCGGTTGATCCGCGCCGTGCGCTGAAGCGCCAGCGCCCCGAACAGCCCTCCCCCGGCAACCATCACCGCTGATTCTAAAGAGTTGTTGAACATCAGCCCGATGAGCAGCGCGCTCCCCGTCGTGACCACCAGGGCGATATCGATCCGCGTCAGGACGACCACGACCAGTCCCAGAGCCGCTGTCGGATACAGGGGATTGAGCGAACTATCCAGGCTGAACAACCGTGCACCGGACAGCATGATGAGCACGATCGCTGCAATGATGGCGATGAGCGGTGGATTTTTCTTCAAAGGCGAGTCGACGGCGGAGAAATACAGCCCGACCGCAGTCACAACGAAGATACTGGCCAGCAGCGCCTGCATGACGCGGGCAGCGCGCTGATCATCTGATTGGAGCAGCCCCAGGCGCGCCAGCGCCTCGTAATCCGCCGCATCGATGCGCGTGCCGGCCCGCACGACGATCTGCCCCTGCTCAAACGTGCGCGTCTCCGGCGCAACCGACTGGGCCGCCACCATGCGCGCCTGATCGGTGGCGCGCGGATTTTGCTGACGATTGGGGCGGATCAGATCCTCCACCAGCGCCACGACAACTGCTGCCGCCGCTGCGTCGAACCGCACAGAGACCTGCGTCGGCAGGGTGACCAGTACCAGCGGCAGGTCGATGTCGCGGATCGACTCGCGCATGACGCGCTCAAGCACGATCGTGGCTTCGTCATCGACGGCGCGCCACGTCTCGACGCTCATATTCAGCATCGCTTCAATGATGGCGGGATCCAGCGTCAAGGCCGTGATCGCATCGAGATCGGCCCGTTTCTGCCAGGGTGCGCCGTATGGATCCAGACGCACCCCATCGATGTAATCCAGGATCTGCCGCAGCGTCTGCACCTGCTGCCGGGCTACAGTGGGATCCGGAGGGTCGTAAACCGGGCTGACGCTGGCGACCGCCTCACTGCGCCGCTGCTCGGTGAGCACATCGCTGACATAAGTCAGGCTGATCGGCGCGAGAATATCAACTGGCACGATATCGCCCGGTTCCAGATCGGCCGCAGTGTGCGTCAGCACCAGGCTGTCAAAAGCGACAATTCCCGCCGCTGCCAGCACAAAAGCCGCAACTCCGACCACGGCCAGACCGAGACGCAGATCAGTCTCCGTTTTCGCGAAAACGGGCCGATTGAACCGCGCTAACCGAAGCACACGCTCAATCATGCAAGACCAGACAGTCCACCTATCTCTCAATCATGCGCGGAACCGGCGGTTGGTCAGGTCACTGCGCTAGCAGCTCACGCACGACTTCATTGACCAGTTTGCCATCGGCGATGCCGCGCGTCTTTGGCACGACGACGGCCATCACCTTGCCCATGTCTTTGGGGGATGAGGCCCCGGTGGCGGCGATCGCTTCGCGCACCAGGGCAGCGATCTGATCGCGGGTGAGCTGCTGCGGCAGGAACGTTTCCAGGATGCTGACCTCAGCCGCGGTCGCCTCAGCGATATCCTGCCGCCCGGCCTTGACTGCTTCGTCGATCGACTCGCGCCGTTTCTTCACCTCTTTTTGCAGCACAGCCAGGATATCCTCAGCCGTCAGCTCCCGGCGCTCATCCACTTCCACCTGTTTGATCGCACTGAGCGCCACGCGGATCACGTCGCGACGCTGAGCATCTTTGTTCAGCATCGCCTGTTTGAGCGCTTCGTTGAGTTTATCGCGCGGATTTTCCATCTGATGACCTCACCCCGACTCATCACATCCAGCCATTACGGGCGACTGCGATGCGCTCACGACACAAGCTGACAGCGCATCACCTGTTTATCCGGATCGTACTCCAGCAGCCGAGCGGCGATAATTTGATTGGTGAGCGGATGTGGATCGACGCAGATCGCCCGGACATAATGCGGAGTATACCCGACATTGATGAAACCTTCCTCAGTCGAGCCGGATACATTCTCCCATAGAATCGGCTCAACACGACCGATCTGCGCAGCGGCGAACGCCGACTGCGCCTGTTGCGCCAGGTGATGTAACCGTTCGCTGCGCGCTTTCTTGACAGCCTCAGGCACCTGACCGCGCATGCGTGCGGCGGCTGTGCCGGGCCGCCTGCTGTAGCGGAACACGTGAATACCGCTGAAATGCATTCGCTCGATAAAAGCCAAGCTCGCATCGAACTCGGCATCCGTCTCACCGGGGAACCCGACGATCACGTCGGTGGTGATGGAAGGCCGCTCCAGGTTTGCCCGGGCAGCGGCCATCAAGCGGCTGAACTGCGCCTGTGACGTGCGCCGGGCCATGCGGCGCAGCGTCGCATCGCAGCCGCTCTGCAGCGGCAGATGCAGGTGCGGGCACAGACGTCGATCCTGCCACAGCGTGAAGAACTGCTCATCGAGATCCCACGGCTCAAGAGACGATAAACGCAGCCGCACAACGTCCGTATCATGAAGCAGCGCTTCCACCAGTGCGCGCAGCGTAGTCCGGGGGGTCAGATCGTGACCGTAACTGCCCAGATGCACCCCGGTCAGCACGATCTCCTGATAGCCCAGCGTCAGCAGCAGTTGCACCTCATCCACGACCGCCTGAATCGGACGGCTGCGCCCGGCCCCCCGGGCGATCGTGGTCACGCAGAACGTACAGGCATTGTCGCAGCCATCCTGCACCTTGACGAACGCGCGCGTCCGGTGCATCCAGGTCGGGGTGCCGCGCAGGTGCGGCTCCAGGTCATATTCTGCGCGATCGTCACTGGCCACCAGCGCGACCAGGTCATCTTTGTGCTCATTCGGGATGATGTGGGCCACACCGGGCAGCGTCCGGATCGCTTCTGGCTGGATCTGCGCCTGGCATCCAGTGACGACGATCGCGGCATCCGGGTTTGACCGGTGGAGCTGGCGGATCATCTGCCGGCCACTGCGAACGGCATCCTCGGTGACAGCGCAGGTGTTGACGACGATCGCATCGGCTTCCTCCGGCGCTGCGACGATCTCGTATCCACGAGATGCAAACGAACGGGCGAAAGCGTCGATCTCCGCCTGGTTCAGGCGGCATCCCAGCGTGCGCAGATGAACTGTTTTCGTCATTCCGCCGCCGTCCGCTCGACTGCCTGAACCACGATCGACTCGACGCGCACAACCACGCCCGGCCCTCCCGTCGCGGTCGCCAGTGCCAGCGCCCCGATCTGACCGTCCGGGATGGAGGCGTCCGTCCAGGTGTCGTACATCTGACCATCCCGGCACGTGTCCATGAAGTAAACGCTGCGTCCAGTTGGATTGTCCGGGATGCACAGCGGGGCGATCTGATCGTTGACGAAAAACTGGAACCGATCGCCCTGCGCAGTGACCCGGATCTCGTTGCTGGCGTTCAGGCCGGGCCGGACGATCGACGACGGGATCCAGGTGCTGATCTCGCGCTCCTCGCCCCCCGTTCGGCTGACCAGCCGATAGTATCCATCGCTGCTGATCTGGAAAGCATAGTACCGATCATCGGCGATCAGGTTGTTGTCGTTATCCTGAAAGCGAAAGATCACGCCGTAGCCGTTGTCGATCGGCCCCTCGACGGCCATCAGACGAATGCGCAGATCGAAATCGCGGAAATGGACGCGCGCGCGGGAAAATGCGGCCGCCCCCGCGCGATCGATCCGCAGCACCAGGCCGCCATCGCGAATGCTCGCCGCAAGTTGACCGTCGTCATACTGATCCCAGAAAGCGTTGAAAAGCGGCACAGCCTCGAACGCATCGACGAACAGCACGTCATGATCCTGGCCGGCTGCGACGTATTCGGTGGGCAGGAGGCGATAGGCGGCAAACAGAACGAGCACCAGCACCGCGGGGATCAGAACGATCAGATATCTGCGAGCCAAACAGGGCACTCCTCGTGACCATGATTCGGACAAATTCTATCATGCCGGCACAACATGGTAAATTCAGATATCCGCAGCGATCCTATCCCGGTTCAATGCTGTCGCAAACCGGATCGTCGGTATCCTGATCGGATGCATTCACAATGACCGCTGTCCCACAAAGGATCTGACTATGTCGCTCACGCATGCCATTCTCGGCCTGCTCAACATCAGCCCAATGACGGGCTACGACCTCAAGCATACGGCTTTTGATCGCACTGTTGCCTACTTCTGGCAGGCCGATCAGGCGCAGATCTATCGCACCCTGAATGCGATGGCAGAACAGGGCTGGGTGGAAAGCACGATCGAGTTCCAGCAAGATCGTCCCAATCGCAAGGTCTACAGCATCACCCCCGCCGGGCGAGAGGAACTGCATCGGTGGCTGCGCACCGAGCAGCCGCTGCCCGTTTACCGTGACCCTTTCCTGGTGCAGTTATTCTTCGCCAGTGAGCTTGACGATGAAACCGTCCTTGACCATCTGGCCCGGCAGAAACGAGAACATGAGGCGCGGCTGGAGCAGTATCAACAGATCCCAGTCCCTCATCTCGGTGACCCGGCGCTCGATCGCAAACGGCTTTTCTGGCGTTTGACGTTGGAAATGGGGCTGGAGCTGGAGCAAACGTATCTGGAATGGCTGGATCGATGCACCGCGGTCATCAGCGGATCGCAGGAGCAGGAAGCTCCAACGCACCCAACGGAAAAGTGAACGGGCTGAAATGCTCAGCTTTCGTTCACTGGCGTTCGTCATGATGCGCGAGGGCGCGCACAGTCGCCCGCAGCGCCCAGGCGCGGATAATTGAAGCGAAGCCGATGGACATGACAGCGATCAGCGGGACGTAAAACATCCAGAACACAGAAAAAAACCCATCTGGACCCGGCCCCAGCAGCAGCAGCAATGCAAACGGCGCTGTGATCAGCGTCGCGCTGAGCAGCAGGATCAACTGCGCCAGCCAGAATGCGCTCAGATAAGCCAACAGCATCAGATGCCCCCCGAGGCCGCCGCTAACCCGCGCTGACACGTACATCCCCAGTGCGGAAGCGCTGCGCAGCCGTTTGATCGGTTCCTCCAGCACAAACCCGGTGACGAGGATCGGCGCCATAAGCGCAATGAGCGATGGCATCCCGGCGATCACCAGCGCTGCGAACCAGATGACCCCGAAACTTGCACGCAGGCCGACCATGATCATGGCTGACCGCCACCCACGGCACTGTGCGGCGGCATATTTCGCCAGGATCACCCCTCCCTCGTGCAGCGGCGTCACCCACAGTAGAGACCAGCGTTCGCCGATCAGATCGCGATAGATCGCGGCGCCCAATCCCGCAGTCCCCGCTGCATAATCCAGCACCAGCCCCAGCGCCATGCTGGCCATGATCGCGATCGCACACAGCAGCGGGATCGACGGAGGCACACGAAACCCATTGACAGATGTGACATCGAGCAGCAGATAGACCGCGCCGAGCAGCCCCGTCCCGATCGCCGCCCCCACCCCCAGCCAGCGCAGCGTGTATCGCTCGAATGCCGATCGACTGTGGGCGCAGCGCAGTCGGCTCGTTTCGTACCGGAAAAGTGGATGATCGGGATCGACCTCAGCGAATGGGGTCAGCCGGAAGAGTCGCTTCTGCATCTGGCTCAGCCTGCTGCGTCCGATCGGCAATCGGGGTCTCGGTCAGATCCGGAGCATCCCCGGTGGATGAAGCGGCTGTCGGCGTCATGACAAAGCCCATCGATGCCAGCACCGAGTCGATCGAGTGCGCCAGCCGGTCGGCATCCTCAGCGTAGATCCCCCCGTCATCAGCGAACGCAGCCGCGCGAGACAGCCAGAAACGCGCCATTTCGAGATCGCCGAGGGCTTCGTAGGAATACCCTAGTTCCGCGAATACGATCGGATCCGACGGATCGAGCGCAGCAGCGGCCTGAAAGGCCTGCACACTGGCCTCGTATTCGCCGCGCAGCCGCCAGTACAACCCGCTGAGAAACAAGACGCCGTGATCGTCCGGTCGCAGCGCCAGGGCGCGCTGCACGTATGCATCGGCGGGACGCCCGGCCTGAGCCAGCAGCACGGCAGCATACGCCAGACCGCGCGCTTCGTCATTGCCCAGATCGCCGCGGCTGACGGCGTGCTCCATCACCGCCGCAGCGTGATCGAACAGGCCGGCGGCACTGAGGGCCGAAGCCAGCCGAAAAGCCTCGCTGATCTGCAGATCGAGCAGTTGCAGCAGCCGTTCCAGAGAGGCCGCATATCCGGATTCGAGTTGGAGCGCAGCGCGCAGATCCAGCCGGGCCAGAGCGGGGTCGTCGGCCAGCCGCACCAGACCGCGCTGAAAATAAGCCCAGGCGCGATCGCCTGATGTCCCGCTGGGGGCATCGATCAACAACGATAAAGCCCGGTCAGCCTCATCCCAGCGGCGGCTCTCCAGATAAACAGCGGCCAGTTGACGGTACAGACGGGGATCATCCACGCCGGCTGCTGCTGCGGCCTGCCAGAAAGCCAGTGCAGCGCGCCTGTCCCCGGCTCGGAACCAGGCGTCACCGGCGGCGCGCAGATCGACACCTTCCCAGCCCAGCCGCGCCGCGTTGGCTTCGAGCACAGCCGCGGCCTGAACCGGGCGATCTTCGCGATACGGATGCACCCATTCTGAATGAGAGACAGCGGCGCTCTGCAAATCGACCGCCCCACTGACGGCGATCAGCAGCAGCAGGATCAGGGCGGCCTCAAGCGCCAGGAAAGCCCCCGGCAGCAGCCAGAGAGTCGCTGCCAGCCGACGCGGATGCGGCACGGACATACAGGGCAGAACTAACGATCGGAGCCGTGCTCGGCCTCAAGCGCCCGCCGGACTGCGGTTTCCAGTTGGGTCACCGTGAACGGCTTGACCAGGTAAGTCTGCACCCCCTGAAGCTTACCCACCACACGGTTAGCCGCGTCATCCATCGCCGTGATCACGATGACGACGGGCATCTTCGTGCCGGCCTGGCGCGTCAGTTCCTTGATGTTGTCCAGAACTTTCCACCCCGTGATATCTGGCAGGCCCAGATCGAGCAGGATCAGATCGGGGAGGATTTCGGCGAACCGTTCAAAAGCGCGCGCCCCGTGGGACTCGCGCACTGTCTCCATCCCCATTCGGCGCAGGGTCGTCTCGACGACCTCGGCCAGCTCGGTCGTATCTTCGATGATCAGCGCCGTATACTTCTGGCCGGAGGCGGTTTCGCGCTGACGGGCGGCGATCGCCCGCGTCTCCGCAAGCGTTCGCTGCGCATCCTGCCGTTCGCTGTGATCCTGCCCTTCCAGAGGGGTGGAAACCCGTGCGACGCTGCCCGTCTCTGCGGATGGGGCGGCGCCGCTCGAAAACCGGGCATAGCGCTCGCGCACAGCGATCGCCGGTACCGTCTGCGTCTCGACCGCCGAAGCGGACGGTTCGGTCTGGCTCAAGCCGCCCTCAGCCTGTTCCTGTTCCACAATCTGAAGTGTATAAGAGCGCTTGCCCATAATCACCCTGAGATCATGACTATTGATGAATGCGGATGAGAATAACATGGCTGATGCCGTTATGACACATAGATTTTGTCGATATTATCAATCAATTCTGGTCAGGTAGTTGTTGACGAATCTTGACGTATTCCGTACCCTAAGCCGCTGACAGGCACATGATGAGATCCGGCCACATGCTTCATCGCATAAACTACCGACACGAGTGCAGCTTTCCCCTTCAGCATCCCGGCTCCCCCGGTCTTCTAGGGGTCACACCGGATGGGCACATCTACGTTGAGGAAATCTACGGGGAGGAAGGCTGGCTGGCGCAGGGTCGATACAATTTCGAGGGAATGCTGCTGGCCAGTGTCGATGAGGAGGCGGGCCGTCATCCGGACATCCAACCGCTCTCGCTGCCCGATAACCTGATCCGCCCGGCCCGGGTATGGCATACCATGCGCCTGAACTTCGCTGGCCCGCGCCACCGCGGCAGCCGTGTGCTGGAACGCATCGATGAACTGGTGCAGCCGCTGTCGATCGGCGAAAAGCTGGCGATCAGCCAGCATCTCAAACTGCCCGTCCCGCCGCCGATGCTTCTGGGATTGGCCGAAAGTTACGTTCTGGCGGAAACGCAGATCGTCCCGCCTTTTCTGTTCCTGATCTGCCGCCGACTGCGTTTCGCCTACGCTCTTGAAACCCCTGCCCCCGACCGTGATGGCGCTGTCGATTACGATACGGCAGTCGCGTACATCATGCAGGAAGTCGATCTGAACGATGATGCCGATCGACCGCTGAGCAGTTATCTGGGGCATTTCGCCGGGGTTCCCCTGAACCAGCCAATGGACTGCATGCTGTTCGAAACCCGGCTTTTCGTGGCCGATGGCGGCGATCCCACAACGGGGCAACCGGCGCAGATCCACATCTGGCAGGTCGAGGGAATCCCGCCCGCCCTGAACGCACTCGATCGCATCAACAAAAGGCTGTACGATTAACTCATGCGTTACTACACCGTTTTGCTTCTTCTACTTTACGCGGCGGGCGTCATCGCGGCGCAGCCGACAACCGGCCAGAGCGTACCGGTGTGCCCGGAACAGACCGGTGTCCAGCCCGCAGGTCGTGGCTTTGGGCCGGGCGGGATCATCCTCACCAGTTTCGACCGCAGCGCCTTATGGGCCTTCGAACTGGACTCGGGCCGCCGTTATCCACTTCCCGAGACGACACCGTGCGGTCGCAACTGCCGCCTGTCCCCGGATCGACGCTGGATCCTCTATTTCAATACCCTCACCAATGCGTTCAACCGGATGCGTCTGAACGGCGCGCAGCGCTCGCTGGTGACGGAATATGCGGCGGACGTCGAATGGTGGTCACAGGATACATTTTTGATCTGGACGCCCGGTCTTCAGGCCTACTTGCGCCGCGCGGACACTGATGAGCGCGTTTACCTGAATACCGATGGTGTGGTCGCCGTGCAGCCAGGCGGGACATGGGGTGTCGTGGTCGAGCAGGGGGAAAACGGGTTCACGCGCGCCCTGATCAACCTGGAACTGCGCGGTATGGAAGCCAGCGGCATCAGCGACGGGCGCATTGTCTTAGGCCCGGATCGTTCCAGTTTCAATGCGTTAGCGTGGTCACCGAATGGCGCCCACCTGGCTTATGCCGCGCCCACACTCGACGAGACCGGCTCCGCCATCGGCACGGAACTGTATCTGATCGCCCCGGGCGACCCACAACCCACACAGATCACGAACCTGATCGCCCAGTATGGGATGACCCGCATCAACGGGCTGGCTTCCGGGGAACTGAGCTGGTCACCGGACTCAACGCGCATCGCCTACTGGGTCATGACGCTGGAGCGCGCTGCGCCGCCCGATGCGCCGCTTCCGCCGGCAGATGCGGCTGTCATCCACGTGTTGGACATCACGACGGGCGAAGATCGGATCTACTGCGCTTTCAGCACGACCGAACACACGCCCAATCCGCCCCGACTGATCTGGTCACCCGATGGGCAGTATCTGGCTTTCGCCGGCAACCTCATCGGCGATAATCGCAGCAGCTATCTGCTTTTAGCGCTCGACGTCAACACCGGTATCCTGAGCGAATTGAGCGATGGCGTCTACCCGGCTGTGGGCCAGCCCGACGTCGTCGCCTGGGGGTTGCCCCCGGCCTGAGTTCGGTAGGATAATACATGCAGTAAAAGTTGGAAGGAACTATCGTGAGCGATCCGATTAACCCCGATGCCATCCCGACTGTGGCCCCGGATGCCGGCTGGCAGCCCGATCCACAGCACCCCCGCCGGCGCCCCCCCTGGATCAAGGTGCGCGCGCCCCACGGTGAAAATTATGAGCGCGTTTATAACCTGATGCGCAGCCAGACGCTGCACACCGTCTGTGAAGAGGCGCAGTGCCCGAACCTGGGGGAATGCTGGGGACGCGGCACAGCCACATTTCTGATGATGGGCGATACCTGCACCCGCTCATGCGGTTTCTGCGATATCAAGACCGGCCGTCCCAGTCCGCTCGATTGGGGCGAACCCAATCGCGTCGCCGAAGCCGTTCGGGCGATGAACCTGCGCCATGTCGTCATCACCAGCGTCAACCGGGATGAGCGCCCGGATGGCGGCGCGCCGATCTTCGCGATGGTCATCAAGCGCATCCGTCAGCTCCAGCCGGGGTGCAGCATCGAAGTCCTGATCCCGGATTTCAAAGGGAATGAAGCCGCACTGCGCCAGGTGACCGATGCCCAGCCGGAGATCCTCAATCATAACGTCGAGACTGTGCCGCGTCTGTTCCGCAAAGTCCAGCCGCAGGACAGATACGAATGGGCGATGAAGACGCTCGAAAATGCCAAACGCTTCGACCCGGAAACGCTGACCAAATCCGGCATCATGGTCGGCCTGGGAGAGACGTTCGATGAACTCGTTCAGGTCATGCGCGATCTGGCCGAGCGGCAGGTGGACATTCTGACCGTCGGGCAGTATCTGCAGCCGAGCAAGGCCCATCTGCCGGTGGAGCGTTTCTACACGCCAGAAGAATTCGACCGCATCAAAGCGATCGGCCTGGAACTGGGCTTCAAGTGGGTCGAATCCGGCCCGCTGGTGCGCAGCAGTTACCGGGCTGAGCAGCAGGTGCGCCAGCTCAGCGAACGTTTCAATTTCCGGCTGCGCGGTCAGGAAGCACCTTCTTCCTGACAGGATGGCGTCCCTGCGCCCTTCATGCCTTCAGAATGAGGCCCTCGCCAGTTCATTGCGAGGGCCTCGTTGATCGACTGCCTGTTGGGCGCACCCGATCCCGGTTCGGCTAGGTTTCGATCACCTTGTCGTCGATGAGCTGCTGCTGCACTTTTTGACCGCGGGTATCAAACGCAAAGTGCTGCCCGTACAGTTGGAATTCCATATCCTGCATCGCCCGGCCAGCCCGATTCTTCTCGATCGTCCATACCACCCAGTCGCGGAACTGTTTGGCCGTGTACGGGTTGAAGGTGACATGGTCTTTCGACATGATCTGGTACTTATTGTTCATGATGATGGCGATATCGGACTCGTAATCGAGCGCGCTGCTGCCTCGCAGATGGAACAGGTGAATACGCTTGCTCTTCAATCCATCGCGATCCGCCGCCACGATCGACCAGACGGGCACATCCAGCGTCATGGCGATGTCCTTCAGCCCCTCGACGATCATCGTCACTTTGTCGTTCTCATCGCGCGGGCGTTCCGGATGGACGGCCACTTTCTGCAAATAGTCGATGAAGACAGCGACATTGCCGCCCGTCGCATCGACCAGCCGGGCGGTCATCTCTTTGATCGAACGCAGCGTCGTCACCGCCGGGCTGGCCTTGACCAGGATCATCCGATCGGCATACCGCAGCAGGCGCTGAAGCGCAGGCGCGGTTTTGGGATTATCGCGCAGGATCGCCTGCAGCGAGCCAGCGCCGTTTTCTTTTCCCATGAATTCCTTCGCCCGCTGCGAAACGATGATCTGGTACAGGTCGCGCAGTTTGATGCCGCGCGTGATATCCATCTCCGGAGGGTTGACGCTCTCCAGACACAGCAGCCGATGCATGAGGTGCGTTTCGGTATGCTCATACGACAGGTAGAACACGTACTGATCGGGCCGCAGCGCCAGATTACGGGCGACTTGCAGCGTGGCGATCGTCTTGCCGATCCCCTGCGCACCGCCCAGAAGCACCAGTTCCGTTTTACGCAGCCCCCCGCCGATGAAACCATCCAGCGGGTCGAAGCCGGTGGGCAGCGGCACATAGTCCACCAGATCGCCGCGGATGACGCGGTCATTGGCTTCATTCAAAACCTGCGCCAGCGTGCGCGGCAGATGAGCACCGCTGCGATTGACCGGGGTGGGAGGCGCAGCAGAGGCCCGGGAGACCGAGCGAGCCGCCGGACTCTGCTGGGCGCTGACCGGAGGTTGGGGCTGTGCAGCGGCGTATGACGTGCTGGGCGGCATCGCCGCCGGTTCATCTTCGGGAAAATCATCCATGAAGCGTCGTGTGGACATGGCACCCCTGCACACACCTCGTGAGATCAGCATTACAGTGCATTATATGACAAGAAACAGCTTAGCGCGAACAAGATTAGAGAATTCTAAATCTCTATGACTTAAAAGCGCTGTATGCTTCATTTGAAAACTCGATCGTCGGGATCAGCGGAAGTTTTAAATTCGTGGTGTAATTCACAAAGTTATAAGACTTGTGCTACACTAAAATCGTTTTAATGCGTCGTTTTTTGAGCGGGTCTGCCCGGTTTTATGCAGTGCGCTTCCATTTAAAGCCGTGCAGACGGAGTGGGCGAAGTCCATCCGAACGGATGGAGGAGGCAAGGTCAGGTCGTGTTACAAGAACTCATCAATCGTGCTGACCAGCGCGGCTACGTCACCTTTGAGGATGTTTTGGAGCTGTTGGACGCCGATGGCGAGGAAGTGAATGCAATTGAAGCAATCCTTTTTGAGCTGGATGAGTTAGGTATCGAACTGCGCCAGGAAGTTGACTCGGTTGACCGGTTCATCATCCCCGAAGAGGGTGAGCCACCCGATTTCGAGCCTGAAGAGATCCTCCACGACCCGACAGTCGGTGACGTCAATTCTGTATCCGCCGATGACCCCGTCGGCCTGTATTTTCGGCAGATGGCTCAGGAGCCGCTGCTCACCGCCGCTGAAGAGATCGAACTGGCCAAACAGATCGAGATGGGCAAACAGGCGCGCGAGACTCTGCACCGTCTCGCCAACCGTGAGGGTTACAGCGAAGCCTGGATCGCCCATCTGGAACGCCTGATCCAGAATGGCCAGGCGGCGCGCGAGCATCTGGGGCGCGCCAACACCCGGCTGGTCGTCAGCATCGCCAAACGTTACATGGGCCAGGGGCTGCCCTTCCCCGATCTCATCCAGGAGGGCAATGTCGGTTTGATGCGGGCCGTCGATAAATACGATTACAAGCGCGGCAACCGCTTCAGCACCTATGCCACCTGGTGGATCCGCCAGGCGATCACCCGTGCGCTGGCCCAGAAAACACGCACCATTCGCATTCCCCTCCACATGACGGAGCGCATCCGTCAGATGTACCGCATTGCCCAGAGCATGGAGCAGTCCCTGGGCCGGCGGCCCAATCCGGAAGAGATCGCCGCGGAAATGGATCTGCCGGCTGATACCATTCGGGCGATGATGGACGCCAGTCAGCACGCGATCGCGCTCGAACGTCCCGTCGGCGATGATGGCGACAGCGAATTTGGCGATTTCATCGAAGATCAGGACTCGCCCAGCCCGGTCGAATCGGCCACACAGCACCTGCTGGAAGAAACGATCGAAGACGTCCTGAGCGAACTGACGCCGCGCCAGAGTCACATCCTGCGCTTGCGTTTTGGCCTGGGCGGTGGCGAGCCGCACACCCTGGAGGAAATCGCCAACAAATTCGGCCTGAGCCGCGAGCGCATCCGTCAGCTTGAGAAAGAAGCGCTGCGCCGTCTGCGTCATCCGCGTCTGGCCCATAACCTGCGAGACTACCTGGGTTGACCTGCATTTCAGAGTCGATCGTGGCATTCTACACCATACCTGAACAGGCGGGCGCATCAGCCCGCTTTGTTTTTCGGATACAGCGCTGAAGCACCATGTCGCTCGTCCTGTTCCCTCGCCCCCACAGCGCTGATCTTCAGCGCCGTTCCATACTTGCGGGCGCGGTCACGGCTCTGATCACATCGATCCTGTGCCTGATCGTGTTCCTCCGTTTTGAACAGACCCCGCTGGCGTTCGCCACTATCGGCACGCGCTTCTCCGCCGCCGATCCTCAGGGAACCACCGGTTACGATGGTCAGTTCTTTTACTTCATCGCTCGCGACGGTGCAGCTTCCATCCCCTATCTCGATGGCCCGACGCTGCGTCTGCAGCGGATCGTGTATCCGGTGCTCGCCCGTCTGCTGGCCTTTGGGTCTGAAGATCGCATCCCGTGGGCGCTTGTGCTCATCAATGCAGCGGCGCAGTCGATCGGAGCCGGTCTGCTGGCGTATATCAGCGGACGTTTCGGCGGGCCAGCGATCATCAGCGGGATCCTGTATGGACTGTGGATCGGGGGCCAATACGCCGTGCGGCTCGATCTCAGCGAGCCGCTCTGTCTGGCCTTTGCGCTCGGCGCGCTGCTGCTGTACGGTCTCGGTCGTATGCGCTGGACGGTATTCCTGCTCATCCTGTCTGTACTGACCAAAGAACTGGGCTTTGCCATTGCAGCGGGGATTGCACTGCATGCGCTCAGCCGACGGCATATCGGGTGGGCGGCGCTGCTGATCGGCGGGCCGGCGCTGGCTTTCGGAAGCTGGTGGCTGATCCTGTACCTGTGGCTGGGGACACTGCCGACGATCTACCCGGCTGCGCAGGGTATCCGGCTGATCCCGTACAACGGGCTGTTTTACGAAAACTCACCGGCTGAACTGCTGCTGCTGCTGATCTGGATCGCCCTCCCCAGCGGCCTGATCTTTGCAGCGGCCCTGCTGACTGCGTTGCGGGGTCGATTCACGCTCGGCGTCTGGCTGGCGATCACCTGTTCCGGTTTCGTCATGTTCATGCCGGGCGTGAGCTGGGAAGATCAGCTTGCGGCCTATCGGGTTGCTGCTCCCTGGCTGGTGGGGGCGGTCCTGTTTCTGGCCCAGCATCGCCGCCGTCTGCTGTACTGGCTGGCCGGCCTGACGCTGACGACGTTCATCTTTGTCCCCCTGTCTCCGCTCTGGTTTGGCTGACGAAAAGACGGGCGTGCCGAACATCCCGGCTAACCGGGATACATGACACTCAGCCCCGGCATCTCATTTCATCCTATAATAGAGGTAACTTACTGTTGCTGGAGGATAAAGAACTATGTTGAAACACGTACTGGTGCCTCTTGACGGCTCAAAGCTCGCGGAGTTAGCACTGGATTATGCCCTGCGGATCGTCTCTCCCGGCGGCAAGGTCGTGCTCGTCTCGGTCGTGCAGTTGCCGCAGTATCCCATTTATGATTTTTACCCGGCCCCATCCCCGGTGTCGGCGCAGGTCGAGGCGACGATGAGCGATGCCCTGCCGATCGCCCGAGAATATCTGGAGCGGATCGCAGATAAAATCCAGAAACAGGGCTTCACGACGCAGATCGAGGTTGAAGCCGGCGATCCGGCCGAGGTCATCACGCGGCGCGCCCGTGAACTGGGCGTCGATGTCATCGTGATGTCCACCCACGGACGATCGGGGCTGGGGAGACTGTTGTTCGGCAGCGTCACCCAGAAGGTGCTGGGATCGACAGTGATACCGGTGCTGGTCGTGCCCAATGTGCAGAAGGAAAAATCGGCCACTCAAGAGACAGCCGCCAGCAGCACGCCGGCTCCCGCCGTTTAACCGGGCTTCGGTTCGGCGGCCGCTGACGCTGGTCGCCAATCATGGATGAGACCCCACAACCTGAGTTGTGCGGTCTCATCTCACTTTTCCCGATCGGGACGTTTTATTCTTTTGGCGTGCTGGGCGGGATCAACTCGCTGATATTGTGCTTCACTGCGTAGGCCGCTGCTTCAGCGCGGTTCGAGACGCCGATCTTGGCCAGCACACTGCTGACGTAGTTTCTGACCGTCCCCTCGCCCAGATACAGCTTGACTGCGATCTGCCTGTTGGTCAGCCCTTCGGCCACCAGCGCCAGCACGGCCAGTTCCTGTGGTGTCAATTCAGAAAATGCGGCTGCGTGCTGCGCCTGCGATGCCTTACGCATCTCGGAGAACACTGTGGAGGTCATCGCCGGGTCAAGCATCCCTTCCCCTCTGCTCACCCGTTCAACCGCCTGGATCAGCTCGTTATCCCCGATCCGCTTCAGCACATAGCCGGAGGCCCCTGCCTGAATCGCCGCAAACAGCAGCTCATCCTCAGCATACGAGGTGAGCATGATGACGCGGCAGCCCTCCACACTCTGCACGATCTGGCGGCACGCCTCGATGCCGGATAGACCCGGCATGCGGATATCCAGAATCGCGACATCGGGGCGATGTTCCTGCGCCCGTGCGATCGCCTCTTCACCGGTGCTGGCCTCAGCCACTACGCGAAAATTGCCGTGATGTTCCAGCAGCGCACGTAGTCCAGCACGAACAACAGCGTGATCATCCGCGATAAGCAGCCGTACTACATGAGTCATGTTCGTTCGCCTATGCTGTCAGTATGCGTTACACTTGGATGCAGTTGTCATTGAGTGATGAAGTCTCGCCCATTTTAGAGCTTATAAGTCATGGACAATGAACGAACGTGACGATCTTCATCAAAATGTGATGTCATCTATCATCTTGTCGCGGCTGAAGGATATCGCGACCTCCGTGATGCACGCAGCAACAGCCGATACCGTCGGCGACACATTGGAGCGCATCGCCCACACCTCACGGGATCTGATCAAAGCGCGTTACGCAGCGCTGGGCATCCCGAATGGATACGGCGGCCTTGAGTTTTTCAAATTCAGCGGAATCGACCCGGAGACGCAGTCAGCGATCGGTCATTTACCGGAAGGCCGCGGCCTGCTGGGGAAAGTCATGCGCGATCGTGAGCCGCTGCGCCTCGATCACATCCGTGACCACCCGGAGTCAGTCGGGTTCCCCCCGCATCACCCGGCAATGGATTCTTTCCTGGGCGTGCCGGTCATCGTGGGGGACCACCTCTTCGGCATGCTCTATCTATCCGATCGGGAGGATGGCCAGCCGTTCGATGAGACCGATCAGTTTTTAATCGAAACGCTGGCGGGTTACGCCGCCCTGGCGATAGCGGGGGTGCAGCTCCGCGAGCAGAAACAACGCCTGACCCAGTTGGAAGAACGTGAGCGCATCGCAATGGAACTGCACGACGGGGTCATCCAGTCGCTTTACGCGATCGGGATGCAGGTCGAGCTGATGCGCACCGCGTCAACCATCGGTAAGCAGGACTTACTGGGGGTCATGCAAAGCCTGAACAGTGTCATCGAGGATATCCGCGCTTACATTCTTAACCTGAAGACCAGCAGCGCGGGCAAGCGCACCCTGAAGGATATCGTTGAAAATGCCCTGACGCGGTTATACGTCCCGGAAAATCTGCACATCAGCATTCAGGGGGGCGCGCAGATGCTGCCATTCTCCCCCGCAACGATCGAAGCGGTCTGCCAGATGGTCATGGAGGCCATCAGCAACGTCATCCGCCATGCCGATGCCAGACACCTGACCATCCAGGCGGTGCAGCAGGGCCAGTATTTCGAGCTGCGCATCATCGATGATGGACGCGGTTTCGACCTCGGCAGCGTCGGCGATCACGGGCTGGGTTTGCAGAACATCCAGCGGCGCGCGCGCCTGAACGGCGGCGCTCTGGAGATCATCACCGCTCCCGGTGAGGGGACAACCCTGACACTGCGCCTCCCTGTTCATATTTGAATTTGCTGATTGAAAAACACAGCCGCAGGTCGTCATCCGCCCCGCAGTCTTAATCGGGCGGATTTCGTTTGTAAGCAATCACTTGCAACCAATTAATACCCCTGCACCAACAGGAAGCCGGGCCGGTGGCCATTGACAGATCCCTACCAAAGATCATGCGGGGCGCATGACCATCTTCCACGGAGCTTGCACTATGCTGAGGGTAGATTTGTTCTATCTGTTTGAGAAGGGACGCTGATCATGGTCGATACCATTCTGGTACGCGAGTGGATGACATCTCCAGTTGTGACCGTCTCTCCGCTCACATTGATTAGCCATGCGCATCAAAAAATGAAGGAATACGGGATCCGCAGGCTGCCCGTCGTCGAAGGAGGCAAGCTGGTCGGGATCATCACCCTGGGGGATATCCGCGAGGCCAGCCCGTCGGATGCAACCAGCCTGAGCATCTGGGAGCTGAACTACCTGTGGAGCCAGCTCACGGTTGAAAAAGTCATGACGCGCAAGGTCATCACGATCCGCCCGGACACATCCATCATCGACGCGGCTGAGATCATGATGCGCAACAAAGTCAGCGGCCTCCCCGTTGTCGATGATCAGGGCCAACTGGTCGGCATGCTGACCGAGTCGGATATCTTCAAGATGCTGATCGCCTCGCGCGAGCGTCTCAAAATCCTGAGCGAAGTGCCGAATGATGTCAAAGGATAATGACATCGACAACGAGAGGTAAGGCGCGCTGAACCACAAAGGGCTGTCCCGGCCAATGGGCGGCCCTTGTTGCTTGCGCAGTATCGACCTGGTCGGGGATGACAGTGAGGAACAGACGATGCTGGTTTCGGAAATCATGACGGCCAAGCCGATCACTTTACATCAAGACCAAACGCTGCGTGCAGCGCTGGAGATCATGGAAACCCATCTGTTCCATCATCTTCCGATCGTCAACAGCGAAGGTCAGTTGGTCGGGATCGTAAACAAACACGACTGCCGGGCGGCCCTCAAGACGCCTTCCCTGGTGCGCAGCAGTTGGCAGACCCAGGAACAGATCATCCGCCTGCCCATTCGCACGATCATGACCCCAGCTCCGATCGTGGTCGAGCAGGAAGCGGATGCCGATGACGCCGTGCGGTTGATGCTCACGCATCATGTGAGCTGTCTGCCGGTCGTCCGCAGCGAAACGCTGGTCGGGATCATAACCACTTCCGATATCCTGGTCGCATTTCGGACGCTGTACCGTCGCGTGCGTCAATATCACAACGACTTTTAAGCTCATTCTTCAACAAACCAATCTGCAACTGACCGCCGCTTCCGGCGTATAATGATGCAGCACCTGCCTCGCAGGTGCGCACCTTCGATTTCAAGCCGGGAGCAGAGCGCAGCGTGTCTGCACAATACAACTTGTCTGCAGCAGTGCATCCTCAGGCTGGCGGCCTGAACGGGCGTCCGCCTGTCATTCGCACTCGGGGTTTGACCAAAGATCTTCCCCTCGGCAAGACCGTCGTCCATGCCCTTCGCGGCGTCGATCTGGAGATCATGCGGGGCGAAATGGTCGGCATCGTCGGGCCATCGGGCAGCGGCAAGAGCACCTTGCTGGGCCTGATCGGCGGGCTGGACCGTCCCACCGCAGGGACGATCGAGATCGACGGCATCGATATCAGCCGCATGAGTGAAGATCGACTGACCGAGATCCGCAACGAAAAAATCGGCTTCATCTTCCAGTTCTTCAATCTGATCCCTACCCTGACGGCGCTGGAGAATGTCGCGCTGCCGATCCAGTTCGCGCGCAAACAGCGCGTGAACCCGGAAAAACGCGCTCGTGAACTTCTGCGCATCCTCGGCCTGGGCGATCGCCTGCATCACCGGCCTGCTGAATTGAGCGGCGGCCAGCAGCAGCGCGTCGCAATCGCGCGGGCACTGGCCAATAATCCGCCGCTGCTGCTCGCTGACGAGCCGACTGGCAACCTCGACCAGGAATCCGGGGCGATGGTGCTGCAGGCGCTGAACGAGATCCGCGATCAGGTGGGCACAACCGTTGTCATCGTCACGCACGATATCCAGCTCGCCAGCCGGGCCGAGCGTGTGCTCCACCTGGTGGACGGACGCATCGTCTCAGTTGAACACCACCAGCCCACCATCTGAACAGCGCCTGTGCCTGTGTTAAAATAGCGGTAGATTTGTTTCTACCCTGCTCTGTCCCATCCGGAGATCATCCATCGATGAGCGCGTTTCAACAAACTTTTCCGATTGAGGTGGCCGGTGTGCGCCGCGATCTGCGCCTGTTCGCGATCAAGCCCGGCGTCCGCATCGCCATTCTCAACATCCTCGGCGATACCGAACTGGTGCGCGCCGTCAGCAAGGCGCTGGCTGAAAAACTGCGTCCGCTTGAGTTCGATCTGATCGTCACCGCGGAAGCAAAGGCGATCCCGCTCGCCTATGCGGTGGCCGCGGAACTCGATATGCCCTACGTTGTGCTGCGCAAATCGTTGAAACCTTACATGGGCGATGCGCTGCGCTCTGAAACCCTGAGCATCACCACCGGCCAGCCGCAGATGCTGTTTCTGGATGAAAAGGATCGCGCTCTGATCGCAGGCAAGCGCGTCGTCCTGCTCGATGATGTGATCAGCACCGGCAGCACCCTGCAGGGGATGCGTTTGCTCATGAACAAGGTCGATGCCACAGTCGTCGGCGAGGCTGCGATCTTCACCGAGGGGGATCGCGCCAAATGGTCGGGCATCATCGCGCTGGGGCATCTGCCCGTTTTCATCGACGAAACCTGAAGCGAGCTTATCTCCCGGCGCGTTTTTCGATCACCAGCAGATGCGATAGGCCGTAACTGTCCAGCGGCGTACCCTCGAAGCGATACAGGATATCCCGGATCAGCCGTCCCGGTGCGCCCAGGCGCGCGATGATGTTGTCATAGCCGCCGTAAATGCGCCGATGCTCGACGATCGCAGCATCCGGCGCGGAGAATAGTTTTCGCAGGCCGCGCCAGGTGTACGCGCGCACGTGCGGTGCGAGCGCGTTGCGCAGTCGATCGGGCAGATAATTGATCAGCGGCGTGTTGCCGAAGTGATAGCGTCCGTGCCAGTAATGCCCGTGCGTCTCGAAGGGATACCAGCGGTTGGGGACGAAGATGACCGCGCGCCCGCCCGGCTTCAACACGCGCACGATCTCCCGCGCGGCGAGCGCATCATCGTGAACGTGTTCCAGAACTTCATTGGAAATGATCACGTCGAACGTGTTGGCAGCATACGGTAAGGCTTCGGCAGCGGCAACGACGGCATGCGGTGTATCGACTGCGGCCTCACGGGTGCGTTCCCACTCGATATCGAAACACTCAACATGCGGCGTGTATCGGCGTCGAAGCTGCGAGGCATACATCCCCACGCCAGCCCCGTGCTCCAGGACGCGCGTCTGCGCTGTCACCCGGCCCCAGTGAATGATCATCTGCAGGCGGCGTTCCTGGCCGGCGCGCCAGACGTAACTCGGTTCACCGCGCAGCGCGGCGAGATCGGATGGAGGCATTCCCGGTCAAGCCTTTCTGAGTCCGTCAGCGCGCGTCCCGACGCAGCAGCCGTTCAGCGGCGGCCAGCTCGATCTTGGTCGTGCCCGCCCGCGCTGCCATTTCCTGAGGCATCACCAGCCCGGTTCGCAGCGGGACGATCACGGTGATCACCGTGCCGCGTCCGGGAACGCTTTCAACGTTCAGCCGTCCTTCGATCAGTTCAGCGCGTTCGCGCATGTTGATCATGCCCAGGCTGCCGCGCTGATCATAGTTGACGTTCACGCTTTGCGTATCGAAACCACGGCCATTGTCCGCCACCTTCACCACGACGACGTTGTCCTGACGGCTCAACGTCACCTGGATCAGCGAAGCCTGAGCATGTTTACGGGCGTTGTTGATCGCTTCCTCGATGATGTAAAAGATCACGCCCTGCTGCATCCGGTCGAGCGCATTTTCGATATCCTTGCCCACGCGCACCTGCACCGCCTGCCCATGCGTCTCCGCCACTTTCTCCGCAAGCTGCTGGAGCGCGGCTGAAATCCCCTGGGTTTCCAGCACCAGCGGGCGCAGGGTGAACAACATGTGTCGGATCTCCCGGGTCGTCTTGCGCGCGATCTCCTCCACTTTCCGCAGCTCATCGGGCACTTTTTCCGGTGATTTGGCGTGCAGGCGCAGGATGTAATTCACCCGCATCGCGATCGCGGAAATGCTCTGCGTTGGCCCGTCGTGCAGATCCCGGGCCAGTTTCTTGCGGGCATCCTCTTCGACCTCCACCAGGCGCTCTTTCTCCTCCAGAAGCGACTGGTAGAGCAGCGCATTCTGCAGCCCGACCGTGGCCAGCAGACCGATGGCGGACAGCACTTCGCGATGTTCGTCGGAGAAGGCGTGCTCCTGTTCGCTGCCGTATACGATCACACCGAAATTGTCGTAGCCGGAATGCAGCGGAATGACGAGGATGGATTTGCAGTACTGAAACGCCGAAAAATACTGTAATTCCGGATCCCGGCGTCCGTTGGTGCCGATCGTCGGTTCAACTTCGCGCAGCGCTTCCCCAACGATGCCGTCTTTTCCCGGAATGGTCTGTCCCTCGTCCGGTTTTGAGAAACGCCGCGCCGCCACCACATGCAGCAGGTTATCATCGGCATGAAAGAGCATCACCGCTGCAACCAGCCCCGGCCCGCCCTGTTCCGGATGGTTCACCCCCAGCACGCCGGCATCCAGCGCGGTTTGCAGAATGCGGTCAAAGCGGATCGAGTCGCTCATCGAGTAGGCCAGCTCATAGAGCGCGCGCATTCGTTCGCGCGTTGTCAGCGCCTGCACCGCTTTCTCGCGCTCAAGCGCGGCGATGCGCCGGCGCTGCACCCCCACCACCCGGTCGAGGGCGAACGCAGCCGCTATCACGCCGATGCCGAGCGCGGCGCTCATCAACGGGATCGGGCCGATCTGGCTGAGCGCCGCGGGCAGCAGCGGCCCCAGCGCGATATAGGCCCCGATCCCCCCGGCAAGCGCCATTGAGACGATCTGCCCAGCAGACCAGATCAATGAAGTGTGGATCAAGCCAGAGACCGCCAGCAGCAGCCAGCCGGTGAACGTGAGTTCAAGCTCACCGCGCGCTGCGTAGGCCAGACCACCCAGAAGCACGGCGTCGGCGGCCGCACTCGTCCAGGGCGTCGCAACCCGAAACGCGGGCACAAGCAGGGTCGTCCCATGGATCGCAGTGCCCACCAGCCCGAACAGGATGATCATCATCACCCCGCTCGCGAGCTGGCGTCCCCCATTCTGATCGGCGAACATCGCCAGCAGACACAGCAGCAGCGCGATCCCCACCCGCAGACCGAGATGTCCCAATTCATTGGCAGGAAGTGCTGGATCGCGCGTGGCTGTTCTGGCAGTAAGACGAGACATGTTCCCGGATCAATCGCTCAAGATGATCAGCAGCAGGTGCGTACACAACCTAACACGATGTCCGTTCATCAGCAAGGGGATCGTCGAACATTCGTTAAAAACTGTTCGTTTGGAACAAAAAGGGGAGCAGGATCTCTGCTCCCCGGATGGGCGCCAAGGGACTCGAACCCCTGACCTCACGGATGTGAACCGTACGCTCTAACCAACTGAGCTAGGCGCCCGAAACGGACGGGTTCCGCTTCACGTTATCTTGAGTTAAAGTATATCAGGGAATGCAACCGGGTTCAAGGCAGAATTCTTCTGGTGCTCACTGATCCATCCGTTTCATCGACTGCCGGTGCTGGATGGCGGCGCTGGTTTCGGCGGCTGCGCACGTCAACCATTCTGACGCTCATCAGCCTGATCGGGGGATGCTGGCAGGGGACGGATCCCCGGCCACCAGCGCCGGTCACGCCCGGAAGTGAGGCGCTCTGGGAAGCACTCTACCCCGGCCTGGAACGCCGCCTCTTACAACCGATTCCGTCCTCATTTGTCAGTTTCGTCGTCCTGCGCATCGACCCCGCGCGCTTCCGCTTTCGCGTCCATTATCAACCCGGAGAGGCGCGCTTCCTGAATGACTGGTCAGCTCGTCTGCCGGAAGCCGTCGCGATCGTCAACGGCAATTTTTTTGACCCGCAGAACGCCGCACTCGGCCTGGTCGTGACCGACGGCATCGCTTACGGGAGCGCTTACGTCGGCATGGGGGGGCTGTTCGAAGTCCGGCAGGACGTGGTGCGAGTACGGTCTACCATCGCCGAACCGGTGCGCGCCGGTGAAGTCTTCGATCAGGCCGTCCAGGGTTTTCCGGTTCTGATCAACGAACGCGCAGCCGCCTTCACCCAGACACAGGCCGATCGTCCATCCCGGCGCACTGTCATCGCTCAGGATGGCGCCGGGCGCATTCTGCTCATCGTATCCAGCTCCCTGGTCGGCATGACGCTGACCGATCTCTCGCGCTGGCTGGCCGGGACTGACCTCGATCTCGTCACCGCAGTCAACCTCGATGGCGGCGGCTCCACCCTGCTGCTGCTCCGGGGCGGCGCAGCGCCCGTCACCATTCCCTCGTTCGATCCCATCCCGACCGTGCTGGCTGTTTATCCCCGATGAGATGCCGCAGTGATGAAATGCCATGTCTGTGAACAGACCCGCGATGTTGTGAAATGCGCTCATCCAGCGTGCCGGAATTTCGTCTGCCCACGACACGCAATGCGCTACGAGATCAGCGACGAAACGGGCATGCGTATCGAGACCTTTTGCTCGCGGGCATGTTACATCCGGACGGTGCGCCGGGCGCTGCCAGCGCAGCAGGAACTGCTGATCGCGCTGATCGTTATCCTGGTGGCCGCTGCGTTCTATATCGTTCTGCTGCGCGCAGCGACCGTCAACCTGTAACGCCGCATGCGCTTTTACCGTGCGACAGCCGCACTGCTGCTCAGCTTCACGCTGTCGATCGGGGCGGCCCGAACGCTGGGAGCGGCCCGCCCGCTGCATATGACCAGTCTGCTGGCCGATAACCCCTGTGCCCTGCCCTGTCTGTGGGGCATCACGCCCGGGACCTCCACCCGCGCTGATGTGCTCGCCATTTTGCCGGAGACGACCGGTCAGCCGGTTGCCGACGTCGGCGCCGGGCTGCTGTACTTCACAATCGATGCGGGCGACCGGGGAAGCGCCCAGGGGGTCGTCCTGATCGATCTGGGCGATCGCACCACCGTGCAGACCGTGCGCCTGTCTCCGTTGACCCAGGGGCAGCCCATCGCCACCCTGGCGGACGCACTGCTCTACGGCCTGCCGCCGCGCAGCGTCTACCGAACATGCGCTGGCATCACCCCGATCCGCCTGCTCATCATCTTCGGTGACGATGCCGAACTCATGGTCGAAGCGCTGTTCCCGGAACGCCTGTCACCAGCGCAGCCGCTCACGCTGTTCGATCTCAGCGTCCGCAATATCCGCAGCGCTTACGACGCGCGCGCCAGTTTTGGCTGTTCCGTTGAAACGGGATGGCTGGGATTCGTGCCGCGCTGGCGCTACCTGGCCGTCGATCCCGGCCATCCCTGATCCCGACATTTCAGGACGACACCGGGACGCTCTCCAGCGCGAGGTCATGCAGGGCGATCACCGCCGATTTGACGTTCGCTTCATCGATGACAAACGAGATGCTGCACTCGCTGGCCCCCTGCGCGATCGCGATCACGTTGACGCCGGACTGTCCCATCGTCGTGAAGATGCGCCCGGCAACGCCCGGCGTGCCGCGCATGCCCGCCCCGACCGTGGTGACGATCGCGATATCCGGCATGACATCGACCTGATCGACATCGCCGCTCGCGATCTCGGCGCTCAGTTCCGCCTCGATCGCATCTTTGGCCGCCCCGGCCTTATCGTCCATAACGACAAAGCAGAAATTCTGCTCCGATGAAGCCTGCGAGATCATGACGATATTCGCCCCCGCCCGTGCGGTGGCGAGGAATGTCCGCCCGGCGATCCCCGGAACGCCGATCATGCCTTTGCCGCTGACGGTGAGCAGAGAGACATTTTTGATGCACGTCACGGCTTTGATGATCGTCTCAGCCGGTTCACTCTCGCGCCCGATCAGCGTGCCAGGAAAACTGGGGTTGAAGGTGTTACGCACGCGCATCGGGATCCCTTTATTCAGGATAGGCTGAACAGTCTTCGGATGCAGCACCTTCGCGCCGTAGTATGCCAGTTCCCCCACTTCCTGATACGACACGTAAGGCAGCACGCGCGCCCGTTTATCGATGCGGGGATCGGTCGTCATCACCCCATCGACGTCCGTCCAGATGATCAGTTCGTCGCTGTCCGTGTACGCAGCGATGATCGCCCCGCTGAAATCGCTGCCGCCGCGCCCCAGCGTGGTGTAGTGCCCCTCGGCCGTTGCGCCGATGAAGCCGGTGATCACCGGCACGATGCCGCGCTCGACAACGGGCAGCAGTCGGGTGCGGATCAGCCGCTCCGTTTCATCCCACCGGGGCGCGGCACTGCCGAAATGATCATCGGTGCGGATGAATTCAGAGGCTTCGAATGCCTGGGCGTTCACCCCATGCTGACGCAGCGCCGCCGCCACCAGCCGGCAGCTCATCCGCTCGCCGAATGAGACGACCGCATCGCTGATGCGCGGCGTCGTTTCCCCCAGGACATTCACCGCCTGGCACAGTTCAGCGTACTGCGTGAGCAGCGCCTGGATCTCCTGCATCACCGCATCGCGCGGCTTTCCGGGCGCTACCAGTAAATTCAGCGCCTCCTCGTGTTTGTCGCGCAGCTTCTGTGCCGTCGAGACGTATCCCCATCGGCTGCCGGCTGCCGCCTCCCGCAGCGAGTTGATCAGCAGGTCAGTGACACCGGACATCGCCGAGACGACCACGATCACCTGATCGCCGCGTCCCTGGGCCTCCGTGACGATGCCGATCAGGTTGGTGATCGCTTCAGCGCTGCCGACCGACGTGCCCCCGAATTTCATCGTGATACGTGCCATGAATGTTCCCCTCGTGCTGTCCGTAGATACCCTGAATCGGTCATTGAAACGAAAGAGCGTGTGGGGTTTCCCACACGCTCCGGTTTCACACTGCTGACTGTCTTTCGTACCGGGATGGGTCAACGCCCTCGCATCGATCGATGTGAAGTAGTCATCCCCATAGTTGACATGCCGAAAAAGCGGGTGCAGCGGTTCATCACAGTCTGCCGTGCGACATGTTGTGCCGATACTCAGCAAACTCTATCCTGTCCCGTCCACCCTGTCAAGCCGTTGACGCTATACTGTCAGGGCTATCGCATCAAATTGGGCAGAGCAACTCCAACAAGAAAGTATCATCGAGTGCGGCACGGAAACGTTTCCGTTTCAGGCTCTGT
>DAOUBU010000090.1:0-39707 GCA_034432395.1 Anaerolineae bacterium
CCGAGCGCGGCGGGCAGCAGGATGCCGGCGTCCCAGGTCAGGTCGTTCTCCGCCGGGAGCAGCGTCGTGGTGACCGTGCGCCCGGTGAAGCGGTTGGCATCGCTGTCGAGGGCGTCGTCGCCCGCGTTGTCGATGCGGGTGAAGATGTAACCCGACGGCAGCACGAACTCGACGTAGTAGTCGCCCGGCGGCAGCAGCGTGAACAGATAGTTCCCGCTGGCGTCGGTCGTGGTGGTGCTGACCAGCGCATTGGTGCTGGTGTACAGCCTGACGGTGACGCCGGGGACGCCGTTCTCACCGGCTTCCTGCACGCCGTTGCCGTTCAGGTCGTTCCAGACGCGGTCGCCGATGCTGGCCAGCGGGGTGAGGCCGGCATCCCAGGTCAGATCGTTCTCACCGCTGACGAGCTGCGTGGTGACCGTGCGGCCGGTGGCGAAGTTGACGTCGCTGTCGAGCGCGTCATCACCGCCCTGATCCTGCGGGCTGAACTGGAAGCCCGTCGGCGGGACGACCTCGATGGCATACGTGCCCGGAACCAGACCGGTGAACTGGTAGTTGCCGTTCGCGTCGGTCGTTGTGGTGGCGACCACGCTGCCGAACTCATCGAGCAGGCGGACAGTGACGCCAGCGACGCCGGGTTCGCCCGCATCCTGGATACCGTTGTTGTTGTTGTCACGCCAGACGCGGTCGCCGATGCTGGCGCGGCGCAGCACGCCGGCATCGACCGTGGTATTGGTCTCGCCCGCGGCCAGCGTCACGCTGTCGCTGATGCCGGTCGTCCGGTTGGCGTCGCTGTCCTGGCTGTCCAGACCGCCCTGGTTGTAGCGGGCGAAGGCCCAGTCGGTCACCGGGGTCGGCAGGGTGAACTGGACGCGGTACTCGCCGGGGAACAGGCCGGTGAACAGGTAGTAACCGGGGTTGCCGCCGCCGTCATTGGCGGTGACGACGGTGTAGGTATCGACGGCGGGCGTGTTCGGGTTGTCCACCGGGTTACCGGCGCTGTCCAGCAGCGTCAGCGTCAGGCCGTTGACGCCGGCGCTGGCTGGTTCGTTCTGGATGCCGTCGTTGTTCAGGTCTTCCCAGACGTAGTTGCCGAGCGCGGCGGGCAGCAGGATGCCGGCGTCCCAGGTCGGATCGTTCTCACCCGGAGCCAGCGTTGTGACGACCGTGCGCCCGGTGAAGCGATCGGCATCGCTGTCGAGCGTGTCATCGCCACCCTGATCGGGCCGCGTGAAGATGTAACCCGACGGCAGCACGAACTCGACGTAGTAATCGCCCGGAGGCAGATTGGTGAAGCTGTACGCGCCGCTGGCGTCGGTCGTGGTGGTGCTGACCAGCGTATTGGTGCTGGTGTACAGCCTGACGGTGACGCCGGGGACGCCGTTCTCACCGGCTTCCTGCACGCCGTTGCCGTTCAGGTCGATCCAGACGTAATTGCCGATGCTGGCCAGCGGGACGAGGCCGGCATCCCAGGTCGGGTCGTTTTCGCCGCTGACGAGCGTGGTGGTGGCCATGCGACCGAGGTTGGGGCCGGGGGTCGGGTTGGCGTCGGAGTCGGTGGTGTCATCGGCGGGCGCGGGGGCATCCTGCGGGCTGAACTGGAAGCCAGCGGGCAGGGTGACGACGACGTAGTAATCGCCGGGCAGCAGGTTGGTGAAGCTGTAATTCCCGTTGACGTCGGTCGTCGTCGTGCCGACCAGCGCACCGGCGCCGGTGTACAGCGTGACCGTCACGCCGGCGACACCGGGTTCGCCCGCATCCTGGAAGCCGTCGTTGTCATTGTCACGCCAGACGCGGTCGCCGATGCTGGCGCGGTAGAAGATACCGGCGTCAACAGTCAGGTCGGAGCCGTTGGCGGCCAGGGTGTAGGTGCCGGTGCGGCCGGTGGCCGGGTTGGCGTCGCTGTCGCTGGCGTCGGCGCCGACGTTGGCCAGAGTGAACTCTGCGCCGGACGGGGCGACGAATTCGACGATGTAGGTGCCGGGGAAGAGGCCGTCGAACAGGTAGTAACCGGGGTTGCCGGACAGGTTGGCCGTGACGACGGTGTAGGTATCGACGGCGGGCGTGTTCGGGTTATCCACCGGGTTACCGGCGCTGTCGAGCAGGCGGACGGTGACGTTGTTGACGCCGGCGGCAGCCGGTTCATCCTGCTGGCCGTTGTAATTGCGGTCTTCCCAGACGTAGTTGCCCAGCCGGGCGGGCTGGAAGACGCCCGCGTCGGCGGTCAGGTCGGTCTGGCCCCAGGTGAGGACGTAATCGCCGCTGATGCCGGTGAAGCGATCGACGTCGCTGTCGGCGGTGTCGGCGCCGACGTTCTGGCGCGTGATGACGTAGCCGGACGGCGGGGTGACCTGGATGCGATACGTGCCGGCGGGCAGGTTGGTGAACAGGTAGGCGCCGCTGGCCGGGGTCGTGATCGGGGCGATCGGGTTGCCGAGCGCGTCGGTGGTGACCGGGTTGTTGGCCCCGTCAAGCAGGGTGACAACCGCCCCGGCGATGCCGGTCTCGCCCGTATCCTGGATGCCGTTCCCGTTGACGTCGTTCCAGATCAGGTCGCCGAGCGTGGCCAGCGGGACGTAGCCGGCATCGATGGTGTTGTCGGTCTGGCCGGGGTCGAGCGCGACGACCGGGCTGCGGCCGGTGGTGACGTTTGCATCGCTGTCGGTCGCATCCGGGCCGACATTGGCCGCGCTGCGGATGTAGCCCGCGGGCAGACTGAAGCCGACGACGTAATCGCGGCGCGGATCGAGGTTGGTGAAGGCGTAAGCGCCTGTGCCGGAGGTGACAATCGGGCTGATCGGATTGCCGTTGCCATCCGTGGTGACCGGGGTGGTGCCGTCGGCCTCATAGAGCGTCACGGTGACGCCGGCCAGACCGGTTTCGCTACCGTCCTGCTGGCCATTGTCATTGGCATCGATCCAGACGAAGTCGCCCAGGGCGGCCAGCGGGACGAGGCCGGCATCCCAGGTGTCGTCGTATTCGCCCGGCGAGAGCAGCGTGGCGCTGGTGCGACCGGTGGTCGGGTTGGCATCGCTATCGACGGCGTCGTTGGCGCCCTGATCCGGGGCGCTGAACAGGTAACCCGCCGGACGGACGAACTCAACGCGGTACTGCTGGTCGGGCGGCAGGTTGATGAACCGGTAGTAGCCGGGTTGGCCTGCCAGATCCGCCGTGGTCAGGGTGTAGGGCTGGAAGCCGGACAGGTTCGGGTTATCGACCGGATTGCCCGCGCTGTCGAGCAGGTTGACGGTCACGCCGTTAAGGCCGACCTCACCGGTGTCCTGAATGCCGTTGTCGTTGAGGTCGATCCAGACGAAGTTGCCGATGCTGGCCAGCGGGACGAGGCCGGCATCCCAGGTCTGATCGTCGCCGTTTTCACCGATGGTGATGACGGCGGTGCGCCCGGTGGTGATGTTCACATCGCTGTCCACGGCGTTATCGCTGCCCTGATCCTGCGGGCTGAACTGATAGCCGGCGGGCAGCGTCACCTGGACGATGTAATCGCCGGGGACGAGGCCGGTGAACTGGTAGTAGCCGTCGCCGATGCTGCTGTCGAAGGCGGTGATGGCGCTCAGCGTCTGCACGCCCGGCGTGATCGGGTCGATATCCGGCCCGCCGCTGCCGTTGAGCAGCGTGACGGTCACGCCGTTGAGGCCGACCTCACCGGTGTCCTGAATGCCGTTGTTGTTGATGTCGATCCAGACGCGGTTGCCCAGGCGCGCGCCGCGCAGCAGGATGCCGGCGTCCCAGCTCAGATCGTTCTCACCGGCGGTCAGCGCCGTGTTGACGGTCTCGCCGGTCAGACGATCCGGATCGCTGTCGAGGTTGTCGTTTCCGCCCTGGTCGCGCTGGGCGATGACGTAGTTGGCGTTGCTCGGCCCGCCCAGCGGCAGCGCACTGCTGCCCGCCAGGTTGAAGCGCACGCGGTAATCACCGGGGATCAGGTTGCTGAACAGGTAGAAACCGGGGTTGCCGCCGCTATCGTTGGCCGTCAGCACGTGGTTCTGCACGCCCGGCGTGACCAGATCGATATCGACCGAGTTGCCGCTGCCATCGAGCAGCTCAACGCGCACGCCGTTCATGCCGCCGTTGACGCCCGCGCCGACCAGCGCGTTCGGGCCGTCGTTCTGGATGCCGTCGTTGTTGGCGTCATACCAGACGTAGTTGCCGAGGCTGGCGGGCTGGACGATACCGCCGTCCACCGTCTGGTTGCTGTCGCCCCAGTTGAGGGTGTACGGGCCTGTCCGCCCGGTGACGCGATCGGCATCGCTGTCGGTCGCATCGTCGCCGGTGTTGTGGCGGGTGAAGATGTAGCCGGATGGCAGCGTGAACTCGACGATGTACGTGCCGGCGTTCAGGTTGCGGAACTGGTAGTAGCCGGGCGCGCCGCCGATCGGGTTGTTGGCGGTCACCGTCGGGCTGATGGTGTTGCCGAGCGCGTCGGTGGTGACCGGGTTGCCGCTGCCATCGAGCAGGCGGACGGTCACGCCGTTGAGGCCGACCTCACCGGTATCCTGCTGGCCGTTCCCGTTGGTGTCGATCCAGACGTAATCGCCCAGGCGCGCCAGCGGGGTATAGCCCGCATCGACGCTGGTGTTGCTCTGCCCCGGCGCCAGGTCGTAGGTGCCGGTGCGCCCGTTGGTGACGTTCGCATCGCTGTCGATGGTGTCGTCCGAACCGACGTCAGCCGGGCTGCGCTTGTAGTCATTCGCCGGCAGGCTGAACTCGACGATGTAATCGATGCGCGGGTCGAGGTTAGTGAAGCTGTACGCGCCGCTGGCCGGGGTGGTGATCGGGCTGATCGGATTGCCGTTGCCGTCCGTCATCACCGGGGAGCCATTGGCCGCGTTGAGCAGCGTCACGGTGACGCCCGCCAGACCACTCTCACCGGCATCCTGGAGGCCGTTGTTATTCGCATCGATCCAGACGCGATCGCCGATGCTGGCCAGCGGGACGAAACCGGCATCCCAGGTGTTGTCGGTCGTGTTGTAGGGCAGGGTGATGATCGGCGTGCGCCCGGCGTTCGGGCCGCTGGTCTGGTTGTCGCTGTCCGTCGCCGCGTTCGCGCCGCCCCCCACCTGGAAGGTGGAGCGCAGGAAGCCGCTCGGCGTTGTGAACTGGATGATGTACTGGCCCGGATACAGATTGGTGAAGGCATAGATGCCGCTGGCGTTGCTGTCGGTCGTGTAGTTCTGCACGCCAGCCAGGTTCGGGTTATCGACCGGGTTGCCCGCGCTGTCCAGCAGGGTGATGGTATTGGCGGCCAGATCGATGCCCGGTTCGCCGGTATCCTGCAGGCCATTATCGTTGTTGTCGCGCCAGATGAAGTTACCCAGCGCCGATGGACGCAGCACGCCCTGATCCCAGTTGTTGTCGGTTTCGCCCGGATCGAGGCCGGTGATATTGCCCGTCGTGGCGTTGGCCGCGGTCACCAGCGTGTTGAACGTCCCGTCGCTGTCGATGGCGTCGTTCGATCCCTGGTCGGGCCGCGTCCAGATGAAGCCGGACGGACGATCGAAGCGCACCCGGTAGGTGACGTTGGGAGGAAGACCGACGAAGCTGTAGTTACCGGCGGAGTCGGTCGTGACGATATAGGCATCGCCGATCGTATCGGTGTTCGGGTTGTCGATCGGATTGTTCGACGAGTCGAGCAGGCGGACGGTGACATTGGCGACGCCGGTCTCACCGGTATCCTGCAGGCCGTTCGCGTTGACGTCCTCCCAGACGAAGTTGCCGATGGCGGCTTCGGCCACCACGCCGGCATCCCAGGTCAGGTCGTCCTCGCCCGGATCGAGCGTGGTGTTGATGGCGATGCCGGTGAAGCGGTTCGGATCGCTGTCGGTGACGTCCGATCCGACATCGCGCTGGGCGAAGGCGTAGCCCGGGGGCAGGCTGCTGGGCAGGAAGCGGATCGAGTACGTGCCGGGGACGAGACCGTCGAACAGGTAGGCGCCGCTGGCCGGGGTGGTGATGCTGGCGATCGGGTTGCCGTTTTCATCGTTCACCGGATTGCCGCTGCCATCGCGGAGCTGGACGACGACGTTCTGCACGCCGCCCTCGCCGCCATCCTGCTGGCCGTTGTTATTGGTATCGTACCAGACGAAGTTGCCGATGCTGGCATCGAGCACCAGGCCGGCGTCGATGGTGGTGTTGTTCTGGCCCGCCGCCAGCGTGATCGTCCCGGTGCGCGCGAAGGTCGCCGGCTGGCCGAGCGGGTTGGCGTCGCTGTCGGTGACGTCGCTGCCCGTATCGCGCTGGGCGAAGACGTAGCCCGCCGGGCGCTGGAACTGGACGACGTAGCTGATGCGTGGATCGAGGTTGGTGAAGCTGTACGCGCCGCTGGCCGGGGTCGTGATCGGGGTGATCGGGTTGCCGAGCGCGTCCGTCGTCACCGGCAGGCCGGTGGTCGCGTTCAGCAGCGTCACGATCACGCCGGCAACGCCCGGCTCGCCCGTATTCTGCTGGCCGTTGTTGTTGCTGTCCAGCCAGACGAAGTCGCCCAGGCTGGCCAGCCGGATCAGACCGGCGTCCCAGGTGGTGTCGTTCTCAGCGGGCATGAGCGTCGTCACCGCGGTGCGGCCGATGTTCGGGCCGCTCTCGATGGCGTCGCTGTCGTTGAGATCGGTCGTGCCGGAGGCGTTGGCCGTGGTGAAGATCGTCCCCGTCGGGCGGAAGAAGCGGACTTCGTAATCGCCGGGGCGCAGGTTGGTGAAGCTGTAGAAGCCGCTGGCATCCGTCACCTGGTCGGGGATCGGCACGCCGTTGTCATCCGTGGCCTGGACGCCGCTGCTGTTGAGCAGGCGCACCGTCACGCCGGGGACACCGGCTTCGCCCGCGTCCTGACGCCCGTTGAAGTTGTCGTCATACCAGACGTAGTTGCCGATGCTGGCGACCGGGACGAGACCGCCATCCCACGACGGATCGACCTCGCCGGCGTCCAGCGTCGTCGTCACCGTCTGGCGGTAGTTGGGGCCGCTGAGGATGACATCGCTGTCATTGGTGGGGGTGCTGCCGCTGGCGTTGAGCGTCGTCCACAGGTAGCCCGTCGGCGGCAGCGGGAAGCGCACCCGATAACTGCCCGGCAGCAGGTCGAGGAACAGGTAGTTGCCAGCGCTGTCGGTGAAGGTCACGGTTGGCTGCACGCCCGACGTGAACGGATCGCTGTCCACCGGGCTGCCCGTGCCGTCCAGCAGCTCGAGCTGCAGGCCGGTCAGGAACGACGGCGTGCTCGTCTCGGCCAGATCCTGAATGCCGTTGCCGTTGGTGTCGATCCAGATGCGGTCGCCCAGCGAGGCGAGCGCGATGAAACCGGCATCGATGGTATCGATGTAGCCGCCCGCGGACAGGGTATACGTACCGGTCACGGCCCGCGTGGCCGAGGTCTGCACCGGATCGCTGTCGGTCGCATCCGGGCCGACGTTCGGCGTGGTCAGGCCGTAGGCGGACGGGATGGTGAATTCGACGCGGTACGTCCCGGCGGGCAGGTTGACGAAGTTGTAGAAGCCGCTGGCGTCGGTGGTGGTGACGTAATCCTGCGTCCCGGGCAGATTGGGATTGTCAACCGGGCTGCCCGACGAATCGAGCAGGCGCACGGTGACGCCGCCCAGCGGCGGTTCGCCGCTGTCCTGCTGGCCGTCGTAATCCAGGTCGATCCAGGTGTAATCGCCCAGGCGGCCCAGCGCCGGGTCGTAGCCGTAGTAGTGGCTGGGATCGCTGTCCGTCGGCTGGATGAGCTGGACGCCGGGCGCGCTCGGATCGCCGTCGATCGGGGTGCCCGCGCCGTCGATCGCCGTGCCGATCACGCTGGCGATGTTGGCGTACTGGCCCACCTGCGGCGTCGGATCGGTCAGGGTGCAGGTCATCGACGCGCCGATTTCCAGGATCGTCGATGGGCAGGTGATCGTGCCCTCGATATTGTCGGTCACGGTGACGTTGCCCAGGCGCGTCGTGCCGATGTTGGTGACGATGAACGCCCAGGTGACCGTGCCGGTCGTCGGGATGTACGGGCCGGTGGGCAGGTCGGCATCGAAGGTGTTGGTGCGTTTCTCGATGTCGATCAACGCCGTCGGCGGGGTGGTGTCGTAGATGATGCCGACCTTGTTCGGCTCCGCCGGGCGCAGCGGGACGCCGGTCAGGGCATTGGTCGAGGTGTAGGCGAACGAGTTCCAGGCGATGGCCTCGTCCGGGATGCCCGCGGTCGTATCCGGTGCGCGCATCTGCCACTGGAAGGTGAACGACTGGCCGGGCTGGAGCGTGCCGGCGAAGTCAAAGCGCAGCGAACGCACGTCATCCAGGTTGGTGGGCGGCGTCAGCGTCCAGTTGGGGGCCGTGCAGCCCGATGGGCCGGTCGGGACGATCTCCGGGCGGCAGGGGTTGCTCGCCGTGGAGTAGTACACCGTCACACCGGGCGGGGCGCTGATCGGCGTGGTCAGGATCGGACGCCAGGCCGAGAAGCGCGGACGGGTATCCTGCACGCCGGTATCGCCGATGAACGGCAGGATATCGACGACGCGGACGTTGTTGATCGGGACGTTACCGCGGTTGATGATGTTGATGCGGTAGTCGATATCGCCGTTGGGCACGGTGCGCCCGAAAGCCGGGAAGACGGAGTAGCTGGTATCCAGTTCGCCGCGCACGCCCTTGTTCGAGTCCAGGCCGACGAGCTGATCGACCGGGATGGTGCTGGTCGCGGTGATGATCAGGTCGGTCGTCTGGCCGTTGCCGTTGATATCCCCGCTGTCCGTCGTGCCGCCGTTGACCGGCATATCGGTCACGGTGATGACCAGTTCATTGGTCAGCGGGCCGGCGGGCGTGCCGGGGCCGAGCGTCACGTTGAGATCGATGTAGGCCGTCTCGCCGCGGTTGAGCGAGCCGGTGAACTGCCACTGGAGCAGCGTGCGCCCGGAGCCGTTGTAGTTCGGGATCTGGGTGAAGGTCGGCGCGGGCAGTCCTGTCCCGTTGGCGTTGTAGGTGTAGCTGACGTAGTTGACGTTGAGCGGCAGCAGGTCGGTCACCAGCGGATTGTTGAGCACGTTGCTGGGCGAGCTGCCGGACGCGCCGAACGACAGACGATAGCTGACCGCCGAGGTCGGGATGTACGGGCCGCCGGTGAGGACGGTCTTGCTGCCCGTCGGGGTGACCGTCGGCACGCGGATCGGGTTGCTGGTGCTGTCCGTGCGCGTGTTGGGCGATCCCTGGTACGTCCAGTCCATCGTGGCGTTGTTGGTCATCGTGTCGCCATCGCTGACCGGATTGCCGTTGCGATCGAGGGGCAGCGTGACGCCATTGATGCGCGGCGCGCCGCGGAAGCCCGCCGGGATCGTGCCGTAGCTGAACTCGATCCGGCTGATGTAGACGCCGCCGGGCAGGGAGGGCGTCGGGGCGGTCGCGCCCTCGGCGAACGGCGTGCCCGGCCAGTTGACCCAGACGCCGGGATTGTCCGAGCGCTGGTAGCGCAGGCCGATCGTGCCGCTGAAATTGTCGTAGCTGCCGACGTTGACCGACGTCACGTTGAACTGCGCCGGGATGTCGTCCGTCAGCCGGAAGTTGTCGACGGCGATGCCGGTGTTGTTATCGACGAACAGATCGAAGTAGCCGACCTGCTGGCCGATCAGGAAGCGCTGGTCGCTGCTGACGCCGCCGCCGCTGGTCTTGTCGAAGGCCGGGACGGGGTTGATGACGATGTCGATCGTGGCATTGCCGTTGGTATTGCTGCACACCGCGCCGGGGGTCGCGCAGGTGCCGCTGCCGCCGGGCAGGTACTGCCAGTTGATCGTGGCCGCATTATTGACCTGCGAGCCGACGTTGACCGGGTTGCCCAGCCGATCCGGGCTGGTGATCGTGCCGGTGATGACCGCCGGCGACGTCAACTGCCAGCCGGGAGGCGTCGGATTGCCGGGGTTGAAGCGCCAGCGGATGCTGGTGATCCAGTCGTTGACGCCCAGGCCGAGGGCGGACACATTGAGCGTGGTGTTGCTGGTGAACGGCGATCCCGGCCAGGTGGTGTACGTGCCGCTGCCGTTGATGGCGTACTCCAGCACGATCGGGAACGCCGATGCGCCCGTCCGCACCTGGGTGACGCGCATGGCGTTGGGGATCGTATCCGTCATCACCAGGTTGTAGAGGTTGGTGTTGCCGTTGTTGCGCGGGGTCAGGAAGTAATCGACCGTCGCGCCGACGACGTAATCGGTGCGCGTCGTGTTCTTGACCAGCGACATGTTCGGCGCGGGGACGAAATTCTGCAGCGTGCGCGGTTCGCTGTCGCTGTCGGTGAACGGCCCGTGCCCCGGAACCGTGCCCGTGCCGGTCACCGAGTTGGTCACCGTCTGCCCGGCGGTGAACGGCGGGTTGGGGAAGCGCACCACCACCTGACGGCTGACGCAGCCGCCCGATGCGGCCACATCGCCCAGGTTCCAGGTGACGGTGTTGGTGACGTTGTTGTAGACGCCGCCGCCCGTCGAGCTGACGTACTGCGCGTTAGGTGGCAGCGTATCGACCATCTGCGCGCCGATCAGGTTGACATTGCTCCCGTTGGGGCAGATCGAGACCGTGTAGGTCATGTCCGTGATCGGCGGCTCGGTGCTGATGTAAGCGGTCGCATCACCATCTTTGACCACGTCCCAGTTGTTGATCGTCGTCACCGGCAGCGTGTTCGTGCTGGTGTTAGATGGGCCGCTGGTCTGCGTCGAGATGGCCGTGTTGGTGATATTCGAGCCGTTGATGAGCGTGCCGTCATTGCGCACGCGGGCGCGCACGCGCACGAAACCGGTCGAACCGGCGGGCAGCGGATCGATGAAGTTGAACAGCACGCTGTTGGCGGCGGATGAGTACGTCCCGACCGGGCTGGTGGTGTGGATCGAGCCGGTCGAACCGACGTACTCCAGCTCGGCGGGCAGGTAGTCGGTGATCTGGACGCCGGTGCAGAAGCTGGTCGTGCTGAAGCAGTTGTAGTCGATCTGGTAATCGACGATATCGCCCGGCTGGAGCACCGTGGCCGTCGTCGTCTTGGTGATCTGGACTTCCGAGTCGACGATCTGGGTGACGCGGCCAAAGAGACAGGCCGAGTTATTGCTGTCTTCCTCGCTGATGAAGGACAGGCGGAGGTTGGACTGGCTGAACGTGCACGTACCGGCTGTGCCGGGGATGAGGCCGAGGATCTCCAGTTGATAATTGTTGCCGCCGTCGGTGAACGTCAGCGCCGCCGGCGTGATCGTGACCCGGTCGGCGCAGGGGGCGGTATCGCCGTAGGGGCAGGTTTGCAGCGGGTTGGCCGTCTCATCCAGCGCGACCAGCGTGCTGATGGCGGGCAGCGACGGCGCTGTGGAGGTGAAGCTCAGATCGAGCGACGCCCCGGTCAGCAGGCTGGAGGCGAAGACCTGATTGTTGAAGTGCGTCAGTTCGCCCAGCAGGAACGGCGCTCCGTTGGTGAACGTCCCGGTCGGCCCGCTGGTGAAGCCCAGGCCGGACTGGACGTTCGGGTCGCCGGGGCAGGGCGCTGCGGCGTTGTCATCGCCGAAGCGGACTTCCACCGTCGGCGGGGTGTTGTCGGTGTACAGGCAGGACGGCGTCCCACTGCTGCCGACCACGCCGCTCCACGACGGCGTGATGGCCGTGATGTTCACGGCGAAGCCCGCTGACGCGATCGCCAGCAAGCCCAGAACCAGAGCGATAACGATGAGCAGTTGCGCACGGTTTGACCGGCTGACCGCCCGAACTGCCGAGAGCAGATGAGTCATGTTCGCGCCCCTCGAATTAGTACGTGCCCACTACGCCGAAATCGATGCCATCCACGATGAGTCCGTGGGTCAGTGCGATCGGGGTTTCCAGATTGAAATCGCCATCCGCATCGTAGGTGATGCCATACGGGGCGAACAGCGAGCTTTCCACCAGCCGGACGAGGTAATCGCCCGCGCGCAGCCCGGTGAAGGTGTACGCGCCGGTCTCCGGATCGACCGGGACGACCATGACGACCTCACCCGCGGCGTCGATCAGCGCCACCTGCGCCGTCGCGATCGGCAGGTCTTCCGCATCGCGCGCGCCCCAGTTGGTCAGTTCCAGCCAGACCGAGCCGCTGATCTGGGCCGAGGCATCGACGCGGAAGCCGAAATCGGCGGTGTAGGTCAGCCCCTGCAGCACGTCGAGGCGCACTGCGCTTTCGGCCAGCGCGACGTGATCGGCGCTCAGCGTGGTCAGATCGACGCTGAAGGTGTAGCTGCCGCCGCGCAGCATTGGGAAGCTGTAGCGCCCGGCGCTGTCGGTGACGGCGGCGATCGTCATGCCGGCGTCGTCGAGCAGGATGACGCTGACATCGGCCAGACCGGCATCGCCCTCGCCGTACACGCCGTCACCGTTGGCATCTTCCCACACCAGACCGGAGACCTCCGCCGGAGACCAGCACGGCTCATCGACGCTCGCGCTCAGATCGGCGACCGTCATCGTCGGCTGGCCGTAGCCGCCCGGCAGCGTGACCGACTCGCCCGCGCCCAGCAGCAGATCGTACAGCGCGGGCGGCGCATCCGGCGTGATCGCCGGGTTCGGGGCGATCGTGATGGCGCTGGCCGACAGCATCGGGCCGCCGCTGTTGGTGATGGTGAAGAGCACGCCCTGTTCGAAGGTGCAGACGGCGCTCGCGCTGAGGGCGGGCGGGTTCACGCACGGTTCGGCGGGCTGGCTGACCATATCATCCACGTACAGGGCGGGCCTGCCGAAACCGCCCGCCAGCGTCAGCGACTCGCCCGGCGCCAGGGTCAGCGGGTTCGGCCAGACCTGCGCGGGCAGGACGGGGACGGGGGTCGTCACGACGACGGCTTCGATCTCGTTCTGTACGACGTCAACCGGTTCATCAGCGCCAGCAGCGTCAGCCGCGTCGTCAGCGGCGTTATCAGCCGGAGCGGGCTGCGCGGTGTTATCGACGGGGGAGTCGATCGCGTCATCGGTGACTGTGTCCGCTGGCGGCGGCGTTTCGATGACCCGCGCCGGCCCCTCACCGGAGGTTGTTTCTGGCGCGGAGACGGTCACAGGCGCTGGATTGGCCGTCTGGCCATCCAGCACCAGCATAAAACTGGACGGCTCGATCATCGGGCCGCCCTGATTGGTGATCGTGAAAACGACGCCGTTGGGCGTACACGTCTGAGCGATCACCAGCATCGGCGGGGGCGGCAGTTCCGCTGTCGGGACTTCAGTGGGGACGTCCGTTGGAATTGCAGTGGGAACATCCGTCGGGACTTCAGTAGGGGCGTCCGTCGGGACTTCTGTGGGGACGTCCGTTGGAATCTCAGTCGGGACGTCCGTCGGGGCTTCGGTAACGTCGGGCTGCGGCGTGATATCCTGGCGCGCCGGCGCGGCGTGGACGGCCAGCGGCAGCGCCGCCACGATCAGCGCGCAGACCAGATAGATGAGACGAGAATGATGACGGTTCACCCGGTTGCTCCTTGACTCGATGACCGAGTTCATCTCGCTTTCGCCAGTCAGGATCTTGTCGTTTTATGACAATATTAATGACGGCGAACGCGTTTGAACTCGGTTATAGTGCGATTTCATTATATAGGTGAAATTGATGTAACGTGATGTAAGGATTTGTTTGAATTGGCCGATCTTCACACAAAATTCACACCTTTCATTGATTGTTTCTTCATGGATGCTGGATACAGGTGCGTTCTATCCTCGCTGAAGCGGCTTTTTCAGCGCCCGATGCGGTATCATATCCCCTCAAAAAAACGAGCGGTCTTGGCCGAATGGCATTGCAAAAATAAAACGGAGAACCAACGATGACGATCCTGGGTGGGCAGTGGATCGCCGGGCAGGCGAGCCGGGAAGGAACGGTCTCTTTCTACAATCTGAATCCGCGCACCGGGGCGCGCGGGGATGTCTTTTGGAACGCAGCGCCAGCCGAGATCGACCACGCGGTGGCGGCGGCGCAGGCCGCCTTCGCCGAAGTGCGGGCTTACCCGGCGGCCCGGCTGGCGGAACTGCTTGATGCGATCGCCGCGGCCATCGAGGCGCTGGGCGACGATCTGCTCACCCTGACCGATTTCGAGACCGGCCTCGGCTTGCCCCGGCTGGCGGGCGAACGTGCGCGCACCACCGGTCAACTGCGCAAGTTCGCCGCGCTGCTGCGCGAGGGATCGTATGTGGAGGCGATCCTCGATCGCGCTCAGCCGGAGCGCCAGCCGACGCCGCGTCCGGATATCCGGCGGATGCTCGTCCCGATCGGCCCGGTCGCGGTGTTCGCGGCCAGCAATTTCCCGTATGCGTTCAGCGTGGCCGGCGGGGATACGGCATCGGCGCTGGCGGCGGGCTGCCCGGTGATCGTCAAGGCGCATCCCGGTCACCCGGCCACCAGCGAACGCATCGCCCATGCGGTGAGCGAGGCGGTGGCGGCGCAGGGCTTCCCGCCGGGGATGTTCTCGCTCATCCAGGGCGATCAGGTCGAGGTCGGGCAGGCGCTGGTGACCCATCCGGGGATCCGCGCGGTCGGCTTCACCGGTTCGCTGCGGGCGGGGCGGGCGATCTTCAACGCCGCCGCCGCGCGCCCGGTGCCGATCCCGGTCTACGCGGAGATGGGCAGCGTCAACCCGGTCGTCATCCTGCCCGGCGCGCTGGCCGCCCGCGCCGAGGCGCTCGCCGATGGCCTGGTCGCATCGGCCACGCTGGGGACGGGGCAGTTCTGCACCAATCCGGGGCTGGTCTTCGTCATCGACGATGAAGCCGGTCAGCAGTTCATCCAGCGCTTTGCCGAAAAGATGGCGGCGGCTCAGCCGGGGGTGCTGCTCAACCCGGCGGTGCAGCAGGGGTTGAGCGCGGCGGTCGCGGGGACGCGCGCCCGCCCCGGCGTCGCGCTGCTGACCGGTGGTGAGGCGCTGCCCGGCCCGGCGTGCGGCTATGCCCATACCGTGCTGGCGACGACATCGGATGTGTTCCGCGCTGAACCGGCGCTCCAGGCCGAGCACTTCGGCCCGGTGACACTGTTCGTGCGCTGCGCGTCGTTCGACGATCTGCTGATGACGCTGGAGACGCTGGAAGGCAACCTGACCGCCACCGTCCATGCCGAGGACGCCGATCGGGAAGCGGCCGGGCGGGTGTTCGCCATCCTGCGCGAGAAGGCGGGCCGTCTGATCTGGAACGGCTTCCCGACCGGGGTCGAAGTCGTCCACGCGATGCAGCACGGCGGGCCGTACCCGGCCACCACCGCCCCGTGGACGACCTCGGTCGGCATGACGGCGATCCGGCGTTTTCTGCGCCCGGTCGCCTTTCAGAGCTGGCCGGATGCGCTGCTGCCCGACGCGCTCAAGGATGCCAATCCGCTGGGGATCTGGCGCATCGTCGATGATGGGCTGACCCGCGATGCGATCGAGCGCGGCTGAAGACAGGATCGATCAAGAGGGGAGTTTATGTCTGCACTTACGATGAAACGGCTGGAAGGAAAAGTGGCCCTGATCAGCGGGGCGGGCGGCGGCATCGGGCGCGGGATCGCGCTGCGTTTCGCCGCGGAGGGGGCGCGCGTCGGCGTGCTCGACCTGCATCCGGCGATGTGCGAGGCCGTGGTGGCCGAGATCGAGGCGGCGGGCGGCCAGGCGCTTGCGCTGCCCGCCGACGTCAGCGATGAGGCGCAGGTGGATGCGGCGGTCGCCGCGCTGACGGACGCCTTCGGCACGATCACGGTGCTGGTCAACAACGCGGCGGTCATGCCGGGCGGGCGCATCCACGAGACCAGCCCAGCGGATTTCGACCGCTGCGTGGCGGTCAATCTGCGGGGAGCGTACCTGCTCAGCCGCGCAGTCATCCCCGGCATGATCGCCGCGCGGACGGGCAGCATCATCCACATGGCCAGCGTCACCGGGACGCTGGGCCTGCCGGGGATCGCGGCGTACTCGATGACCAAAGGCGGCCTGATCGCGCTGGCGCGGGCGATGTCCACCGATTACGCGCGGCTGGGCATCCGCGTCAACGCCGTCTCGCCGGGCACGATCGACTCGCCGATGCTGCACCATTTCGTCGCGGCGCAGTCCAACCCGGAGGCGATCCGCCGCGCCTTCGACGCCATGCACCCGATCGGGCGCGTCGGCACGATCGAGGAGGTGGCGAATGTGTTCGTCTTCCTCGCCTCGGACGAGGCCAGCTTCGTCACCGGGGCCAATTACGCGGTCGATGGCGGCCTGAGCGTCAAAGGCGAGCAGCCGCAGGACGCGCCCGCTGACTGACGGCGCTAGAGCAGGGCGCGGGCGTTCCGCTGAACTTTGCGGAAGGCCTCGGCCAGCTCATGCATGTCCTCGTCGTCGCCCAGCAGCGCATACTGCGGGATCCACAGCGCATCGGCGAAGGCGCGGACGGCGTTCGGAAACTCCCGGTTGAGCATGCGATCGCCGCGCTCCGGCAGATCGCCGGTCAGCCGGGATTTGTAAGCCCCGCTGGCGAAGACCTCGACCCGGTGCAGCGGCGGGTACGTCGCCTGGTTGGGGATGCCCTCGGCCTTGAGCGCTTCGATGATGCGGGCGGTCGGCACAGCGGCGGCTTCGCGCCGGTCGTAGTGCAGGATGTAGGCGTATGAGCCGTTGCACGTCACCTGCGGCGGGCGCGCCTGCGGGGTGAAAGCGGGCACATCGGCGAACAGCCGATCGAGCAGGCGGGCGTTGCGATCGCGCCGGGCGATCTGGTCGTCCAGCCGGGTGAGCTGGGCCAGCAGCACCGCGCCCTGCCACTCGCTCAGCCGGTAGTTTGACCCGTAGATGAAGTGGCTGTAGAACCACTCGCCCGGCATGCGCCCGCAGTCGTGGACGGAGCGGGCCTGCCGTTCGAATGCCGCATCGTTGGTGAGGATGATGCCGCCCTCGCCCGCCGTCATCGTCTTGCTCGACTGGAAGCTGAACGTCCCGGCGATGCCGAACGTGCCGACGCGCTGGCCGTTCCAGGCGCTGCCGTGGGCGTGGGCGCTGTCTTCGATCAGCGGCAGGTGATGACGGGCGGCGATCGCCGTCAGCCGGTCGAGGTCAGCGGGCATGCCGCCCAGGTGCACGGCGATGATGGCGCGCGTCCGGTCGGTGATCGCCGCTTCGACCTCATCCGGGTCGATGTTGAACGTATCCGGCTGGACATCGACCAGCACGGGCAGCGCTCCGGCGAACAGCACCGCCCCCGCCGTGGCGATGAACGTCGAGGCCGGGACGATCACTTCGTCGCCCGGCTGGATGCCCAGCCCGGCCAGCGTCACTTCCAGCGCGTGCGTGCCGTTGGTGACGGCGATCCCGTACTGCGCGCCCTGATAGGCGGCGAACTGGCGCTCGAACTCCGCCGTTTTTGTGCCCTGGGTGCGCCACCAGCGGCGGCTCTCCAGCACCTCCATGAGCAGACGGGCTTCGGTGTCATCGTAGATCGGCCACTGCGGGAACGGCTTGCGTTTGGCCGGCGTCCCCCCCAGAAGGGCCAGTTCGGGCATGGTCTTGTCCCCCTTCCACTCCGCGTCAGACGGGGCTTGTGCGCAGATGACGGTCGAAAAAGCGCAGGATGCGCCCGCGGGCATCCTCGGCTGACTCCGGGTGATAGCCGCCGGTCGTCCCGATCACGACCCCCAGCAGGGTGAAGAGCGGCGGGAAGCGCGCATCGGACAGATCGTTGAGGAAGCCGTGACCGGCGTCGGGGTATGTTTTGACGTCGTGATCGACGCCGGCGGCGGTCAGCGCCGCTTCCAGCCGCGCAGCCGCCCCTTTCAGACTCCTGTCCTGCGCGCCGAAACTGGCGACGATCGGGCACGAGCGCTGGGCGATCGCCTCGATGTCGGCGGGCAGCATCCCGTAATTGACGCTGGCGGCGGCGTAGCCGCCCGTCGGCACGAGCAGCAGCGCGAAGCCGCCGCCGAAACAGAACCCGATCAGGCCGACGCGATCGGTCGTCCGATCGTGCGCCAGCAGCCACTGGCGGACAGCCTCGACGCGGTCGAACAGCGGGCCGCTGCGACGGCGGTAGTCGCGGAAGATCGTCAACAGACAGCGGAACATCGTCCCACCGTCGAACAGATCGGGCGCGGCGGCCAGGTAGCCCGCGCTCGCCAGCCAGTCGGTCTGGCGCTGCAGGTCGGGCGTCATGCCCAGCGCGTCATGGATGACGACGACGCCGGGCCACGGGCCGGGGCCGTCGGGCACGGCGACATAGGTCGAAAGCGGGCCTGCTGAAGACGGGATCGTGACCTGCATGAGAGCACCTCCGGGCGCAGCGCGGGCATTGGCTTCGATTGTATCCGGATGCAGCGCGCCGCGCCCCGGTGCGAATCCCGTTCATCCCGCCCGGACGCGGCCCGCTGCGCCCCTACGCGCCGTAACGCTCGCGCAGATAGGCGAGGGCGACCCGATCCAGCCGATCGGGCGTGGTCTCCGGCGACCAGCGCTCTTCCAGATTTTCGCTGCCGACCAGCGCCCAGAAAGCCGCTTTCGACGCCTCGTCCCACTGGCCGGTGACGTCCGCCTGATAGTAGCCCAGCCGCCGCATCAGGGTTTGCAGCTCCCGGGCCAGCGCGTCATCGATGGGCAGCAGATCGGCGGGATCGGGCCGCCCGAAGTAGAGCCGGTGCAGCCGCAGCAGCCGGCCCAGTTCCGGCACGGGATCGGGGTGATCGTCCACGCGCAGGTCGAGGTAGCGATCGGTATCGCCGCCGTAACCGCCGCCCGGCTTGACGACGAGGATGGCCGCCGACTGGCGTCCGCGGCGATCGCCGCCCGCCCGATCGCCCGCCGTCAGCGCGGCGAACAAGCGATCTTCCAGCGGGCCGGACGCCGCCCGGAAGGCATCCGCCATCGCCTGGACGACCTCCGGCCCGGTCAGGATGTTGCCCTGGCAGGTGAACCCCTCACCGACGATGTGCCCGGCCCAGTCGAAGCAGGCCATGCCGGTATGCGCCGCCGCGCCGCCGCGCGCATCGACGATGCCGACCTGGCGGTCGGGCGCTCTGGGATCCTCATCGAGCAGTTGAGCCAGCGTTTCCTCGGCTGATTGGCCCGCGCCCAGCAGGGCGAGGCCGTCCGGCCCGAAGCCGATCTTGGCGAAAGCCTGCGTGGCGACCGCGCCTTTGCCCGCCTCGGCCCAGGCCACGACCGCGCCGACGGCCAGAAATTTGCTTGCGACTGCGACGCCGAGCGCGTCTTCAGCCGGGTCGAATGCGACGATGCTGAACGTCATCCGATGTCCTCCTACGCATCCAGATCGGGCACGACCGCCAGCACGATCGGGCTGGCCGGGCCGCCGAAGCGCATCCCGACGCGCGCGCTGGCATACGCATAGGCGATGAAAGGATCGAGACCGAAGGAATGCACCAGCAGGTCATAGGCCTGATCGAGGGCGGATTGATGCGCCTGCTCCAGCGTATCGCCCATGCCCATGCACAGCGTCGCCCCGCCGACGCGCAGGCGCGGGAAGGCCAGCTTCATCCCCGGCTCGATGCTGATGCGCAGCGTCGCGCTGCCCGCCGCTTCCAGGCTGACCCAGGTCGGTTCCGCCGTACCCATCGCCGCGTGCAGATCGCCCAGCGCGAGCAGCGCGCCGGGAACCTGCACCGGCAGATAGAGCGTCGTCCCGGCCATCATCTCGCGCAGGTCGAAGTTGCCGCCGTGGAAGTAGGCCGGCATGTAAGTCGATGCCCGGCCCTGCGCCGGGGCCACGCCGATGCAGCCGATCATCGGCTCGATCGGGACGCTCAGCGTCTCGCTGAGGTAGGCGCGCCCCTCACGCAGCGGCGTCTGCATGACGCGCAGCTCGGATGTCTTGCCGCCCAGGCCGCCGAAACCGGGCAGCCAGACCGACCAGGCGCGGGTGACCTGCACGTCGAGGATCTCGATTTTGAGCGCATCGCCGGGCTGCGCGCCGTCCACATAGACCGGCCCGGTGACCGCGTTGAAGTTTTCCAGGCCGATCGCCTCGACCGTTTCGCCGTTGCTCAGGCGCTCATAGGCGAAATCGCCCGTCTCGAAGGTGACGGTATCGCCGGAGGCGATCGTCAGCACCGGGGGGATTGACGGATCGAAGGCGAACGCTTTCTGATCTTTGGAGAGACGATAGTCCATCGGTAAAACCCCTCACAGGCATTTTTACGGACAGCAGTGGTGCTGGAACGCCGTCCACGTCCGGCGCTAGCGTTCCAGCGAAGTGCGCGGGTCGAGGGCGTCGCGCACAGCGTCGCCCAGCAGGTTGAACCCCAGCGTCGTGATCAGGATCGCGGCGGTCGGCACGATGATCATCCACGGGGCGATGCGGTAGCGCGTCTGGCCGTCGGCGATCATGTTCCCCCAGCTCGGTGTCGGCGGGGGGACGCCCACCCCCAGGAAGCTGAGCGAGCTTTCGATCAGCACCGTGGTGGCGAAGCCCAGCGTCACCCAGACGACGACGACCGTGATCACGTGCGGCAGGATGTGCCGGGTGATGATGTAATGATCCGAGGCGCCGCAGGCGCGCGCGCTTTCGACGAACAGCCGCTCGCGCACGGTCAGCGTCTGGCTGCGGACGATGCGCGCCAGGATCGGCGTGTTGATGATGGTTAGGATGAGCACCACGACCGGGATGCTGGGGCGCAGCACCGCGCCGATCCCCAGCGCCAGCAGGATCGCCGGGAAGGCCAGCAGCACATCGATCAGCCGCATGACCCCGTAATCGAGCCGCCCGCCGAAGTAGCCGGCGGTGATGCCGATCGTCGTGCCGATCAGGGCGGCGGTGGCGTTGGCGATCAGGCTGATGACGAGCGAGAGCTGCGCCCCGTAGACGACGCGGCTCCACATATCGCGGCCCAGATGATCGGTTCCCAGCAGGAAGCGCCCGCTCGGCGGCAGGGGCGTGCCCAGGTCGGACAGCCCATCGCGGAACTGGCGCACCGGGTCGTTGGGCGCGATCAGCGGCGCGAGCAGCGCCAGCACGACGACGAACAGCACCATGATCAGGCCGACGCGGGCGCGTGGTCGGCGCAGCAGACGCGCGCTGAAGCGCCGCCGGGCGGCAACCTGTTCGGCGGTCGGGATGCCTGGGAGTGAAGCGATCGGGGAAGAGACGGCCTCGGTCATCGCACGCGCACCCTCGGATCCAGCGCCACGTACAGCAGATCGATCAGCAGGTTCATCACCACCACCGCGCTGGCGGCCACCAGCACCGTCCCCATGATCATCGGCGTATCCTGGTTGCGGATCGCCTGCCAGGCCTGAAAGCCGATGCCCGGCCAGCCGAACACGGCCTCGATCACGACGACGCCGCCCAGAAGCTGCGCCAGATCGACCCCGGCCACCGTGACCACCGGCAGCAGGGCGTTGCGCAGCACGTGCCGGGTCAGGACGGCGCGCGGCGGCAGCCCTTTGGCCCGCGCTGTGCGGATGTAGTCGTCGCCGATCACCTCCAGCATGCTGTTGCGCAGCACGCGGGCGTAGAACGCCGCGCCGCCCAGCCCCAGCACCAGCGCGGGCAGGATCAGATGTTCGATCCCGCCGTAACCGCCCAGCGGGAAGATCGGGATGACGAAGCCGAACAGATACAGCATCACCAGCCCGAAAGCGAACGGCGGCAGCGAAATGCCGATCAGCGCGCCCGCCGTCGAGGCGTTATCCCAGAACGAGCCGGGCCGGGTGGCGGCCAGCACCCCCAACGGGATGCCGATCGCCAGTTCGACGAACAGGCCGGCCAGCGCGAGCTGGAGCGTGGCCGGCAGCCGCTCGACGACTGCCACCGTCACCGGGCGCTGATCGCGCGTCGAGCGCCCCAGGTCACCCTGGAGCGCCCGCGCCAGATAGCGCACGTACTGCACCGGCAGGGGGTCGTTGAGGCCCCACTGCTCGCGGATGCGCTCGACCGTCTCTTCCGGGGCGCGCGGCCCGGCGTACATCCGCGCCGCGTCGCCCGGCATCATGAAGACCAGCACGAAGCTGATGGTGGCGACGCCGAGGATCACCCCCAGCCCGCCGATCAGCCGGTGAAAGAGAAATGTGAGCATCGACTACTCGACGGACACCCGTTCGAAGTTGAGCAGCAGCGCCGGATCGGGCTGGAGATCGACCACGCGATCGCTGGTGTAGTAGAAATTGCGCACGTGCACCAGCGGGATATTCGGCATCTCTTCAAACATCAGCGCTTCCAACTGCGCAAACGCTGACCAGCGCGCCTCGCCCGGCGGGATCAGCTTGGCCTCGCGGAAGACCGCATCCAGCGATTCGTTGCAGTACGCGCCGGGGTTGAACGATCCGCCGCACGCCACCAGCGGCTCGTAGACGTTCGACGGATCCTGGTAGTCGAGGAACCAGCCGATGAAGCCGACCGGCATCTCCTGCGGACGGTTGACCGCCACATCGAGCCACTGGGCGAATTCGAGCGGCAGCAGATCGGCGGTCACGCCGACGGCGGCCCAGTCCTCGATGATCGCCTGCGCCACGGCCACATCCGTCGGATCCGTGGTCGAGACGATCGTGGTGCTGAAGCCATCCGCGTAGCCCGCTTCGGCCAGCAGGGCGCGCGCCATGTCCGGATCATAGATGGGAACCAGATCCGGGTTGTCGCCCGGCACTGTGGGCGGGATCAGACCGGTGGCGGGCACGGCGCGGTTGTTATAAATCACGACCAGACGGTCGCGATCGATGGCCATGCTCAGCGCGCGGCGGACTGCCGTGCTGGCGAACGGCGAGCCTTCGCGCGTATCCGGGATCAGATACTGGACGTTGGGGAAGGCGGTGATCTCGATCAGGTTGTCGGCCAGCATCGGGTCGCTGGCGATGCGCGGGTAGTCGGAGTTGGGCACGAAGTCGAGCGAGACATCGGCCTCACCGTTTTCGATGCGCAGCACGCCGACCGACGGATCGATGCCGATGTCGATCTGCACGCGGTCAACCCGCGGGAAGCCCGCGTTGTAGTAGTTGGGGTTGGCGACGGCGACCAGGCGCACGCCCGACTGCCAGCTTTCCAGCACGAACGGGCCAGCGCCCAGCGGCTGACGGCCAAAATCCGCCCCGGCGGCCTCCACGCCCTCGCGGGCGATGATGAAGCCCGGCGGCAGGGCGAAGCGCTGGATCAGCGTCCATTCCGGGCGCGTCATGCGGAAGGTGACGGTGCGGCCCTCGACGGTGATGCCGCTCAGCTCGGTGGTCTCGCCCGCGATGACGGCGTCCGCCCCTTCGATCATGTCAAAGAAGTAAGCGGTGGGCGAGGCGGTCTCCGGGTTGAGCAGGCGCTCGAACGAATATTTGACGTCCTCCCCGGTGATCTCGCGGCCATTGGAGAAGCGGATGCCCTCGCGCAGCGTGAAGGTGTACGTCAGACCGTCTTCACTGACCTCGAACGACTCGGCCAGTTTCGGGACGGGCTGCTGATTTTCGTCCAGGCCGATCAGACCGACGTAGAAGAGCGATGAAGTCGGCCACGACAGCGTATCGTACCCGATATGGGGATCGAGCGTCGAAATGTCGGACAGCGTGGTGATGACGAGCGTCCGCTCTGGCTGCGCGGCCAGCGGCTGGACGGCGATCAGCGCCAGCGCCATGAAAAGAAAAATCCATCGAAGCCTGTTCATGGTTGTGCTCCTCTACGATTCACGATAAAAGATCTGGGAAAAGCCGCAGCATCAGTATAACGATGCGTTAAATATCCGGACAATACATTCTCACAGCGCCTTAATTTGTGCCACAGGGCGCAATCGCCCGGCGGGCTGTATTCGGCGTGGTCAAATCGAGCGCTGTGAATTATGATGCGGTATCGATCTGGTGTGCAGCGTAGCGGGAGGCAGCATGACCCCACCGCCGAATCCGATGCAGCAGCAGCTTACGCGCGCGCTCGTGCTGGGCGCGATCGCGGCGATCGCGGCGGTGCTGCTGTTCATTGTCGTCTGGCTGGTGCTGGAAGACACGGAACCGGCCATCCGGCTGTTCTCGGCCCTGTGCCTGCCGCCGGGCGTGCTGGCGATTATCATCGGCGCGTACATCCTGGTGATCCGACCGAAACCACAGTAACCGATCCCCTGCCGCAGCGCTGCCGTTCATCGGTAGCTGCCGCTTCCACCCCGTGCCGGCCAGTCAATCGATCGATGAATCCGCGATGACAGGGCGCGGCGCTCACCCCTTTAACGCATAGTGACCCGCGCAGACCGGATGCGGGCACAAAATCGACGCCAATCCCGCAAATCCCGCATCAGGATGCTATAATCCCAGTATCCGGTGGTCATGCGCGGCCTGTTAGAGAACGAGTTTTGACGCTTATGTTGAACCCGGAATTCCTGAAAAATGGCCCTGGCCCCCGCCTGGCCTTCCTCGACAGACCCGATCCCCGGCTGATCGCCGAGGCCATGGTGGCCTTTGCCAATACGGAAGGCGGCACGCTCGTCGTCGGCTTGAAGGAAAATGCCGAGATCAACGGCAAGATCGAGGCCGAAACCCTGGGGAAAGCACTGAAAGAGGCCGACGCGCTGACCAGCCCCAGCGTGGTCACCGGAAACTGGGAACCGGTCGAAACCGAACAGGGGACGGTGTACGCCCTGCGCGTTCCGCGCAGCATCGAGCTGCACGCGCTGACCGATGGGCGCGTCCTCATTCGCACTGACAAGGTGAACCGTCCGCTGGGCGGGCAGGAGATCCTCAAGCTGGCCAGCGCCAAAAGCACGGGCGATTACGAAAGCGAACCCGTCCCCGGCGTGACCAAAGACGACTTCAGCCGCAAGATGATCGATGAATACCTGGCCAAGCGCGCCGAACGGACGAAACGGCCCTACAACGGCAAGATCGACGATCTGCTGCGCGAGATCGGCGCGATCGACAATGCCAGCCGCGCCACCGTCAGCGGGGTGCTGCTGTTCACCGAATTTCCGCAGCAGTGGCTACCGCAGGCCGGCGTCGTCTTCGCCAAATTCGTCGGCAAGACGCCGCGCGGCGAAAACGGGCTGGCCGGCTACAGCCGCCGCGAAGAGCTGACCGGCCCTCTGCCCCGGCTGATCGAAGCGGCGTGGAATCTGATCTGGAGCGAGATGGCCGTCAGCGCGGTCGTCAAGGGGCTGGAGCGCGAAGAGACCTACGAATACCCGCAGTTTGCCGTGCGCGAGGCGATCGTGAACGCCATCTGCCACCGCGATTACCGCCTGCGCGGGCGGCGCATCGAGATCCGGATGTATTCCGATCGGCTGGAGGTGATCAGCCCGGGCGGGCTGCCCGGCTTCATCACCGTCGAGAACATCATCGATGAGCATTTCAGCCGCAATCCGCGCATCGTCAACGGGTTGTTCCAGTGGGGCTACATCGAAGAACTCGGCCTGGGGATCGACCGGATGGTCGAGGTGATGGAGCAGGCCGGGCATCCCGCGCCGTCGTTCGACGCGCGCCCGTACAGTTTCGCCGTCATCCTGCACAACACGCGCGAAAAGCAGTCCGCCCCGGACTGGGTGCGCAACACCAACCACCGCCAGGCGCGCGCGCTCCAGTACATCCGCGATCACGGCTCGATCACCAACCGGGAGTACCGCACGCTGTGCCAGGGCGTCTCGGCGGAGACGCTGCGCCTCGATCTGGCGGATATGGTCGATCGCGGCATCCTGCTCAAAGTCGGTTCCAAAAAGGGAACCTACTACATCCTCAAGTGATCGATGATGAAGGACAGGGTTCAGCGCGCCCCAACTTCGACGGTGAGCGTCCGCGCTGTCACTCCCCAGCGGCAGCAGCCGACAGTGCTGCCCGAGCCGCAGCCGCCCGCCGCAGCGCCGTCCGCTGCGCGCCGTGACCGGGCGATCTGGCTGCTGCGCGAACTCATCCATCTGCTGGCCGCCGCCGGCGTGATCGGCGCTGTCGGTCTGATCGTCAGCCGGCTGGAACTGCCCTTCACCGTGCCCGGCCTGCTCGTGATCGCCGCGATCGCCCTGATCGCCGCGCTCGTTTACATCGTGCTGCGCCGCGCCATCCAGTGGGCGCTCGATGTCGTCTTCAGGCAGGTCGGCCTCGACTGGCGGCAGGCGCGCCGCCTGCGCGAGGCGCTGGCGGAACTGCGCCGCCTCAACGCCGACGTTCAGGCTTCCAACCAGCAGCTCGAGCGCAACCGGCAGGAAATGGAGCGGCTGGATGCCGTCAAGACCGATTTCGTCACCATCGCCAGCCACGAGCTGCGCACGCCGCTGTCGCAGATCCGCGGCTACACCGACATCATCGATGCGCTGAATGAGGGCGGCCTGCTCGATCAGGCCCAGACGGCCTCGATGATCGGCAATCTGCGCAAGGCCATCGACCGGATGGAAGAGCTGATCGCGGCCATGCTCGATGTCAGCCAGCTCGACGTCAACGCCATGGATCTGCGCTTCAGCCCGGTCACGATCGAGTCGGCGGTGCGCATGGCGATCGAACCGCTGCACGAGGCCATCCGCCAGCGCAAGATGACGCTGGTCGCGCGTGGCCTCAAAGGGCTGGCCCCGATCGAGGCCGATCAACAGCGGCTGGTGCAGGCGCTGCGCAACGTGATCGTCAACGCGCTCAAGTTCACCCCGGACGGCGGGCGCATCGAGATCAACGGCAGCCTGGTCCCGGCCAGAGAGGGCGGCGGCGAGCACGTCCTGATCGCCATCACCGATACCGGCGTCGGCATCGCGCCGGAAAACCTGGGGTTGATCTTCGAGAAATTCTACCGCGCCGCCGATCCCGGCCTGCACTCAACCGGGGCGTACAAGTTCATGGGGGCGGGGCCGGGGCTGGGCCTGACGATCGCGCGCGGCGTCATCCACAGTCACGGGGGGGAGATCTGGGCGGAAAGCCCGGGCTACAACCGCGAGACCCTGCCCGGATCGACGTTCTACATCCTGCTGCCGCTGCGCCAGCCGGCGGACGCGCGCCGGGTGATGTCGATCGATGTCCAGACGGCCCAGCCGGAGGAGCGCATCCGCAGCCTGCTGTGACCGCTGGCTGATGCAGGCGCTGCGCTTATGCGATGACGACGTGCCGGGCGAAGGCGCTGTCCGGAAGCGCCGGGGCATCCAGAAGCTGGCGCGTCAGCCGGGCGAACGGCTCGACCGGCCCGCTGGTGAAGAAGCGGTGTTCCGCGCGGTGCGGGGCGATCCCGCGCCGGGCGATCAGGCGCGCGGTCTGCGCTGCCACCGCCGGGCCGGGGTCGATCAGCGCGGCCCGATCGGCGATCAACGGGGTCAGGTGGGGCGTCAGGAACGGGAAATGGGTGCAGGCCAGCGCGATCTGATCGACCCCGCGCGCCAGCAGGGGGTCGATGACGGCGCGCAGATGCTCCTGACCGCTCTCGGTTGCAGCGCCGCCGTTTTCGACCAGCGTCACCCAGTCCGGGGCGATCTGCGTGATGACCTCCACGTTCGTCCCGTAGCGTTCGAGGACGCGGCGGTAGAGCGCGCCGCGCGCAGTCGCGCGGGTCGTGACCACGCCGATCACGCCGGAGCGGGTACGCTCCGCCGCCGGTTTGACCGCCGGTTCGATGCCGACGAACGGCACATCGGGGTAGCGCTCGCGCAGGTAGAGCAGCGCCGCCGCCGAAGCCGAATGGCAGGCCAGCACGATGATCGCCGCGCCCTGCGCGATCAAAAAGTCGGTGATGGCCGCGCTGTAAGCGCGCAGGGTGTCGTCGTCGCGTTCGCCGTAGGGGAGGTGCGCCTGATCGGCGTAATACAGGGTCGGGTAATCCGGCAGTTGAGCGTGGATCTCCCGCAGGACGGACAGCCCGCCCACGCCCGAATCGAAAACGCCGATGAACGCCATGAGTGGGATTCAGCCAGCGATCGGAAGCGGGGAGACCTGTTTCAACGGGCGGCCTGCATGCGGGCCAGGGCGTAATCGCGCGCGGCGTTGACGAACGCTTCGAAGAGCGCGGCCATAGCGGCATCGTCATCGGCCAGATCTTCCGGATGCCACTGCACCGACAGGGCGAAGCGCCGATCGGGCAGTTCGAGCGCTTCCACGATCCCGTCCGGGGCGTGGGCGGTGACGTGCGCGCCGGGGGCGGGGCGCTCCACCGCCTGGTGATGCAGGCTGTTGACCATGACGTGCGTCGTCCCCAGGATGTGCGCCAGCCGACTGGTCGGGTCGATGCTGACCTCGTGCAGCCGGGTGCTGCGCGGCTCTTCATCCGGTTGATTGTGCACCAGCGTCGTCGTGACCTGGGACGGGATATCCTGCACCAGCGATCCACCCAGGGCGACGTTGAAGACCTGATGGCCGCGGCAGATGCCGAACAGCGGGCGGTCGTCGGCGATCGTCCAGCGGGCGAGCGTCAGTTCCGTTCGATCGCGCTGCGCATCGACGCCGTAGGTGGTCGGGTGGGGCTGCTGGCCGTAAACTGCCGGATCGACATCCGCACCGCCGGGCAGCAGGATGCCATCCAGCCGCTCGTAGATGCCGCGCAGCGTGTCTTCCCGCAGCCCGGTGGGAATCGTGACCGGCAGACCGCCCGCCCGCTCGACCGCAAGATGATTCGCCAGGTAGAAGCGGTTGTACGGCCTGCCGAAATGCGACGTGCTGGAAGCGGTGATCCCGATCAGGGGACGGAACAGCGTTGGATCGATCACGATCGCGCCTGCTGACCTGGGATTTTAACGCTTCTCTTTGAGGCGGGCGGCCTTGCCGCGAATATCGCGCATGTAGTAGAGCTGGGCGCGGCGGACTTTGGCGCGGCGCACCACCTCGATCTTCTCGATGCGCGGGCTGCGCAGCAGGAAGGTGCGCTCCACGCCGATGCCGTTGGAGGCGATGCGGCGCACGGTGAAGTTGGCGTTGTTGCCCCCGCCGCGATAGCGGATCACCATGCCCTGGAACACCTGAATGCGTTCCTTGTCGCCTTCGACGACCAGCGCGTGAACCTTGATCGTGTCGCCAGGGCCGAATTCCGGATGCCCGCGATCTGGCGCTTCCAGCGATTTCATGATTTCAACAGCAGCCTGCGACATGCTTCTGTCCTTCAAAAATACAGCGCCTCACGGCGCGCTTTCGGGTGCACAAGTGTCTGGCAGTATATCATGCGCCCCGCCGGGCTATCAAGGGCGGTGCGGCGGCGCGTCACAGGCCGCGCAGACGCGCCACCTTGAGCAGGCTGACGATGCTCTTGCCATCGATGATCTCGCCCCGGTCGATCAGATCGAGCGCTTGGGCCAGCGGGACGCGCTCGACTTCGATGAATTCGTCGTCATCCGCCGGCAGACGCGACTCGACCAGTTCCGTGGCCAGGAAGAGGTGGATGAATTCGGTCGTGTAGCCGGGCGCGACGAAGATGCCGCCCAGCGGTTCGAAGCGCTCGGCGCGGCGCCCGGTCTCTTCCTGCAGCTCGCGGATGGCGCAGTCGCGCGGATCCTCATCCGGCTTGAGCGTCCCGGCGGGCACTTCGAGCAGTACGCGGCGCGCGGCGATGCGGTACTGGCGCACCAGCAGAACGTGATCGTCGGCATCCAGCGGCACGATCGCCACCGCGCCGGGGTGCTGCACCAGCTCGCGCATGGCGGTCTGGCCGTTGATCAGGCGCACGTCCAGCCGGTCGAGTTTGATCACCCGGCCATCGTACAGGCGCTCGCTGGAGAGGATCTCTTCGTTCATCGGTTCGTCTCACCTATCGCTATCCGCTGACAACAAAAACGGGGCGCAAGGCGCGCCCCGCTGGCTGCGCATGCGCCACCCTCACTGCAAGCGCAGTTCCTGGTTGATGAAGATCAGGTTGATATTGGTGATCCCGTTCAACTGGGCGATCGTCATGACCGGGACGCCGCAGCGCAGCGAGATCTCGAACAGCGTATCGCCCTGGTTGACGATGTACACCGGCCCGCAGACATTCGTGCCCGGGGCGATCGGGAACTGAGAACCGCCCGATGTCGGTACGCTGGTCGGCGGCGGGCGGAAGCCGGTCGTGCCGCAGCCGGGGATGACCAGCCGCTGCCCCACGTAGATCAGCGACGGGTTGACGATGCCGCTGGCCGCCGCGATCTGCTGGACAGTCAGGCCGTAAGCCAGGGAGATGCGGAACAGGTTCCGGTCGGTGGGCTGCACTTCGTGGATGCAGTCGCCCACGCCGGGGATCGGGCCGGAGAGGGTGGCCGTCGGGAACATGCCCGGCGGGGGCGTGATGATGCCGACGGTGGGGACGACGATGCCGGGCGTCGGCGAGGGGCCGAAGATCGCCTGGGCGGTCTGGGTCAGCGGTGCGGCCACGGTCTGGGTCGCCCCGGCGATCACGGCGGTGGCGGTCAGCAGCAGCGGATCGACCTGGAGCACCGCCGGGGCTTCCGTCACCCCGAACTGCTGCAAACCGCCGCCCATGCCAGCCTGGATCGCGAGCTGAGTCGCCGTCTGGAGGATCGGATCAAGCTGCTGAACGGGCAGCATCGCCACCTGCATCGGCGTCATGAAGCGCGTCGGGTCGATCGTCTGGAAGGGATTGATCGTCTCGGTGGGCGGCGGGGCCGCTGTCACCTCAACGACGATCGTCGGGCTGGGGGTGAAGGTCAGCGTTGGGAAGGGTTCCGGTGTATCGGTCGGAACCGGGCTGGGGGTATCCGTCGGCACAACCGGGGAGGGGGTGATCGTGGGGAATTCCGTCGGCAGTTCCAGCGGCAGATCGGCAGGAACGTCGGTCGCCACCGACAGCGCTTCCAGCGTCACCGGCTCCGGCGTCAGCGAGGGCAGGAAAGCGATCGGCGCATTCTGTGTCGCCTCAAGCGCGGCGCCTGAAGGTTGAAAACAGGCCGATGCCAGCAGTGGAAGCAGCATCACCGAGGCGATCATGGGCAGGCGTTTCAGGCTTCGCTGACGATAGGTTGACATTCTCATCCCCGACTCCCCTGAAGGCAGGCATCTCTGGAGGCCAGCAGCGGCCGTGCGCCAGATACACAGTGACGATTATAGCGATCCGCGCGGCAACGGCAAATCATCAATGGATCTGTTTGCAGGAAAATTGCGGGCGGGCAGGACGATCAGCTCATACTGGCTGATGAGACTGGCGCTGGACGCGCCTCTCCGGCCAGCGGTTCAACAGCGGATCGCGCCGCCAGGGCAAGCGCCGACCCGCGTCAGCCGATCGCGCGGGGGCGCATTCAGGCTGGCTGGCCGTGATCGTCCGCCGTGGGCAGTTCGCGCACGGGGATGCGGATCTCGACCGTCGTCCCCTCGCCGTGCTGACTCCTGATCTCCAGTTTGCCACCGTGGAACTCGGCCAGGCGGCGGCAGATCACCAGCCCGAGACCCATTCCCTGCTGCTCGTAGATGCGCCGTTCGAACTGCATGTATGCGCCGATCGATTGGATCTGTTCAGGGGTCATACCGCGCCCGCTGTCGCTGACCGTGATGATGTACCAGTTCCCCTCGACGCGGGCGCGGATGACGATCGGCTGTCCTTTTTGCGAGAATTTACAGGCGTTATCCACCAGTTCTTCGATGATCTTTTTCAGGCTGTCTTCAAGGATGCTGATGGCGGGGACATCCTCGATATCGAGCTTGAGATCAGCTTCACGCTCATGCTGGCGGGCTTTCATCACCGCGTAATTTTCGATCGCGGACAGCGGATACAGCATCCGGCTGGCCAGCATCGCTTCTCGCTGTTCCAGATCGGTGAGGATAATCTCGGTATGGGCATAGGTGAGGAAGTTTTCGATCAGGCGGTACAGACGCATGCCAGCGTTGTTGATGTGGCGCGACATCTCAACGATCCGACTCGCATCCATCGATGGAGCGTCGGTCATGATCAGGTCGGAGAAGCCGAGGATGACGCTCAGCGGGGTGCGCAGTTCGTGCGGCAGCGCCAGGATGATATTGCCGCGCAGCGTGCCCATGCGCTCGTTGATGATCTCGTCGAACTGAGCGCGTTTCTCCAGCCGGGTATGCACGGTTTTGAGCAATTCCGCCGCTGTGAAGGGTTTGGTCAGGTAGTCGTCCGCCCCCAGTTCCATCCCCTGACGGATATCGACGCGGTCAGTGCGCGCGGTCAGGAAGATGAACGGGATCATCGAGGTCGTCGTTTCGCTGCGCAGCGCCTCGAGCACGCCGTAACCATCCAGACCGGGCATCATGATGTCGCAGATGATCAGAGCGGGATTAAGTTCGCGCGCGCGCTCCACCCCGATCAGACCATTTTCCGCTCCGTATGCATCGTAGCCTTCAAAGCCGAGCATTTCGATGATATCTCGGCGCAAGGAATGTGCGTCTTCGATCACTAGAACTTTCTTCGTCATATTACCCACCGACAGCATGTGCACCGCTTACCGTATCAAATGATTGAGAATAGGAAGAAAGCTGCATGACATCACCGCCGTCACAGCCGGATCAGATCTCAGATCCTATTGTAGAGCTTTTCTTGGGAAAATGGCTTACGATCTGGCTTGAGAATCTCTGTGCTCAGGTCGGATGGCTGTCGATCGGACTCAGATGATCTGCAGGATCGCAAGCGTGAGGATTGCGATCCCGGCGGCGATCCGATAGTAACCGAAACCGATAAAGGTATGCCGTACAACGAAACGCAGCAGCCAACGGATCGACAGCCAGGCGACGATCGCAGAGGTCACCAGACCGATCAGCAGAAGCAGCAAATCATCGGTATTGAGTTCGTCCAGACTGAGCACCAGATCGGCCACGGTTGCGCCGCCCAGCGTTGGGATAGCCAGATAAAACGAAAAGCGTGTCGCCGCCAGGCGCGAAAGTCCGACTGCCATACCGCCGATAATTGAAGCCGCCGAGCGGGAGACGCCAGGAAACAGTGCGATCGTCTGCGCCACACCGATCAGCAGGGCCTGGCGCAGCGTGACTGCGCGCGCTTCCGCTTCGCCGGCATCTGGCCGGGCCGGTTCCACAGAAGGCGCTGCGCTTGAGCGCCAGCGCTCGATCGCGATCAGGATGAGGCCGCCGACGATCAGCGCGCTGGCGATCGGCACGGGGTGGAACAGCACGTCGCGGATGAAGCGGCGCAGGGCGAAGCCGACGACCGCCGCCGGCAGTGTAGCGATGATCAGCGCCAGCCAGAAGCGGCGCACCGCCGGGCTGGTGAATGCGCCGCGCGCCAGCTCGATCAGCTCGCGGGCATAAAACAGGATGACGGCCAGCACTGCGCCCAGTTGGATGAAAATGACAAATGTATCCATCAGATCGGGGTTGAAGCGCAGCAGCGCCGCCGCCGCGATCAGATGCCCGGTCGATGAGATGGGCAGGAACTCGGTCACCCCTTCGACGATGCCCAGGATGACCGCTTTGAGGATCTCTTCAACGATGTTCACGGCGCCGCCGATCTGCGTGCGGATAGACGATCAGCCTCCAAGCATAATCGGTCGTGGGCGGGATGTCCAGCGCGATGCGACCGGTGCAGTGCGCGCCGCGTTCCAGAAATATTCAGCAAAGGGATCGCAGACGACGGCTCTGATCCCGCCTCACGGTGATGCGGACAGCGCGCCGTCGTTGAAGCCGAGCGCCGCCGGCCGGTTGCGCGCGATCAGCCGCCCACGTGAGAGGACATACATCGGGATCACCTGATAGCGCAGCGCATCGAACGCGGTGGGCACGGGCAGCACGACCAGATCCGCCGATCTGCCGACGCCAATCCCGTAATCGGCGAGGTGCAGCGAGCGCGCCCCATTCTCCACGATCATGCTGAAACAGGCGTCGATCTCGCTCAGACCGGTCATCTGCGCCACATGCACGGTCATGTGGGCCACGCCGATCATGCTGCCCGTTCCGAAGATGTACCAGGGATCGTAGATGCAGTCCTGCCCCAGGCTAACGTTGATCCCGCTGGCGACCAGCTCTTTGATACGGGTCAGGCCGCGGCGCTTGGGATAGGTATCCTGCCGCCCCTGCAGGGTGATGTTGATCAGCGGGTTGGCGATGAAATTGATGTTGGTGCGCCGCAGGAAGCCCATCAGCTTGTAGGCATAGCTGTCGTTGTACGAGCCGAAGGCCGTCGTGTGGCTGGCGGAGACGCGCTCGCCACCGCCGCGCTTGATCGCTTCAGCCACGAGGACTTCCAGAAAACGCGATTGATCGTCATCGACCTCATCGCAGTGCACGTCGATCAGGCGGTCGTACTGTTCAGCCAGATCGAAGATGCGCTGGATCGAGCGGACGCCATCCTCACGGGTGAGTTCGTAATGCGGGATACCGCCGACGACGTCCGCTCCGCGCCGCAGCGCTTCTTCGAGCAGGCCCTCATTCTCCGGTCGGGAGTAGATGCCATCCTGGGGGAAGGCCACTACCTGCACCGTCGTCCAGTCTTTGACTTGATCGCGCAGCTCCAGCAGCGCATCCAGCGCGATCAGACGCGGCTCGGTGACATCGACATGCGTGCGCACGTAAAGGACGCCGTTGGCGGCCATGAGTTTGAGCGCTTCCAGCGCCCGTGCCTGCACATCCTCGCGCGTCAGCGAGGTCTTGCGTTCGCCCCAGATCTGGATCCCTTCAAAGAGCGTGCCGCTGGCGTTGAAGCGCGGCTGCCCGGCGGAAAGCACGGAGTCCAGGTGAATGTGCGACTCGACGAACGGTGGGACGACCAACCCGCCAGCGCAGTCGAGGACTTCAACGGCGGCTGGCGCTTCAAGGTTGGGCGCAATGCGGGCGATCCGGCCCCGTTCGATCAGGATATCGACGTGCTCGTTGCGATCGCGCAGGCGGCAGGATTTCAGCAGTCGGGTGTCGGTGGTGGTCATGAGTTTTTCCAGCAAAGACGAATCGATCTTTTCTCAGGCATTCTTGGTTGAATTTCAGTGTATGGGTAGAATTTAGTATACTTGCGCAATAGCTGCAACAAAATTTAACGATATACGTTCACTTTAAATGGAGGGGAATCATGAAATTGTCCGCTTTGCTATCGCTGTTTGTCATGTTGAGCGCGCTGCTGCTGGGCAGCGTGGTCAGTGCGCAGGATGCCCCAGAGGAACCGCTCAAAGTCTTTGCGGCCTACGCCACCCCGATCGAAGAACCGTGGGACGGCGTGATCCACGCGGCGCTGCAGGCCGCCGCCGATGAAGGGCGCATCATCTACACCTATCAGGATGAGATCGGTTATTCCGGCGATATGGAGATCGTGCTGCGCGAAGTCGCAGAGGATGAAGCGCCGGATATCATCTTCGGGGATGCCTTCGGCAACGAGCAGGCCGTCCGGCGCGTCGCGCGCGATTACCCGGAGATCGCGTTCGTCTTCGGATCGGGGCTGGGGCCGGCGCAGCCCAACCTGTCGGTTTTCGATAACTGGATCCACGAACCGGCTTACCTGAGCGGGATGTTCGCCGGCGCGCTGACCGAGACCGGCGTCATCGGCGTGGTCGGCGGTTACCCCGTGCCGGAGGTCAACCGCATCGTCAATGCGTTCATCCAGGGCGTGCGCGAGACCAATCCGGAAGCGACCGTGCTGGTCACCTTCATCAATAGCTGGTTTGACCCCGCCGCCGCCCAAGAAGCCGCGCTGGCGCAGGTCGATGCAGGTGCGGATATCCTTTTCGCCGAGCGCTTCGGCCCGATCGACGTGGCGGCGGAGCGGGGCCTGCTGGCGTTCGGCAGCATGAGCGATCAGAACGCGCTTGCGCCCGATACCGTCGTGACCGGCCCGGTCTGGAATATGGAGCCGACGGTCAATTTCGTCATCAACCAGGTGGCGGCGGGCAGCTATACCGCGCTCGACCTGAAAGACTTCTCGATGATGGCCTATGGCGGGGCCAGCCTCGCGCCGCTGCATGGTTTTGAGGAGACGCTCGATCCGGATCTGATCGAGCGGGTCAGGACGCGCGAGCAGGAGATCATCGACGGGCTGTTCCGCGTCGATATCAACGAGGACGTGCCGCCCGGCGCGGTCGTCCCTGGCGAGGCGGTGATCGGCGGTTAAGCGGCGGTCGAACGCATACAGTGGTGGCCCTGGCCGTTCGCGCTGACCGGATCGATCGGCGCGAACGGCCGGGCCTGTGCTTTTCGTTTTCGACAGCACCCGCCTTCTGGTACACACTGGATTTGGAAGATGTCCCCGATTGTTGAAATGCGTGGGATCACCAAGCATTTCGGCGCGCTGATCGCCAACGACGGCATCGATTTCAGCGTCGAACCCGGTGAGATCCACGCGCTGCTGGGCGAAAATGGCGCGGGCAAATCGACGCTGATGAAGATCCTGTACGGGCTGTATCAGCCCGATGCTGGGGAGATCCGGATCGACGGGCAGCCCGTCCGGCTGGCGTCACCTGCCGAGGCGATCGCCAGTGGGATCGGTTTCGTCTCGCAGCACTTCGCCCTCGTGCCCAATTTCACTGTCGCTGAAAACGTCGTGCTCGGTCATGAGCGATCGCGCACCCTGCATCCCGCCGCGATCCGCCAGCAGGTGATGGAAACGGCGGCCTCGCTGCGCCTGCTCATCGATGTCGATGCGGTCGTCGGCCGCCTGTCGGTTGGTGAACAGCAGCGGGTGGAAATTCTCAAAGCCCTTCACCGGGGCTGCAAAGTCTTGATCATGGATGAACCGACGGCGGTGCTGGCCCCGGGCGATATCGCCGCGCTGTTCGACATCCTGCGCACACTCCAGGGGCGCGGCCTGTCGGTCATCATCATCACCCACAAGCTCGACGAAGTCTTCGCCATCAGCCAGCGCGTGACCGTGCTGCGCCTAGGCAGGGTGGTCGGGCAGGTCAGCACGCAGGATACCAGCCCGGCGGAGCTGGCGCAGATGATGGTCGGGCGGCAGACGGTCGCCGTCGCCCGCAATACCGATCACCGCCGAGAGGACGCGGTCAAACTTCAGGTGGATGATCTGCATCTGACCGACAGGCGCGGCGGTCTGCGGCTGCGCGGCCTGTCGCTGGACGTGCACGGTGGTGAGATCGTCGGCATCGCCGGGGTGGCCGGCAACGGGCAGAGCGAGCTGGTCGCAGTGCTGACCGGTATGGCCGCGCCGGACTCTGGCTCGGTGACGGTCTGCGGGGCGCCGCTTCCATTTCGCGATCCCAAAGCCGTGTCGCGCCTGAAGATCGCCCGGATCCCCGAAGATCGCCTCAAGGGGGTGATCGGCGATCTGTCCGTACAGGACAATTTGATGCTGGAGTCGATCGAGGAATTCACCCGCCTGGGGCATCTGGATCGCGCGCGCATCCGCGCCCATGCCGAGGCGCTGATCAAAACCTTCCAGATCAAAGCCGCGCCGACCGATCTGGCGCGCACGCTGTCCGGCGGCAATATCCAGAAAATCATCCTGGCTCGGTCGCTGGGGCATGCGCCGGAAGTGGTGATCGCCGCGCAGCCGACGCGCGGACTGGATATCGGCGCGACGGAATATGTCCATCAGAAACTGCTGGAGCAGAAAGAGCGCGGCGCGGCGATCCTGTTGATTTCGGAAGATCTGGAAGAACTGCTGCTGTTGAGCGACCGGATCCTGGTCATGTACGAGGGGCGTATCGTCGGCGCATTTGACGCGCAGGATGCGCCGATCGACCGGATCGGCGCGTTGATGACAGGGGCCAACCGTCATGCTTAGCCTGAAAATTGAACGTGAACCCTCGCCGCTGTGGCTGCGCCCGTTCATCCCGGTCATCGCGGTCCTGGTGACTTTCGCCCTGGTCAGCGTCTTGATCCTGTGGGCGGGGGCAAACCCGCTGGATGCGCTCTACCAGCTTCTGATCGGCCCGCTCACGCGCACCAGCGCCCGGGCCGATATCCTGATGCTGGCTACGCCGATCCTGATCACCGGGGTGGCTGTGGCGGTCGCCTTCGTGTGCGGGTATTACAACATTGGCGCGGAGGGGCAGCTCTACGCCGGGGCGATCTTCGCCGCCTGGGTGGGCATCCAGGCGGAGGGACTGCCCCCGATCCTCGCGATCGGCCTGATGTTGATCGCCGGCTTTCTGGCCGGGATGCTCTGGGCGCTGCTGCCCGCGCTGCTCAAGACCTGGCTGTCGGTCGATGAAGTGGTGACCACACTGCTGCTCAACTCGGTGATGCTGTTCATCGTCAGCGCCCTGCTCAACGGCCCGTGGCGCGATCCGGTGAGCGGCTGGCCGCAGTCACCTACGATCGCCCTGAACGCCCAGTTCCCGGTGATCATCCCGCGCTCGCGGGTGCATATCGGTCTCATCGTGGCAGTGGTCGCGGCACTGGTGATGTGGTGGGTGCTGATGCGTACCCGCTTCGGGCTGGAACTGCGCGCTATCGGCAAGAACCGCGAAGCGGCGCAGTTCCTCGGCATTCCGGTGCGGCGGCGCGTGCTGGCCGCGGCCCTGATCAGCGGCGGCATCGCCGGGCTGGCAGGAGTCGGTGAAGTGGGCGGCATTCACTACTACCTGATCGGCACGCTCTCGCCGGGTTTCGGCTACACCGGCATCATCGTCGCCACGCTTGGCGCGCTGACCATGCCGGGCGTCATCCTCTCCGCGCTCTTCCTGGCGCTGATCAATCGGGGGGCCATCTCCGCCAACCGTGAATTGAATGTGCCGGTTTACCTGAGCGATGTGATCCAGGCTGTGCTGCTGCTCGTCACGCTGGCCGTGCTGTTGCTCAATCGCTATCGGATTCAGATCCGCCGGGGGTGATAGATGGAGGCGATCGAATCGATCCTGGTTCTGTTCGGCGCGATGCTGCGCATCGCCACACCGATCCTGCTGGCGGCGATGGGCGAGACGCTGATCGAGCGCGCCGGCGTGCTCAACCTGGGCATCGAAGGGACGATGCTGCTGTCCGCGTTCAGCGGATTCGTCACCGCGCAGGCCACCGGTTCACTGTGGATCGGGCTGCTGGTGGGGGCGCTCACGGGGGTGGTGTTGTGCCTGTTGATGGGGGTGCTGAGCGTGACACTGGGGCTGAATCAGCACGTCAGCGGGCTGGGGATCACGCTGCTGGCGACGGGCATCGCCCTGTTCGCCTTTCGCATCCTTTACGGGGGCGCATCCACTCCGCCCGCGCTGGCGCAGTCGTTCCAGCCGCTCAATCCATTCCCGAATACGATCCTCGCCCCGGTTTTCGAGCAGCACTGGCTGACGTATGCCGCCCTGCTGAGCGTGCCGCTGGTGAGCTGGCTGCTCAACCGTACCACGTTCGGGCTGCGCCTGCGCGCCGTAGGCGAGAACCCGGAGGCCGCTGATACCGCCGGCATCGACGTCTACCGGATGCGTTACCAGGCGCTCATCCTGGGCGGCATCCTGATGGGGATCGGCGGGGCGTTCCTCTCGCTGGCGCAGATCGGGGCGTTCACGCACGGGATCATCAATGGGCGCGGCTGGGTGGCGATCGCGGTGGTCATCTTCGGCAATTGGCAGCCGGGGCGGGTGCTGGCCGGGACGCTGCTCTTCAGCGGTGTGCAGGCGCTGCAACTGCGGCTGCAGGCGGCCGGTGTCGCGCTGCCCTACGAACTGATGCTGGCGCTGCCCTACGTGCTCGTGATCGCTGCGCTCACCCTGGTCGGTCGCAATATCTCTGTGCCGGGGGCGCTGCTCAAGCCGTACCGGCGCGAGGGATGACGGCGCGCCGCCCGATCTGGACAAAAACAGCGCCCCTCATCGCGAGGGGCGCTGCTGCTGGGGGACTTGTAGCCAACTCGAACATCGCAATGGTCTGAATATTTTCGATTATATCCACTGTATTACGTTTCCTCAACGCGCAAAACTCATGCGCTTCACAAACTCGGACATAAGTTTAGCTGTTCGGTGATTGAGGGGAGCTTCAACCTCCCCCAACCACCTTGAAGGCTCGCTGCTCTCGCCAGCAAGACTCCCGCAAAAAGTGTAACACGCTTCCGCGAAGTCCTTGCCAGCACAGCGATTTTTATCCAGTTTGTCGAGTTGAGAGGAAATGGCAATG
>DAOUBU010000091.1:0-120128 GCA_034432395.1 Anaerolineae bacterium
AGTATGTCGATGTGCTGACCGGGACTACGCCCAACCGACCTGAATACCAGCGTCTCCTGAACGACGCGCGCGCGGGGAAGTTCTCGCACGTGATCGTCGAGCGGGCGGATCGCTTCGGGCGCAGCGACACGGAAGCGCTGCGCGCCATCGACGAGCTGCACGAGTTCGGTGTGGCAGTGCGCTTCGCCAACTCACCCGATCTCGACCCACTGGATCCGGATGATCGGATCATCGTCGCCTTGTCGTTTGCATTGGCGCGGCGCGAGTCGGCGCTGCTCGGCATTCGTGTCAGGGGGGGCTTGCAGGCGAAGCGCAAGAGCGGCGGTTTCTGCGGCGTCGCCCCCGATGGCTATCGGAATGTTGAAGACAAGGTGCAGGGGGAAGCCAAAAAACTTCAGGGACGGTACAGCCATCGGATCGAGCAAGACCCGGAACGCGCTCCCATCTGGCGGTACGCCTGGGATTTGCTGCTGGAGGGCAACCTGACCCTGGAGCAGATCTGCGAAAAACTACATGCCAGAGGGTACAAGTATCGCAGCGGGCGTCCTTTTGTTCAAATTGACCGCCAGGGGAGACGGGTGGCCAATACCAGCACGCTCGCTGCGATCTTCCACAATTGGACGTATGCCGGTTGGGTGGTGAGCAAGTCAGGCAAGATACCGCCCAAGACTATCCGGGGCAACTGGGAGCCGATCGTCACAACCGAGGAATTTGAGCGGGGGATAGCCATCCTTGAGCAGCGCGATCTGAAACGGGGGCGTGAACGGCGTCATGATTACTTGCTGAAAGGGATGATCTACTACGATGCACCGGGCGCACAAGGCCTGATCCGCCTGACCTGTTCGACCTCGAATGCATCTCGTGCGGGAGGGGGAACGCAGTACTACTGTATCCCGCGCAGCAATGTCAATTTTATGTGCAGCAAAATCGATGCGCAGATTGCAGATGCGCTGCATCGTGTGCAGGTTGACCCCGATCTGATCCCGATGATGCGAGCAGCGTATACCGATGATATCGCTCAGCGGATAGGGTATCTGCATCCCAATGAGCGCGCGAAGATGATGGCGGCGCTGAAGGCGATAGACGAGGAAGAAGTCCGGATGATGCGCCTGTACGCCGCGGGAAAAGTGACGGAAAGTCTGTGGGACATGCAGTGGCAGGAATGGCAGGATCGCCGCGCGCGCATTCGGCAGAGTTTGGAGGGGTTAGAGAAGCAGCAGCAGGTATACGTCGAAAGTCTTGATGCAGCGCTGAAAATTATTGCGCAGGTGGGTATCTTGTATAATCAGCTTGAACGCAGCGCTCAGAAAGACCTGCTGCGATACATGGTTGAGAGGGTCGTCGTTGACGCGGCGGGGCAGATTCGTTTGGAGTTGTGTGCGCCATTTGCATACCTGCAGGATATCGCAGACCGGGTACGCAGTGGATTGGGAGCGGGCAGTAAGGGTAAGAAAGCAAAGACCGCTAAAAATTCTAGCGGTCTCAGCTCAACAAGAGGTTCGGATAACTTCCAATTGTGCGGGGAGAACAGGATTCGAACCTGCGATACTAGGTTACCCTAGTATAACCGCTTAGCAGGCGGCCCCATTCGTCCACTCTGGCATCTCCCCAGTATGTGAACTGCACGAGCGGAGGGAGTGGGATTCGAACCCACGGTGACGGAGACCGCCACAGAGGTTTTCAAGACCACCGCCTTAAACCACTCGGCCATCCCTCCTCTAGAAGGATACGGTTACTATAACACGCGGTCACGTGAGCGTCAATAGCCGTATCTTCTCCCGATCGGGATGAACGGGAGATCGTACTCGCAGTCCCCCTGCAAACTTTGCGCTCTCTGCTCGGTCTGTTCGCAGCGGCGTGGTATAATCTCCTTGTTCAAGTTTCCGATGTTCATGCGATGACGCCAGGCCTGCTTCAAGCTCTCTATACCGCATTGTTCGGGGTTCTGGCCGTCACGACAGCCAATCTTTACCAGCGCGATCCGCGATCGGGTACACTCACTGCCTATCTATTCCGCGCCGTGATCGTCGGCATCATCCTGGCCTGTTCCGGGTTGCCTTTGCTCGCGGCTTACCGGGAAGACATGGACGGTGCAGTGCGAGCGGACATCGTTTCCGTCCCGTTTCTATGCAGCGCATTTTTGACCGCTGTCGCTGTCAGTTCAGCGGCGCGGCGCTGGCTGAACCGGCTGCTCCCTTCCCTTGTCCCTGACCGGCCTGTTCACCTCATGGGGTTGGCGATCGGGCTTTTTTTGACTGCGTCAGTGTGGTATCGAGCTGTCTCCAGCGGAGGGATAGCTGGCCTGGCCGAGCAGATCCAGCGTACAGGCCTACGACTCGATGTCGTTTTGCTGGAACAGGGAACCTGGATTCTCGGCGCTGTACTGGGAGTCGGGCTGTTCACGCGGCGGCATTGGAACGAGGTCAGGCATCGTCTGGGGCTGCGCTGGCCCGGGCGCGATGATATCGTCTGGGGCGGCGCTGCCGGCGCTGCTGGTCTCCTGATCGTCATCGGTGTCAATACGATTTGGGCGCAGGTCGCCAGCGCTGATACCATCGCCGAGGAGACAGCCGCCGCCTATGCCATCGCCGAACAGTATGCGACACTTCCCACCGCATTTGTCATGTCACTCTCGGTTGCGTTCGGGGAAGAGATCCTGTTTCGCGGCGCGTTACAACCCGTCTTCGGCATCTGGCTGACTTCACTTTTTTTCGCCATCCTGCATGTGCAGTATGCGCAGTCATCGTTGATGATCATTCTGCTCCTGTTCACGCTGCTTCTGGCCTGGCTGCGTCTGCGCCTGAGCACGACTGCGGCGATCATCGCGCATTTTGTGTATAACTTTGCTCAGCTCATCCTGTGGATCGCGCTCACGGCCTGAGGACGGCTCGTTACATGAGAGCTTTGATTGCAGTTGTTATCGCTGTCTGGCTGATCGTTCAAACTGCGGAAGCGCAGCCGAACGCCGTCACCAGCACGCCAACCCCCATCACCGCTGGCGTACAGTCCCGATCGCTGGTGGATGTGTTTTTCCCGGAGGCGGTGCGCTTTGAGTGGCGCGTTGCCCAGACAGCCGATCGGTTCAGCCCCCGCACGCTCACGCTGGTGTTCAACGTCGATCAGGAAGTCACGATCCAGTTGACCGATGCCAATATCCTGTTTCGCGAGCCGGAGACCGTGGTTGTGGTCTACTGGCGCGTCCCGTTCGACGATCCTCCGGCTTTGTTTTCCGAGATCCGCTATCGCTGGCTGGGGGTGGATGCGGCGGCGGGGGAGGCGATTTACGAGGATGTGTTTCGGTTTCAGGATACCCGCCTTGACTGGACATCAGTGGAAACGGAGGCTGTCTTCCTTGCCGGGCCTGCCGATATGCGCTCAACCCTCGCTGCACTGGTGGCTGACCTCGAACGAGTCTGGGGACTCGCTTCAGCAAATACCGGCCTGCGCCCGCGCTTCCGCTGGCTGGCCTACCGTCTGCCGCTGACGCCGTACTGCTATCCGCTGGAGGGCTTTTCCGGCCTTTTCACTGGCACGCCGAGAATAGGAGAGCCGATCGACTGTCGTGAGGGGATCACCGAGCGCGTCATCGATGGCTATGAGCTGGTCATCTTCCGGACAGAAACAGAGTTATATAACACCCTCATCACGCACCTCGTCTCCGGTTTTTATCCCGGTTTGTTCAGCCGCACCGATATCCCCGTCTGGTTTCAGCGCGGGTTGATCGAGCTGTACGATCCGCGTCCGAAAGATGGGCTGCTGGCGGCGAGTATCGCCAGCGTTCGAGCGCGAGCAGAATTTGCGCTGAACGACATGACCGAGTCGGGGCGGGAAGCTGCCCGAAGCGATCCGTGGTGGGGGCAGGCTTACGGGATGCTGCTGATGATGCAGGAACACATCGGGCGGGAAGGCATTTTCGACCTGGCACGCCGTTTGGAGGCCGGGGCTGCGTTCGATGCAGCGGTCGCGGCGGTTTCAGGGTTGACCGCTGAGGCGCTGTTCGCTGAATGGAGGCGCTGGGTCGTATCTCCGCGCGCCATCTCCGTGTTCGCGCTGTCCGCTTATCAGCCGGCCACGCCGACGCCAAGCCCGACGCCGACGCCAACGGTGACGCGGACGCCCACGCCCACAGCCACAGCCACCTTCACCGCGACGTTCACGCCGACCGGAGTGCTGTCGGCAACACCGTTCAATACAGCGACGCTCACTCCATCTGCGACGCCCGCTCCAAGCACGGCAACCCCGCGTCCACCTGGCAGCCTGCCGACGCCGACGCCCGCTGTTGCACCGCCCGTTTCAACGCAGCAGCCGGTGGACAGTCGGGCGGCGCTGCTGATCGGGTTCGGGGTTATCGTGATCATGCTGATCGTCATTTTTATTCGCAGCGGTCGCCGCTGATGAGTGCGGGAGTGGATAAGCACAAATGAAAGATATCTACACACTATCCCGTGACGCCCTGGCTGAACAGTTGCAGCAGTGGGGGGAGGCGCGCTTTCGTGTCGATCAGATCTGGGAATGGCTCTATACCGCCCGCGTCAGTACCTTCGACGCCATGACCAATCTTCCGGCTGCTTTGCGCGAGCGGCTGGCTTCAGCGTTCCGCCTCGGCAGCCTGCAGATGGTCGCTGAGCAGTCTGCCAGTGACGGCACGATCAAGCGCCTGTATCAGCTTGACGATGGCCAGTTGATCGAGTCCGTCCTGATGGAATACGACGACGATCGGCGCACGGCCTGTATCTCGACCCAGGCGGGCTGCGCGATGGGGTGCGTTTTCTGCGCAACCGGGCAGATGGGGTTCAGTCGTCATCTGACCGTTGATGAGATCTTTGAACAGGCGCTGTATTTCGCCCGCGATCTCGAACTGCGCGGCGAACGCCTCAGCAATGTCGTCCTGATGGGCATGGGGGAGCCGTTTCACAACTACGAAGCATCGCTCAAGGCGGTTAAACGACTGATGGATGATCTCGGGATCGGGGCGCGGCATATCACGGTCAGCACGGTCGGGTTAGTCCCGATGATCAGGCGCTTCGCCGATGAAGGCCTGCAGGTCAAACTGGCGGTCAGCCTGCACGCCGCTACCGATGCCGAGCGCACCGCGCTGCTGCCGGTCAACCGGCGTTATCCGCTGGCCGAATTGATCGGCGCTTGCCGCTATTATGTGGAAAAAACGGGACGCCGGGTGAGCTTCGAGTGGACGCTGATCCACGGGGAGAACGATACGCCGGAACAGGCACATAAACTGGGGCGTTTGCTCCAGGATCTGAAATGTCACGTCAACGTCATCCCGCTGAACCCGACCGGTGGATACAGCGGGCATCCCTCCGCCACTGGGCGTATCACGGCGTTCATTCAGATCCTGAAGGAATACCACATCGAGGCCACAGTGCGCATCCGCCGGGGTATCGAGATCGATGCCGGTTGTGGTCAGTTGAAGTCGAAAGTGCTCCGCGCCCGCGCCTCACAGGATGCGCTGCCCGAATAAGCTGGACACGAGTTCGACGGCCAGCCGGGCGGTCTGATTCTCCCGATCGAGGATCGGGTTGACCTCCACCACATCCAGCGAGCAGACGCGGCCATCGTCGGCGAGCATCTCCATACACAGATGGGCCTCACGATAGGTCAGTCCGCCGGGGACAGGGGTGCCGACGCCCGGCGCGATCTGCGGTTCGAGCGAGTCCATATCCAGGCTGACGTGGAGATGCTGACAGTCGCTCAGGATCTGCAGGGCGTCGCGCATCACGCTGGCCATGCCGCGCTCGTCGATCTCGCGCATCGTGAAGATGCGAATCCCGGCTCTTTTGAGAGCCTGTTTTTCCTCGTCATCCAAGTCCCGAACGCCGATATAGACGATCTGACCCGGCTGCAGACGCCGATCGCCGATCGTCAGTTCTGGCGGGCAGAGGCCCATCAAGGCGGCGACGACCATGCCGTGGATGTTGCCTGAAGGCGATGTCTGCGGGGTGTTGAAGTCGCCGTGCGCGTCGATCCACAGGACGCCCAGTCGGCCCGGGCGGGACAGAGCCGCCGATACCGTTCCGATCGAAATGCTGTGATCGCCGCCCAGGAAGATGCCGATTTCCCCTGCGGCGATCACAGTATGCATCCGCTCGTGCACGGCGCGGCAGACGGTTCCCACTGCGTCTGCGTTGTGCATCAGCCCGTCAGCTTCGGTGCGATCGATCTGCTCGACAACCGGCGCGGAGATGTTGCCGCTGTCCCGCACGATGCGCCCTAGCCGCTCGAGCCGGCTGTTCAGCCCGGCGTAACGAATGGCGCTCGGGCCCATATCGACCCCGCGCCGACGCTGTCCCAGATCCATGGGGACGCCGAATACACGCAGAACCGGGGGTGTCACGATAGGTAATCCTCTGTTTGCTCTGCGGATGGATCATCAAGAGAGCGTCGGTTGATCCGGCTGCCGATCCAGACCAGCCCGATGCTGAGCACATACAGCGCCATCAGCGGCCCCATGACCAGGATCATGTTGACCGGATCGATGGTGGGGGTGATGATGGCCGCTGCGACCGCCGAGCCGACGACGGCAATTCGCCAGTTGCGAACCAGGCTGCGCGCTTTCACCAGTCCGAGTATGGCTACGACGAAGAAGATGAGCGGCGTTTGAAACGCGACGCCCATCCAGAAGAGCAGGGCGGTGACGAAGCCGAGGTAGAGATCGGCTGTCCACTGTGGGCGAAAGATCGTGGGCTGAAATCCCTCAAAAAAACCGATAGCCGGCGGGACGAGGATGAACCAGGTGAACACCACGCCAAAAATGAACAGGAGCGTGATCGCTGGCAGCGAGAGCAGCAGGTAGCGACTCTCGCGCGGCGTCAGACCGGGCAGCACGAAACGGAGCACCTGATAAGTGATCACCGGAATGGCGATGATGCCGCCGATGAGCAGGGATACCCGAAAATAGGCCACGATCGAGTCGGTTGGCCCCAGCGTGATGAAAGCATCGCCATACGGGATTTGCAGAAACAGCATGACGTCCCCGGCGAGGAAAAAGCCGACGATCGTCCCCAGGATCAGTGCGATAAAAGCTTTGAGCAGACGACTGCGCAGCTCGTTAAGATGATCGAAAAAGCTCATGCGCAGTTCATCGGGCGGCGTGCGGGAAGAACGCGGCGCGGTCATCATCCGGATGTGCCCTCATCGTCAGTGGCGGAAGCCTGCGACAGCGCGCGCAGAGCGGAAAGGGTGGGATCATCGTCTGCCAGGGAACCGAGAACGCCGTTCACGAACGCCGCGGCCCCATCAGCACCGTAGATTTTGGCCAGTTCGACCGCTTCATCGATGGCAGCGCCGACTGGAACCCGGCCATCGACCGCGAATTCAAAGATCGCGATGCGCAGGATGTTTTTGTCGATCAGAGCGATCTGTTCGATCGGGAATTCCGGGGCATAACGCTGGATGGCTGGATCCAGCGCCGGGCGATACTGCGTGACCCCCCTGACCAGAAACGTGGTGTAACGCGCCGTCCTGGGGAGTTCCTGCACGAGCCGGAGCTGCACCTGCAAGGCCGCTTCAGGGGTATGTTTTGAGGCGTCAATTTCGTACAGGGCGTGCAGCGCCAGGCGGCGCGCCAGCGTCCGCTCATCGTCCGTTTCGTAGGAAAGAATACTCGCCTCATCCTCGCTTTCCGCAGGCGGTTTTGCCGCATCAGCCTGAAGGGCGGTCAGGGCGATCCCCACGAACTGGTGGCCTTCAACGCTGAACTGGCGCATGCTGATCCGAAATGGCAGGCTGTGCAGCATCATGCGCTGTTTTTCGACCGGCAGCCGCCGCTCGTTCAGGGCTGAGCGCAGCGCCTGATCCAGGTCGCGGTTGACCCGATCGAGCGTTTCGCCGAGGATGTCGCGGCTGAAAAGGCCGCGCGCGGCTTCATTGACAGCCACGATGAGATGGCGGCGTATCTCTTTGCCGCGCGAAGACGGGATGGGCGGTACAGGGGGAAGATCTGCATCCGGTTCAATGGTGAGCAGAAGCAGCAGCGCATCGCCAGGGCTGTCGACAGGGCGCAGCGCATCCAGCGCCGCCTCACGGATCAGGCTGAAGCGAAAAGCCGGGAAACCGCTGATGGGAAGAGATGCTGTGTCGGCCATGGCGATCAGGTGTCTGGAACTCGGACATCGCACAGCCCGGCGTTCGAAGTCAGGCTGATGCAGGTGGGAAATGTTCCGAAATGAGACGTGCAGGTAACGTAGATATCAGTTTACCGCAGTTACGGGGAATTTTCGAGCTTCCCTTCTGTGATTTCCGGGTGAAGAAGCCGCGAGTTTCTGACCTCCGCGCTGCTATCGAGGAAGGTGCTGCTTTGTGCCTCCCACTGCCGGCTGCCGATCCATTCGTTGAGCTGCGCGCAGATTTCAGCGGAGAGCATGAAAATGCTGGCGACCAGGTAAGCCCAGAACAGGAGCACGATCACGGTTGCGATGCCGCCGTAGACGAACTGAAAATTGGCGGTACTGCTCAAGTACCAGCCGAAACCCGTTTTGGCCAGCTCCCAGCCGACCGCCCCCAGGATCGCCGAGGGCCACACGGCATCCCAGTGCACGCGGCGGGCGGGCACATAACGGAAGAGCAGGGCGAAGATCACCATGTTCAGCCCCATCGGCAGAAACAGAGCGCCGATATTCAGCCAGATCGAGGGGCGTTCCAGCAGCGCCGCCGAGATGATGCGCAGCACCGCAGAAGTCACTAACGAAGCCAGCAGCAGGACGATGAGCACGAAGGCCATGAACACCGCGATGATGCGCTCCCGCCAGATGCTGCGGCTGGACGGGACGCGAAAGATGAAATCGAGCGAGGACGTGATGTTGCTGAACAGCCCCAGACCCGACCAGATCAGCGAGATCACCGCGAGCAGTCCGAAGGCGCCGCTCTGGTCGAAGGCCTGCTCGAAATTGGCTTCGAACAGTTCGAGTATCTGAGCGGCATTGGGCGGAAGAAACGGACTGAGCGCCAGCCGGATCTGCTGCAGGGCGACGCCCTGGCCGAAGATCGCACCGATCAGCACGGCACCCAGCAGAGCCAGCGGGAAAATCGAGAAGATCGCGTAAAACGACAGGGCGGCGGACTGACGCAGGCCGTAACGTCGGAAATTGCCCAGTGCAGTCATCAGAGCGTCCGGCAGTCCATGCGTGATCTGATTCTGCCGTGACCACCATCCATCGAAGCGGGTTAACCACCTGTTCCAGTACGTGCGCAGCATGACATGGCCTTTATTTTCTGCGTCCCCACCAAGTGGTAACATATCTCGTGCGGAAGTTCATGTTTTTAGCATACCGCATGATCGGTTCTGCTCTCTACAGAAATTCTCTGAACGCAGGAGCCAAAGCGCATGGATCTGGATTTCAATCAAATTCTGTTTTTGATCGGCCCGACCTCTGGCGACTTGATCTGGAATATCCTGATTTACATCATCTTCTTCCTGGCGCTTTTCACCCTGTTTGCCGTTCCGGATAAAAACCTGATATCGACGCTGCTGATGGCCGGCGTGCTGATGGCGCTCGTCATTACCAAGCTCAATATCTCAATCCGCCCTCCCGCACGGCCGATTTTTCCCCCGCGCGATTTCATCCAGTTCACGTTGAACGCCGTGGTCTTCATCTTCCCTCTGCTCGTGGCAGGCCTGATCCGGGCGCGTAAAAAGGGGGCAGTCCTTCCGCTGTCGATCGTCACCGGCTTTTTCGGCGGTATCTTTTTCTTCCTGTTCTGGTTTTTCGTTCAGCGCGGCTGATCGATCACGGGAAAATGGTGTCGTCGCTCGAACTGGATGAGCGCATCGACTGCTGGCCTGTGAACCACAGCGTCTTTCCATCCGTCCACCAGTGCTGATCGCCGGTTGTGCGCACATCCCACCACGGTGAGGGGAACTCCATCAGTGCGTCCAGGTCGAGCAGATCGGCAGTTCGGGGCTGGACGAAAGCCGCTGATGCGAATGTATGGGCGATCCAGTCGCGGCTCAGGTTTCGTCCGCCACCGGGGATCTGGATGACGTCGGCGTGCAGAGCGGATCCGCTGTGCAGCAGCGCGTCCTGCCCATCCCGACTCAGGTTTCCCGTGAGCAGAAAAGTGATTTCGCCGAACCGGACGCGCAGGACGATGCCCGCATCGCCCGGGTCAAGGCTGAACACCGGGCGGCCCGTCGGATACAGGATCTCAAGTTCCGTCCCATCGCTGAATTCGATGCGCTGGCCCGCCCGGGCGCGCACCGTGGTCTCATCGGGCAGCAGCCCGTAAATCTGGTTGATGACCTGGGCCGAGGTATCCAGCGGGCTGATCAGGGCGCTGTGCGCAGGATAGCGGGGCAGGATGTCGAGCAGCGCCGATGAATTCCAGGCCTGCGGCGCGCTGATGATCAGCAGATCGAGGTAGCGTTTGTTCAGCGGCAGTCGATCGCCGATCGCTGTCAGCAGGCGGCGCGGCGATGACCCTCCATCCACCAGAATATGGGCGCCTCCCGGCGTCTGCAAGAGCAGAGCGTTGTCACCGTCCATATCCAGCACCCACAGATGCAGGCGACCGTCCGGGCGAGCAGCGAGGATCGATCCGTACAGCGCGGCGATCATGACGATACCGGCCCCTGCGGTGATCAGCAGCGTGCGCAAGCTGATCGCGCTGGTGAGCCGCGTGTACCAGGTAGGACGAACCGCGTTGAGCATGACCGATCCTGTGACGGCGATGACGAATGTGAACAGCGCTGTGGAGTCGATGTCCAGCGCGGTATCCGCAAATGGCAGCCGTGCTGCGGCGCGCGTGACGGCGATCGTCCACGCCAGTGCGGGCCAGAGCGCCAGGAGAATCACCCCTCCGATCGCTGGCACGAAGACCCCTGCGACTGCGCCCACGGCCCCGCCGATCAGGAGCAGCGGCTGAACTGCGGTGACCAGCAGGTTGACCGGGATTGCCACAAGCGACACGCGACCGAAGTAGTAGGCTGTGAACGGAGAGACGAACAGGAAGGCGGCTGTAGCGGCGGCAAAGGTATCGCTGAACGCCCTGATGACTCCGCCGGTTGAGGTGCGCGTCACCGCTGTGACAGCGCGCTGAAACCACCGCGACAGCGGCTCGCTGAACACAGCCAGACCGAGGGTTGCCGCGGCACTCATCTGGAAGCTGACATCCAGCAGATCGCGCGGTTCGATCAGGGTGAGCAGGATCACCGCCAGCGCCAGCGATGCCGGAACATACGATCGACGGCGCAGCAGACCGCCGAGGATGACCCCGTTGACCATCACCCAGGCCCGGAATACGCCGCCGGTCATGCCAACCAGCAGCGCGTAAGCGGTGGTTGCGCCCAGGCCGGCGATCGTCGCTGCGCGCCGCCCGCCGCCCAGCCCACGAGCGAGACTGGCGCTGACGCTGGCCATGATCACGAGATTGAAGCCGCTCACCGCGATCAGATGCGCTGTGCCTGAGGTGGCGAAATCCGCGCGCAGGGTATCGGACAGGGCATCGTCACCGAGGAGCACGCCGCGCAAAAATCCCGCCGCCGGGTCGGGCAGGGCTGTCTCAATGGCGGCGCGCAGCCGATGCTTGAACGTCAGCAGGAGCGCGATCAGCGGATTGCCGCCGTTGGTCTCCACAATTTCGACGCTGGCATCGCGCAGCAGCGTATAGATATCTGAACGAGCGAGATAGGCCGCATAATCAAAACTGTCGATGCGCGGCGGCGTGATCGGACTGCCGTGGACGCGAACGCGATCGCCATAGCGCACCTCGACCGGAGCGGCCAGCTCGTGGGTGCGCACGAGCACGTGACCGCTGACCGGGACGGGGCCGTTGCCCTCATCAATGGTGTCGGCATTGAGCGTGAATTGAACTGCGCCATTGTCTCGCTGCAGGGGATCGTCGCTGATCTGACCGGTGAAAATGGCGCCAGCGCGGTCGTTGTAAGCAGCAGTCGTCGCGCTGCTGCCTGTGACTGCCATGCGCAGGCCGCCCAGGGCGAACGCGGTCAGGAGCAGCGCCGGCAGACGGAGCGCACGGTACGACCAGAACCAGAAACAGGCCGCCACACCAATGCCGGTGAACAGCCACCACGGGCTGCTGCTGCGAAGTGCGGGGATGTGAGCCAGACCGATACCGATGCACCACGCAGCGGCCAGATAGACGAGGCGCATCGGTGTTGAGGGGCGGGTTTACTCGCCGTCTTTGCGCGTCGTGACCCCGGCGCTGACCTCAACTGTTGGCCGTGTCGCTGGCATGGTCACGGGAAGCGGCATGGCATCCGTACTGGCGGGGGTTCCGCTGCCACTGCCATCTGAGGTGACTTTGTTGATGCCGTTGCGCACGACCTGCAATGCTTTGAGCAGGGTTTCTTCCAGCTCGCTCAGCGACTCGATGACATATTCGTTGGCATCCGCCGAGATCTCGTCCGCTTCACGCCGAGCCTGTTCGATGATATTCGCGGCGCGCGCCTGTGCTGCCTGCACCATCGCTTCCCGATCGATCAGTTGATCGCTGCGTTCCCGCGCCAGTTGGACGATCCGCGCGGCCTCCTCATTCGCCTGAGCGATGATCCGATCGCGCTGCGCCAGGATGCGGGCCGCTTTTTCGATCTCTTCGGGGATGGAGATACGCATCTGATCGATGAGTTCGAGCGCGCGTTCCTCATCGATCATGGTGAACTTGCTGAACGGCATGTGTCGCCCTTCATCGATCAAGTCCTCCAGACGGTCAACGAGATGTTGAATGTCCATACGCTGTCCCCTTCACAGAATGCCGGTGTCTCATCAAGTCAGCCTAGATGACGCAAGGTCAGATTGATACTCGACTAGCCTTCTTTAGCATAGCGTTTATTGAGCGCGGCTAACGTAGACTTTGGTACCATGCTTGACACATCGCCGCGCAGTTCGGCAATTTCGCGTATCGTGCTGGAACTGATGTAAACATGGCGATCATCGGTCATGATCGACACCGTTTCAATCTCCGGCGCAAGTTTTTTGTTAGCCAGCCCCATGCGAAATTCGAACTCAAAATCGGAGAACACCCGCAGTCCGCGCACGATCACGAGCGCTCCCACCTGTCGTGCATAGTCTACAGTGAAACCGGAGAACTTGGCAACACGAATGTTCGCTGTATGAGCCAGCGCCTGCGCGGCCAGCTCCACCCGCTCGTCAACATCGAAAAGCAGCTTTTTCTTAGGCTGATCGTAAACACCGACGATCACCTCATCGAAGATGCGAGCGGCACGCTGCGCAATGTCAACATGCCCGTTGTGGATAGGGTCAAACGATCCCGGATAAAGTGCACGCACTGCCATGATTGAAATCCTTACCGCGGGAGTGAGTCTTGATTCAGGCGCATATTGTATGCCGAACAGCCGAACTGCGCACATCCTGCCCCAATCGAAGTGGGGCTGATCGCGCCGCACGCTCAACTGAGATCCGACCGCTCGTCCGCTAACAGGCGTACCCGCTGACGCAGCAGCCGGTGCTCATCAGCGCTCAGCTCCGGATCGACCTCGTAGATCGTGCGCGCTTCCTGCTGGGCGATCGTGACGATGTCTTCTGACATGGCCTCCAGAAGCTGGAGTTTCGACGAGCCGCTCTGCCGGGTACCGATCAGATCGCCAGCGCCGCGCAGCTTCCAGTCCACTTCAGCCAGTTTGAAACCGTCATTCGTCGCTTCGACGGCGCGCAGACGCGCCAGCGCATCGGGGCTGTCCGTATCGGGCAGCAGGAAGCAGTACGATTGCAGGCCGCTGCGGCCCACACGCCCGCGGAACTGATGAAGCTGCGAAAGACCGAACCGGTTGGCGCCTTCGATCAGGATCACTGTGGCATTCGGGATGTCCACCCCCACTTCCGCCACCGATGTGGTGACGAGGATGTCGTATTCCTGATTGCGGAAGGCCAGCATGATCGCATCTTTTTCCGCGGGCTTCATGCGGCCGTGCAGCAGCCCGACGCGACAGCGCATGAAGATCGATTTGAGTTTTTCGTAGGCCTCGACGGCGCTTTCGGCCTCTGACGTCTCTGAGGCTTCCACCAGTGGATAGACGATAAACGCCTGATGGCCGAGTTTGACCTCCGCTTCGATGATCTCATACACGCGTTCGCGCCCGATCGGGAACACGATCCGCGTCTGCACCGGCAGACGACCGGGAGGCATTTCATCGAGCACGCTCAGGTCGAGATCGGCATACAGCGTCAGGGCCAGCGTGCGCGGGATCGGCGTCGCTGTCATGACCAGGAGATGCGGATTGGCCCCTTTACCGCGCAGCATCCCGCGCTGCTCGACGCCGAAACGATGCTGCTCATCGATGATCACCAGGGCGAGATCGCGATAGTCGAGGTTCGACTGGATGAGGGCATGCGTCCCGATCACGATATCGATGCTGCCATCCGCCAGCCCGGCGTAGACTGCGGCTCGCTCGCTTTCACTCAATGCGCCGGTGAGCAGCGCGACATTGGGTTTGCGCGCTTCCGGAAATTGGCTCAGCGTTCGGCTGATACTGCGGTAGTGCTGTTCGGCCAGAATGCTGGTGGGCGCCATGAGCGCGGACTGTCTGTTGTTCATGAATGCCAGCATCAGTGCGGTCAGCGCGACTGCGGTCTTCCCGGAGCCGACGTCACCCTGAAGCAGGCGGTTCATGGGCACGGTGCGCGCTGCATCAGCGCGGATATCGGCGATCGCGCGCTGCTGAGCGCCGGTCAGCGGAAACGGGAAAGCCGAGGCGATGAACTGCTGCAGCCGCTCGTCTTCCACCATGAGCGGGGGCGCCGGGACAGACTGGCGCACCCGTCGGGCGCCCAGAATGGAAAGCTGAAGCAGCAGCAGCTCATCGAAGACCCAGCGGCGGCGCGCCAGTTCGAGATGCTGCTGACTTTCCGGGAAGTGCAGATTCTTGATCGTCCAGCCGAGGTCGGCCAGATCGGCGCGCTCCAGCGTGGCCTCAGGGACGTAATCAGGCAGGTGTTCCGACCAGTAGTCCACAGTGCGCTTCATCAGCCGGCGTACAGTGCGCGCTGTCAGACCCTCTGTCAGCCGGTAGACGGGGACGATGCCCACGCTCTTCAGATCTTCCAGATCGACGACTTCCCATTCGGGATGCGTCATCTGCAGCCGATCGCGGTAGACGCTCGGCGTCCCCCACAGCAGAAGCTGCATGCCCGGTTGGATCTGCCGCTGCAGATAGAACGCGCCGAAGAAGACGACGTCAAGCCGGGCAGTGCCATCCGAGACTTCCATGTAGAAATCCCGCCGCCCTCCGGCACGGGTGCGCAGCTCCGTGCGCTGCACTGTGCACAGGACGCTGGTGGGCGTGCCCGGCTGCAGCCGGCAGATGGGGCGCATCGCGCGATAATCGTCATACCGCCGGGGGAAAAAGGTCAGCAGGTCGTAAACCGTCCGCACGTCGAGACGTTCGAACTGCTCGCTCAGCTTATCGCCGACGCCCTTGATCGTCGTGATCGGCCTGTGCAGCCCGCGCAGTACCTCTTCTGCCTCTTCCGGAGAGACAGCGGGGCGGGGCAGGCGGGGAGGGCGTGTCAGCACCGGGACTGGCGGGATATCCAGACGCATCGCAACCGGACTGCTGCGGAACTCCCAGTCCAGGCTCGAGGACTCATCGCGTTCGGATACATTGATGCCGTCTCTCTCTTTAGTCTGCGGAGCGCTTTTCCCCTGGACGGGCGGCTCGCCTGCGCGACGCTGTCCTCGCTTGAGCGCTTTCTTCTCCGCCTTCGCCGCTTTTGCTGGCTGCGCAGGCTTCGCCGCTTCGGCAGCCGGATTGCCGGCGGACGTCCCCGAATTTTTTACCGCCGCCGGGTCGGTTGACCTGCTTTTTTTGTCGCGTTTATCGCGCTGCTTGCCCGTTTCGCCGGGGGACTGGCTGTTTTCTTCCGAGCGCGGCTTTGAGTTGGTCTGCTCACGGGCTGGCGCTTCCGCCGTTCTGGATGATGCGGATGCCGGCTCAGCGGCGGCCTGCTGCCCATGCTGCTGTTGATACAGGGCAAAGTCGGAACGGAACTCGTCCATCCGGGTGCTGTACGCCTCAGGCATCGGTCTGCGCTGCTGTGCCCGATCGAGTACATAGCCGACGAGCTTGCCGCGTTCTTCATGGGACTCGATCGAGTCATAGGCGTGCAGGGTGTCGAAGATTTCGGCGATCAGGCCGAAGTGTTCCGGCTTGCGCGCCTGGGATCGCGCCTGATCGCGCCAGATCGTCAGATAGGCGGAGATGCCGCCCTGAACGGCGGCATTGCGATATCCCTGTTCCCGTTCCAGCTTGAGGATGCGAACGAGTGTTTCGAGTGCTGAAGCCATAAACCCTTTTCTTTTACGCTTTCGCTGCACGAACAGTTGCCACGCCCAGGCCGCCCGGCCCGATGTGCGTCCCGACCGTCGGCGTGATGCTGGTGATCAGGGTGTCGGCTGGAGCGATGTCCCGCAGGCGTTCTTTCAAACTCACCGCCGCTTCGTAGTCACTGGCATACAGCACGGCCAGCCGCTCCAGCGGGGTCTCGGTATGGGTGATGCGGATCAGCTCTTCCAGTGCGCGGCTGAAAGTGCGCACGCGCGCCACGCTCTGGACTTCGCCATCAACGACGGCGATCAGCGGTTTGATCTGCAGAAGCTGACCGATGCCGGCGGCGGCCCAGCCCACGCGCCCGCTCCGATGGAGAAATTCGAGCGTGCTCAGGGCGGCGTAAACACGCGCCCGGCTGCGGACGCTGGCTATGGCCTCCAGAGTCTGCTGAACATCGCCGGTTTTCTCAGCGGTTTCCGCCCCTATAATCACCTGCCAGCCCAGGCCCATGGTGACCTGTTCGCTGTCCACAATGGTGTAGCGATCGGGCGGCAGACAGTTCTGAGCGCCGAGGCGCATCGCGTTGAGCACACCGCTCAGTTTTGTTGAGACCCCGATGATGATGACATGGTCGGCATCTTCAGCAACTGACCGGATGACCGCCTCCGCCACAGAAGGTGGCATGGCCGATGTCGTCGGAAATGGGCGCAGGGTGGAGAGCTTATTGTAATATTCCTCGCGCACCAGTTCTTTGCCATCATCGGCGTAGCTGGTGTTGTTGTAATTGATGTAACACGGAACGACGCCGATCCCGTACTTCGCCACAAGTTCCGGCGGGACGTCGCAGGTGCTGTCTGTCACAAAGCGGATCTTCTTAAGAGCCATCTTCCACCTCTATTTCGTCTTGTTCAAGGATCACCAGGCCGAGCAGTGAAGCACCAACCAGCGCTGCCAGAGATGGGCCGCAGGCGGCGATCGCCACGCTGTGCTGCGGCCCTTCAAGCGCCAGACGTTCCTGAAATTCCTGAATGGCCGCGCTGTTCGGGCCGTGAGTATCGAACACCAGTGCCTGTTCGATATGCTCGAATTCGATGAAAAATTCTACCAGACGCTCCATACCGTGAATGCGCGTCCGCACTTTCTCAATGGCGTTGAGCTGTCCATTTTCGACGGTCAGAAGCGGGCGTATCCCCAGCAGCGACCCCATCAGCGCGTGGGAAGGGGACAAAGTCGGGATATGCTCCAGCGCCGCTGGTGAGTCGAGATACAGAGCCAGGTAGACCCGTTCGACCGTTCGGCGCACGCTTCGCACCAGATCATCGAGATCGGAAGCGGAGGCCGCCTGTTCGAGGGCGCGCTCGACGATCACCCCCTGAGCGCAGGAGAGCGTCTTCGAGTCGACCACAGCGATCGGACACAGACCGGACAACTGCTCGGCTGCTTCATGCGCATGCTGCCAGCTCGATGAAAGTTCACGGGATGGCGTGATGATCAAAATCCCGGACGGATTTGCCAGGCGGCGCAGCGCAGAGACGTATTCCGCCGGGGTTGGCGGCTGTATGGCGATATCCGCCGGGTCAGTCCCCGCTAACAGGTCAAACACCTGCTTATCGCTGAGATCAACCCCTTCGCGATAGGTTCTGCCGCCGATGCGCAGCCGATTGGGGAGCACATGCAGGCGGTCTTCATAGGAACTGCGTCCCTGCGACCGATGAGCAAAACTGTCCGTCACAACCTGGATAGACACGGCTCGACATTCTGGTTGAGCGCCGCTCATCCGTTCGCGCGCTTCAGGAAACCCGATCGAACTGCTCAGGGGCGGCTGCTTCATTCAATTCCGATAATGTACGGATAGAGCATTTGGCCGCCATCATAGACTTCCACTTCCTGAGCGGAAAAGTGCTGTCTGAGCATGTCCGCCAGCGCTTCCGCCGCTGCCCGTTTGACATCCCGCCCGAAGTACAGCGTGATCCGCTCATAGTCATGCGCCTGGGCTTTGCGCAGCGTTTCCAGCGTGACTTCTTCAACGCTGCTGCTGCTGGCCGCCAGTTCGTCGTCGATCAGACCGATGAACTGGCCGGCGCGCACCTGAATCCCGCCGAACTCGGCATCGCGGGTCGCGTTGGTGATCTCGCAGGTGATGACGTTGGGCAGCGCGTAGCTCATGGCATCCACCAGGGCATCAACCGCGGCTGAACCGCCCGGCCCGTCCATGTTGATATATTCGAACATGGCGGCGATCCCCTGAGGGATGCTGAAGCTGTGCACCACGCGCACCCGTTTCCCCGCCGACTCAGCGGAATTGGCGGCCTGCTGGGCGGCCAGGAGGACATTCTTGTTGTTCGGCAGCAGGATGATCTCATCGTTCGGGAGCGCGTTGATGACATCGATGAAATCCCCCGTGGACGGGTTCATCGTCTGGCCGCCGCTGATCACGTAAGCGGCATGGAACTGCTCTTTGAAGAGCTTATGCAGCCCCTTGCCGCTGGCAACGACGATCACCGCCACGCCGGGGATATTGACGTTGATCCCGTCATCCGTCTCTTCGCTCGCCCGGCGCTGAACGTATGTCTCGTACTGCGCCTGCATATTCTCGACGACGATATCATCCAGACTGGCCCCCAGACCGATCGCATAGCTGAGGGGCTGCCCCGGATCGTGGACATGCACGTGCACTTTGATGAGCTGATCATCGCCGACGACGAGCGTAGACCATCCCATGTTCTGGATCGCCGTCCGGACTTCGTCGATGCGCAGATTATCGCCACGCATCAGAAACTGCACATCGTAGCCATAGCCGAGTTCATCTTCAGGGACGAGTGCATCTTCCCAGCTTTCGACCTCGTGCACGACGGCAGCCGGAGCGTGAACACCGCTATCTACAGCCAGATCGGCGACTTCCATCGGTTTGCCGCACAGCGCCCGCAGCATGCCTTCGAAAATGAAGACCAGACCGGCCCCCCCGCTGTCAACGACGCCGGCCTCCTTGAGTTTGGGCAGCAGGTCAGGGGTGTGACGCAGCGTCGTCCGCCCGGCGCTGACCATCCGCTTCAGCAGGACGACCAGATCCTGGTCGCGCTGGGCGCGCGCTTCAACGCTCTCCTTCATCGCCCGCGCAACCGTCAGGATCGTGCCTTCAACCGGCTTCTCAACCGCCTTGTAAGCGTAATCGACTGCGTACTGGCACGCGCGGACGAGCGATTCAGCAGTGAGCTTTTCCTGATCTTTGAGCGCCGCCGCAACACCGGCGAACAACTGGGACAGGATCACGCCTGAGTTGCCGCGCGCACCGGTCAGCGCGCCGCGCGCGATCGCACTGCTCAACCGTCCGACATGGTCTTCCTGGAGATCGGCGATTTCGCGGTAGGCATTGCGCAGCGTCAGAAACATGTTCGTCCCGGTATCGCCGTCCGGCACGGGGAACACGTTGAGACGATTGACCCGCTCTTTGTTTTTCTCCAGCCAGGTGAGGCCCGCACCGAACAGCGTTTTGATGAGAAAACCATCAACCATCAGGTTGTTGTTCGCACGGAATGCCTGGCGCGTGATCATTGCCATGAGAAACTGTCCTTGCTGCTATAACTGGGCTGCTGCTGTCATCTATGGACTGACATTTCACAACAAGACATGCTATTTACGTTCGACCTGCACTTTTTCTGACACCATGAAAGCCAGAAGAATTTATTTTGATGATCAGAACCCCATCGACCCGCCCTTGTTTCTCTTACGCGCGTATGGTAGCATCGAAATGTTGTGTTCGGCAATATACACCTGATGGCTGAGGTGAAACATGGCGGTTTGCGAAAACTGCGGCAAGAAGCCGATGTGGGGTAACCAGCGCAGCCACTCCATGCGCGCGACCCGGCGCATGTTCCTTCCCAATATTCAGCGCGTGACCGTCATGGAGAACGGGAAAGCGGTGAAAAAGGATCTGTGCACCAAGTGCATCAAGACGCTGGCGAAAGTCTGAGTCGATCCCCGCACAGCAAGAGCAGGTCAGAGGCCGGAGATGCGCACGCTCCGGCCTTTTGACTGTCTGGTCGCTGCGTATCCGTGTTTGGATGGCGATCATCGAGCGGCAATGCTTTCTCGCAAAGCCTGAATGCTGGCCTGGATGCCTTGCGCTCCATTGAAAACAGAGCTGCCCGCGACGAGCACGCGCGCCCCTGCATTGACGACCAGCGGGGCGGTCTGCGTGTTGATGCCGCCATCCACTTCGATCCTGTACTTCAGGTCGCGCTCCTGGGCGTAGCGATGCAGAAGTTGGATTTTGGACAGCGCAGCAGGGATGAAGGATTGACCCCCGAAACCGGGATTGACGGTCATCACCAGCACGAGATCGACCAGATCCAGGATCGCCTCGATCATGACGACCGGCGTATGGGGATTGAGCGCCACCCCGACCCCGACATTCAGCTCGCGGATGGCAGACAGGACGCGGTGCAGGTGCGGGCACGTTTCCACATGTACCGTGATCCGGTCAGCGCCGGCGTTGACGAAATCGGTCAGAAAGCGTTCCGGCGCTTCGATCATCAGGTGCACGTCCAGCGGGCGGCTGGTCGCCCGTCGGCAGGCTTCGACGACCAGCGGCCCCATGCTGATGTTGGGGACGAAATGGCCATCCATGATGTCAATATGAAACCAGTCGGCGCCTGCCGCTTCTGCATCCCGGATCTGTTCACCGAGCCGGGTGAAGTCAGCAGCCAGTATCGATGGGGCGATGAGAACGGGTGAAGTCATGGCACAGGCTCTGATGATGCAAGATGATGTAATAATAACAGGCCGATATGAGATTTTCGATAGTGGAGGATCAACAATTCCTACCGCACGGATATACTGAGTGTATTCATGGGATTTTACTTACGCACCGGAAGAGGGAATAAAACATGCAGTATCGTCGTATTGGCACTTCGGGCTTGAAGGTCAGCGCCCTGTCGCTGGGGGCATGGCTGACGTATGGCAGCGATCGGGTCGCTGAGGAAAACGCCGTCGCCTGCATCCACCGCGCTATCGAGCTGGGGATCAACTTCATCGATGTCGCCGATATTTACGCTTACGGGCGCGCGGAAGAGACCGTTGGCCGGGCAGTCAAGGGGCATAAGCGCTCCGATCTGGTCATCAGCACAAAAGCGTACTGGCCGATGAGCGATAACGTCAACGATCGCGGGCTTTCCGCCAAACACATCATCGAGTCCGTCAACAAGTCGCTGCGCCGGCTCGAGATGGATTATGTCGATATCTTCTTCTGCCATCGGTATGACCCGGAAACCCCGGTTGAAGAGACGGTGCGCGCCATCGAGATCCTGATGCAGCAGGGCAAGATCCTGTACTGGGGGACATCGATGTGGACAGCTGCCAATCTGGATGAGGCGTATGCCGTCATCGCCAGAACGAACACGACCCGTCCGATCGTCGAGCAGCCGATCTACAACATGCTCGATCGCGATGTCGTCGAGGGCGATCTGGAGCCTGCGCTGGCCCGGCATGGAATGGGGCTGGTGGTCTGGAGTCCGCTTGCGCAGGGGGTGCTGACCGGGAAGTACAACGAGGGCATCCCTGAGGACAGCCGCGCCAAAAGTGTCGATATGCAGTGGTTCTCCGGCCAGATCACCGAGGAACGTCTGGAGAAGGTGCGCGCGCTGACCCGGCTCGCCGCTGAAGCGGGCACATCGATGGCGGCGCTCGCGCTCGCCTGGACGTTGAAGAATCCGTTTGTGGCCAGCGCGATCACCGGGGCGACACGGCCAGCCCAGATCGATGAGAACATCAAAGCGCTCGATGTTCAGATCGATGATGAGTTGAACGCGCGCATCGAGGCCATCCTGAAGAACAAACCCGTCACCGCCTGATCGGATCGAGGCGGAATCGATGCTGGGAGCGGGCGACCCTGACTGCGGGCCGCCCGCTGTTTTTACAGGTGCTCAGCCCGCGGCGTCAGGCCGCCGCGGAAGCAGTTTTTGCAGCTCAACTGCAAAGAACATCAGCGAGGCCACTGCCACGGTTGTGATCAGCTCAAGCGGGCTGAGGGGGTAAGTGTCGAATGTGAAGCTGAGGAAGGGGACATAGATGACCGCGAACTGAAGCACAAACGTGGTGATCACCGCCGCCAGCATGAAGCGATTGCGCGCAAACCCGACCCGGAAGAACAGCGTTTTCTCACCGGCGTGGATGGCGATCACATGGAAGATCTGCCCCAGCGCCAGCACGGTGAATGCGATCGTGCGCGGTAACCGTTCTGCCGCAGCCAGGATGGGATTTTCCGGCTCTTGATGACCGATCGCCATGCCTTCGACGGCGGTGAGCCGTTCCAGGCGGCCCTCCAGTGTGAGCGCATCCCAATCGGCGGGAGCGGCTGCTTCTCCGGTCAGAGCGACCAACTGCTCGCGAGACAGATGCTCGATCCCCCGTGTTGCGCTGAAGGGATCGAGACCATGAACCCAGTGCGCCCCGACAAAGGCGGACAGCGTCAGCGCGGCGAGCAGCGCCGCCCGCCAGATGATCCGCCGCCCTACGCCGCCAGCGAAAATACTTTCCGTTTTGGCGCGCGGTTTGCGCTTCATCAGGTCGGGTTCAGCCGGTTCAAAGCCGAGCGCGATGGCGGGCAGGCCATCCGTGATCAGGTTGACCCACAGGATCTGGATCGCCAGCAGCGGGATCGGCAGTCCGGCCAGGATGCCGATGAACATGACCAGGATTTCGCCCACGTTGCTGCTGAGCAGGAACAGGACGAATTTACGGATGTTGTCGTAAATCAGCCGACCTTCTTCTACGGCTGCGACGATCGAGGCGAAATTGTCATCGGTGAGCACCATATCGGCGGCGCCCTTGCTGACGTCGGTTCCGGTGATGCCCATGGCGATGCCGATATCGGCCTGTTTGAGGGCCGGCGCATCATTGACGCCATCGCCCGTCATCGCCACGACTTCTCCCTGCGCCTGCAGGGCGCGCACGATGCGCATTTTGTGTTCTGGAGCGACGCGGGCGAAAACAGATGTGCGTCTCAGCGCCGCAGTCAGTTCCTCATCGCTCATGCGCTCGATCGCCGCGCCGGTCACCGCTTTTTGCTCCGGACTGATGATCGTCAGATCAGCCGCAATCGCTTCAGCGGTCAGGGCATGATCGCCGGTGATCATGATCGGGCGGATCCCTGCACCCCGGGCGACGCCAACGGCAGTTTTGGCTTCCGGACGCGCCGGATCGACGATGCCTACGAGGCCGATCAGGGTGAGATCGCGCTCGATCTCCGCCGTCACGGTTTCCGGAACGCCCGTCAACGGGCGATAGGCGATGCCGAGCACGCGCAGTCCACGGCGCGCCATGCGATCGATCTGTTCACTCCAGATCTGTCGTCTTTCGTCCGTCAGCGGCATCGGCCCGCCAGAGCCGTGCTCTTGAGTGGCCCAGGCCAGAAGCCGATCGGGCGCGCCTTTGGTGATCGCGACCCATTCAGCATCGTCGAACAGCGCTCGGCTCTCCGCAGACTGAACCCGGTGTACCGTCGTCATCGCCTTGCGGTCACTGCTGAAGGGCAGTTCGGCGACGCGCGGCATGTCGCGCTCAAGGAATTCGCGCGACCAGCCAACCTTCTGGGCGGCGACCAGCAGCGCGCCCTCCGTTGTGTCGCCGACGACGGCTGTTGAGCCGTCTTCTTTTGTTTCCAGGTACGCATCGGTCGCCAGCGCCATCGCTTTGAGGATGCGCTGCATGGCGATATCGCCGCTGAGATCCAGGCGATCGCGGTTGTTGATCAGGAATTCCCCTTCCGTGCGATAGCCAACCCCGGTGACGAAGACATCGTCATGGTCGGGCAGGGCGATCTGGGTGGCCATCATTTCGTTGCGCGTCAGCGTACCGGTTTTGTCCGAGCAGATCACCGTCACTGACCCCAGCGTCTCCACAGCGGGCAGCCGGCGGATGAGCGCGTTCCGCCTGACCATTCGGGCCGCGCCCAGCGACAGGCTGATGGTGATGATCGCCGGCAGCCCTTCCGGCACAGCGGCAACCGCCAGGCTGATCGCGGTGAGCAGCATGTCCTCCAGGGGGATGCCGCGCAGCAACCCTGCGACGAAGACGATCGCCACGATCACGAGTGCCCCGCGTACCAGCACGGTGCTCAGGTTGTCCAGGCGCTTTTGCAGCGGCGTGCGCACCTCTTCAACGTTCATGATCATGGCGGCGATCTTGCCCAGCTCGGTTTGCAGCCCGGTGGCGGTGACCACCATCTCCCCGCGGCCATACGCGACAGACGTGCCCATGAATACCATGTTGGTGCGATCGCCGATCGCGACGTCGGCTTTGTCGATCGGGTCGATCTGTTTGAAGACGCCGTGCGACTCGCCGGTCAGCGCGGCTTCCTCCACCTGTAGATTGGCGCTCACAATGACGCGCCCATCGGCGGGGATCCGATCGCCTTCCTGCAGCAGCACGATATCGCCGGGGACGAGCGCTTCCGCCTTGATCTGCTCCACCTTTCCCGCGCGACGGACGCGCACGAGCGGAACCTGTAGCGCGCTCAACGAGGCGAGCGCCTGCTCAGCGCGATATTCCTGGTATGTCCCCAGCAGTGCATTGAGGATGACGATGACGAGGATGACGAAAACATCATTGAGATCGCCCAACAACCCGGAGATCACCGCCGCGATGATCAGGATGATCACCATAATGTTTTTGAACTGGTTGAGCAGGATCTGCCACACTGTCGCCTGATCGCCGCTGGGCAGGGCATTCTTGCCATACTGCTGCTGACGTTCCAGAACGGCCTGCGGCGTCAGACCGAGTTCGGCGCTGGTATCCAGCTCGCGAAGCACATCGCTGACGTTCATCCGAAAGTAATCTGCCATTGGCTCATCTCCCGCGGTGGTTTGTGAGGTCATCCAGGCGCGACTGCTGTCAGATTAAATTGACTGCATATAAAGAACAACTCCGGAAGAGCCGAAACGATCCTCCGGAGTTGTTTTCTCGCCTGGGTGCTGATCGGGGCGCGCTTTTACATGAACGACTGCATCAACCGGGTCAGCGCTTCGTTGGAGGGGCGGAGCTGCTCCTCGCTGAGGTGCGCCAGCGGTGTGCCGGTCAGATGCAGCGTTTCATTCAGGGTAGGACGCGGCTCTTCATAGTAGATCAGGCCGGTCAGGAACAACTGCTCGCGCTGCGCCTGCTCCAGGATCTCGATCGCTGCACGGCGGCTGCGCGGATCGTGATTGCGATCGAGCTTCTTCAGGCGCACGATCGAACCATCGTGCATCTGCACATCGATCATTTCGCCTTCCTCATAGTCGGCGGTGATTTCCTCACGCGCTTCGACATAGCCTTTGGGCATGAAGTTGATCTCGTGCAGCGGGATCTCGTGCTCCTTGCCATACGAGTAGGACTTGTTCGAGTCGGGGGAATTGTTGAACGTCACGCACGGGCTGATGATATCCAGCACCGCCGTGCCGCGGTGGCTGAGCGCCGCTTTCAGGAGCTGCTGCACCTGCTTCGAGTCGCCGCTGAAGCTGCGCGCCACGAACGTGCATCCGCCGACGACCGCCTCCAGGCACAGATCGATCGCCGGGAGTTCGTTGACGCCGTAGTATTTGAGTTTTTGCCCCTCATCGGCGGTGGCGCTGAACTGACCTTTGGTCAGCCCGTAAACGCCGTTGTTTTCGATGATGTAGACCATCGGCACGTTGCGGCGGATGAGATGCTTGAACTGCCCCAGGCCGATGCTGCCCGTGTCGCCATCGCCGCTGACGCCGATGGCGAGCAGGTCGTGGTTCGCCACGATTGCGCCGGTCGCGATCGACGGCATACGACCGTGAACGGCATTGAAGGCGTGCGAACGCCCGAGGAAGTAGGCGGGGGTCTTGCTGCTGCACCCGATCCCGCTCAGCTTGATCACGCGGTGCATCGGCAGGGCCATATCATAGGCGACGCTGATGATCTGGTTTGAGATCGAGTCGTGGCCACAGCCCGGGCACAGGGTGGAGGGCAGACCTTTGTAATCGCTGCGTTCAAGACCAATTGCGTTTGCCATCGTTACCGATTCTCCTGTGTCATGATCTGTTCCACCAGCCAGTCGGCGGTCATCGGGAGGGTATCACCCAGCGGCAGGCTGATCATCTGCTCGGTGCATTCGGACGTCACCATCCGGATCACCTGGGCCATCTGCCCGCTGGAATTGTTTTCCGGGAGATAAACCCGTCTGTAACTGCGGATGAACTCATAGATGCTGTCCGCCGGGGGCAGAGCGCGAATGCGCATGTAACTGGTATGGATGCCGCGGGCGGCCAGCCGAGCGCGCGCTTCCTGGATCGCCAGATCGTTGGAACCGTAGCTGAGGATGCCGATCTCGGCTTTCGGGTCGATGTCCACAACCGGCTGGGGCAGGGCGTGCCGCGCATTCTCGTACTTGCGATGGATCCGGTCGAGCATGCGCGTCCAGTCATCGGCACGTTCGCTGTAGGTCGCTTTTTCGGTATGACCGGTTCCACGGGCGAAATAGGCCGCGCGCGGGTGATCGGTTCCGGGGATGGTGCGATACGGAATACCGTCCCCGTCGACGTCCTGATAGCGGCCCCAATCTCCATGACGGGCGATCAGTTCATCCAGCGACTCGCGCGTGAGCGTCTTGCCGCGCTGTAACGGGATATCCGGGTAGTCGAACGGCTCGCTCATCCAGATGTTCATGCCGAGGTCGAGGTCGCTCATCACGAACACCGGGGCCTGATAGGTCTCGGCGATATCCGGGGCACGCCAGCCGAATTCGAAGCATTCCTTGACGCTGCCGGGAATGAGAATGATATGACGGGTATCGCCGTGGCTCAGCGTGTACAGGAAGATCAGGTCACCCTGGCTGGTGCGCGTCGGCAGGCCGGTGCTGGGGCCAACGCGGGTGATATCCCAGATCACACAGGGGATTTCAGCGAAATAGGCCAGACCAGAGAACTCCGCCATCAGACTGATGCCCGGGCCGCTGGTCGCGGTCATGGCCCGCGCACCGGCCCAACCTGCGCCGATGATCATGCCGATCGCGGCCAGTTCATCTTCGGCCTGCACGATCGCCACCGTGTTTTTACCGTCCGCATCGGCGCGGATATGCCGATGATCGAGGACAGCATCGACCAGGCTGGTTGACGGCGTGATCGGATACCAGGCGACCACGCTGATGCCGCCGAACAGCGATCCGAGCGCTGCGGCCTCATTGCCGGTGATCAGGATCTGGCCGGCGGTGGCATTCATCGGCTCGAAAACATACGGATCCGTTTTGTGCAGGTTTTCCTGCGCCCATTGAAAGGCCAGTTCGACCACGCCGTAATTCATCAGAGCGGGTTTTTCTTTGCCGTTGAACGTGTCGAGCAGCGCCTGTTTGACGATATCCATCGAGATGCCGAATAACTGCGCGCACGCGCCGACATAGACCATGTTGGCGATGCGGTCGCGAAAATCTGCCGGCACATTGGCTTTTGTGACCGTTTCTTTGACCGGGATCTCGTAATAAGTGATATCGCTGCGGCTGTGGCCCCAGCGCCATTCCTGCGGCAGGATACACACCCCACCCGGCGGCAGGTTGGCGATATCTTCCGCCGCGGTTGATTCGTTCATCGCCACGACGATCTCGGTCACCGCCTTGCGGGCCGTGAATCCGTCTTTGCTGGCGCGAATGGTGTACCACGTCGGCAGCCCCTTGATATTCGACGGGAAGAGATTTTTCGCGCCGACCGGGATGCCCATCCGGAAGAGCGACCGGATCAACACTTCGTTCGACGTCTGGCTGCCAGAACCGTTTTTGGTCGCGATCATCAACGCGAAGTCGTTGACGACACGGCTCCCTGCGGCCGTCTGTGATTGTGCCTGAAGTTCAATTGCCATGAGGACAAATATGCTCCTTGAGTGACATCAGCCTGTCGTGTGTTCTCACTCGGGCTTTAACGGATCGGGAAAAAGGATGTCTGTGTTTGTGTTGAAACAGCCGACCGATCAGTCCTGTTCCGGACGGCTTGTGGACTCATGGGCCTGGATTTCTTCTCCTCTACGTTCCATATCGATCATTCGGGGCTGGTGGTGGATCAAGTGCGTATGCGCTACGAACCAATCGCGCGCGCCCTGAAAATCTCCCGCGCAGATGGCATCGAGAATCCGCGCGTGATAGTCCCATACCTCACGCAGATAGCGGTAGTCCGCGTAGCGGTTGAGTTCGACAGCATTGTATGCTTCCCAGTATGCTTCCAGAATACCCATCACAAAGGGGTTTTCCAGCCGCCGAAAGACGGTCAGGTGAAATTCACGATGCTCTTCGACCGGAATACGCACCGTTTCACCGTTCAATTTGGCATCGGCGGCGTTGAGCAGCGCGCGCATATATTCCAGATCTTCGGGCTGCAAACGCTGGCACGCTTCAACCCAGAAAGCGGTTTCGACATGGGTGCGAAGCTGAGAGAACAACTCGAAGGCATGGGGATCGAGCGCGAGCGCGAACATCAGGCTGAGCTGGACTGCCGGCGTGAACGTATATTCGCGCATGCGCATCCCGGTTTTCGATTTCACTTCGACGAAACCCAGCGCGCGCGCCACTTCCAGTTGTTCCCGGACTTTGCTGATGCTGATCCCCAGATGATCGCTTGATCGCAGCTCGTTAAGCGTGGGCAGACGGTCACCGGGGCGGAAACCCTGACGCACAATGTATTCGAGCAGTTCGGAGTCGAGTGCGATGGGCGTCATCGGGAATGAAAGGGATGGCGAGACAGAATGATTCATCAGATAAATCATATCGATGCGATCATTTTCAGGATACCACAGTCTCCGATCGCCGGCAATTACGGACTCTGTGATTCAGCCGCTTCAGACTGAGGATAGGCTGGGAAAGGATGATGAAGTGGGATCTCCCCCGATCGCACCGCCGCCGTCTGTGACCGTCAGCCTGCGACTGGAGTCGCAGTCAGCGCGGCACGGATGCGTTCGAAGATCGTGCTCAGATCCGCGGAGCGATGCAGGAAATCCAGATCATCCATCGGGATGGTGAGCACCGGACACAACGTCCACCCGCCGATCCACCGATCGTACAGCCGGTTGAGCTGCTCAAGATACGCCGGTGCGATGGCGCGTTCATAGTCATGGCCGCGGCGCTCGATATGACGGAGCAGGGTGTCAATGCCCGCACGCAGGAAGATGATCAGATCGGGTGGGGGAAGAAAGCTGCTGATCGCGCGATACAGACGTCGATAAGCGTCATAGTCGCGTTCGCTCATGTATCCCTGTTCATACAGGTTGCAGGCAAAGATCTCGGCATCCTCATACACGGTGCGGTCTTGCACCACACTGGCTGGATGATCGACCAGCAGGCGGTGATGCTCCAGACGTTTGCCGAGATAGAAAACCTGGGAGTGAAAGCTCCAGGCTTTCATATCCCGGTAGAAATCCGCCAGGTAGGGATTTTCGGCTGCGGCCTCATAGAACGGCTGCCAGCCGAATTCGCGGGCCAGCAGCTCGGTCAGGCTTGATTTACCAACGCCGATGTTGCCAGCGACTGCGATGAACTGTTTGCGAGGGGATATGAGCGTCACACGGTGCTCCACGGGATGGAAAACGGGCAGCATTAAGGTGACGTTATACGTCAGAACAGGCGTACAAACAAGACCGAGACGCACTCCCCGATGTTAAGGATGATCGACGACCCGAAAACCGAGCGCGCGATCGATGGCGGGCGCTATCCCTGAATCCAGATCGGCCTATAATCAGATCGTATGTTTTTAAATAACGGTAGGGCGGCAACAGAGGGGGAGAGCCAGCCATGAACGATCGTCTGCAGCAGGGGATCGCCGCATTTCAGGCCGGAGACCGCGAGCGCGCGCGTCTGATTTTCGAGGAAATTGTCCGCTTTGAGCCGGAGAACGATACCGCATGGTACTATCTCGCCGCCGCCCAGACCGACTTCACGCTGCGCCGTCAGTACCTTGAGCGCGTGCTGCAGATCAATCCACAGCATCAGCGCGCCCGCGAAGTCCTGGAGCGGATGACCGCGTCCGCGAGCACGGGCACAGTCGCCGATCCGCAGAGCGGCGCTTCATCCTCGCGCAGTGACAGCTCACGCAGCGAGAGCGGAGCGGTTCCCGGCGCGGTATCAGCGGGCGGCTTTCGACTGCCCGTGTCGATACCGGGAGCGCCCGCCCTGGTCGGCATCGCTGAAGGCTTCAGGGATGGCCTCAGTTTGATGATGGTCGGGGTGGCTGTGCTGCAGGGTCGTTCCGGTGAGTACGACGGTGAAGCCGCACGGGCCACCTGGTGGCGTTTCTGGCTGCTGGTGACCGTCGGCGCGGCTGTGTCCACCGTGCTGAACTTCATCATGAGTCTGCTGATGCAGTTTCGGTTATCAGCCCTGGGGGTTCAGTTCAATCTGATCGGCCTGATCATCGGGCTGCTGCTCGGCATCCCGACTACCTGGGCGGTGATGTTCGCCGGCACGGCAGTCTCGCACTGGTGGACGGCCCGGCAGGGCAGCCGCGTGCCGCTGTATCAGCATGCTTATGCAACAGCGCTTCCGTACATTCCGGCTCAGATCATCGGTTCAGCGGCACTGCTCCTGCTGTCGCTCATCGGCCTAGGCGGGATCGGCTCCCTGATCTCGCTCGGTGTGTCGATCTACGCGCTGTATGTGATCTATCAGGCCTATCAGCGTCTGCACCGCTTTGCCGACAGCAGCAGCTCGATCATCGCGATCGTCCTGTTTTTCGTCGGGGCGATCGGCGCTGGCATCGTCGTCGGTCTGATCACCGGTTTACTTGGCGCGCCCTCTGTCCTGTCCATCGGGCCGCTGATGCGCTGAGCGCGGTCACCGGGCCAGTTGGGCGAGCCGCTCGACCGCCTGATGCAGCGTATCGTCGTTTTTGCAGAACGCGAAGCGCGCCTGTGTGCTCGCCATATGGGCGTGCTCTTCGCAGTAAAAGAAGGTCGGGGGGATGCAGGCGACGCCGATTTCAGACGTCAGGTAGCGCGCAAACTCCAGATCATCCCCGTCGAATACCTCGGAGAAGTCCGCCATCAGGAAGTACGTCCCTTCTGGCTGGCGGACTTTCAGTCCGGCTGCCTGAAGACCCCTGGCCAGCAGATCGCGTTTCGCGGTGTAGAGCGCCTGAAGTTCCTCAAAATAGGAACCCGGCAGCGTCAGCGCGTAGGCGGCGGCCTGCTGCGCTGGATGGTTGGCGGCAAAAGTGACGTATTGATGGGCGCGGTAAACGCCCTGAATCAGATCGGGATGGCCGTAAACCCAGCCGATCTTCCACCCGGTCACGCTGAACGATTTCCCCAGCGAGCTGACCGTCACCGTGCGTTCGAACATGCCCGGCAGCGATGCGATCGGGATATGCTGCGCGCTGTCAAAGATCAAATGCTCGTAGACCTCATCCGAGATGACGGTCACATCGTATTCCTGGCAGAGTTCAGCGATCAGTGACAGCTCCTGGCGCGTGAACACCCGCCCGGTCGGGTTCTGCGGCGTGTTCAGGATCAGGGCGCGCGTTTTTTTGGTGAAGGCCGCGCGCAGTTCATCGGGGTCGAACGTCCACATCGGCGGATGCAGCGGCACATAGACCGGGGTCGCCCCCGCCATCGTGATGTTGGGGACGTAGCTGTCGAAATACGGCTCGATGACGATGACCTCGTCACCGCGATCAACCAGTCCCAGAATCGACGAAAAGATGCCCTCGGTCGCCCCCGCAGTGACGACGACGCCCGCATTCGGATCGATGCTCAAACCGTAAAAACGCCGGGCGTGTTCTGCCACTGCCTTGCGCAGCGCGGCGACGCCCAATCCCGGCGGATATTGATTATTTGCCGACTGGCCGAGCGCCCGAATGGCGGACTCGACGATATCGCGCGGGCCGTCGAAGTCAGGGCGTCCCTGGCCGAGATTGATCGCATTGTGCTGAAGCGCAAGTTCATTGATCTCAGTGAAAATGGTGATCCCATATGGCTCAACGCGGGAGGCGATGCGCGGCACGGAGCAGCTCCTTGATCGGTTATTTTGAATTTTTCAGCGATACTGGTCGATTGCGGCGACAGCCAGACGATCGCAGCGTTCGTTGTAATCGTGTCCGGCATGGCCGGGTACGTAAGCCCACGACACCCGGTGACGCGCGCACAGCGCATCGAGCTGCGCCCACAGGTCGAGGTTTTTATTGCGCTTCCAGTTTTTTGTCATCGTATTGATGACGTACTGCGAGTCGGATACCACCTGCACGCGCGATGAGGCTGGCAGGGCGCTCAACCCGGCGATCACGGCCATGATTTCCATGCGGTTGTTGGTGGTGCTGCGATCCCCGCCAGTGAAGACCTGTTCGCTCAGCACATGCCCGCCGGGGTCTTTTTCAACCAGGATCGCTGCATAACCGCCCGGGCCCGGGTTGCCCGAACACGCCCCATCTGTGTACAGCGTAAAAGTGGACTCCATATGCTCCGCTCAAAATGACATCGCCATCGGGGAACCGCTGCGTCTCCCCGATGGCGATGCCGTCAGGGCCATTCTACTGCCGGATGAATTTACGCAGCACCGTCTGCAGGATGCCGCCGTTGCGATAGTACTCGACCTCGACGGGGGTATCGATGCGCGCGATCACCTCGAACTGAACGCTGGAACCATCCTCGCGCTGAGCGGTCACGGTCAGCAGTTGCTTCGGCGCCATCGCATCGGAGATGCCGTCGATGTTGAAGATTTCGCGGCCTGTCAGCCCGTAGGTTGTATGGCTCTCGCCCTCTTTGAACTGCAAGGGGAGCACGCCCATCATCACCAGATTCGAGCGGTGAATGCGCTCAAAACTGCGCGCGATGACGGCGCGCACACCGAGCAGCGCCGTCCCCTTGGCCGCCCAGTCGCGGCTGGAACCCGTGCCGTATTCAGCGCCGGCGATGATGATCAGGGGCGTGCCATCCGCCTGGTAGCGCATGGCCGCATCATAGATCGTGGTGACTTCCCCGGTGGGCAGATAGGTGGTGTAACCGCCCTCTTTCCCTCCGGCCAGTTGGTTGCGCAGGCGGATGTTGGCGAACGTGCCGCGGATCATGACTTCATGATTGCCGCGCCGAGCGCCGTAGCTGTTGAAATCTGCTTTGGCGATGCCATGTTCCAGCAGATACTGCCCCGCCGGGCTGTTGAGGGCGATATCGCCCGCGGGAGAGATGTGATCCGTCGTGATCGAGTCGCCGAGCAGCGCCAGGGCGCGCGCACCGATGATCGGCTTGACCGGCGGCGGCTCGATCGGAAAGTCGACGAAGTAAGGCGGTTCCTGCACGTAGGTGCTGCTGCTGTCCCACGCGAAGACATCCCCCTCCGTCCCCTGGATGGCATTCCACGTCTGGTTGACGGTGAATACATTTGCGTACTGGCGGCGGAACATCTCCGGCGTGATCACGCTGCTGACAACTTCGTTGATCTCCTGCTGCGTCGGCCAGATGTCGCGCAGATAGACCGGGTTGCCCTCGCGATCCGTCCCGATCGGTTCGCTTTGCAGGTCAATATCGACCGAGCCGGCCAGCGCATACGCGACCACCAGCGGAGGCGAAGCCAGGTAATTGGCCTTGACCAGCGGGTTGACGCGGCCTTCGAAATTGCGATTGCCGCTGAGGACAGCCGCCGCCACCAGTTCGCCGCTGGTCACCGCCTCAGCGACCGTCTGGGGCAGGGGGCCGCTGTTGCCGATACAGGTGGTGCAGCCGTAGCCCACGGTATGGAAGCCGAGCTGTTCCAGGTACGGGGTCAGGCCGGCTTTGTCCAGGTAGTCGGTCACCACGCGCGATCCCGGGGCCAGGCTGGTCTTGACATACGGGCGCACGCGCAGCCCTTTCTCGACCGCTTTCTTGGCCAGCAGACCCGCCCCGACCATGACATACGGGTTGCTGGTGTTGGTGCAGCTCGTGATCGCAGCGATGACCACCAGGCCGTGCCCGACTTTTTCCGTGTGCCCATTGACCGGGTAGTCGATCGTGCGGGCTGCGGCTTCCTCGCTCAGGGCGAAACCGCGTTCTTCAACCGGAGCGCGCAGGGCCTTCTCAAAAGACACCTTGACATCGCGCAGCGCGATGCGATCCTGCGGGCGTTTCGGACCGGCCATGCTCGGTTCGACTTCGGACAGATCGAGCTGCAGGACATCGGTGAACTCCGGATCGGGGGTGTCATCGGTGCGGAACAGGCCCTGTTCGCGCGTGTACCGCTCGACCCAGTCGATGAGGTCTTCATCGCGCCCCGTGCGGCGCAGATAGTTGAGCGTCTCGGCGTCAACGGGGAAGAAGCCCATCGTTGCCCCGTATTCCGGAGCCATGTTGGCGATCGTGGCGCGATCGGGCAGGCTCAGGCTGCTCAGGCCCGCGCCGTAAAATTCGACGAATTTATCGACGACGCCTTTCTTGCGCAGCATCTGGGTGACCTTCAGCACCAGATCGGTGGCAGTGGCCCCTTCAGGCAGGCTGCCGGTCAGTTTGAAGCCGATCACCTGCGGCATCAGCATGTAGATCGGCTGGCCGAGCATGGCCGCTTCCGCTTCAATGCCGCCCACCCCCCAGCCGAGCACGCCCAGACCATTGATCATGGTCGTATGGCTGTCCGTACCGACCAGCGTATCGGGCAGGGCGACGAACTCATCGTTTTCGCGCACCAGTTGAACGACTTTAGCCAGGTATTCCAGATTCACCTGGTGCACGATACCGGTCGCAGGCGGGACGACCCGGAAGTTATTGAATGCTTTCTGCCCCCAGTGGAGGAATTCGTACCGCTCACGGTTGCGCTCAAACTCAAGCTGGGCATTGAAGATCAGCGCATCGGGCGAACCGAAACGATCGACCTGCACCGAGTGATCGATCACCAGATCGACCGGGACGATGGGGTTGATGCGGCGCGCATCCCCGCCCAGGCGAAGCATGGCCGATCGCAGCGCGGCCAGATCGACGACGACCGGTACACCGGTAAAATCCTGAAGCACGACGCGCGCGGGCTTGAACGGAATTTCAACGGGCTGGGGGGATGCCGCATTCCAGTTGGCGAGGTTGACGACGTCCTCCTCGCTGACCTCGTAGTTATCCAGGTTGCGCAGTGCATTTTCGAGCAGGATGCGGATAGAGAACGGCAGCCGGTCAATATGGCCGATGCCCCGCGCAGCCAGCGCTTGCAGCCGGTAGATGACTGCTGTCCCACTGCGTGTCTGCAGCGTTGTGCGTGCACCAAAAGAATCCATTCGCTGTGCCATAGAGTCACCTGTCAGGTTGCCCGTGCCAACCAAACACCGGCTGATTGAGCGATCTCATATGAATGCCTGTGTGGTCTCGCTGTCCGCGCGCGGAAAACGGATCATCAGTCCGGTGATCGTGGCATGCGATTCTGTTATGGAGCCAGAATTGTAGCGAAAACATCGCAGGATTGTCAGATCCGGTTTTGCTTTTGCACAGGCCGACCTGGAAATGAGCCTGGACGATGCCTGCGCATCGGGTTTACCTGAGGAAACAAAGCGGGTAAACTTTTGCCGGAGCGTATTTTTTTGATCGTGAACGGCAACTTGAGCGTAAATCCCACGTCTAAAGGTACAGTGATGCAGAACGATCCCAGAAAATCAGGTCAGGCTGGCCGGGGAGCTTCACAGCAGCGTAAAACTTCGTTTGTCGGGAAATCGGCGGCGGAACGGCGCGCCGAGCGACGCGCCGGTTCGGCTGCGGCCAGTGGCCCTGCCAGCGCCCAGTCCGAAGCGAAGAGTTCCACCATCGCGTCGGGATCTGTCGGCTCAACCGGCCGCACGCTCGATCGACGGGCTGAGCGTGAGCGCGAGCGCCGCCGCCGTCGTCTGGTCACGATGATCGCCATCGCTGCGGTTGCCCTGCTGGTGATCATCGGCCTCCTCATCATCACCAGGACGCCGGATGAAGCCCCAGTTCCGGAGACGGCCCGCGCGCGCTACAGCGATCTGCTGCAATCGCGCAATACCGAGGGATACCCGCTGCTGGGCAATGCGACCGCGCCGGTCGTCGTGACGCTCTATTCCGCCTTCGACTGCCTGCCCTGCAAGGCATTTCATGACGCGGTGATCGATGGCCTGATCGAACGGGTGCGCAGCGACCAGATCGCTGTTGAATTCGTGCCCCTGTACGGACGCAACGATGCGACGAATGGCCAGGGCGCTGCCATTGCTGCGGTTTGTGCGGCGCAGCAGAACCTGTTCTGGCCGTTTCAGGATATGCTGTATTCATGGCTGGGGCAGTTCCCGGCGAACCTGGTTTTCCGCAACAATCGCATCATCGGCGGGGTGATCAACATCGGGCTGGACCTGGGCGCTTATGAGGGATGTCGGAACAGCGGACTTGCCGGAGACCTTTTAGAGCGCGCGCGGCTGCGGTCTGTTGGACTGCTGAATTTCGCCGGCCCGCCGACGGTTGCCATCAACGGTGTTGTGCCTGTGAACGGTGAGGGACAGCCGATCACGGATCCGGAAGGAGTGCTGGCCGCGATCGATGACGCTGTGGCCCGCGTGACCGGTCAGCTCACCGCGCCGGCGGAGCCTCAGATTGAACCGGAAGCGACGCCAGAAATCGTCGGAACGCCGACGACAGGATCTGCTGAGAGCACGCCGGAAGCCACCCAGCCGGACAGTGAGATGACGGCTGAGGCCGTCGAGCCGGCGGCCACCATCGGGCCGGAAGCGACCCCGCCAGAGGTAACGCCGGAGGCGACCCCGTAGCCCCTGCTCTCGTGATAAGGATGATGAGGACGCGCTGCGGCTGAAAAAAGCGCGTCCTCATCATGCTGGCCACAACCCGAATCGGCTGGGATCACCGGCGCGGGAGCATCGGCCCCAGACGATGTCCCCCGACCAGATGCATGTGCAGGTGCATCACTTCCTGTCCGCCGTCATCCCCGCAGTTGACGATCAACCGATAGCCGCTCTGCGCGATCCCCATCTCTTCAGCGACGCGCCGGGCGACGATGAACATGTGGCCGAGCATGTTCTCATCTTCCGGGGTGACGTCGGCGGCGGAAGGGATCGGTTTGTTGGGGACGACGAGAATATGCACCGGCGCTTTGGGAGCAATATCGTGGAACGCGGTCACGCGCTCATCCTGATAGACGATTTTGGCGGGTGCTTCTCCGGCGATGATTTTTTCGAAGATCGTTGACATTCCCATCCTCCGGTGACTCGGACGATTACATGGCCAGCCCGCCATCGACGGTGAGCACGTGGCCGGTGATATAGGCGGCGTCGTCCGACGCCAGGAAGGCGGTCGCCAGGGCGACATCTTCGCACGTTCCCCAGCGTCCCAATGGGATGTTTTCATTCAGCTTGTCTGTGAGTTCTTTGGGCAGGCCCGCGGTGAGATCGGTGAGCACGAAACCGGGCGCAACTGCGTTGACCGTGATGCCGCGTGGGGCCACCTCGCGCGCCAGCGCTTTCGTCAGGCCGATGATGCCGGCCTTGCTGGCGCTGTAGTTGGTCTGACCGGCATTGCCCATGACGCCGCTGATGCTGGTGATGTTGACGATGCGCCCGTACCGTTTGCGCATCATCGACCGCACCGCCGCTTTCGAGCACAGCCAGGCGCTGCGCAGGTTCGTCTGAATGACGGTGTCGAAATCTTCGGCGCTCATGAGCATGATGACGTTGTCTCGGGTGATCCCCGCGTTGTTGACCAGGATATCCAGCTTGCCGTAGGTGTCGATCGCCGTCTTGATCAGGCTGTTGGCATCCGCTTCCTGGCTGACATCCGCCTGAACGGCCAGCGCCGTGCCGCCCGCAGTCTGGATCGCCGATACCACTTCATTCGCTGCATCGGCGTTTTTCTGATAATTTACGACCACAGTCGCACCCCGACGCGCCAGTTCAAGGGCGATCGCGCGGCCAATACCGCGGCTTCCGCCGGTGACGACCGCAACTTTATCTTTCAGTGTAGACATTGTCTGATCCTTCCTGTGACGTCACGAAAAACACCATCCGCCGTTCATCGGTTCACTGGCCGCCAACCCAGCCGAGAAGCTGGATTGTCCCGCGCAGATTGGCTGTGAGATTGACCGCCCCGTAGCCATTGGTGTTGGAGACATACACGTCCACCCGGCCATCGATGCGCGGGTTCACGCCCGTGAAGGCGATGCTGCGGCCATCGGGGGAGAACTGCGGCTCGCACATACTCGGTGGGGCGTTGAGCGTGGCGACGGCGGCGAAGGCGGCGTTGCGCACGATCACGCCATACGGGCACTGCCCATTCACCCCGCCGATCGCCAGCAGGCTGCCATCGGGTGACCAGTCGGCGGACATGCCGTAGCGCGCGAACGTGAACTGACTGGTTCGGCCCACTTCAGTGCCATCGACGTTGGCCAGCACCAGTTCCGTTGACGATGGGCTGGCGGATTGAAAGAATACCTGCTGACCATTGGGCGACCAGGCCTCGGATAACTTGATCGGATCGCTGTCTCCGGCCATGCGCACCTGGCGTACCTGCCGCGTGATCGTATCGACGATCCACAGATCGCGCGTCGGGCTGCCGAAAGCCGGGTCTCCGGTGGCGAAAGCGATCTGGCGCGGGGTGACCCATACGGGCGGCTCGGTGATCCACTGCTCAGCCAGCGGGGTCACGGCGCGGGTGTTGACGTCCAGCAGATACAGATAGCCGCCGTTGGGGGGCTGTGCGCCGGTGCCGTCGCAGGTTCCCGGTTCGCCGGGGATCCAGCTCGGGCAGATAGCACGATCGCTGACGAATGCGATCTGACTGCCGTCTGGCGACCAGACCGGGAACATGTCATAGGCCCCGCTGTTGGTGAGGTTGGTCGGGCTGCTGCCATCGCGCCCGACGATGAAGATATCCATGTCGTACCCGGTGGCCAGCGCAATCGCCAGGCGGCTGCCATCCGGTGACCAGACCGGTTCGCTGGGGATGCCGCGCTGTACCAGCGATGTGAGCGGCAGGATGCGCCCGCTGACCGGTGTGCGCAGCGTCATATCGATGGCATACAGGCCAGCCGTCGCTGGATTGTTATCGTAGCGCATGTAGGCCAGCGCTGTGCCCGTTGGTGCGATGAAGATCTGACTGCGCGTTGCCGCGGTGGTCTCAAGGATCGGGATCAGCGTGCCCGTTCGGGTCGCGTAGTACAGGATTTCGACGTCGTTGCCTGGCTCCGGCGTGAGGGCGTTGCTGGTTCTGGGTCGGTTATTGGTGTTGGTGAAGGCGATCAGCGGCTGCAGCAGCAGGGTCGCGATGTTATCCGGCGCCTGGATGAACTGCCAGTTATCGTAAACGAAGCCGACCGTGGGGATCGGGGTATTGGTTGGCGTGAACGTCGCCGTGGGCAGCGGCGTTTCCGTGGGCGTGGGCGTGATCGTCGGCGTCGCTGTCGGCGAAGGCGTCTGCGACGGCGTCGGGGTCGCTGTGGAGGTCGGCGTTGCGGAGGGCGTCTCCGTCGGGGTCGGGGTACTGGTTGGAACATCCGTCGGCGTCGGCGTCGGGGTGGGCGGCACGAGGCCGCTGCACCCGGATACGATCACTGCGAGGACTATCGCCCCAAAGCGCTGTAATTGATGCATTCGGTCTGTCCTGTTTCCAATCCGGCTGCAAGCATATCACACAATCAGCGGCATCTGTACCGCCTGCCGATCAGCGCGATAGGCTGCGTGGGGATCGCTCAAGCTGTTTCCAGTGTCGGCGCAGCAGGATGTACTTCCGCCATTCATAATAGGCAAGCAGGGTGCTGAGGCGCAAGCCGTGCCAGCCATCGCGGTATCCTGCCAGCGTGAAGAAGCGCCATTTGAACTGGCGCAGCGGCTGGAGAATGAAATTCCGCAGGCGCGGGCGCACGCCCTGATCGAACAGCACTTCGGCCTCATAGGCCGTGTATCGCGCCTGTTTGCGCAGGAACTGTCTGAGATCCCGGTAGTTCAGGTGGATGAGCGGCTGTTCGAGCGTGCCTAGCTCGCCATCGAGCTGCACCACCTCGTGCACTTTGCGACTCGGATCATAGCGGGCGCGGCCGCTGCGCAGTAGCCGGGTCTGATAATCCGGAAACCAGCCAGCGCCTCGCGTCAGTTTACCGAAGATGTAATTGTGCCGGGGGATGCGGTAGCCCGCGCAGGTCGATGAAGCGATGACGCGCCGGATCTCGTCAGCCAGCTCCGGGCTGACGCGCTCATCTGCATCGATGAACAGGATCCAGTGCGCCCGATCGCGCACGGCCTCCAGAGCGGCGTTGCGCTGATCGGCATAATCGCGGAAGATGCGCTGGATGACGACCGCGCCGCATGCGGCGGCGCGCGCCGGTGTATCGTCGGTGCTGAACGAGTCGAAGACCACGATGCTGTCGGCGAAGCGCAGTGTTTCGATGCAGGCGCAGATATGTTCGGACTCGTTGTAAGTCAGGATCACGGCGCACAGGCTCATATCAGGTGCTGCCTCAGAATGGTTTGATAGGCCGCGGCCACATCAGCGGAGACATGACGGGCAGCGTAATGCATGCCCAGCCACATGAGTAGCCGAGCCACCCGCTGTTTCCAGGGAGGGAAGATCCGTGTGAACAGGCGCAGCCGGCTGTTCCACAGGTTGATCTGGCTCTGAGTGCGGATCTGCCCGGTGCTCTGGCCCCCCAGGTGGACGATCCGGGCTGAAGGGACGCACTGGATTTCCCAGCCGGCTGCGCGAATGCGCCACTGCCAGTCGATCTCCTCGCAGTACATGAAATAGGCCTCGTCGAAACCGCCGGTCTGTTCGACCACAGTGCCGCGCAGCATCATGGCCGCACCCAGCACGAAATCGACCGGGAACGGCTTCCCCTGGGCGTACTGGCTGCGCGCGTAGCGACCGTTGAAACGCCCTTCGATCCAGCGCCCCGGCGTCGGGAAAAATTCGGCCCAGAGCTGACGCAGACCAGGAAAAGCGAATGCCGCATGCTGAAACGCCCCATCGCCGAAGACCAGACCGGGGCCGACCACGCCGATCCGCTCGTCCGACAGCAGGTGATCGAACAACGTCCGCACAGCCGACGGGCGCGTGATCGTATCCGGGTTGAGCAGGAAAACGGCGCGCGGCAGCGTATCCGGCGATCTGCCGCTCCAGAAGCCGATCTGACGCAGCGCAGTGTTATTGGCGCGGGCGAAGCCCAGATTTTCCGCACTCGCGATCACCTGAACGGATGGGTACTGCGCGCGCACGAAAGCGGCTGTGCCGTCGGTGGATGCGCTGTCGATGACGATCACGTGCGCCGTCAGATCGGTCGTCTGCAGATCATCCAGCAGGGAACGCAGCGCTTCATCGATGAGATGACGCACATTCCAGGTGACGATGACGACGACGAGATCGAGCTGCATCCGCAAACGCATCCAGTTCGCTGCTCATCAACTGCCCAGGCGGGCGAAATCCAGCCCGGTCTGTTCGAGAAAACGGTTAACCCCATTCAATAGATTGGCGTCGATCTGACCGATGCCGTCAGCGGCCAGCACCGCAGTGAGATCGGCATCGCGCTCTGCGCCCAGGAAAGCCGCGTCGATCGCCCGGCGCGCCCCCAGCGGAATTTCCCGTGGGAACATCAGCACCAGATGAGGGAGCTGCGCGTCCTGATCCAGGACGCGAATCGCGGTGCGCACCGTGCCCACGGCGTAGGTATCCAGATCGCGGGCATCGACGACGGCGGAACAGGTTCCGTCAGCGACTGCCTCGATGACGGCGGCCGTGTCCTCCAGATCGCTCACTCGACCCAGTGAAGCGGGGTCGAGCCGGTTGGCGTGCATCAGCAGCAGTGCCACGCGCCAGGTGGCATAGTCCGTGACGCTGACCCGGCAGAAGTTCCCGCCCGCCAGGCCAGACGGCCCGCTGATCGTGCTGTTCGCCGGGACGATGAACTGGAACGTCGCTAAGGGCGACTGCGTGCTCCCCGATCCACGTTCCGCCCAAAGCTCCGGGGTGCCGCAGTCGAGTGCGCGTATGGCGGCGTATCCCAGCGCATCGACCCAGGCCGCAGTCAGTCTGCCGCTGGAAGCGCTGCACAGCGCAGCGACAGCATCAGCCGTCGATGCCAACAGCTCCACCGTGAGATCGAGGCCGGAGGCATCACTCAACGTGGCCGCCAAACTGGAAGCCGCTCTGATGGTGCGGCGTGCTGGTTCGGGATCGACGACCCCGATCGTGATCGGATTGTCTGCCGAACCAGGCTCCGGAGTGGGTTCCAACGTCGGGAGCGGCGTGGATCGCGGGGTAGGGGTCGCCGTCGGCTGGATCCGCGGGCCGGCGGTCTCCGCCCGGCGACAGCCGCTGACCGATGCGATCAACAGCACAACGAAAAACATGGACAGGGTTGTGCGCGTGAACATGAGGATGCGCGCTCCTTGACGCCGATATGAAGATGACCCCGATCGTATCGATCAAGTTTGACAGTTACAAACAACTCAGGGCTGTGTTTGATCCGCCGGGCCGATCTCGATCAGTTCAATGTCGCGCGCGCCGACCACGTTGTTGAACTGGCTGATGCCGACGCGCTCATGGATCAGACCCGCCCAGCACTGCTGAGGATTGTAGACCTCAACAGTGGTCATCCGGATCGCCCCCCAGACCACGGCGCGCCGCCCCGGCGGCAGATAGTAGTACGTTGCCCCGGTGACCGGATCGTCAACAGCCACAAGGTCATCGCGCGTCCCGACCGCCCAGCGCCAGGGATAATCGCGTGCCGCAGTCGTGCAGTCGATGCCGATGCGCCATGCGCCCGGTTCCTCGAACCAGCCCAATGTCGAGGCATTCTGATCCCAGGTGTAAACCGTTCCCGGTTCCGGGCCGGTCGTGCGGATCGGCACGCTGCCATTGTTTTCCACAGTGAGCTTGAACACCAGCAGATCGCCCACGGGAAGGGCCACCGTCGTCAGGCTGAGCGCTGCCGGATCAGCCGGGATCGCAACCGGGACGCCGGGGTTATCGCGCTCAGCGTAGTAGCGCTCGTCCCAGGGAAGGGTTTCGAAGACGACGCTGACGCCGGTTGGCTGGGTGACGATCTGAGCGAACGGCTTGCCACCATTGACGATCGCGATCGTCGCGCGCTGCTCAATCCGCTGTCCTACCGCGTCCTGGGCTGAGGCGACAATTTCGTACGTGCCATCCGGTGGCGGATCGGCGTTGCGATCGACCCCGCCTTCGTAATCGAAGGTATGGCGGCCCGCCTGACCGGGGCGCGTCCCCTCTAACCGTTCTGGGATCAGGATGCGCGTCCCATCTGGCGCGACGAGGAAAACTTGCAGATCGCTGTCTTTGGCCAGCACCACGTTGATATACGCCCGATCGCTGATCCCGTCCTGATTGGGGGTAAATTCTGCCGGGCCGACGGTGAACTCCAGGATGTCGGGCAGGGTGGAGTCGCCCCCGGCGATCGTGAGCGTGCCGGAGCGAACATCGCTGCTGCCGTTTTCCTCGACTGCCCGCAGCGTCCAGGTGTAGACCCCATCCGGCATCAAACGACGCACGATCTGACCGATGACGCGATCGCCTTCCTGTCGGTATCCATCGACGACGCCGGAAAAAGCGACGCGATGCTCGCCTGGAATGCGCTGTTCCTGCTGACGAAACACGAACTCCCGGCCATCTTCATGGGTGAAGGTGAGATCGATGACAGCGCCGCGAGACAGTGTGTAGGCGAAAATCGTGACGTCATCGACCCCGTCGGCATTCGGTGAAATGGTATCGGGTGCGAAGCCCGCCTCGGCGATCAGCGGAACGGCTGGATTGAGCAGCGTATAGCCGACGACCAGCATGACCCCGATGCCGATCAAGACACCTGCAATCAGAAAGACGAGCGAGATGCGCATAACTGTCCTCAGCAGTCATCACGAGCAGGCTGCGAGTCTAATCGAAGGCGCATGACAGTTCTAGATGCATCCTGCTGTTTGTGCTGTAAACGCCCGGTAACCGCCGGACAGGTGCAGGATGGAGATCACAATTGAACCCTCTGACCGCGTCCAGTACAATTTGGATACTCCCCGAATGATGACCACCTGCTTTCAGACAGAGGATATGCCGCTTTGGACTTCACAGGTGCTGGAGAATTTCAACTGATCCCCAACGCTGAAACCGACAGTCAGGGTTTGTTTGAGCGTCCCGTACTTCCCCTGAGCGGTCTGGTCATTTATCCCAACATCGTCGCGCCGGTGACGCTGGCCGGGATTCAGGCGCAGATCGCAGCCGAAAAAGCCCTTGATGGCAAACAAACGGTCATCGGTATTGCCGCGCGCGATATCTCTCTCATCCATTTTGAACCCACAGATCTGTATCAGGTCGGTGTGGAACTGGCCCTCAGCCGTGTGCTCCACATGACGGACGACAGCCAGGCGGCGGTAGCGCAGGGGCGCAGACGGGTGCAGGTCGTGCGCTTCACGCAGACCGAACCTTACCTCAAAGCGCTGGTGCGCGTGATCCCTGAAGACAATCCGAAAGGACGCCGTCAGACGAAAGAGATGCACGCAGCCGTCAATTTGCTCAAACGGGTGATCGATCTCAACGAGACGATACCGGATGATGTGCTGCTGTTTGCCATGAATGCGGACAGCCCCGGATGGCTGGCCGATCTGATCGCAGCGACGCTGCTGCTGCCCGTTGAAGTGCGTCAGGAACTGCTCGAAGAAGCGAACGGCGAAATCCGCCTGGCGCGGGCAAAAGCGCTTCTATCTGAAGAATTGAATGCCCTGGAGATCAAGGACGAGATCAGCGGGCAGATCCAGCAGGAGATGGATCGGGCGCAGCGGGAGATGTTCCTGCGCGAACAACTGCGCATCATCCAGACCGAACTGGGGGAGGTGGATGCGTTTCAGCAGGAACTGGAGGAAATCCGCGAGCAGATTGAGCGCGCCAACCTGCCTCCCGAAGTTCATGCCAGAGCGATGAAAGAGTGGCAGCGGTTGAGCCAGATGCCGCCCATGGCCCCGGAAGTCGGGATGGTGCGCACCTACATCGACTGGCTGACAGAGCTGCCCTGGACGCAAACTACGGTGGATCAACTGGACGTCCGGGCGGCGCAACGGATCCTCGACCGGGAACATTACGGCCTGAAGAAGGTCAAGGATCGCATCCTCGAATATATCGCGGTGAAGAAGCTGGCCCCCGATCAGAAAAATTCCCCGATCCTGTGTTTTGTCGGCCCGCCTGGCGTCGGCAAAACCAGCCTGGGCAAAAGCATTGCCGAGGCGCTGGGGCGCCATTTCGTGCGCGTGAGTCTGGGGGGGATCCGCGATGAAGCGGAGATCCGCGGTCACCGACGCACCTACGTCGGGGCGCTGCCCGGGCGCATCATCCAGACGATGAAACGGGCGGAGACGATCAACCCGGTGTTCATGCTCGATGAGATCGACAAGATGGGGGTCGATTTCCGCGGGGATCCATCATCGGCGCTGCTGGAGGTGCTCGATCCGGAGCAGAACAATGCTTTCAGCGATCATTACCTGGAAGTGCCCTACGATCTGTCCCGGGTGATGTTCATCACCACCGCCAACGATATCGAGCCGATCCCGCCAGCGCTGCTCGATCGCCTGGAGATCATCGAGTTTTCCAGCTACACGGATGAAGAAAAAGTCGCGATCGCGCGGCAGTTTCTGATCCCCAAACAGATGGCCGCGCACGGTCTAACCGAATATCCCATTCAGTTTGAGACCCCGATCCTGCTGCGGCTGATCAATGAGTACACCTATGAAGCGGGGGTGCGCAATCTCAACCGGGAGATCGCCAGCATCGCGCGCAAGATCGCCCGGCAGATCGCCGAGGGAAAGCGCTGTCCCTCGCGCATTACAAAGGCGCATTTGACGCGCTATCTCGGCCCGGCGCCGTTTGACGAGCCGCGCGCCAACGAGAAGGATGCGGTGGGCGTGTCAACCGGGCTTGCCTGGACGCCCTTTGGCGGTGATATACTCACCATTGAAGTCTCGATTCTGCCGGGTAAAGGCACGCTGTTGATGACTGGATCGCTTGGCGAAGTCATGCAGGAGTCAGCGCAGACGGCGCTGAGCTATATGCGCGCCAATGCTGAGCGGTTAGATGTCGAATTCGAAGATTTTGAGAATTTCGATGTCCATGTGCACTTGCCAGAGGGGGCGACGCCGAAAGATGGCCCATCGGCTGGCATCACCCTGGCGATCGCCATGATCTCCGCTTTTACTGAACGCAAAGTGCGAGCGGATATCGCCATGACGGGTGAGATCACACTGCGGGGCAAAGTTCTGCCCGTCGGCGGCATCAAAGAAAAACTGCTCGCCGCCCAGCGCGCCCGCCTGCGCCGCGTCATCATCCCCAAACGCAACCAGCGCGATCTGCTGGAAGTCCCGAAAACGACTCTTGAGGCCCTCGAGATCATCCCGGTGGAGACGATGGACGAGGTGATCGAGCATGTGCTGCTGGCCCCGCCCAGCGGTGAACGCTTGATCGATCGGATCCGCCGCGAGAAGAGCCAGAAGGAACAGGAAACGGAGACCTGAGATCATGTTGGCAACTGCCGAGGATCTTTTGTCTGTCCTCAAAACAGGGCGCAGTGAGCGTCTCGACTGGTTTCCGGAACAGACAGCGATCGAAGCGATCGCTGCAACGCTGACCGCGATGGCCAATTCTCAGGGGGGCACAGTCGTGATCGGCGCCGTCGGGCAGGGGCCAACGATCACGGGGGTACGCGATGCCGATCAAACTGTCGATCGGATCATTCAGGCCGCTCTGGCCGTTGAACCGCAGTTGTTCATCCCCATGCCACGCCAGTACAAACTGGGCGACAAACTGGTGATCGCCGCGGTCGTCCCGCAGGGGATGCCCCATGTGTACGCGCTCGATGGCCGTTATCTGATCCGTCAGGACTGCGACAATGTCGCGCTCAAACCGCGCGATCTGCGCCGTCTCGTGTTTGAGCGTGGGGAGAGCAATTTTGAAACAGATGTGCCGCGCGGTTCCAGCATTGACGATATCGATTGGGAAAAGGCGCGCGCCTACGTTGCGGGCCTGGGGACTTCCAGCGATACCAGCGTCGAGGCGGTGCTGCAGCGGCGTGGCTGTCTGATCGAACATGAGGGACGACTGCGCCCCACCAACGCGGGGATCCTTCTGTTCGGCAAAGAGCCGCAGCGATTTGTGCACGGTGCCGAGATCACGGCTGTGCGTTTTCCGGGCGAAACGATGGGCGATAAGTTCACTCGTGAAGACATCACCGGCACGCTGCCGGATCAACTGCGGCGCGCCGAGGCATTTCTGCTCGATCACCTGCGCAAGGGGGTCAGTCTGGGAAAAACGATGGCGCGCTCGGAGAATTATGAATACCCGATGGAGGCCGCGCGCGAGCTGGTTGTGAACGCGGTTGCGCACCGAAATTACAGTTTGACCGGCGATACGATACGTCTGTTTATTTTTAAGGATCGGATGGAAGTGACCAGTCCGGGAGGGCTTCCCGGGCCGGTGACGGTGAGCAATATCAAAGATGAACGCTTCTCGCGCAATCCGATCATCGTTCAGGTGCTGTCGGATCTCGGCTTCATCGAGCGGCTCGGTTACGGTGTCGATCGGGTGATCGACCTGATGCGAGAGCGGAAGCTGCGCGAGCCTCAGTTCACCGAAACAGCCGGTGGGTTCCGGGTCAGTCTATTCAATGAAGTGGTGGAGAGCGAGCACGCAGCGAAAAATACCGCGCTGACGACCGCGCTGCACGGTTCGTACCGCGGCATGCCGATCAATATCCGGCAGGAAGCGGCGATCACGTTTTTGCTCAATACCAATGGGCGGATCACCAACAGCGATCTGCAGAGCCTGTGCCGGGATGTGCATCCAGAGACGATCCGGCGCGATCTGGCTGACCTGGTGAACAAGAAAATTTTGCGGAAGTTGGGCGAAAAACGCGGTTCTTATTATGTCCTGTCCGCACCGGACGAAAACACGGTCTGAAAAATAAGTCAGCGGGGGCATCCTTCACGATGCCCCCGCGTGCGTACTATACCGCTGGCTCGGTTAACCGAGCTTAGGGATGAGCAGCCCGTAATCGCCCATCTTGCGCTTGTAGAGCACGACGATGCCGCCGACATTTTGATCGAGGTAGACGAAGAAAGTATGGCCCAGCAGCTCCATCTGCTCGATCGCTTCGGTTTCGGTCATCGCTTCGACGATGATCGTCTTGCGCCGGGTGATTTCCGGCTCGGCGGCCTCTTCCGCTTCCTCCGCCGGGATCATCTCGCCGGGGATCTCCTCTGCCACGTTCAGCTCTTCCAGGGTCGCGCTGAAGCGCTCACGACCTTTGCGCGACCGTTTGCCTTTGAAACGCTGAATCTGGCGGTACATCTTGTCGATCGCCTGATTGAGCGCATGTTCCATCTCACCGGGAACGGTCTCCTGCGACCGCAAGATCGCACCGCGTTTGTGCCGCACTGTGATCTGAGCGACCGATAGATTCTCGCCACGACGGGTATGCTGCCGCTCGTATTCGACGCGGATCTCAGCAATGTTGGGCAAAAACCGGTCGAGGCGGTTCACTTTTTTCAGCGTGTAATCTTCAAGCTGGGGTGTCACCTTCAGGTTGCGACCCAGAACAGAGATCTCCATGAGAATTCTCCTTTAATTTGCGCATAGAGACCGATTTAAAGGCGTGCGGCGCTGACCGTCAGACCATAGACGGAGGCAGCGCCCGCGTTGTGAAGCGCCGTCGCACAGGCGGACAGCGTAGAACCCGTGGTGAAAACATCATCGATCAGCAGTATCCGCCGCTGAGATACCTCAGCGCTGATCGCGGTGAAGGCATTGAGCAGATTCTGGCGGCGTTCAGGCCCGGAGAGGCCGACCTGCGAGCGGGTTACTCGCGTGCGGATGAGGGAAGCGGTGCTGAGCGGTATTCCAGACATGGCGGCGACGGTTGCAGCAATCCTTTGACTCTGATTATACCCCCGTTCGCGCAAACGGGATGCATGCAGCGGCACCGGCACGATCAGATCGACAGTCCACTTCAACTGTCCGAACGCTGCGAAAACGCGCTGTCCCAGCACTGCTCCTAACTGGGGACGCGCATCATACTTCAGCGTCTGGATGACTTCGCGCACAATGCCTGCATGGTGCGCCGTTGCCACCGCCGCTGTCAGCGGGGGAGGGCAGTGATCGATCAGCAGCGGCGCGGCGGGATGCAGGAGCTGACGCTGGCAGCGCGGGCAGAGATCGTGGTCGATGCGTCCGCACCCGGCGCATGCCCGTGGATAGAGCGTATCGAGCAGCGTTTCACTGAAGCGCTCAAGCGCAGTGACAATCAGAGAGACAAACGGCCCGGTTTCCCGGGCCATTGTCTGTGATCGAGCGAAAGATCCTGCGGAGTCCGGGTCGGCATTCATGGCTGGCGCACGGGAACCTTTAAAAAGTATTCTGAACCGCGGAGTTGTTCATGATGATGATCAGCGACGGGCCGAGCAGCACCAGCCAGATCGACGGGAAGATCAGAAACACCATCGGGATCATCATCTTCACCGGGGCTTGATGCGCCTTTTCCTGAGCGCGCTGACGCCGCTTGACGCGCATCTGATCGGACTGCACGCGCAGGATGCGCGACATGCTCACGCCGAGCTGATCGGCCTGAATGATGGCTGCCACAAAGGCCGTCACGTCGGGCACATCCATGCGTTCGGACATATCGCGCAGGGCTTCACGGCGCAGTTTGCCGAGCTGGATCTCGCGCAGCACGCGGCCAAAAGCGACGGCCAGGTCGTTATCCCACTTCTCGTAGACCTTGCCCATCGCCATATCAAAACCCAGACCGGCCTCGACGCAGATGACGAGCAGGTCGAGCGCATCGGGCAGCGCCTTGACGATGTTTTCCTGGCGGCGCTTGATTTTGCTGCTCAGCCACATCTGGGGCAGGATGAAACCGAGGCCGACAGCGCCGAGCGTGTACAGCAGCGCAGTCGTCCGGCTGAGTGACGGCGACATGATGAAGAAGACCCAGAACGCCAGCAGGCCGAAACCGATCACCGCCGCAACGCGCATGGCGAAGAAGCTGGCCGGGTCCATGTTGAGGCCGGCCAGGTCAAGTTTACGCCGGGCATCCTCCAGTTGCTTCTGCGGCGTCATGCGGGTCACCATTCGCGCGATCGATTTGGTCAGAGGGATGATGACGCGATCGCGGAATGGCATCGACATCTCGATCTCTTCCAGAGACTGCGGGATCTCACGGTCTTCGTACTGTGCCAGGCGTTCCTGAAGGGGGTCGCGCCCGTTGTCTTCCTTCATGCCGACGTAGACCAACGCAGCGATAATGATCGCGCCGACGACCACCAGCACCAGAATCAGAAGCGGATCCATAACTCACAACCTCATGAACTACGGCGTATCAGATATCGATGTCAACGATCTTCTGGATGATGGCCATGCCGATGCCGATCATGGCGAGGCCCGCGCCCAGCATCGGCCAGCCGCACATGCGATTCTCGAACAGGTTGCCCATGTAATTGGGATTGATCGCATACAGGAACAGCGCCAGCACGATCGGCAGGAAGCTGATCAGATAACCGGTGATGCGCCCCTGTGCCGTGAGCACGCGGATCTCGCCCTTTAACTTGATCCGCTCGCGGATCGTGTGGCTGATGACGTCCAGAATTTCCGCCAGATTGCCGCCCACTTCGCGCTGGATGTTGACCGCAGTCACGACCAGATCCAGGTCTTCGCTTTCCACGCGGTTGAGCAGATGTTCCAGGGCGTCTTCCATGTCGATGCCGAGCTGCACTTCCTGAACGACGCGCTTGAACTCGACCGATGTCGGTTCCGGTGCATCGCGACCGATCGCTTCCATCGATTGCAGGACGGAATAGCCAGAACGCAGCGCGTTCACCCACAGCCCCAGCGTGTCCGGGAGCTGATTTTCAAATTTCACCAGGCGGCTTTGAATGGCCCGCGAGACGTAAATGCGCGGGGCGAAAAAGCCGACAAATGCCGACACGATGCCCATCACGATCTGCTGACCGAACAGGACGAAATAACCGACCAGGAAGAAGCCCGCAGTGGTGAAGACATGGATCGCGAGGAACTCGGCAACTGTGAGTTTGATATCCGCCCGGGCAAGCTGCATGCGCCACTTCTTGCCAAACGATCGCTCGGCCAGCATTTCGTCAAGCCGATTTTGCAGCGCGGACGGTTTCTTCTTGTCAGCTTTCGTCCCCTCCACATCTTCTTCGGAGAAATCGAGCTGCAAGGTGTATTCCTGTTCGTAGCGCCCCAGGCGTTCCTCGATCAGATCCTTTTCAGTGCGGACGTTGATCACGCCGTAGATGATGACCCCAACCGCGGCTACGGCTGCAATCACGATGACGATGATCTGTTCTGGAGACATTGCGCGTTCCTGTAGAACTAGTAGGTCTTGCCGACGCCGAACACGGAGGGCGGCAGGTAGATGCCCGCCGCTTCAATCCGGTCGGTGAAACGCGGTCGAATGCCGGTCGGGCGGATGCGCCCGATGATCTTACCGCCTTCCACGCCGGTCTGTTCATACTCGAAGATATCGGACATGGTGATCATGTCGCCTTCCATGCCCTGAACTTCGGTGATCTTGACGACCTTGCGCGAACCATCGCGCAGACGCTCCTGATGGCAGACGCAGTCAACCGCGCTTGCGATCTGTTCGCGGATCGCGCGCACGGGCAGATCCATGCCGGCCATCAGGCACATCACCTCCAGGCGGGCGATCGTATCGCGCGGGCTGTTGCTGTGCAGGGTGGTCAGAGAGCCATCATGGCCAGTGTTCATCGCCTGGAGCATGTCCAGCGCTTCCCCAGAACGGCATTCCCCGACGACGATGCGGTCGGGGCGCATACGGAGAGAGTTCACCACCAGATCCTGAATGGTGATCTGGCCGCGTCCCTCGATGTTGGGCGGGCGGCTTTCCAGGCGGACGACATGTTCCTGCCGCAGTTGGAGTTCAGCCGCGTTTTCAATGGTGACGATGCGCTCATCGTTCGGGATGAAGCCCGACAGGATGTTCAGAAGCGTGGTCTTGCCCGATCCCGTTCCGCCGCTGACGATCATGTTCAGGCGCGCGATGATGCAGGCGCGCAGGAACTCGGCGATCTCTTTGGTCAACGAGCCGAAGCGGATCAGGTCTTCGACGGTGAGCGGCTTTTTGAAGAATTTGCGGATCGTGATCGTCGGGCCGTCGATCGCGATCGGTTTGATCACCGCGTTCACGCGGCTGCCATCGGGCAGACGGGCATCGACCAGCGGTGAACTTTCGTCGATGCGGCGGCCCAGCGGGGCGACGATACGGTCGAGAATGCGGATGACATGCTCATCATCATCAAAAGCGACGTTGGCGCGGGTGATGTTGCCTTTGCGCTCCACAAAGATGTTCTTCGGGCCGTTCACCATGATCTCGGTGATCGTTTCATCCGCCAGAAGCGGCTCCAGCGGGCCAAAACCGAGGATTTCAGCGACGACCTGGTTGAATAGACGTTCGCGTTCGGCGCGCGCGATAGCGATGCTTTCCTCAGCGATGATCGCGTTGAACAGCTCTTCAATGTGCGCCCGCACTTCATTTTTACGATTCAGATCCATTGTCTGATCGAGTTCCTGCAGCAGACGCGATTGCACGCGCGTTTTCAGATCCGCGTAGCCGCTGTCAGGTCGAGCAGGGGCGCGCCCGGCCAGGGCCTGCTGGCTGCGCATTGCAGCCAGGCGCGAACCTTCGGCGCCGCTTTCCGGTGGAACGGCGGGGCTGCCTTCACCACCACCGCCGGATGGGGGGGTGCCGCCGGTTCCACCGCTTTTCAAACGTCCGAGAAGTGATGACATCGCCCATTCTCCCCAATTGTCCGAACCGAATTCGCTTACGGTGAGCGGTATATGCTAACTGTACACCGAAACATTGTCCCAGCGCGTGAAGGATTTCCGAAGTTGCGTGCTAACCCCTACCGATGCGCAGATTCAGCCCGCTTTTTTTCTTGTTGGCGTCTTCCGCTGGCGTTGTTTCCGTTGACCCGGCCATCAACTCGTTGAAAAGCTGTTCGGAGAAGTCGATCATCTCGCGCACCGGGGACGGCGCTTTGCTGCGGTCGCGCGCCAGCGCGATCGCGGGGACGCCTTTGTTAACCGCGCTGAGCACAACCGCTTCATTGTTGGGCAGTTTCGCATCCACCTTGCGCCGCAGGTAGCGTTCGATCGTTTCCGTCGGCACGGTGACCCGGTTGCGGGCTTTTTCATCTTCGACGCGATTGAGGACGAGGGCGACCTTTTCCGGCGGGTAGCTCAGTCTTTCGAACAGGTCGAGGACGAAGCGTGCGTTCTTGACATGGGCCAGCGTCGGCGTCGCGACGAGCACGATCTTGGTGGCCATGTCCATCAGCGAGATCAGCGATTCATCGAAATAGCGGCTGGTATCGACGACGATGAAATCGTAGCCGGGGGCGACTTTTTCGATCACTCGAGCGATCGCCGAGGGATTGGTGATATCAGCGGCGAATTCAGGGCGCTGGGGGCCGAGCAGCACCCGCAGGCCGCTTTCGTGCGTGGCTGCGAGGGTGTCGAAAAAGTCGGTATCCAGATCGTCAACTTTGGCGACAACGTCCACCAGCGTCGTTTCCGACGACAGCTTCAGGAAGACGCCGATATCGCCGAACTGAAGATCGGCATCGATGAGAAGGACTTTGATGTTCTTTTTCATCAACCCGGAGGCCAGGTTGGTCGCGATCGTGGTGCATCCCGCCCCGCCAGATGGGCTGTAAACGACGATCACATGCCCCGCACGTACCGAGCCGTCAGCCGTCTGCAAGCTGGAGAGTTTGCGTGACGACTCGATCGGCACGTCTGCGATCCGCTGCGAGCGCCGTGCCGCTTCCATCTGGTTGTAGACCATGCGGATCGTGCTGTACAGCTCATCCGGGTCAACGGGTTTGCCGAGGAAGTAACGCGCACCGGCCTGCATCGCTCTTTTGAGGTAATTCGAGTCGGTTTGCACGGACATCATGATCACGCCGGTGCCGGGCAGCGTCTTGGTGATTTCGTTCGTCGCCTGCAGCCCGTCCATATCCGGCATGTTGATATCCATGATGATGATGTCCGGGTTCAGCTCGTGGGCCATCTGCAGGGCTTCGCGTCCCGTCCCCACCGAACCGATCACCTGGAACTCATCCTCTTCGAAAGCCAGAAGCTTCCTGATGTTCTCACGGGTTTCAGGGATATCGTCCACCAGAAGCACGGTGATGACGCTGCGACTCTCTGGCTGCCCCCCCAGGCGATTGTTCATGATATTTACCTACCCTCTTGACATCCCATTTCCTGCAACCTGCTTGATTGAGCATGATAAAACAGGATGTGGACATGCAGCCCGATCTGCTGGCGGCTGCATGTCCACACCGGGGTCTGCCATCATGCATTCAGATTTACGGTGCGACGGCTTCGCTCAGGGCGATCTCCTGGCCCGCCAGAAGCTGACGGATGCTGCGGATCGCCGGTTCGATGGTGTACGGGCGCTTGCCCGGCAGTTCGATACCGAATTCGGTCATGATGTAGTCGAGCGTCACTTCATTCGTCGGAACGCGAGACGTGTCCTGCGCTGAGCGCAGCGCCAGCGTGACAGGGATACGCGCCTCGATCAGCCACGTGAGAATGACTGCGTCCTGCGGCGTCACGCCCAGCGTGATGATGTCTGGCCGGGCCGGCGTCGGCGTCGGCGGCGGTGGCGTACCCTGACCGGTCTGACCTTCGTCGCCTTCAGCAGGGACTGGTGTCGGCGTGGGAGGAACACCGATGAACCGCCCGTCTGGCGGGAAGTTGCCCACATTGACGACCAGGGCATCCTGGATCGTGCGCTGCGTCACCAGACGGGGACGCTGACGTTCTGACGGGCCGATGATGACCGATCCGAGCGAGGTGCTGTCCGGTCGGCCAGAGATCCCTTGCAGGAAATTGATCTCACCATCTTCGGTGATGCGGAACAGCGTCACCTCGTTGGGGACGATCGTCTGGAAGTCCTCGTCGATATCGACGAACAGCAGCGAGATGATCAGATCGACGCGATCGCCAGGCTGGACGGCGTAGGCGACGCTGGTGAGACGGTCGATCGGTAAGGCGACGGCCACCAGGCCCACAGGGAGCACAGCCGCTGCATCGGAACCGACGCGCGCCAGATCGGTCAGGTTATCGACGACCATGTTGCTCAGGATCGGCTCTTCACGGTAGATGTCCGTGCGGGCGATCCGACCGATGACATCCTCCAGCGAGCGGATGCCGTTAAACGGCACAGACTGTTCCGGGAAGGGCCGCAGCGCCACGGCGTCAGGTGGGATCACCTGGCCGCGCTGCAGTTCCTGTACCGCGATCACGATATCGACGAAATTGATCGGCGTCGGCGTCGGCAAGGGCGTGGCCATTGCCTGCATCGCCTGAGCCAGATCGGCCAGCGACGAAGCGGATGTGTCGGCAGGCTGCTGAGCGACCGGGGCTGGCGCTGGATTCAGTGAAGGTAAGACCACCACGATCACCACTGCGATCAAAACGATGATGATCGCAAGAATTAAGAAAACACGCAGTCGATTCATGAAATCCTCCAGTGCTGCAGCCCGTTTACATGCCGCAGTCCACTATCTGCGGCCCCCGATAGTCAAATATCCATGTGCCTGCAAGCTGTCCTTGCACTTGCCTACAGTGTAGTCTAACGCATTTTCCTGTCAAACAGGCGAAACGTCCCGAATGTTAGAAAATTGAAGCTGTTCATCGATTGCTGTGGCAGGCAGGCCTTCGCCCGACCGCTCCGATGGTCAGCTTCCCGATCGACGGATCAATCATGGTCGGGAACCTCAAGGCGGACGGTGGTTCCCTCAGTTTCGGAACTGAAAACGGTTGCCGAGCCGCCGATGAGTTCGAACTTTTCGCGCAGGGTGATCAGATTCTGAACGCGCGGATTGTGGAAGCCGTCTTCGCCACTGAAGGCCGCTTCGGCATCGAAACCACGTCCATTATCCTGCACGCTGATCTTGATCTTGTTGCCGGAGATGTCGATCTTGATTTCGATCTCACTGGCATTGGCGTAATCGCGGGCATTGACCATCAGTTCCTGAATGCCGCGGAAGATCATGACCTCGCGATGACTTTGCAGCCGCCGCTCTTCACCGATGATATCGAGCGTGACATTGATGTCATTCTTCTCTTTGAATGAGTCGACATAGCGTTTGATGGTCGGGATGACGCCGAGGTCATCCAGCATCATCGGGCGCAGATCGAAGATGAAATCACGCACCTTCTGGAATGTCACACTGGCGACATTTTTCAGCGTGCTCAACTCTTCAGCGGCACGGGCCGGGTTCCGATCGAACTGGCGCTGGCAGATCTCCGTTTGCAAGATGAAGTTGGTGAGCGATTGGGCCGGGCCATCGTGCATCTGACGGGCCAGGCGCTGGCGTTCCTCTTCCTGAGCCTGGATGATGCGCACGATATTCAGGCTGCTCTTGCTGACCGTCGATGCGCCATCCCCACCGCTCTCAGCGGCTGGCAGTGCGTCCAGGCCTTGAATCCGGTTCAGTACCTGGGCCAGGATCTGGCCTTCATGTTCCAGATTTTCGCGCAGCGCATTGAACTTTTCGAGCTGTCCGCGCATGGTGGTCAAACGAAAACGCGCATCCAGCGCCTCATCGTACTTCTGGCGGATATCCTGGCGCGGCACGGTATCGATATTGTCCTGCAATGTGCGCAGCTCAGACGCGACATCGGCGTTACGCTGTTCTTCGCGGTCAACGATCAACTTGGTTTGATCGAGCTGCACCTTGAGTTCGGTCAATTTTTCGCGCACGCGCTTCAGTTCACTGGTCAGAATATCGATCAGTTCATCGCGGCTGCGGGTATCTGAACGCATGTCCATGATTATTCACTGCTCCTTGACCGGGTATCCGTCATCCTGAGTAAAACTTACAGGGTTGTATCGCTGAGGCCATCCTGGAGACGTACCCAGCCTCGCTTCAACGCCGTTACAGCGGCTTGTGTTCGATCCTGCACATTCAGTTTTTTGAGAATGGACGTCATGTGATTTTTAACGGTTTGCTGGCTGATGCTGAGCTGATGCGCGATCTCTTTGTTGCTCATCCCATGCGTAACAAATTGCAGGATTTCCATTTCCCTGGGGCTGAGGGGGATGAAATGCTCTTCCGGATCGACTGTATATGGGCCAGCATAGGCCTGCAGCAGCGCATTGATCCACGATTGTAACGTCTCTCGGGTCATGCGTTCATCGCCAACAACATAATAGCCGGCATGGACTTCCCGGATGATTTCGATCAGGCGTTCCGGCGTGATGTCTTTCGGGCAGTAAGCCGCAGCCCCGGAGCGCATGGTGTGCAGCACCTGTTCACTATCATGATAAGCCGTAAGTACAATAATGCCGACTTGAGGATAATCCGCCTTGACCATTCGGGTGATCTGCAGCCCATTCAGATTGGGCAGGTTCACATCCAGCAAGACGATATCCGGTATTTCAGCGCGAACTACGCTCAGGGCGTCTATGCCGTTGTCACATTCGGCGACAACCAGCATGTCATCCTCAAGTTCGATGTATTTGCGCAGTCCTTCCCGGAAGAACTGGTGATCATCCACAATGGCAATACGGATCGGGGACACTGTGGGCAGCTCCAACTCGGTTGTCATGATGCTCGATCATCTCAATCACATGTAGATGTGCATCGCGCATCCACGGAATAACCAATCGAAAACGCTGAGATTGCGTGTAAATCGATACAAAGGCATCATTAAACATATTGACATTATACTTCACGTACAAAATAGACGAAACTACAATAGCGTGTAAGCGTGTCAAGCGCGTAAGCGTGTCAGTTCATATCGGGTAATCGGTATCTGGAGCCAGCCTTCGTGATTGGACGTGAAAAAGACGGGATTCGTTGGCTGGAGTTCTCGTCGTTTGCGGGACTGCCGCTCAAACACGGGATCTTCATGCGTCATGGCGGGGTCAGCCGCTCGCCATTTGCGGCGCTGAATCTGGGCGGCAATGTCGGTGATGATCCCGCCGCCGTCGCGGAGAATCATGAGCGGATGTATGCTGCGATCGAGCTGCCGCGCAGCCGGGCATGTACCGTCTGGCAGGTGCACAGCGCCGACGTCCTGATCGTCACCGGGCCAGCGGCCAACCGCCGCTGGTTAACCCATGCCGATGGGATGGTCACCGATCGCATGGATACGCCGCTTGCGATGCGCTTTGCGGACTGCGTGCCCATCTTGCTGGCCGATCCCGTGCGAGGGGTGATCGGGATCGTTCATGCGGGCTGGCGGGGAACCGCAGCCGGCGCGGCCGCTGCGGCTGTGATGACGATGGTGCGCGCTTACGGTTCTCGGGTTGAGGATATTCGCGCTGCGATTGGCCCCAGCATCGGCCCGGATCACTATCAGGTGGGGGAAGACGTGGTGGTCGCCATTGAGCGCCGTTTCGGTGCGACAGCACTGCCGGAACTCATCCAGCGGAAGGCTCAGGATGGCAGCGCCTACCTCAATTTATGGCGGGCCAATGCGCTCGATCTGGAACGAACCGGTGTGGGGCAGATCGAGATCGCAGGGATCTGCACATGGGAGCAAAATGCGGACTGGTTCTCCCATCGACGGGAACGGGGCCAGACCGGTCGATTTGGAGCGTTGATCAGCTTATGAACCCTGCCGAGTTCACCGCGCGGTTACACCGAGTCCGGGATCAGATCCGCGCTGCATGTCAGAAAGCCGGCCGTTCGCCGGATGAAGTGACCCTGGTTGCGGTGTCAAAAACACACCCGGCGGATGCCGTTGTGACCGCTATAGAAGCTGGTCTGCAACATTTTGGCGAAAATCGCGTAGAAGAAGCCGCCGGTAAGATCCCTCAGATGCGTCAGCTTACAGACCGTCCAGTGATCTGGCACATGATCGGACATGTGCAAAGCCGCAAAGCCAGAGATCTGCCGGGGTTGTTCGCGCTGGTGCATTCGATCGATACGATACGTCTGGCCGACAAGCTGTCTCGTGCTCTGGCCGAGGCCGGACAGACGATGGACGTGCTGCTGGAGATGAATGTGTCCGGGGAGGCCAGCAAAGCCGGCTTTGCGGCCCATAACTGGCGGAACAATGAAACCATCCGCGCGCAGCTTGCCGAGTCGCTCGATGCGGTGGCTCGACTGCCCAACATCCGGGTGCGCGGCTTGATGACCATGGCCCCGATCGCGGAGGATCCGGAGACCGTCCGCTGGGTCTTCGCCGATCTGCGCGAACTTCGCGATTGGCTGGCCCGGTCAACCGGTATCGCGCTGCCGGAACTGAGCATGGGGATGACGGACGATTTTCCGGTCGCTATCGAAGAGGGGGCGACCCTGATCCGGATCGGGCGTGCGCTGTTCGGAGAGCGTGGGCCGCAGCCCGGATCAGAACCTGGATCAGAAAATGAAGCGAAGCGCTAAAAGGAGTATTGATGATGGCCCTGCTGATGCAAATTCTCAGCCTTGTTCTGACTGTGTTTCAACTCATCCTGCTGGCGCGGGTGCTGTTGAGCTGGTTCCCGAATATCGATCGCTCGAATCCCTTGATCCAGTTCGTCTATGACGTCACCGAGCCTGTTCTGCGTCCGATCCGCGATCTGCTGCCGCGCGGGATGATGATCGACTTCAGCCCGCTGATCGTGTTTCTGGCGATCAGCATCCTGATGCGGCTGCTGCGGATCTGAACTGTGGGTTGCTTGTGGATATGCCAGGGGCGTGATACCATCCATAGTAGTACAGGGTAATCCAGTGAGCGGTTTCCGGGCACAGTAAAGGTCAACTGTCATGCCTTTAGAACGCAGCTTTAACATCACGGATAAGCGCGGCGGTGCAGCGATCAGCGTCCGTGTTTTCGGGCAGGCCGAGCGCGCTGAGATCGCCGGCGTTCTGAACACAGAAGGCCCGCCGGTGATTCGGATTCGCCTGACGGCCGAAAATGAAGGCGATCCTGAAGCCAACGCTGAACTGATCGCGCTGCTGGCGGAGAAGCTGGACGTTGAGCCTGATAAGATCGCGATCGTGGCCGGAGAGACGAAGCGCGATAAGATCATCAGTATTGAAGGGTTGAGCAATTTCCAGGTGGATGAACGTTTATTCGGTAAACGTTTATCGGAATGAACGACCGAAGTCATGCGCGGTGCAGTCATCTGGATCATCCTGCTCGGTCTGTTTCTGGCTGCCTGCCAGACCGCGCCCGTTGTGGAAACGGCGGCGACTGCGACTTTAATTCCGGTCACGAATACACCCCGGCACACGCCAACCCTTGCACAGACTGAACCCCCGACCGCTGAGGATACGGGCCTGCTGGCGTCAACGCTGCTGGCCCTGACGCCGACCCCGCCCAATTTTGTCCCTGACGATGACTTGTACGGATCGGGCTTAAGCCCGGTTGTCGCTGAGCTTGTTCAGATCGCCCGGCGGCGGCTGGTGCAGCAGCTCGGTATCCCAACCCAGCGGGTGCGCCTGGTATCGATCGAGCCATATCGCTGGACGGACAGCAGCCTCGGCTGTCCGCTGCCCGGACAGACATACTATCCGGTCATTTCGGATGGCTACCGCATCCTGCTGACGGCCGGAGACCGGGCTTATTATTTCCATACCGACTTTGACCGCGTCATCCAGTGCGAAGCAGGGTATGAGCGCCTGCCGCAGGGCACGACCGAGCCATCGCCCTCACCTGCGCCGACGCTGGCGCAGGTGGGGTAGGGGGACTTTGTGCTTCAGTTCGGCGCTGGAAGCGGGATGCCGAGCCGAACCTGCAGTTCGCTTAGCCCTTTGTGAGCCGCTGCGCGCACCTCGTCCTGCCGATCGCACAACGCCTGGTACAGCGGACGAGTCAGCTCGACGATCCCCAGTTGGCCGATGCTCATCGCCGCCAGGGCGCGCTCCTGAACACTGCCGGTTTGCAGCACCTGCGTCAGCACTGACCGGGCTGCCTCTCCGGTCGGGATTTGCTCGCCGCGCTGCTCAACCCAGTTCTTGAGCCAGGGGATCGCAGCGATCGGGGGATAGGACTCGGCATAGCGCCTGTGCAAGCCCTCGTTGAGTTCTTCGAAGGCGTGTTGAGCGGCGGAACGCACGTACCACTCGGTATCCTCAAGGAAACGCCGATACAGTTCGATCAAGGCCCAGGTCGTCGGCACGCGCCGCAGACCGAAGACCGCCGCCCGGCGCAGCATCATATCTTCATGACGGGAAGCGTCGAGCAGGATGGGGTATCCCTCGTCGGGATGCAGGGCGAAGGCCTCGGCGATCGCCTGAAGCAGCGGTTCTGAGTCGATCTCCAGGGCGGCGATCATCGCCTCAAAGGCCTCGGCGGTGCCGATCGCGCCCAGAGCCATCGCTGCTGCCCACTGGACTTCTGGCGTGCGATCTGCCCGTGGGAGTTGAGACAGGTCTTTCAACGCTTCCGGATCGCCCAGCGCACCCATGCCCAGGCATGCCAGGCGCCGCAGGGTCGGGTTGGCGCTGCGAACTGCGCGCCGGAAGATGATCAGGGCGGATTTTTCGCGCGTTTCAATGAGCGCAGCAGCCGCCCGCTCGCGCAGCGCTGGATATAAATTGGGGGCGATGAGCAGGTTGCCCAGATCGCGCAGGATTTCACCGCGCCACGACTCATCCGGACTGGCATACGGAACCCAACGGGCCATCTCGAACAGGTGAGAGTAGAGCAGATCCTGCGGGGTTTGCAGCCGCTCGATGACCAGTTCATGCAGCGACCGGTGATAGGCTGCATAGGCGACGGCCTGTTTCCAGGCCGGGATGCTGGCTTTGAGTTTGAGCTGGTCGATGCTCGCTTCAGCGAGCGTGAAGCTGGCGAAATAAGCCGCCAGCACCGCGTGGCGGAAGGCGTAGCGATTGCCCTTGTGGCGGATCAACAGGCCCGATCGGGTCAGCCGCGCCAGCAGCCGACCCTGTGAGGTAGCTGACTCGACCTCTTCTTCCGTGGCTGGCTTTTTCTGCGCGGCTTTTGCGGCGTCTTCGGACTGATCCGGGGAGACTGCCGCGCGTTCCGTTGTTCTGGTGCTGCGAGCCTCGTCATCGCCAATCGCCAGCGTCTTCAGGCGGTCAATCCTGATCAGGCCTTCATCAAGCTGCACAGCGGCGATCGCCGGCAGAAAGCGCAGCGCTTCATCGAATGTCATATCTTCCGGCAGCATCTGCCCGATCAGCGTGCGCAGCCACCCCTCCGAACCGGCGGTTTCGACCCGGTCGCTGAAATTGGCCCAGATTTTGCCCGTCAGTTCAACCGGCGGCAGCGCCTGATTGTTGGAGAGTGCCCGGCGCACAGCCGCTTCGTCCGGGCGAGCAGCGCCGCGTTTGCGCCTCCCGCTGCGACCTGCGCTGACGTTGACCCACTGGTCAGCCCAGCGGTTGACCAGACGCTCGATATCGAGGTTATGCCACGGACGCAGGTAAACAGGGGTGAGACCGAGGTCGGTCAGGTCACCGTGGCCGATGACCGGGCCAACCACGACGAAGAAGTTCTCACCATACAGATCCAGCATGGCGCGCAGCCAGGCCAGCGCTTTCTGACGATCGGTCGGGGAGAGATCGTCATATCCATCGATCAGCAGCAGCGTATCCCCCTGAGTCAGGCGCTTGTAGAGACTGCCGGGGATGGTGCTGGCCGTGATCCGGTTGACCGTGTATTGCACTGCGCGGACGAGGGGTTCCGCCGGGTCAATCTCCCCGGAGAATTCATCGCTGGGAGCGGTGATATCAGCCAGGTGAGCGTAAACGGGCATCAGACGCTTGAACAGCGGGAGTTTGGCCTGCTGGGCTTGATCCAGGCTGGCATCGAATGTCTGACCTCTGGCACTGGCCAGTTTTTCTTTGGCTCGCTGCTCCATCAAAACGCGCTCGCGCACGCGAACCGAGCGCTCTTTTTCGCTCAACGCTGCTTCTTCGCTGTCCACCTGCTGCTGGATCTTGTCGATCGGTGGGGCGAACGAAATTTCATTGAGGCTGTACAGCGCCATGGCCATCAGCGCCGTTGTCCGACCGCTTCCTGAGTTACCCAGCAGGGCGATCCGGTGACTGCCGCGCGCCAGATCGTCGATGCTCAAAGTAGGGATGTTGTAGGGGGCGAACAGCGCCGGCATGTCCGGCAGCAGCGGGATGATGCTGTAGATGTCGATCCCTTCGTCGTCATCCGGAGGGGCGGCCAGCCGATGCGCCGGTATGAAGCGCGGTTCGACGCAGATCGTCGATAACCGGACTGCCTCGCCGCCGAGATGGGTGGACTGCGCCAGTTCGACGAGATCGTTGATGTAGCGGCTGTCCGCGCTCCGTGTGGCGGAGGTCTGGGCTGACTGCGCTGTTTTGGACACAGATTTGATCGCGCCGCGAATGACATGCCGGGCGCGATAGACGCCGTAGGCGCTGCCCCAGCCCGCCAGCAGTCCCAGCCCGAAGTTTTGCAGGTCAAAGCCCATGGTTGTTCCCCCCGTCCGATCTGGATTTCAGGATGCCACAAACCTGTATCATGCGGTTCATCATTTCGATCTGGTGAATCTTTAGGTTATTCTGCATTCAAATTCAATCATGATTGTATGTGATATGGGGCTGTTTGACCGTAGACTTCTGATGGTGAGTGGTTGTTGCAGAACGAGTCCGATATAGTTGAGGATAGTACCGTGCTTCCGACCCCTCGTGTGCGCTTGATGAAAAACGACGCGGAAACTTCAAACGCGCTGCCCAGTTCCTCCCGTTTGCCCGGCCTGTCGACGGTATCGTTTGCGTACATCACACCGGCAGAATGGCGCTGGGTGGTCATCATGAGCTGCCTGCTGGTGCTGCTGGCGGTGACGCCCCTGATGTTGATGGTGTTGATCGGCATCTCCGGCTGGCAGTTCATGGGGGTGCTGCACAATTACCTGGACGGGGCGACTTACTTTGCCAAGATGAGTCTGGGCCAGAACGGCGACTGGCTGGTCAGCTTTCTGCACACGCCGGAAGCGCACAGCGGCGCATTCATTCAGGTGCTCTACCTGCTGCTTGGTCATGTATCGCGTCTGACCGGGATCCCGACCGCGGTCATCTTTCATCTGGCGCGCATTCTGGCCGCCCTGCTGATGTATGCTGCGATCTATCAGCTTGGAGCAACGATCTGGTCGCGGGTTCGCCCACGCCGGCTTTTTTTCGGCGTGGCGGCGATCGGCGCGGGGTTGGGCTGGTTATTCGCCCCTCTGACGGGCGAGCTGATCTATGTGGATTTCCCGCTGCTCCCGGAGGCGTTTCCCTTCTTCTCCAGCCTGATGAATGTCCATTTTCCGCTGGCGATCGCGCTGCTGTGCATTCTCGCAAGCGCCCTGATCGTCGTGTTTCGTCCCGGTTCAGAAGATAATCCATCCTTGAAGAGTGCCTGGCCGGTGGCCAGCGTCCTGAGCCTGCTGCTCGGCTTCCTGTATCCTCAGGCGCTGGTTCCCTTTGCCGGCACGCTGGTCGTATTCACGCTGTCCCTTTTCCGGGCACGTCAGGCGCGGATGATCATCTGGTACTGGGTGCTGGCCGTGATCGTCCCGATTATCCCGCTCGCCCTCTATTACTGGATGGTTGTGACATACAATCCGGTGATGGCGGTCTGGAATCAGCAGAATCAAACCCTTGCGCCGCCGCTGCATGGCCTTGTCCTCGGTCTGGGACTGCCGCTGCTGGTCGGCTTGCCCGCGATCTGGCGGGCCGTGCGCCGGTTTGAGCGCGATGGCGATCGTTTCATGCTCATCTGGCTGGCGCTGATGATCGCTGCAATGTATTTGCCGACGAACGTTCAACGGCGTTTCGCCGTCGGGCTGATGATCCCGGTCGCCTACTTTGCCGTCCGCGCCATCGAAGACACCTGGATCCATCTCATCCAGCGGCGCTGGCGGCTGCTCGTCGGGATCGCCTTTTTCTTCCTGATTTCGATCAGCACGGTTTTGATGCTCTTTCTGCCCGTCATTCCCGTTGCTGTGGGCAACCCGGGGCAGGCGGTCGGCGTTTATCTGGAAGCCGATTATGGGCCGATCTTCAATGAGTTAAATCAGCGCGCCACCTTAAGCGATGTGGTGCTGGCCTCTCCGGTCGTCAGCGCCTGGCTGCCCGGCTGGGGCGGGGTGCGCAGCGTTTACGGTCATCCCTACGAGACCGTCGATGCAGCGGAGAGACGCGCTGAAGTGGAGGCCTGGTTCGCTGCGGACTCCCCGGAGCACTGTCTCGATCTGCTGGAGCGGTACTCAGTGCGCTATGTCATCTTCGGCCCGGAAGAGGCGCGCCTGGGCGCGGGCACGTGTCTGTCCGTGCTGCGTGAAATTGGCCGGGCGGGCAGTGTCGCCATTTATGCGCGCTGAACAGCGTTCACGCGGTCTCTCCGATACCTCGCTCGGTTTCATCCTCGCCACGGTTGCGGCGATCGCGGTCTGGCTGTTGACCGGCGGCAAACTGAACGGTCTGCCGTTTTTCCCCGGAGCGGCTTTTTCCGATGCCGTGACGACGCATCTGCCGTCCGCTCAATATCTGGCTGACTCGATCACCGAACGAGGGGAATTCCCGCTCTGGCGGGCGACGATCATGGGCGGGCAGCCGTTTGCTGCAAACCCGCTGAACAAGACCGCCTATCCCATTCAGTGGCTGGCGGTCTTCATGCCGCCCCTCCAGTTTTTGATCGTCATGGTCGTTACACATGGAGTCGTGGGCGGCCTGGGGATGTGGTCGTGGCTGCGGATGAACGGCGCGAGCCGCATCGCAGCCGCCTTCGGCACATTGAGTTATGCAGCCGCTCCACGCCTGATCGCTCAACTGGGGATGGGGCATCTCGATATCTGGTACGCGATGGCCTGGCTCCCGTGGCTGCTGATCAGCGGACATCGGTTGCTCACTGTAGAGTCCGTCACTCCGCGTCATGTCGGGATGAGTGCCTTGTTCGCCTCTCTGCTGACAGCGGCGGATATCCGGGTGGCGCTGTTCGCGTTCATCCTGTTCGGCGCGTATCTTCTTTATCACTGGCTGCGGACGCGGTCGATCGAACGCGCGCTGGCCATTCTGGCTCTGGTCTTTATCGTCGCACTGGCGACTTGCGCCGTCTATCTGCCGGTGCTCGGTTGGATGCCGTATCTGTCCCGCGGGCAGCTCACACCGGAGCAGGCCGCCGATCTATCGCTCACCATGCCGGGGCTGATCGGCCTGATCGTGCCCGCGCATGTGGGAACCGCCGAGACTTTTGTCTATGTGGGGATGCCGGTGTTGTTCCTCGCCGGGATCGGGGCGATGGCCCGGCGGCGCTGGTTCTGGCTGGCCGCGATCGCGGTCTCCGTCTGGTACGCCCTGGGGCCTGCGGGTGGATTGTGGTCGGTCATGACGGCGTTGATCCCCCCGCTGCAGTGGTTTCGTGTGCCGGGCCGGGCCTGGTTGATCGTCGCGTTCATCGTCCCGCTGCTCGCCGCCGATGGCCTGGATCATCTGCTCTTGCATCAGCCGAGGCGCGGCATGAACTGGCGCAGGGCAGTGGCGGCGCTGGCAATCGGTGCGCTGGGCATTGGATTCGGCGCGCTGGCGCTCGCTGCGCCGGGGCTGCCGCCGACCATGGGGCTGACGGCGATCACAGCCGTGCCCCTGACGTTGATATTGGTCATGCTCCGCATCGGCGGTAAGCTGTCAGCCCGGTCATTCACGATCGCCCTGATCGTGCTGGCTGTGTTCGATCTGACGATCACGGCCCGCGCACGTCTGGAATGGCGCACGGATGAGGCCTGGGCGGAGCCATACCGCCCACTGGCGGAGCGGCTGCTTGAACTACAGCCCGATCGCATTTATTCGCCGACATACAGCCTGCCGCAGCAGGTGGCTGAGTACGATGATCTGCGCCTGTTCGGCGGCGTGGATCCCTTTCAGGTCGCTTCAGTCAGCGCCGAGATCGAGCGTGGAGCGGGTTTCCGTTCGCAGCAGCCGTACAGCGTCGTGCAGCCGCCGCTGGTCGGCATGAATGGCGAAGATACCCGCACGGCCAACAGTGACTTGACACCGGACGCCCGGCAGCTCGCGCGCTGGAATGTCTCGCACGTCGTCAGCGCTTACGCGCTCGTGAACCCGGATCTGGAACTGGTGGACAGGGTGGGGGCGATCTGGATTTACGCCAATCGGGTTTATCAAAACGGTCAGCCGATCGACCCGCTCACCGGCTGGCCGGAAAGCTTTCACGGGCCGCCATCTTCCGACACGGTGCGCGATCTCGCACGGCTGACTGAGGCCGCTGCTGTCATCAGCATCGTCGGGTATGGCGTCTGCCTGCTCATGATCCTGCTGCCCGGACGCGGAAAAATTGATGATCGGTCGATTTGAGCGCTATCTCCCGCTGGTGGTGCTGGCAGCGACGCTGGCCGCGCTGTTCTTCCCGGTAGTCATGGGGCAGGCGCTGTACTGGGGGCTGCCCACGCTGCAATTTCACCCCTGGCGGCTGTATGCGGTCGATCAACTGGCAGCGGGCACAATCCCGTGGTGGAACCCGTACAACGGCGCGGGCGCGCCGCTGCTGGCGAACTACCAGAGTGCGCTGCTGTACCCACCGAACTGGCTGACGCTGGTGCTGCCGGTGCCGTGGTCGATGAGCCTGCTCGCGGTGGCGCATCTCTTCATCGCCGGCTGGGGGATGTGGCTGTTTGTCGGTCAGCTTGGAGTCGGATCTGCCGGGCGCGCCGCCGCTGCGCTCGCCTTCGGGCTGACTCAATACACCCTGGCGCGGTCAGGGACATATCCGATCGTCCTGACCGTCGCCTGGACAGGCTGGGTGCTCTGGGCGGCGGATGCCACCCTGCGCACAACCTCGCTGCGCGCTCCGGCGGCGCTCGCTCTGTTCACAGCGCTGCTGCTGCTCGCCGGGCATGCACAGTCCGCCTGGTATATCCTGCTGCTGACCGCTGCGCTGGCGATCTGGCGGATCGCGATCGAACGTGCAGCGGCATGGAAGCGACTGCTTCCCTTCACTGCGGCGCTGCTGCTGGGGGGCGGGATGGCCGCCTTACAGCTTTTCGCGACCGGAGAGCTGCTGCTGATGTCGCAGCGCGGGGACGGGGTCGATTTCGACTTCGCCATGAATTTCAGCTATGCACCGCTGCGCACCCTCAACCTGATCGCCCCGAATCTGTTCGGCACCCCGGCGGATGGCAGCTATATCACGAACGGAGCCTATTTCGAGGATGCCGTATACGTGGGGATGCTGCCGCTCATCAGCGCACTGGCGCTGCTGCGTTCGCCCCGGCGGCTGACGCGCGGCGCGGGGTTGTGGGCGCTGGTCATCCTGATCGGTTTCGTCTTCGCGCTCGGACGTTATACGCCGATCTTCCCGTTTTTTTATCAGGTCGTGCCGACGTTCGATCTGTTTCAGGCTCCCGTCCGCTGGCATCTCTGGACGGTTACCGGTCTCAGCGTGCTGGCTGCCTTCGGCGTCGAGCGCTGGTCATCGAGTTCGCGGCTGCGCCGCTGGAGCAAACGTGGTCTGGCGATCGCAGCGGCGCTGCTGCTGGTCGGGGTGATCGCATCCGGGACAGGCGGCGGCGCCGTTGCGGTGCTCGGTCGTGGGCTGATCACGCCCTCGTTGATGCTGGGTGCCGTTGGCACTCTGCTTTTATTCGTGCCAACGAGCGGCGCTGCGCCGCGTCAGAGGAGGCGCTGGCTGATCGCGGTGTGCATCGTCACCGCCGTGGATCTCGCGCTGGCCTCGCACGGCCTGAACCCGACTGTCGATCCGCAGTTCTTCCTGCCGCGATCGGATGGCGCAGCGACGATGCGGAGTTATCTCGATGCCGCGACGGTCACAGAACAGACCTATGAACGCTTTTTCCGTTTTCAGGATTATCGCATTCCGGACGATGAGCTGCTGCTGCTGCGCGCCAGCCGTCTGCCGAACATCAACTTGCTCGACCGAGCGCCGCTGCTCAATCAGTTCGATCCGCTGCTGGTCGATCATTACGCACAGTTCATCGATCTGGTCGAAACCGCCGATGTCGAGCGCGTGCGTCCAGGTTTGCTTGCAGCCGCCGGCGTTAACGGACATCCCCGCGCGTGGATGGTCGGATCGGTCTGCTGGCACATGGATGAGAGCGCGGTGATCGCAGCGTTATCCGAACCCGATTTCGACCCGGATCGGCAGGCGCATCTGCTGGGGACTGGCCCCTGTCCTGCGGATGTCGATCCGCTTACGGCTCAGATCCGCATCCTGCATGAAGATGGCGACTCGCTGGATGTGAGCATCAGCGCCCCGCAGGAAGGCTGGCTTGTCGTCGCCGATACCGACTATCCCGGTTGGAAAGCCTATGTGAACGAGAGGCCGACGCCGATCCAACGCGCCAATCTGGCTTTTCGAGCGGTTCCGGTTCCAGCCGGCGCAAGTACGGTTCGCTTCGTCTATGAGCCGGACTGGTTCATCCCGTCCTTGATCATCACCGGTCTGAGCTGGTCGATCTGGAGCGTGATGACGGGGGCGGCGCTGATCGCCCACAGGGCTGGCCGTGCTAAAAGTCATTGATCATCACAAACGAGGTCACGGCTAGAATTAAAAGCAGCGTCATGCATACAGGGGATATCCCGATCATGTTCTTTTCGCCGATACCCCGGCGCGCACAGCGTCTTCAACTTCAGGTGTCTGAGCGCAAAGTCCTTCTGGCAGTTGGCGATCTCGCCGCGGTGATGATCGCGGTGCTCATCGCTCTGCGGATATGGACGATCGTGAGCGGCGATCCGTTCACCTGGGAGTTCATCGTTCAGCAGTCGGGCTGGTTTGTTTTCCTCAGCGCCGTCTGGCTGCTGCTGGCCAGCGCGAATGATTTTTACGATCTGCGGGTAGCGGCCAAACGCGACCGCACGCTGCAGCGGCTGCTGGCGATCGAAGCGCAGCTCGTCGTCCTGTATGTGCTGATCTTTTTCGTTTCACCGCGCGATGCGCTGCCGCGCCTGTTCATCCTGTATTACGGGGCGGCCTCATTTGTGCTGATCGGCCTGTGGCGTTTCGCGCGCCCTGCGGTGCTCGGCTGGGTGAGCCAGCCGCGCCGAACGCTGATCGTCGGTGGTCAAGATGCCAGCCAGGCGATGATCGCGGCGATCCGGGAATATGCCGCGGATGAGTACGATGTGCGGGGCATCATCGATGGGCCAGAACAGGTGGGAAAGACTGTAGCGCGGGTGCCTGTTCTGGGCACAGGCAGCGATCTGCTGAATTACGTGCACCGCGATCACATCAGCGAGATCATCATCACGGCGACGCATGAGCTGGACGAGACCACTTTTCGCGCTGTGATGGATGCGTATGAACGCGGGGTCACGATCATGCCGATGGCGCTGCTTTATGAGCGCATCAGCGGGCGGGTGCCGGTGACATACATTCACGACGACTGGGCTGTCGTCTTTGCGCCGTCCCGCGGAGGAGACTACTTCTTCGACCCGTATCCGCTAATCAAGCGCGGGATCGATCTGCTGCTGGCGCTGCTGGTCGGAGTCGTTTTCGTCATCGTGCTTCCGTTGGTCGCGCTGATCATCCGCCTCGACTCGCCCGGCAGCATCTTTTACACCCAGGAACGTCTGGGGCAGGGGGGGCGGCCCTTTCGGATCTACAAATTTCGTTCCATGGTCAGCGATGCGGAAGCGCAGACCGGCGCTGTCTTCAGCAGAAAGGGCGATCCGCGCGTGACTCGATTCGGGCGCTTCATGCGCAAGACCCGGCTGGACGAGCTGCCCCAGGTCATCAACGTCCTGCGCGGTGAGATGAGCGTGGTCGGCCCGCGCCCCGAACGCCCGGAACATGTCGAACGACTGACGCAGAAAATCCCGTTTTACCGCACACGGCTGATCGTCAAGCCTGGGCTGACTGGCTGGGCACAGGTGCGCTACAACTATGGTTCGACGGACGAGGATGCCCTGGTCAAGCTTGAATATGATCTGTATTACATTCGCCACCAGTCCTTCCTGCTCGATGTCAATATCATGCTGCGCACAGTCGGCAAAATCCTCAGCATGAGCGGCGTGTGAGCTGTGGGCGCGACACCGCAGGCTTTCACTGGCATTTCGCCGGCTGATCGACAGCCATTCGGTCAGCATTTTTTCACTTACCGCCGGGAGCGCCTGCTTGTGCTGCTCACGGCGGCCTACCTGACCCTGTTGGGCGGAAGCCCTTATTACCTGACCGTTTTCCCCGTCCGGGTTCTCCATCACATCGTGATGACAGTGCTGCTGGCGGGCTGGTTGATCCAGCGTATCCGCAGTGGAAAAGGGCTGCCGCGCACCCCGCTGGATCTGTGGCTGGCGGCTGCAGTCGGAGTCTACACAGTCACCACCCTGTTCAGCCGCGATCCGCGCGTTTCACTTGAGGTGCTGTGGTTTCCCCTCCAGTTCATCCTCATCTTCTATGTGCTGGCGGCGTTGATCGCCGCCGGGCGCGTGCGTCTGCTGCTGGAGACGCAGTTGTTGATGGCCGCCGTCGTCGTGATCGCAGCTCTCATGCAACTGGCTTCATGGTGGTTGGGCCTCAATCTCGTCCCCGATACAGCTTTGGGGTGGAACGCTGCGCTCAGACAGGGCATCCTGCCGCTGGAGTCTCCGCTGCTATTTCTGCCGCTGGGCGTCACAACCTGGCTGGCCGCCTATACTGCGCCGCTGGCATTGTTCGCCGGCGTGAAGGCGCTGACGGAGAGACAGCGCGACCTGCGTGCGGGGCTGCTGCTGTTGGCCGCGCTGCTGCTGATCGTCATGCTCCTGACCGGATCGCGCGGCGGCATGATCTCGCTTGGGGCTGGCGGCGCGCTGCTCCTGCTGCTGCGGATCGTGGGCAGCGGTCGATTTCGACGTCTGCCCCGCCCACAGCAGGTCATGTTCGTGCTGCTGCCTGCGCTGATCTTCGCGGCTGCCGGCGCCGGTGCGTTGATCTGGTCGCAGATCCGCGGCAGTGAAGGCTCCGACATGCTGCGACTGGGGTTATGGCGCGGTGCGGTGACGATCATCCGCGATCATCCGCTGACCGGCGTCGGGCCGGGGATGTTCGGGCGCGTCTATCGCGAGGTGCGCGAGCCGTACTACGTGGACGATCGCCTCAGCACAGCGCACAACGTCTTGTTGAACACCGCAGCCGAAACCGGGATCGGCGGCGCTCTGATCCTGATCGGGATCGGGATCAGCGTCACCCGCGTCTGGTGGCGTCGCTGGCGCGCCGCCCAGGGGGCCGATCGGCTGCGCCTGGAGGGGGCTTACGCGGCTTTGATCGGTCTGGCGGTGCAGAGCCAGTTCGATCTCTTCACGGCCACGCCGATCGTGCTCCTGATGATCCTGCTGACCGCCTACATCTGCATCGAACCGGTTGGGGCGCTTCCGGCGCGGCGCAGCCGGCTGGCACAGGGGGCCGCTGCGGCGGCGCTGATCGGCGTGATCGGGTTCGGTGCGCTCCTGCTGCACTGGGATCGCGCCCACAGCCTGCTGCTGGAGAGCGTCCGCGCCCGTGAGAGGGAAACGGCGCTCGTGCTCGCCGAACAGGCCGCGGCGATCGATCCCGGACTGCACTTGTATCCACTGTGGATCGCGTATCTTCAGGGCGATCGCGCCGCGCTGGAAAACGCCCTGTCGCTCGAACCGACGTGGGACGTCGGCTGGATGCGCCTGGCGGAGATCGAGGAGCGGGCTGGCGATCGCCAGGCGGCGCTCGCTGCACTCGATCGGATCCGCCGCTCTTCCTACGCCAGCCCGGCGGCGCTGCACTGGGCGCGCCTAGCCGAAGAACTGGCGGCTGCCCCCGAAGAGGTCATCATCGATGCCTACCGCCAGTCGATGGACTGGGCCGGACTGCCGCTGTCTTCGTTCTGGGGAGCGACGCCGCTGCGTCGTGCAGCTTTGCAGCGCTACATTGACGAGAGCGATCTCGATCGAGGTTACCGCGTCGCTCAGGTGCACTTCCCGGAGCAGCTCGATGCGATCCATACGCGCGCACTGGCATCGGCGGATGCGCCTGCCCAATGGGTGCGCGGCGAACATGCGCTCTCCGTCCTGGGTGATGCCGCCGCTGCATCAGCGCATTTTGAACAGGCGATCGCGCTGCTCCCCTCATCGGGGGATTACCGGGCATCGCTGGCGCGCGCACTGGCAGCGCTGGGGCGTCCGGCAGAGGCTGAAGATGCGCTGCTGATCGCAGAACTGCTGGGGACAACTGCGGAATATCCGAATGCGATCCGCGCCGGGATGACGCCAGATCTGGATGCGCGTCGGCGTCTCTGGGTGCGCGCGCTGCCCCCGCAGACTCAGTTTCACAATTTCGAAGGCGTGTTGTACGTCGGGCGGATCGCTGATTTTCACATTCCGGCGCTGTATCGCTTTCCGGGGCCGGGAAGCCGGGCGATGCAGCCCTGGTACGATCTGGCGCAGAGTTATCTCGATGAGCGCGATTTCGACAGAGCGGCTGCGATCCTGCGCGCGATCATCGACTACGCGCCCGACGAGATCCGCGCATACCCACTGCTCGATCAGGTGCGGGCGGATGAGGAAGGGGCGTGATGAGTCTGGTACGGGTTCTACCGCGGCCTCTGGCAGTCGCTCTCATCGCCTATGCCTTTGGGGTAGGGGCCACCTACAACGGGATCCTGACGCCGAACATCCGCTGGATGTCGCTCGCGCTTCTGGCGCTGCTGCTGATCATCTGGTTGTTCGCCCGCTGGCGGGGCGGCTGGGGCTGGACGGGAAGCGCGCTCGATCTGGGCATCGTCTTCGGGGCCGGGGCCATCGGTCTTTCCCTGCTGGCGAACAGTGAAGACTGGCGGCGGATCGGCATTGGCATCTGGTTCATGGCCCTGTATGGGCTGATCGGGTACAGTCTGCACGATTGGATCGTCCACGGTTGGCTCAAGCGCGCTCAACTGGCCGATGCGCTGCTGACAGCCGGCGGACTCATCATGGCGCTGGGATGGCTCCAGTCCCGTGAATGGCTCGTCTCGGTAGCACAGGTATTTCAGACCGGTGTGTTTCCGCCCCTGCCGCGTCCCGTATCGACGCTCGGCAATCCGAACACGCTGGCGGCGCTGCTGGTCGTGCTCATTCCGCTGAGTGCCGCGTATGCTCTGCGCGGGCACGGCCTGGCGCGGCTGGCGGCCAGCGTGTACACGCTGGCGGGTCTGATGCTGCTCGTTCTGACGTATTCGCGCGGCGGTTGGATCGGCGCAGCGGCTGGGCTGGGGATGCTCGGCGCCATCCTGATCATCCGGGCCGATTTTCGCGCCTGGTGGCAGCGCGCCAGACCGATCTTCAGACTGGGCGTCTATGCCGCCGGCATCGGCCTGATCGTTCTGGGGGCCGGATTGGCCATCGTGCTGCTTCGTTCGCTCGACGAAGGCGGGCGTGGATTGAATTTGCGCACCTTCATCTACGACACGGCTGTACGCCTCTTTCAGGATGCGCCGCTGACCGGATCGGGGTTATTCACATTCGGCGGTGGGCTGGCGCGTTTGAATTCATCTCCTCCGACTGAACCTCACAGCCACGCGCACAATCTGCCGCTGCACGTGGCCGCTGAACTGGGGATCTTCGGAGTCGGCGCCCTGGTGACCGCCGCTGTGCTGGCCGCGCTGGCCGCCCGACGGCTGCTGCGCGTCCGTTCAGCGGACGGCGCGCTGTCCGGGCGCGATCAGACCGCCTGCATCGGGGCCTGTGCGGCGCTTTCCGGCACCGCTGTGCATCACATGCTCGATCTGCCGGCTATGAATCCAGCGGTGGCCCTGGGGATCCTGGTCGCGCTCGTGATCGCCATCGCTCCGGCGTCCAGGTTGCTCACGGCGCAAATGAACCGATCCGCCGGGCGCTGGATCACCGCGGCGTTCGCGGCGGTTTCGATCGCCGTGATCGCCGTCGGCATCTGGAGTACGTCCGTATACGAGCCGTATTATCAGGCTGTTGGCAGCGCGGGCTGGTTTCACAGCGATCGAGCGCAGTTGATCCGGGCGCGAGAGGCGATCTCGCAGGCGGAAACAGCCGATCCCGCGCTTCCGGTGTTCCCTGCACAGGTCGGCATGATCTCCGCGACGCTGGACGATCTGCCCGCTGCGACTGCCGCTTATGAACGTTTCATCCGGTTAGCGCCGGAATACGCCTTCGGTTGGGCGAATCTCGCTGCGCTGTATGATGCCGCTGAGGACCCTGAGCGCGCTTTTGCGTTCTGGTCAGAAGCGTCAGCGCGGGCGGAGCGTTCAGCCTGGTTTGCGTATCAACTGGGTCGATCGGCTGAAGATCTGAGTCTGGTGAACGAAGCCTATGCCGCCTACGCGCGCGCCCTGGACAATGACCCCGATATCCAACTGCTGCCTGAATGGCCGAATTCGCCCGTGCGCCGATTACTTCCCTTACCTGCGCTGACCGATAACACGGAGATGATCCTGTCAATCGTCAGTGGCCACCCCGAGGCGGAAACGCGGTACGGGAGCGCCCTTCGTGGGCATGACGATACGCTGTCGCGCGTTTTGAGCGCGTTGTTGTTCGTCCAGGCGAATGCGCTGGATCGGGCGGCGGCGGAGATCGAGGTGGCGCAGCGATTGGCCATCGCTGCCGGGGAGCGCGCCTGGGTCGCGATCGGTCAGCATATTCTGGCGCGCGCGCTGGGAGATACAGACAGGGCGGCTGCCGCCCTGCAGACGGCTGCTGATGAATTGACGCTGACGATCAACGACGTGGACACCGAGATGCTGCAAAATATCCACTACATTCAGTATCTGACCTATGCGCTTCCCCGGCAGATGGTGCCGCAGATGGCGTATCCGTCGGCAGGGTTTGCCATCTTACACGTGCTCGACAGGCTCATGAATGGGGAGGAAAGCCGGTGATGCGAAGACTGACGACACAGCGGATCGTGCCCGTCATTCTGTTCGCGCTGATTTTCGCCCTGGCCGCGCGTATTCCGGTCGATACGGATGTATGGTGGCATCTGCGAAGCGGCGAATATACCCTGACGCAGGGGATGATCTACCGGGATCCCTTCTCTTTTACCATGACCGGGCAGCCGTGGGTCAATCATAGCTGGCTGGCGCAGGTCATCCTGTCGCTGATCTGGGATGGGGCGGGGGTTCTGGGGTTGACCGTGTTCACCGCCGGGATGGCAGCGGCCGGGATGATGTTCGTCTACCATGCCTGTGAGGGCAGTCCTTATCTCCGCGCGTTTGCCGTTGTGCTCGGCGCGGCGGCGGCGGCGGTTTTCTGGTCACCGCGCCCGCAGATGTTTTCGTTTCTGTTCAGCACGATCCTGCTGTTCATCCTGCTGCGTTACAACCGGGACGGGCAGGGCAGGTTGTGGGTGATCCCGCCGCTCATGGCGCTGTGGGGCAATCTGCACGCCGGCTTTTCGATCGGTTTCATTTTGCTGAGCGCGGTCATCGCAGGTCAGATCGCGGGCGGGCTGTTTGCCTCCGGCGTGCAGGAGCGTATGACGCTCTGGAAACGCGCGGGGCGGCTGCTGTTGATCGCGATCGGATCAGCCGCCGCGCTCGTCATCAATCCATACGGCTTGCAGATCCTGCTCGTCCCATTTCAAACGCTCAGCATCGGTGCGCTGACCAATTTCATCCAGGAATGGAACTCGCCGAACTTTCACGAACGCCAGACGTGGCCATTCATCGCACTGCTGATCGCCGTCATCGGCGCGATGGGGGCGAGCCGGCGGCGCAGTACCTGGACGGAATTTTTTCTGATCGGCGGAACGACGTTCATGGCCCTGCAGGCCGGGCGCAATATATCCGTTTTCGCCGTCGTCGCGACCCCTATCCTGACAGCACATCTCCATGACATCCTGACCGAACGCGGCTGGACGCTGCCCGCCGTGCAGCGCGTACGCCCGGCCCGCGGGATGCTCAATCTGATCTTGGCCGGCGTGATCGTGCTGGCCAGCGCACTCAAAACGGTGGCTGTGCTCGATCGAGAGACAGTGGATGACGCATTCGCCGCTGTGCTGCCCGTGCGCGCTGTCGATTTCCTGCGCGCCCATCCGCAGCCGGCGAACCTCTTCAACAGCTACAACTGGGGGGGCTACCTGATCCACGCGCTGCCCGATGTGCCCGTGTTCGTCGATGGACGAACCGATCTGTACGGCGATGCATTCATCACGCAGGCCTATTTTGAACCGGCCACCGGCGCAGACTCGTGGCGCGATGTGTTCGCGCAGTACGGGATCAACAGCGTATTGATCGAAGCGGGCAGCGGGCTGGATCGCGTGCTGCGCCAGCAGGCTGACTGGTCACTGGAATACGAGGATGACCTGGCTGTCATTTACGCACGGCGTACATCGCTGGACGCAGTCCAGCATGAGCAGGGAGATTGACACGCTGCAAATGATATCGGGGGAGGCATGAGCTTGAAATCGAGCGGTTCCGGGGCGGTGTCCGGCCTGATGGCGGACTTTCGTCTGCTGCTGATCCTGTTCATCAGCTTTCGCCTGCTGCTGACGATCGCCTATCAGCCGCTGGTGGTGCAGGGGGTTGAGCGCGGGTTGAGCGCCGGCGGTGATTTTCAGTATTACTTCCAACTCGGCGCGCTGTCCGAACGAGGGCTGCTGCCGTTTCGCGATTGGTGGAGCGAATTCCCGCCGATCCCCGCCTGGGTCAATACGATCGTCTATCAACTGGCGGGCCGCGGCGATCGTTACAGCGGTTTTGCGCTGTTGTACGGCCTGATCATGCTGGCGGCGGACGTCGGTAACCTGATCCGCATACGCCAGATCGGGATCAAGTTATACGGCGGACAATCGGGCACTGCACTGGCCTGGATCTACGCTCTGATGATCGCCCCGACTGTGTTCATCTGGTGGAATTTTGAGCCGCTGGTCGCGTTTCTGCTGCTGAGCGCGCTCCATGCATTTCTGCTCAAGCGTGACGAGGTGAGCAGTTTCTGGGCGCTGATCGGCATGCTGACGAAATTCACCCCGGCCCTGCTGATCGGCACGGCGCTGCGTTTTCGCCCGGTGCGGGCCGGTTTCCGCTACATGGGAGTTGTGCTGGGGGGTTTTATCGCGGTCTATCTGCTGCTCTTTGCCCAGAACGCTGCGATGACGCTGCCCTCGCTGACCGCGCAGTTCAGCAAGCCATCCTATCAGACGGTCTGGGCGCTGCTGGATGGCAATTTCACCACGGGCAATTTCGGGCCAGTTGAGGCCCGTCTCGACCCGGATACGGTGAATACCTCCACAGGCCAACCGGCTGTCATCCCAGGCTGGCTGCGGCTCTCCGCCGCGCTGGCGATCGGCGCGCTGATATTTGCCACGACGCGCCGCTTCGATGCGCGCGGGCAGGTGTATTTCACCACGCTGGCGCTGCTGGTCTTCTTTGTGCAGGCCCAGGGATGGAGTCCTCAGTGGCTGGCCCAGATCATCCCGCTGCTGCTGCTGTGTTTTCCGACGCGCAATGGGGTGCTGATCGCCGTCCTGCTCAGCGGCTTGACTTTTGTCGAGTATCCGTTTCTGTTCATCCGCACCGGTGACAGCGGCGGCATCATCACAGGGGCGCTGGTCATGCCGTTCGTCGTGCTGGTCAGCGCCCGGACAGTGCTGCTCATCGGCGTCTGCGCAGCACTGTATCAGAAGCTGCGCCAGGAACCCGTTCAGGTGACGGCATGACAGTGCGTCGCAGCGGGATCGTTTTCGGACTGGTGGCCGTGCTCACCGCCGCGGTCATGGTTCGTCTGGTGCGCGCGCCCACGTATACCGATGCTTTTTATCACTTCAATGCCGCCGTGAGGTTCGCTCAGGGCGATGGGCTGACGGATACCTATCTCTGGACTTATCTGGGCGCTCCCGATCGGATCGGCAGCGATGGCACGTTTCCCTCGCATCTGTACTGGATGCCCGCTGCGTCGCTAATTGCCGGAGCGGCGATGGCCCTGGTCGGAGCGCCGGGCGATCATGCTGCGGCCCAGCTTCCCTCAATTCCGATGCTCGCCGCTGTCGGCTGTGTTGGCTTCTGGCTCGGCCTGAATCTGGGCGGAACGCTGCGCGCGGCCTGGCTGGTGGGATTGATCAGTCTGTTCAATGGCTTCTTCGCACGCTACTGGGGCGCCATCGAGACGTTCACCCCCTATGCTTTCTTCGGATCACTGGCGCTTCTCAGTATGGGGATCGGGATCCGGCGGCTGCGCGCGGGTCGGTCAGCGCTGGCCGTCTGGCTGCTCTGCGGCCTGTTCTGCGGCGCTGCGCATCTCACGCGCAACGATGGTTTGCTGCTGCTGCCGGTGGCCTTCTTCAGCATTGTGCTGGCCGCGCTGAAGCGGCATCGTTTCAGCGCCGCTTTGATGCCAGCGTTGTCGATCGCGATCGGCTACGGCCTGGTCATGGGGCCGTGGATGGTGCGCAATCTCAGTGCCATCGGATCGCCGCTTCCTTTCGGCGGCACGCAGGCGATCTGGTTCACTGAGTACAATGAACTGTTTAATTTCCCGCCTGATGCCAATCCGGGCCGGCTTCTTGCTGCCGGTCTCTGGGAGACGCGCCGCGATGCCATCGGCAGCAATCTCATGACGTTCATCGCGGTGGAAGGGCTGATCGTGATGACGCCGTTCATGCTGCTGGGGCTGTGGCGGCGGCGTTCCGATCCCCTGATACAGCCGTTTGCCCTGTATGCGTTGGGGCTGCATCTGGTGATGACGCTGGTGTTCCCGTTTCCGGGATATCGCGGGGGATTATTTCACTCCGCCGCCGCGCTGATCCCGTTCTGGGCCGCGCTGGGCGTCGATGGGCTGGACGCAGCCGTGAACTGGTTCGGGCGTAAGCGACGCTGGCGCATTCGCCAGGCGCAGATGATTTTCGGGACGGCACTCCTCGGATGCGCTGTCGTGCTCACCCTGAACATCGCCGCGCGCAGCGCCACTACCAGCAGCGCGGACGCAGCGCCGCCGCTCTATCGCGCGCTGCTGGACACTCTGCCGCCCGACAGCCGCGTTCTGGTCAACGATCCTGCGCAGTTGTATTACTTCACCGGTCTGGGCGGTGCGGTTCTGCCCAATGAGACGCCGGATATCATCCCGATCATCGCTGAACGGTACGCTGTCACCCATGTCTTGATCGAGCTGGATGCGCAGGGCCAGCCGTTGACGCCACTCCCATTCGCGTCCATCATCTCCAGTGTTCCAGAGTTTTTGGATCCGGTTCCACTGAATATCGACTCGGCGAGGTTGTATGCGATTCGCGCGCCTGCATCTACGGATTGACGATCTGATCATCGCCGCCGCTGGCACGGCGCTCGGTCTATGGTACGTGCTCGGCGCCGGCGGTTTTTTTCCGCTCGATGATAGCTGGATCCATCAGACTTATGCGCGCAATCTGGGATTGAATGGGGAATGGGCGTTCCTCTCCGGTGTTCCAAGCGCCGCTTCCACGTCACCCCTGTACACAGTCCTGCTTGCGATCGGTTATCGGCTGGGGATCGCGCCGATCGCCTGGACGCACGCGCTCGGCATCACCGCGCTGGTGGCCGCCGCCCTGATCGCCGCGGGCATGGCGCGTCAGATCCTGCCGCGAGTCACTTATCTGCCTTTAGCAACCGGTCTGGCACTGGCCGCGGCGTGGCATCTCATCTGGGCGGCGGCGTCCGGCATGGAGACGATGATCTTCGCGCTGCTCACGCTGGCCGTGATCGCGTATGTCTGGCGCGAACGCGCTGGCCGCAGTCAGCGGACGGCGCACGTGCTCATGCGCGGGGCGGTTTTTGGGCTGCTGGCCGGACTGACGACCCTTGCGCGCCCGGAAGGTGTGCTGTTGATCGGATTATGCGGGGCGGCGGTGCTGGCCGCCCGACCCGGAATGCGCTGGCGCGATGTCATCCTGTGGGGTGGGGCAGGGGGCATCATTTTCCTGGTCGTGCTTGCCCCCTATCTGATCTTCAATCTACAGGTCACGGGTGGCCCTCTGCCGACGACATCAGCCGCCAAACAGGCTTTCGCCCGACCGCTGTTCGAGCTGAACTATCTCTGGCGCGTATGGCAGATGGCTGTGCCGTTGTTAGCGGGCGGTCAGGCGCTGCTGCTGCCCGGCATCATCGCCTATGGTTTCTGGGTTGTCTTCGGTCGTCAGGGGCGTTCAGCGGCGATCCTGGCGCTGCCCCTCGCGTGGGGCGTCGGGTTGATCCTGCTGTATGGGGCCTGGCTGCCGCTTCCCTTTCAGCATGGCCGGTACGTCATCCCGGCGCTGCCCGCTCTGATCACCGTCGGTGTCATCGGCACCGCGCTGCTGCTGACCTGGGCGCGCCGCAATCTGCTGATGCGGGCCGCGACGCGCGCTCTGGCGCTGGCCACAGTGCTGCTTTTTGGCGTGTTCGTCATCGGGCCGGGGCGTGCTGCTCATCAGTTGGATGTGGACATCATTCAGCAGGAGATGGTCGCAGCCGCCGGTTATATCGCCGAAAACGTGCCGATTACCGATCTGCTCGTCATTCATGACATCGGTGCGGTGGGCTATTTCGCACCGCGGCCCATGCTCGATATCGCCGGTCTGATCAGTCCCGAAGTTGTGCCCCTGATCGGCGATCCGCAAGCTCTCTGGGATCTGATGGAAGCGCGGGGCGGGCGTTACCTGCTGGCATTCGCCGATCAGATCCCCAATGACGATCCGTCCGATCCGCGCCTGTGCCCGGTTTACCTGTCTCCGGGGGACGCAGCGATCCGCGCCGGGGGGACGAAGATGGTGTTGTATGCGCTCGCCTGGGATCGGCGCTGCCCGGCACAGCCATAAGACAATGTCTGCTGTTGTGGTGCTGTGTTGCCTGCCCGGACGAATTCCCTATACAATATTTATGGATAGGGAGCGTGACGATGGCTGATTTGTTCAAAAAGTTGAACGTGTTGATCAGAGCCAGTCTGAATGATCTGCTCAGCGACGAGTCAGCCCGGTCTCGTCCCGAAATCAATCCGCGGCGCGTCGGTAAAGAGATCGATCAGGAATTGACGGCGCTGCGCGAGCGTATCAACCGAGCGCTGGATTACGAGACACGCTTGCAGGAGCGGGTGAAAACACTTGAGGCTGAAGTGCAGCAGTTGAATGCCGAAGCGGCGGAGGCGCTGCGCAGCGGGCGACAGGATCGAGCGCGAATGCATGAGCAACAGGCGCTCACGGCCAGGCGAGGGCTTGAAATGACCCGTTCCGACCTGCGGGAGCACCAGCGAGCGACACAGGATCTGATCGCACGTGTCAACACCCTGGAGGCCTATGCCGCTGAAATCAAGCGGCGCACTCAACATGAACAGTATATTCAGGACGAAACGATCGAACGACGTTCACAGGGGGCGGATGAATCCAGCGCGGCACCTACGTCAGCTCAGGCGATATCAGGGCGAGGCGACTCGCAGACAGCCCGATCTGAAGACGATCTGGATAAGCGCCGACGACGATTGATGCGCCCCGCCGCTTCAGACCCTGAAGCGAAACCACCGACTGCGTAGTGCAGACTGCATCGTGTGTACCGCGGCGTCGTGCTTGCGGACAGGAGTGGCAGCGGAGGCTTGATGACGGTCGATCGTCGTATGTCGAAAGGGCCGGGTTAACGCGCGCGGAAACAATCATCGAGACTCAAACGAGATCGGATGTTCTCTCCGCTGTCATCTGAGTCGGTATATTTTCATCACCGGCAAACGTTGATGAAAATTTCTGAGGGAAGCACGCGATGGCGCATATTCTGGCAATTGACGATGAAAATGAGGTCTTAGAGACCCTGAAGGGCGTGCTGACGCACGACGGTTATTCGGTCGCGCTGATGACATCGGGCGACAATCTGATCGGGGAAATGGAGCGACAGCGGCCCGATCTGCTCATCCTGGACATCTCGATGCCCGGTATTGACGGGATCACACTGTGTAAGCGTGTGCGCAGCGACGTGCGTTTTCTATCTCTGCCTGTGCTTTTCCTCACTGCGCGCGGGAGCACCGATGATATCGTCAACGGGCTTGAGTCCGGCGCGGATGATTACATCGTCAAACCGTTTGAACTGGCCGAACTCAGAGCCAGGATCAGCGCACTGCTGCGTCGTGGAATGCGCGATAGGGGGCAGTCCGTTCTCCAGATCGCCGATCTCAGACTGGACTCGGATACCTATCAGGTCATGGTGAATGGCCAGGAAATCCAACTGACCCACACGGAACATCGTCTGCTGCGTTATCTGATGGAACATCCCAATCAGGCGCTTTCGCCTTCGCATCTGCTTCAGGCGGTGTGGGAATATCCCCCGAATACTGGCGATCCCGATCTGGTGCGTGCGCATGTGCGCAATCTGCGCGCGAAGATTGAAGGGAAGAATCCGGGGCGTTACATCCGGACGATCCACGGCGTGGGATACATGATCGCCTCCCCCTGATCCTCTCTGGCAGCGGACACGACCCGATCCGGCACGCAGCCGCAACATACTGACACAAGTACAAACGAAATTCACGAAGTTTTCACAGGGTTTATGCGATGCTGGCGGTCATCAGCATCTATACTCGAAGTTGTTTATTGATACGCTGTCGATAACAGGGCGCCGCTGATGTATGAAATCATGGTAGTTGACGATGACATCCAGACTCTGGACATGCTCAGCCTGATCCTGAAGCGAGAGGGATATCGCGTTGTTTCCGCTCAGTCAGGTGAAGAAGCGCTGGCCCTGCTTGAGCGCACCAATGTGGATCTGTTCGTGCTCGACGCTGTCCTGCCCGATCTTCATGGCGTCACTTTATGTCAGCGTATTCGCTCGCTGTCTCAGTTTGCCCACACACCGATCATGTTTTTAACCGGTCACGGCACGACCCAGTCCGCAGTGGATGCGTTGATGGCCGGGGGTGACGATTATCTGCGCAAGCCGTTCGCTTCGCGCGTGCTCATCGCCCGCGTGCGTGCGCTTCTCCGTCGTGTGATCGATTACACCGACACCGGCGCCCCTTTAATCCGGATCCGTTCAGCCGACTATCAGATTTTCATCGATGATCGCGAGATCCATTTGACGCGGATCGAGTTTGAGCTGTTGAAGTATTTATGTCGTGCGCCGTATCACTTACACTCAGTTGAAGAACTGCTCACCAATGTCTGGCGCTATCCGGCGGGTGTGGGCGATGCCGCTCTTGTGCGCAATCATATCCACAACATTCGCCGCAAGATCGAAATCGATCCGGAACGTCCGACGATTCTGCAATCGCGCCATGGGCGTGGTTACATGATCAAGGCGCGGACACAGATCGATGATCGAGCCGATGTCGCTCAAATCCTGGCCTCATCCTGATCTGTCCCCCCAGCATCTGGCTGATGCAGCGCTCCCTATACCGTTCAAGCGGATGAGCAGCGATCGCCTCCCGCTTCCCTGAACAAAATCCTATCAATTCTTCACAAGAACTGTACTCAGCAGCGAAACTGCCTGTGCTATAGTGAGATTATGCCGGTTCCTGGATCGGTTCTGCTGCGAGTCTGTTCGAGGTGCTTATGCCAAAAGCGATCAAGCAACTTATTGAAATCCTGGACAGCACCCCGTCTGAGTATCAACCGAGGGTGGGCAAGCGCGCGCAGGGTCAGAGCGTGGTCGAACTTGCGCTGATCACACCGATCCTGATCATCATGCTGATGGGGCTGGCCGAGATCGGCTGGTTTGCCAACAACTACCTGACGTTGCTGGATGTGACGCGCGCCGGCGCGCGCCGGGCGACCACCCTCCAGGACGCTTTGAGTCCGCGTCAGTGGCCGAACCGGGCCAGCTACATGCCGCCTGAAGCCCTGCCGGTTGAATTTCAAATGCCCTACGTGGACGAGTCGGGCAATCCGCTGACCGGCCCGGATCTGGCGGAGGCGCAAAGTCTGCGGCGGCGCTATCGCGATTTCGCCGGGTTTTCGGGTTGCGGTGCGCAGCGCGCCTTCTACAACGAGGTCATCTGCACCATGACGCGGTCGCTGGAGCCGCTGCAACTGAACCCGAATAACGATGTCGATGATATCATCGTGTCGGGTTTTGCGATCGAGAACGTGGATGCCTCGCGTTTTTCAACCTGGCTCGGGCCGAACCGACCCTTCCCCGGTCAGAACATCCCGCAGCTCGTCGTCGCCGGGCGCTGGCCGACGAATGCCAATGAGTGCGATGTGCAGGAGATCCCACCCGGAAGCGGCATTCTGGTGGTGCAGGGGCGCGATCCGCGCGATCCGTTCGATATCGATGAGAACGGTGTGCGCACGATCTGGGATAACCTACCGGTCGCAGACGGAAACAACGACTTCAGCGAAATCGAGGGTTTCGACCCGCGCGCAGCCAACACCAGCCTGGCGGAAAAACAGGTCGGGTATGTCTGGCTTGGCCAGCACGTCATCCCCAACACGCGCTGCATCGGCTCGGAGTGGACGATCGCCGATGTGGAGCGGCTGGTCAATCTGCCCAATTACAGTCTCAGCTCGAACGATGAACGCCGTCTCGTTCCGTCGCAGGGGCTGGTGCTGGTGGAGATCTACTGGCAGCATGAGCTGCTGCTCAAATTCCCGTTGTTCAACCCGGTCTACAGTCTGCTCGGCGATCGCACCATCCTGTACGTGTGGTCGGCCTTCCCGCTGCCGACGACCGAACCGTACGATCTCGTTTTCCCGCCTGCGTAATGATGAGTATCGATGCTATGAAACGACACGTTTTGAGCAAGGGTCAGATCGGTCAGTCCATCGTCATCCTGGCGATTGGCTTCATCGCGCTGGTCGGGTTCGTCGGAATCGTGACCGATGTATCGCTGTTGTTCATTCGTTACAGCACCCTGCGCCGCGCAGTGGACGCCGCAGCCGTGGCCGCAGCCGGTCAGATGCGCCGGATCCCGGACACGACCGACAACGGGATCGCTGAAGATCAGGCCACCAGCATCGCCAATATGAACCTGGCGGCGCGCACCTTCATCGAATACTACGGCCTCAGCCCACGCACGGTGCTGGTGGAGACCTGCCGGGCGCAGAACGTCCATCTGGACGGCGCGGGCCGGCCGATGGACAATGCGACGCCGCGCAATTACCTGTATCTGTACGACACGTCAGGTTCGCGGATCGGGCCGAACCCGGCGGCGGATCCACAGGTGCGCGAGCGATACGAACAGTTATGCACTGAAGATGAACTTAAGCTCGTCCGGGTGACCGCCCAGATCGACTCGCCGACGGCTTTCCTGAGCATCCTCGGTTTTCCGACGATCACGCTGACCGAAACTGCCATTTCTCAGACAGCGGTCATCGACGTGGTGATGATCATCGACGTATCGGAGTCGATGCTCAACGAGACCGGTTATGATGACTGGGAGCGGATCGGCCAGGGGGTGCGTTATCTTCCGCCAACGGTCTCTCCGTATGATTTCACGGCCTGGGGCAACATCGTCGGGTCAACGCAGAATGCGCTGAATACCGCTTACGCTTCGCAGATCGAAGTGTTCCGCCCGACAGTCGCATCGCTGGATGATGTTGAGCCACGTGTCGAATGTCGTGTGCGCGCCTGGCCGGTGAGCGCCTACGGATTTGCGGATATCCCCGATACGGCGCGCGCGACCCAGAATAACCCGACCAGCCTGCTGCCGCAGGAATATGAAAATTATCTGACGTCGACCGGGCGATCGATGAGTTATTTCTCGCCGCCCGCCCCCGTGCCCAATCCCTTGCCCAATCCGTATACGCCGCCCGCCCCTGTTCCTCAGCGTTACTGGGGCTTCGTGCCGATGTACAACTTCTTCGGCTGCTGCAACGATCCGGATGGGAACTGGCGTTTCGATGATGCGATCTGCCAGCCGTTCCGCGATGCGCGCGACGCAGCGGAAAACTTCCTCTACCGTCTCGATTTCATCCGCGGGGATCGGATCGCTTTTGTCACCATCGATCGCCGCGCTCATATCGTCGATCCGGACGGCCCGGGCATCCAGACGCCGATGATCGAGACGCAGTTCAATCTGACCACGGGTGACCCGAACACATCCCGCCGCGGCGCTTATGAGACTCTGCGCGATGTGGTCGGCGTGCGCGCGGAACCGTCGTTCTATGCCGATGGCGAACCGGGCACAGCGGCGGATGACGATGGGTACTGGGATGGTTTCAACGACGGCGGTCGCAACACGACCTGGGCCGAATACATGGGCAACACTGGCATTCGCATCGGCGAATTCCTCGATCATCCGGTGTTCGACCAGTGCCCGTTTGACATGGCGATGCTGCAGCCTGAATTCTCCCTGGTGGATTTCTACCCGAATGGAACGCCACGCACCAGTTCGACGACGTTGATGAACGACGTCATCAACTCCAGCTTCCCCGGACTGCCGGCCTGGTTCAATTCTGTGGGAACTCCGGGACGCGATCCACGTTTTTACAACTATGAAGAGTCCGCCTCGTGCGCCGGCTCGAATTACGGCGGCGGGCTGAAGGCGGCCAGCAACGTGTTGTTCTCGAATGCTCGCCGCGAGGGCGCGGTGTGGATCATGGTGTTCCTGAGCGACGGCGCCGCTGGCGCCAGCAACCCCATGACGCGCCAGCAGTCGACGCCGGTGATCAGCCGCACCGGGCCGACGCGGTCGGTGGCTGCGAACCCTTACAATACGGTCGGCGGTAATTACGTCGCGCTGCCCGGTGAATATGGCGGTTTCGGCCTCTGCCCGCAGGGGACGCAGGTGAACCCGGGGCGCTGGGTGATCACCAGCGAATTCCCGGTTTGCAGCGACATATACCCGCAAACCCGGCATTTCTGCGGCAATCAGCCGGCCAACCCGGATCTGCGCCCGATCGATGTCACCCCCGGCTGCGATATCGATTTCTACGATGTCGATGACTACGCGCGTGACTGGGCCGACTGGATCGGTCTGGCCAATCTGCCCGGTGTTGTTTCCGGATCGAGCGGTCGCGTCGCCGATCAGCAGCTCCCGACCATTTTCACGATCGGGTTCGGTCTCGCATTTGAGCGTCCTCCGGCGACATCAGGCTGCTCCGGGGCGGATGACTGCTTGCGTCGTGGCAATATCCCCGACACGCTGGGTGAAGAACTGCTGCGGTACATCGCCGATGTGGGCGACAACTTCCGGATCGATGATGACTACCAGCAGTACGTGCTCGGCCCGCGTATCCCTAACCGGGTTGACGTGGTCGATCCCGACTGGGGGGTGCGCGGCCCATGCGAGCGTCCGGCTCTGTTTGCGGCGCAGCGCGGGACGTATATGCCGCTTCCGCCGCGTCAGTCGTGCGGTAACTACTTCAATGCGGTGAATGGCGATGCGCTGGAAGATGTGTTCAACCAGATCGCGCAGCGCATGTTTACGCGGCTCTCGCAGTAAGCAGCGGCCAGGAGGGTGACATGGCCCAGCCAGATGAGACGAGGGAGACTATGGAACTAGCGGAGCACGAGGTACAGATTTCTGGAGCGCGATCGCGGCGCGGGCAGACCCTCGCGGAATTTGCGCTGACGCTGCCGATCCTGCTGCTGCTGATTTTCGGCATCATCGAGTTCGGGCGCATCTTCCAGGCCTGGGTCACGCTGCAGAACGCGGCGCGCGCAGCGGCGCGTTATGCCACGACTGGCCAGTACAACCAGGAACGCTACCCACTTCAGCTTGAATACTTTGCATCCAACCCCAGCGACATCAACTCGATCGTGCCGTGCATCGCGTTGGGCGATCCGAGTTATCCAACACTGGAGTCGCAGCGCGGTACGCTGACGGTGATCTACCCGAATGGCGGCGGGCCAGCGGATGCGATCGAGATCTACACGGGCGGCCCGGAGAGTCTGTACGCGACCTGGTGGGGCGGTGATGACTGCCAGCCGGAGGACAGCGACGATCAAAACCGCCGCAAGGATATGGCGCGCATTCTGTCGATCTACGATGAGGCGCGGCGGGGCGCAGCCGGGCTGGGGCTGGGCACAAACCCCTGGCCGGCGCCGATCGTTGGCCCGACGGCGGGAAATGACCCGACGCTCGTCCCGTGGTATCGCCCGTGGTATCGTCTGGTTCCGGGGGACATCAACAGCCCGATCGCAGGTTCGAATGTGAGCGGCTGGTTCGACATGATGATCTGCAGTTCCCGCGCCAAACTGCAGGATGCGAACGATCCCGCGGCGAACAACATCGCCCGGCGGTACGACGAGGACATCGAAGGCCCGGATCCGCGCGCGCCGATCTGCATCCTGCAAGAGCAGCCCCAGGAGGTAGGCAGCGGTCTGCGCGCCGCGGGCTGGACGCGCAACGCCGGTCGCCCCTGGCTGGATGCGGGCGGCCCGGGCGACACGATCTGGATCGTGATCACATTCAACCACCCGCTGATCACCCCGCTGGGTATTTCGTCCTATCTGCCGCTGCAGGCGCGGCGCACGGCCGTCAACGAAACCTTCCGCAATCCACGCGCTGTGCCGCTGCAGGGCGATGTGCCGCAGCCGCCGGAATTCTTCCTGACGGACACGTATACGCCGACGAATACCGCGACGAACACGCCGGTGACGCCCACTGATACGTTCACCCCGACGTTTACCCCAACCGCAACATTCACCCCGTCTGCTTCACCGACATATGACTGCTCGGCGGTTGCCCTCGGCACCCCTGCGCTGGTCGGCGACCGGTTCGAACTGCCGATCATCAATAACTACGGCATCCCGTTAACCCTGCGGCGGGTCACCGTTGCGTGGGCACAGCCGGTGGGTTATGAATTCATGGGGGCGACGACTGTTCTGCTGAACAGCGCGCCGATCTGGGGTGGCTTCGACGGTAATTCACCGGTAGACGTCGGGGATAACAGCCCGTCAAGCGTGCCGGGATATGTGCCTGAATGGCAGTTCTCACCGGTTGCGAACCTGACGCTCGCTGCCAATTCAGCGACGACGCTGGCCGTGCGTTTCTTCAATGCGCCATCGCCTCTTAGCTCGGTCATGCGCATCGACAACTTCAACAACACGACGATCTACGTCGATGATCTCGATGCGGCTGATGACTGCGTCCTGGTGTTCAACACGAACGTGCCGACGAATACCCCCACGCCGGATGTGAACACGCCGACGTCAACTGCTACGCCGACACCGGACTGCGTCACCGGCCTGATGGAGGTGAGCTGGGTTGGGCCGGATACGACGAACCGCGTCATCCGTCTCGATATCACCAATCGGCGCAATGTCCCATCGACGATGGTCGGCTTTTACATCAACTGGAGCAGACCGAGCGGGTCGAACGCTGCGCTGGCTTCGGTACACGGCGGGGGCAGCGCTCCCAGTGATACGAACATGCTGTGGCGTTCGGGCGTTGTCGGGGATGATCCTGGCCCGAACACCGCCGGACGCTGGCCGAGTGCGCCGGGGTCGTCCGGCTTCCCCGAAGCCCCGAGCGGCGTCTGGGTGCGCAACCTGACGATCCCACCGGGAGAAACCGCCCGCATTTTCATCCTGTTCAGCGGTTCCAGCGGCACGACTGGTATGACGCGCCCGATGTTCAATGGCACCGTTTTTGAATTCCTGACGCCGGCCTGTGATGGGAGGGGCAGCGGCGGTGGCGGTGCTTCGGAGACGTCCACGCTGCCTCCGGCGGCCACGCCGACGAATACGTTCACGCCGTCGCGGACGTTCACGCCGTCGAACACGTTCACGCCATCGCGGACGTTCACGCCATCGCGGACGTTCACGCCGTCGAACACGTTCACCCGCACGAATACCTTCACGCCCACCTGGACGCCGACGAATACACCACAGCCGACCATTTCTGGCGGTGGGCGCTGCGGTGAGGCCTGCTGATCCACGGGTGAGCCGTAAGTGAGCTTGAGGGGCCATCAGAGGCCCCTCTCTCATCTGGATATAACGACTGTCCCTGAACCAGACCCCGTACAAGTTACATACAGGGTCTGGTTTGCTGTCAGCAGATCGATGAATTTTACGTGCAGTGACCTGCGGTTTTCAGCTTATCGGCTCTCTATTCAGCGGAGCGAAATGCCGGCGCGCGCCAGCTTGAACTCGATCTGTTCCCGCGTCGTCCGGAAGGACTGTTCGAGGTAAGGCAGCGCCAGCCAGGCGTTCATGAACCCGAACAGCGCGCCAGTGACGATGCGAAAGATCGGGAGCGTCTCGCGCGGCGGCCACAGGTTGAATGGCCGATAGCCGAGCAGTTGGCTGAATCCGTCGATCCCGATCGGCCCCAGGCCGAGGAAAACGTACAGCCAGATCGGAACCGGGCGCAGCCGTTTCCGCACGCCGGGGTGCAGATAGATCAACGTGCCGATGAACAGGGCGATGTAAATCGCAGTATCGCGCGCGCACAGGCTCATCTTGTAGCCCATCTGATCGTTGCCGATGAAATCGCGCGAGGCGAATTGAAACCACGGCGTGAAACGGAGTGTCAGATCGTCCAGGCTGGGCGGCGGTGGGGTCTCCCCGTTGTTGAACGTGCGATACCAGTAATTGTAGCTTTCCAAAAACTGCGGATCCTCGACGACGTAAGCCTCAAACGGGCGCTCACTGGTCCCGGTGATGGCCCGTGGATAGGCGGGCTGTTCACCAAACAGGAACAGCGACCGAAAAGCAAACTGATGGCAGAATGGGCTGTAGAGCGTGTACAGTACCCGTCCCGGCCCGGTCAGCCCCGCTTTCATGAGTACGGGCGTCAGGACTGGCAGCAGCGCGTACAGGCCCACGATCACCGCCGCCAGCTTGACCCAGTTGCGCGCCAGACGCAGCGTCAGCAGATTCAGTTTGAGGCCCAGCGAAGATCTGGTCGGGATGGATGAGTTGTCGGTCATGAGGGCTTCTCCTGCTGACTGGCTCAAGGGGTATGCTGGATCCGGGCGAGAACGGCTTCTAAATCCGCGCGTGACATCATACCATAGCTGATGTGCGCGATGCGCCCGTCAGGGGCGATGATCAGGGTGGTTGGCCGCCCGCGGACGGCATAGATACGCGCGATCTGATCGGTATCATCCGCAATGAATGTGACCCGTTCACTGCGCGCGATGCGATTGGCGCGCAGCCAGGCGTCGATCGTCGCAGCGCTGTCACCGCTGCTCACCGCGATGAGAACGCGCGACTCCTGCTCCTGTACAGCCGCCTGCAATTCAGGTAATTCAAAGCGACACGGTTCGCACCACGTGGCCCAGAAATTGAGCAAAACGATGCGCCCCCGATAATCGAACAGCGCGATCCGATCGCCATCGACATCGTATGCCGAGAATGGGGGAGCGAGCGAACCTATTTCCGGCGCAAACGACTGACCGTCGATCACCAGGGCGGTCTGCTCAGCCCGATCCGGAAGTCCGATCATCGCGATCAACTGTAATGCCGCTGCCCAGAACAGGATGCCGACGATGATGAAGGCGGCGCGCGCTTTGAACATCATCGACGGGAGCTGATCAGGTTGATGGTGCGGCGTCAAGCCCCACGGGCTGAGTGGATTGTTCGGAGACACAGTTCACAAAATCGCCCAGTCCGATCTCGCCCATTGAGATCTGGGTCGCGCATTCTTCCATCCGGTAGGACAGGTCGGCGAACTCAGTGGCGAAGTACTGACTCAGCGATTGCAGCCGTCCGCTGGCGACCAGAATACCGACGACGACCAGCATCACCCCTGCAAAGACCTCGATCTTGTGAACGTGGCGCTGCAATCGGCGCACGACCCCCTGGGTGCTGTCGAGCAGCAGCGCTGCGATCAGGAAGGGCACACCCAGTCCCAGCGAATAAGCGAGCAGGAGTGACCCCGCCTGAGCCACATTCTGACCCGTCAGGGCGAGCGTGAGAATGCTGCCATAGATCGGCCCGAGACAGGGCGTCCAGCCAGCCGCAAAGATCACGCCCATGATCGCTGAACTGGCCAGCCCCTGCCCCCCGCGCGCTGTCATCTGGATCCGGGTGTCGGAGTACAGACCGGTCAGGATAGTGGTGATCGCGTTCGTCCAGAATTCCTGAGGCCGGATGAATGCCCCACCGATGAACAGCCACAGCAGGAGCACGGCCAGAACGGGGAGCGCGATCAGGACATCGACGAATGCCCACAGGATGAGCGCAGCGGCTGCAATGCCGAATACGATCGTCGCCAGTGGGCTGCCGATGATGCGCGGCTGTGCCAGCAGCCAGCGCAGCACGCGCGGCAGCAGGCCCATGAAGTGCAGCCCGAAGAAGATGATCAGGATGCCGCCTGTCCGCGAGATGATATCGGTGACCAGCGAGATGTTCTGCCGACCGATCTGCTGCACGAACGCCGTCCCCAGCAAACCGATGCTGACGAAAATGAACGAGAAACCGCCGACGAACGCCAGACCATGCAGGAAGGTGTTCAGGCGGGCAGCAAACGATGGCCGCAGCGCCGCCGCGCCATCTCCGAGGCTGACCGCTGCCCCGACCGTGTGCGTCAGCCGCCCCCCCATGTAACTGACATAGGCCGGCACGAGGGGCAAGCAGCACGGTGATAGAAACGAGACCAGCCCTGCAATGAACGCGATCCAGAAAGTGATTTCCACGGTATGACCTCAGCTAACGCCGTTTAACTGACGATGACCGGAGTTCCGAGCGATACCGCGGCGTACAGCAGCCGCGCAGCGTATGGATGGACTGTCATCAGCCCCTCCGGTATCAGACCAGGAGCATCCTGACCAAAACGATTGTGCCAGTATGCACCTGTAATTTTGCCGTCTCCAAAGTCGATCGGATACGGCACGATCAACCCGGATGCGAATGGCTGTGCTTGGGTTTGACACTGTTCTGACGCGCATATCGCGCTGGAATTTACTTCATAGCGGCCAGGACGGAGGGAAGTAGTTTGTGCCGTCGTCGTTTGCAGGTAAATCTTCCGGTCACGATAGGCGGTCAGGGTATGGCTGGATTGGTCGATCACCACTCGATCAACCCGCATCAGTTCACCGGATGGACGGGGGATGGGCCGCCATAACCGCGCGTTCGACCAGCCGATGATCGCCTCACCCGGTGCTGCGGCCACCGCCAGCCAGGCGATATCCCCGATAAGGAGCCGATCGACGATCCATGCCGCGCCGCCTCCGCCGATACGAGTCATGAGGGGGGCGCTGGCGCTGCACCAGGCGTAGATCGGTGCACTTCCAGCGCAGACTTCGGCTGGATAGGGCGGAACGGCATCGATACGGGAAGGGTACCGATAGTCCGGATTGAGCGGATGCACGGCCTCGGCTGCGATCAAGCCGTCCGGGGTTACGAACCAGTCCCGGTCAGAAGCGGGCTGGATCGGGATGATCTCATCTTCCCATGCCGTGCGCACCACAGTCTGCCGATCGAAACTGGAGATCACCGGCACAGGGCGCAGCACCCGCCCGATCGGTGAGTGCAGTCCGTCCGCGGCCCATGAATGACGACCGATCGTCTCAAGGGTGATGCCATCGAGCATCGTGTTCGCCAGACCGATACCCAGCGACAGCCCGATCGCTTGCAGAAAGGCTCTCCGGGTCAGGCTCATCGTGCCTTCACGCGCGCAACTGCGCAGTGGGTAACGACCAGATCCCCGTCCCGAACATGCAGTTCCAGACGATGTTCACCTGCGTATGCGGGAAGCCAATCTGTTTGCCAGTACAGCGAGCCATCGGGCTGGTCAACGAACGACAAGGTGCGGCCAAAACCGCCGTTGATGCGCAGTTCGGCATGGATCTGATCTGTATTCGCCGCAGGGAAGATGCGCCCGGTCAAAACTATGCGACGTCCCTCGAAAAGAGGCTCCGTATCGAACAAGTCGATCCAGGCGCTCAGCGGTGCCCGACCGTCGATGTCGTCTGCGGCGTCGGTGAGTTCGTGGTGGTTGATGAAGCTGAGCCGGCTCAGCCATTTGACCTGTTTGTGACCGGCTCGTCGAGGCAAGATCAGACGCGCTGGCGCGCCCCGGGCCGGGGATAGCATCTGATCGTCGCAGCGCCAGGCGATCAGCGCCTGGGTGAGCATGGCATAGGAGATGACGGTCTGATAGCCATCCAGTGCGTGAACACGCACGTAATCCGCATCGGCGAGCGGTGCGACAATGCGGGTGATCTGATCGCCCGATGCGCCTTCCCAGCGGTGCGATCGAGCGGGCAGGGCGGCTTTGTTCGCGCGGAGCAGATAACTTGAGCAGTTCGCGGTGCCGATCTGCTGCAGATGATCCAGAGAGAACAATCGTGGATGGCTCACGCGACCATCCACGTTGAGCGCCCACCCCTCTGAAAGCGGCGGCGGTTTGAGGCCGCGTGTCATCGACATCGGTTTTCAGGCTGAGCAGGAGCGGCGCAGCGCAAACGATGCTGCCGCGCTACTGCTGGCTCAATGCGGCTTCGACGCATCTCGCCCCCTGAGGGCCGATCACCGTCCCATGACGGATGCCGGCGGGGATTTCGACGCGGTCACCCGCGCGCAGCTTGACGCGCTGGTTGCTGTCGGGAAGGGTGATCTCCAGGACGCCTTCGATCACATAGAGGACGCGCCGATATCCGTGGCTGCGCACAGCGTATCGATAATTCGGCGTATTTTCCCACACATACGGACGCAGTCCGTCTTTTTGCATCTGGCGCGTGATCGATGACAGCGTGGGATGCTGGCCGCCTGTCCAGCGGATCACACGCACTTCTGCCTGATCGATTGCCATCTAGTCACTCTCTGCCTACTCACCGAAATGCCAGGATTTTAGTCAAAGGTCAGCGCTTTTTCCAGTATCCAACACGGCTCATGAACCTGGCGTAGTTTTCCTAAGTGATCGATGTAAGACCACTCTCCGGCATCTTCCCCGGTGATGTGGTATCCGCGCCGCTGGTACAGGCTGCAAGCCATCTGATTGTGTTTGGCGGCGGCGATCGAGGCTGTCACACAGCCCCGCCTCCGGGCCTGGTCTTCAGCAGTCTGCAGCAGCAGAGAGCCGATCCCCTGGCCCTGAAATATCTCCAGCACGCGCAGGGAGTAAAAGTAAACGCGCCGTCGCCCGGGGTGGAGCAGATCACCGCGAAGGATATGCGCGCTGATCGTGCCGATCGGATATGTATTGAATTCAGCGACCAGCATGAAGCGGCTTCCCTGCTGCTGTTCCTGCAGGGTCTGGCTCATGATCCGGCGTAGGTGGGCGAACTGACCGAACCACTCCAGTCTGGGCAGATCTTCCGGGGCTGCGAGGCGCACGCTGATGGGGACGTGCAGCGTAAAGCCGATGGCTGAGCGGGTGTCTTTAATCTGCATGGTCGCACAATCCTTCGGCCAGGAGGGTTTCAAGGAGTGCATGTTCATCAGCGGCTGTATGCAGCACCCCATCGCGCCAGCCATCGAGCAGGCGTGACAGGATGATGCCGAAACAGGGGCCCGGTTTGAGGCCGCGCGCCTTCAGCATCTGACCGGTTGTGAGCGGCAGCCTGTGGCGCATCGGTTCCCAGAGCGTGACGTACTGCTGAAGACAATCGCTGGCAGCGGGGTCTGAGCGTAAAAGAATGCGTGCTGCCGTGATGGCCATTGCCGGGAACCCGTCGAGCCAGCGTGCCAGCCGGGATGGCGTCTCCGCGTTCGGGTTGAGCCGCGCGCGAGAAAGCAGCAGTTGGTGCAGCGCCTGAAGCGACTCGCACAGGGTCTTACCGATCATCAGTCGCTGGCACCAGTCCCCAAGCTGAGCCGTCGGGATGGCGCTGCTGAGCAGATGCCACAACAGCGTTTCACTAGGCGGTGCGTCCCCCGTTCGGGCCGCCTGGAACAGCGCCTCCAGATCGGGCGGAAGGCTGAATGCCCCGTGGATCGCCTGAAGCTGACCGCGCGCCTCAAGGATGCGCAGGCCACGAGCCGGATCGCGTTCGCGCAGCAGGAGGGAAAGTTCATTGCGAATGCGTTCTCCGCCCGTGCGCGCCAGCATCGGGTTGGCGACCGTCATCAGTTCGAACGTTCTCGGCTCGAGTTTGAAGCCGAAGCGCGCTTCGAACCGGGCAGCGCGCAGCAGCCGGGTCGGGTCATCGACGAAGCTGAGCGAGTGCATCACGCGCAGATGGCCGTTCTTCAAATCGCGCACACCGCCGAAATAGTCGATCAGCGTTCCGGGGGCGTCTTCCTGGTCAAACTGGATCGCCAGGGCATTGATGGTGAAATCGCGCCGTTCCAGATCGAGTTTCAGCGAGCTGGTGTAGACAGTCGGCAGGGCCGCCGGATGCTCGTAATACTCCGCGCGCGCGCTGGCGAAATCGATGTGATCGATCTCATCCCCGATGGAGAAACCCAACGCAGCGATAAAGCCGCGAGCCGGACTCCATTTGGCCGTTCCGAACGGGCGGAAAACGTGCACCTGGCCGCCATGGGCGGCAGCGAGCTGCATAGCAAGTGCGCGTGCCGCTTCGCCAAATTCAGCAGCCGGATTCGCCGGTCTGACGACGAAATCGATATCGGTGCTGGGCAGGCCCAGCAGCAGATCGCGCACAATTCCGCCCACTAGATACAGCGTGCTGCCGTAAATCTGCGCCTGTTTGAGCACGAGCGCGATCAACCGGGCGGTTGGGCCACCCAGAACCTGCTCGATCTGATCCAGACCGATCTGCTGCTGCTCACCGGTTGCAGCCAGCGCCCAGTACTTCAGGATATCCGTTCGGGTGACGATGCCGATCGGATACCCCTGTTCATCGACTACCGGGATCTGCCACCAGCCGGTTTCGACCATGCGTTTGACGACTTCGGTGGGCGAGTCGGATCGGGTGACCGTGACCTCTCCGGCCAGCATCAGATCGCGCACCTGCAGATCGATCAGACCGTGTTCCGCGGCCCGATCGGCATCGCGGCGCGTGAGCAGACCGACGATCCGTCCTGCGCTGACGACTGGAAAGCCTTCATGACCGATCCGGCGCATCCGCCCGATGACGCTGCGCAGACGGGCTGAGGCCTCCACGGTTTGCAGTCCGTGAGACATGATCGACTCGACACGGACGGAGTCGGTTCGGGGATAGGGAAAGGAGACCATATCCCACAGTATACCACCGGTCAGGTTGAACGATATATCCGTGGGAACTGGCCGCTGGTCGGTTCGACAGCGATCGCTGAACTGGCCGCGCAGTACACGGGCAGGGTCATCAGCGTGAAATGCTGCCCCGCAGCACCGTCAGGGCGCGTATGGCTCAAGACCGCCCAGGTGTAGCCCAGACTGCCGTTTTGTGCTGGTTGCAATTCAATCCCGCTGCCCCTGAGCTGCTCATTCCACAGGTTCGTCACCCAATCGACGCCGACCACGGGGATGCTCAGCCCGTCAGGGTATCCGGCGTTCGCCAGCAGCACCCGGATCGCGGTCGGATTTGCGGGCACGGTGAAAGCAGCCAGCCAGTCCGGAGCATCGACCAGAGCGGCAGCATCCTCACTGAGCGACAATCCGATCTCAAGGCGCAGCAGACAGTCGATGCTGTCATCGGTGCGATCGAGTCCGATCCAGGCGTCGATGGATGTCCCATCGATGCCGCCCGGCAGCGGACGTGCTTCGAGAAAGAGGAGATCGACGCCGGGAAAGGCGCTCGAAAATGCGGATTCCAGGCGCGCATCCGCCGCGATCACGAGGGGGGACGCCTCTAACGGGGTAGGGGCAGTCACCGGCGGCGATGCCTGAACGAGCACCGCCTCGGGCAGTGGGGTGGGGGCATCGGCGCATGCACCAGCCGCCAGTGCGAGCAGGAAGAGCAGCAGGGGCAGCAAGGCGCGCATGGTCGGGGTCAGGGAGCGGGTACGCTCCACGGGCCGAGAATGTCGCGCTGCAACATGCTGAATGACGTGGTGGCGTTGAAGAAACACAGCAGCGCGAAGGCGATACCGGCGCTGCGATCATCGCGCCCCCGCAGCAGGCTGAACAGGCCGGGCATGATCACGATCAGCCAGGCCATGTAGAGCAGGTAGGTGATCAGCCGGGGCGGCTGAAGGCCAGTCAGCAGCATGATGAGGCCGACGATGAGGATAGCCGCGGCCAGAATGGTGATCGTGGCGACCGATCCCCAGAAATTGCCTGAGATGGGCTGGTTGCGGGCTGCCATGACAGCAGCCCAGACCCCCAGAATCAGCGAGAACAGGATGTAGGCGTTGAACAGGATAGCGTGAATTTCGGGAAGGCCCATGTCAACCTGCTGCGCATTCTTACGACAGAATGACCTGGCGTATCAGCACTTCAAGCAGCCAGACGCCGATCAGGATGTTGAGGATGACCAGTGACTGGATCTGCATCGTACCGCTGATATCGATCGCCGCCGTGCCGCGCGCGTCGGTTTTGGGCTTGAAAAGCATACTGACCGGCACAGCGATCAACAGCACGAGGCTGAGCCAGATGGGGAACACCCCCTGAATCAACGCGACGACCATGCACAGGGCTGCCACAGCCACCGATGAATACATCATCCGCCGCGCGTTGCGTTCGCCCAGCATGATCGCGGTGTTATGCAGGCCGGCGGCTTTGTCCATATCGTAGTCACGAAGCTGGTTGTAGAGCTGGCCGTATGCCGACACCAGGGTTGCCCCGGCAGCGACGAACCAGACCCATCCCGGACTGGTATCGTAGATGAAATAGCCGGCCAGCAGCAGTAGCCCGCTGAGCATGAGCGAGTGAGAGACGATGTCCGTCACCGGCCAGGCTTTCAGACGGATGACGCGCCAGGAATACAAATGCGAGAGCAGCAGCGTGACAGCGCCGATGACGAAGGGCCACCACCCGCCGAGGGCGTACATGATCAGGGTGACAGCGGCCACAACGCGGCACGCCGCATAGCCAAAACGGACGTTGACCAGACCGCTCGTGACCGGATTTTTGGCGGCGCGATGCGGATCGCGGGCATCATCCGGTGCGTCTTCGATATCATTGATCATGAAGGCGTAGGCCAGCGCCAGGATATTCCCGGCGATGACGGCCAGAAGCCGGGCATCGAGCGCGATGCCGCTGCGCGAGCTGGCCAGCAATGCGCCGAGGATCGTCAGCGGTACGCCGAAGAACACGTATTCCCTCCAACGGGTAAGCTGGATCAGCCCGCGCAGTTGCGTTGTGAGGGACGGGGATGGTGTCATTGTCAAACTGCTCCTCTGGATAAGCACTGAGAGCGCCGCCATCAGTGGTAGAATGCCCGGTAGTCGAAATGGAGTCTCGTACCGAACTCGTTTATGAGTGTGCGATAAGAATAACACATTGACGAGACAGTCGATACGGTGGATGGATGGATCAAATGCGACGCAAAGCCTACTGTGGATATCCCCAGATGTCGAACAGGGGTGAAAACCGATGATTGAGCGAATGCGGTTGAGCGCGCTCGTTCTGATGGCGATCGTGACTGCGTGCACAATTGCAGGCGATGCGCTCCAACCGACGCCGACAGCCGTGCGCGTCGAGCCGCCGATCGATCAGTCGATCGTTGTCGATGACATCACCACGTGCGGGGCCACCGATATGCGGGTCGCTTCACGTCATGAGATCGATGCAACGGTCGATTACACCGCCAGAACCGTTTCTGCCGTGCAGACGGTGACTTACAGCAACCGTACCGGCCAGCCATTGAATGATGTCGTGTTTTCGGTTGAAGCCAATCGGGAACCCCGGGTGTTCACTTTGAGCAGCATCACCTTTGCCGACGGAAGCCCGGCAGCATTTGAACTGGTGGGAAAACGCCTGACCGTCGATCTGCCCGCCGCGCTTGAGCCGGGATGCGCTGTCTCGCTGACGCTGACGTTCGATCTCCGGGTTCCGCCCGTCCAGAACGGGGTGCGGGCATTTCGCGGGTATCTCGGCTACACTGACCGACAGATCAACCTGGCGAACTGGCTGCCGACAGTTGCGGCACGCCCCGGCGGTGACTGGCTCGTGCCCGATGCGGCGCTGGTGGGCGAGCAGCAGGTCGCGGATGTTGCGGACTGGAACCTGACTCTGAGCGTACAAAACGCGCCCGCGGAACTACAGATCGCCGCACCCGGGGCGGTTCGCACTGCTGACGATGGGAGCATCGCGATCACGCATGAGCGCGCGCGGGAGCTGGCGATCAGCCTGAGCGATCAGTTTCGTCTACACAGCCGCACCAGCGGATCAATGACTGTTGAGCTGTATACCTTTGCCGATACCCTGGTACAGACGCCGGATGGCGTTGTTGACGGGGCGCAGTCCGTCCTCGACGCCGCTGTCGATGCGATCGGCATGTTCAGCGATCTCTTCGGCCCGATGAACCCCGATCGTCTGGTCATCGTCGAGGGGGATTTTCCGGATGGGATGGAGTTCAGCGGTCTGGTCTTTGTCAGCCGGGACTGGTTCCGCACCTTCAACGGCACGCCGCAGTCCTATCTGATCATCATCGCCGTGCACGAGATCGCGCATCAGTGGTGGTATGCGCGTGTCGGCAGCGACTCAGCGAACGCCCCCTGGCTGGATGAAGCGCTCGCCACCTACAGCGAATATATCTATTACGAGGAATTTCATCCCGATCTGCGGGACTGGTGGTGGTCGTTCCGCGTCGATCGGTTTGCTCCACCTGATTATCAACCCGCCGGGTCGGTGGGCAGCAGCGTTTATCGCTTCGGGACGATCCGCGAATACATCAATGCGGTGTACTTACGCGGTGCGCGCATGCTCCATGCGCTGCGGACTGAACTGGGGACGGATGCGTTTTTCGCTCTGCTGCGTCGTTATGCGGATGCCGGGGCCGACCGCGTCGTCGATGCGGACATCTTCTGGGGACTGCTGACGCCGGAACAGCATGTTCGAATCGCCCGGATTCGCGATCGGTACTTTGGTGGTCAATAATGAGCGGCTGCATGGATCTGAAGCCAGCGAAAAGAGCGTGACAATGCTGTCAATCGTCAAAGCGTGCGCAGTGCTGGGGTTGGATGGCTGGATCGTCGATGTGCAAACCGATTTCAACCCCCGCGCCAGCCTGCCGAGCTTCACGATCGTCGGCCTGCCCGATAATGCCGTCAAGGAAAGCCGCGAGCGCGTGCGGGCCGCGATCAAGAACAGCGGTCTGCAATTTCCCCCCAAAGCTTACGTCGTCAACCTGAGTCCTGCAGATCTGCCCAAACATGGCCCGGCTTATGACCTTGCGATCGCTGTCGGCTGCCTGGCCGCGACCGATCAGGTGCCGCTGGACGCGGTCGATAACGTGGTTTTCGTCGGTGAGCTGTCTCTGGATGGAGCGGTGCGTCATGTCAAAGGCGTGATGCCGATGGCCTATGCCGCTCAGGCACAGGGCTGCCGGGCGATCTATGTGCCTGCGGAAGATGCGCCGGAAGCCGCCCTGGTCGATGGCATTGCGATCTATCCGATCGAGTCGCTGGGCGAACTGGTCGAGCATCTGTATGGGCTGCGCCATATCGAGCCATTTGTCCCGCCGTCACCCGATCCGGAACGGCGCTGGCAGCTTCCTCCCGGTATTGTGGATTTAGCGGATATCAAAGGGCAGGAACATGTCAAGCGCGCGCTGGAAATTGCGGCGGCGGGCAATCACAACGTGCGCTTGATCGGGCCGCCCGGCACGGGGAAAACGTTGCTGGCGCGCGCGCTGCCCGGTATTCTGCCTCCGCTGACCCGTGAAGAGGCGCTTGAGGTCACGCGGATTTACTCCGTGGCCGATCTGCTGACGCATGGCGACCCGCTGATCGAAATGCGCCCGTTCCGCGCACCACATCACACGGTGTCGATGGCCGGCATCATCGGCGGCGGCACGATCCCACGGCCCGGTGAGGTCACGCTGGCTCATCGGGGCGTTCTGTTTCTGGATGAGGCGACGGAGCTGGGGCCGCGCACGCTGGAAGTGCTGCGCCAGCCGATTGAGGATAAAGTGGTCACGATCAGCCGGGCTAACGGCTCGCTGACTTTTCCAGCGAACTTCATGCTGGTGCTGGCCATGAATCCCTGTCCGTGCGGCCACCATGGCGATCCCACGCGAACCTGTACCTGCACGCCTTCCATGATCGCGCGCTACCAGGGGCGCATCTCGGGGCCGCTGATCGACCGCATCGACCTGCACGTCGATGTGCCGCGAGTGGATTACGACAAGCTCATGGCCGCAGCGACAGCCGAAACATCCGCCAGCGTGCGCGAACGGGTGATCGCCGCGCGCCAGCGCCAGGCGGCGCGCTTCCGCGATGAACCCGCCGTCCATGCCAATTCGGATATGGGAGTCGGCCAGATCCAGACTTACTGCGTCCTGAAGGACGACGCCCGCCAGCTTCTGGAACTGTCCGTCAAGCGCATGCAGCTCAGCGCCCGTTCTTATCATCGCGTGCTCAAACTGGCGCGCACGATCGCCGATCTGGCGGACAGCGACCGGATCGAGATCGCGCATGTCGCCGAGGCGATCCAGTATCGCCCGCGTCTGGAAGTGGGGTGAAGATCGATGAGTGAGGATTCACAACGGCACATCCTGGCCGATGCACAACGCCCGCTGGCCGACCGCATCCGCCCGACGACGCTCAGCGAATTCGTCGGACAGAGCCATCTGGTCGGGGAGGGGAAACCGATCGCACTGGCGATCCAGAGCCAGCGTCTGCACTCGATGATTTTCTGGGGGCCGCCTGGGGTGGGCAAGACGACGCTGGCGCGTCTGATCGCCCGCGAAACGGGGCGGAAGTATTATGAGCTGAGCGCGGTCAGCGCGGGAAAAGACGATTTACGTGCGATCATTCAGCAGCAGAAGTCCGCGGGCAAAACCGGGCGGGGCGGGCCAGTCCAGGCCAGCCTGTTCGCTGCTCCAGAGCCGGGATCTGACGCGACCGCCGCGCCCGTCGTCTTTCTGGATGAGATCCACCGTTTCAACAAGGCGCAGCAGGATTATCTGCTGCCATACGTTGAGGACGGCACGATCATCCTGATCGGAGCGACGACGGAAAATCCGAGTTTTGAGGTGATCTCGGCGCTGCTGTCGCGCATGCGCGTTTACGTGCTCGAACCGCTCAACGAGGCTGAAATTCGCCAGATCATCGAACGGGGGATGCGGGCGCTTCACCTGTCGGTGGAACCGGCGGGGATTGATTTTCTCATCAGCTATGCGAATGGTGATGCCCGTCAGGCGCTGAACTTACTGGATACGGCGGCCTCACTGTATGAAGCCGATCATCACCTGACGAAGGCCGATCTGCATACGGCGCTGCAGGCTCGTCACCTGCGTTACGACCGCAGCGGCGAAGAACATTTCAACACGATCAGCGCGTATATCAAATCGATGCGCGCCAGCCATGTCGATGCGGCGCTGTATTATCTGGCGCGGATGACTGATGCCGGTGAGGATCCGCTTTTCATCGCCCGCCGGCTGGTCATCTTCGCTTCTGAGGATATCGGCCTGGCCGATCCTCAGGCGCTCGTGATCGCCAATGCGGTTTTCCGGGCGGTCGAGACGGTCGGCTATCCGGAGGCCCAGATCAATCTGGCGCACGGCACGGTATACATGGCCCGTGCCCCCAAGAATCGATCGGCTTACGAAGCGTACTTTCGCGCTCTGGACGACGTGAAAAGAACCGGGAGCCTGCCCATTCCGCTCAAGCTGCGCAATGCGCCGACCGATCTGATGCGGTCTCTCAATTATGGGCGCGACTACCAGATGTACGGCGATCGCGATCTGCTGCCCGACGCCCTGAAAGATGCCCATTATTTTGAAGACGGGGAAGCTGATGAGGGGAGTGGGGATTGATCGCCCGGAAGGGATCTCATATAATGCGCCTACTATCATGTGAGAAGACTGAGCCGCGCGCGAACCCGATCGGGCCGCAGCCGCGCGATCGATGTTGAGCACAGGAGCATTTATCGTGGGTCCATTACCGAAGCGGAAAATGTCCCGCAGTCGTCGCAACCGTCGTCGCGCGCATGATGCGCTGTCGCTGAAACAACTGCTGCGCTGCGAGAACTGCGGTGAACTGCATGTCGCCCATCATGTATGCCCGAACTGTGGTGCATACCGGGGTGAAGTCGTCATGGAAGTTGAGAGCGACTCGAAGTAGTTCGCCCGTTCTGGCGATCCGTGAAGTTGATTGACAGGCCGTGCTATCCTGAGCACGGCTTGTTTGTTATATCCATCATGATGAGCGCGGAGCGGCTGGCAAATCTGGATGGATCAGCCGGCACAATTTAAGTGAGATGCACAATGACGAAAACAGCATTTGTCTTTCCAGGACAGGGATCGCAGTTTGTCGGCATGGGGGCTGAACTGGCCCGGCAGTATCCGATCGCACGGGAGACGTTCGCCGAAGCGGATGACATCCTGGGCTTCAGCCTGTCCGATCTGTGTTTTCACGGGCCGGAAGCCGATCTGAATGCGACGGTCAATACCCAGCCGGCGCTGTACACGGCGGGTATCGCCGCGCTGCGCGTGCTGAATGCGCTGGTTCCCGATCGGAAACCGTTCGCGGTGGCCGGTCACAGTCTGGGGGAGTTCACCGCTCTGACGGCGGCTGGCGCGCTCGATTTCCGCGATGGACTGCGCCTCGTGCGCGAACGCGGGCGTCTGATGGCGGAAGCTGGAGACCAGCAGCCCGGTGGCATGGCCGCCCTGCTCGGGCTGGATGCGGATGTCGTGCGGGCAGTGTGCCAGCAGGCTTCAGCCGAGACGAGTGCGGTTGTCGTGCTGGCGAACGATAACTGCCCCGGCCAGATCGTCATTTCCGGGCAGCACGCCGCGCTCGAACGGGCGCTCGAACTGGCGAAAGCCGCGGGAGCCAGACGCGCTGTCAGGCTGGCGGTGAGCATCGCCGCTCACTCGCCGCTGATGGCTGCGGCATCCCAGGCGTTCGATGAAGCGCTCGCGCGCACGCCGTTCACTGCGCCTCAAGTGGTTATTTACGGCAACGTGACCGCGCAGCCGGTGACGACTGTGGACGAGATTCGCGCGGAACTGGGCCAGCAGCTCACCAGTTCGGTGCGCTGGACGGAGTCGGTTCAGGCGATGATCGCAGCCGGTGTGACGGAGTTCATCGAACTGGGCGCAAAGGATGTGCTGACCGGCCTGCTGCGGCGGATCGACGCAAATGCGTCGGGCATGGCGGTGTATGATACGGCGACACTGACCGCGTTGATGAACGCCCGGTCATAAAAGCTGTGGTCAATAGTAGAACCCCCGCAGGACGATCGCGGGGGTTCTACAACGGAAGGGGGGATGGGGAAAGTAATCGATCTCAGTCGCTGCTCGACCCGCCCAGAAGCTGGAGCAGGAACAGGAAGATGTTGATGAAGTTGAGGTACAGGGACAGCGCGCCGAAGATCGCGACTTTCGCCATCATCTGAGTGTCGCCGGCGATCTCCGGGGCGGCGGCCATGCGCTTGATGTTCTGGACGTCGTAGGCGGTCAGACCCATGAAGATGAGCACGCCGATCACGCTGATGATGAAATTGAGCGTGCTCCAGCCCACGAACAGATTGACGACCGTTGCGATGATCAGGCCGATCAGCGCGAAGAACAGGATGCGGCCCAGTTTGGTCAGATCCGTCTGCGTGGTGAAGCCGACGAACGCCATGATGCCGAACAGGATCGCCGTCGTCCCGAAGGCGGTGAAGATCGTGCCGAGGTTGAAGACCAGCAGGATCAGCGACAGCGAAAAGCCCATCAGCGCGGAGTAGATCAGGAACCCGCCCGCCGCCAGACCCGGCGACATCCGGCTCATCCCGAAGCTGAGCGCGAAAACGAGGATGATCTGGCCGATCATCGCGCCGATGGCGATCACCGGATTGGTGCGCACCTCAACCAGTGCCGGTGAAGTGGCGGTGAAGAAGGCAACCAGCGCCGTCACCAGCAAGCCGATGCCCATCCAGGCGAAAACCCATTTCACCAGCGGACGAACTTCGCTGTACGACTGGCTGGCTGGGATAATGCGAGTGCGATCGAACAGTTCTGCGTAAGCCATCGATTGATTACCTCCGTGCTCCACCTGTGTGCTCAAAGCACTATCATTTATTGGCGCTCAACATCATTTTAGTCGTAAGTATGATAGAAAAAAAGCTCCCCCGTGAAACACCCAGTTTTCAGGGGGAGCAGGTGAACAATCGATGAATGTCCTGGCTGCGTCGGTTACGGTTTCAGCGCGCGCAGTCCCTCAAACAGGCGTTCAACCGCCCCCTGGGTGACCTCCGGGGGCAGCGCGTACGAAAAACGAATCCAGTTTGCGCCCGCATCCGAGAAGTAAACGCCGGGGACGACTGCAAGACCGTGATTTTCCCCCAGGTGTTTGAGCAGGGCTTCGCTGTCCGCCATGCCCGCCGCTTCGATGTAGGGGGTGCAGTCGATGAAGGCGTAGTAACCATCGCCCATGATGAAATGGAGCCCCTCCGCTTCCAGCGCCGCGCGCAGAACGCGACGACTGGCGCGGGTCGGTTCGATGATCGAAGCCGCGGCTGAGGCGAACCCCATTTCGTAGGCAGCGATCGAGACCGCCTGAGCGTAAAATGCCGGGATGACGCTGTGGGAGGCCTGGCTGGTGATGTACTTGACGACGTCCTTGCCCGCCACCAGATGCGCTGCGCGAATGTTGGAGGCTCCCAGGCTCTTGGTCAGGCCGTCGAGCACGATGATGCGCTGGCGCTGTTCCGGTGAGAAAGCCGTCAGCAGCGCATTGATATCGGATGGGCCGTTATCGGTCACCCAGTGATAGATCCAGTCGTAGAGCACGAAGGGGAAACCTGCGTCAAGCGCCGTCTGACCGAGCGCGATCTGCTCATCCAGCGGCATGGTGCGGCCGGTCGGGTTATCCGGCGAGGTGATGACGAGGCCAGCCAGTGGGCGGCCGTCGCGTCGGGCCAGTTCGGCGCAGGCGCGGATCGAGTCCGGTGTATAGCGCCAGCCCTCTTCCGGTCTGCCCGGAGCCAGCATGACGTTTAAGCCGACTGCGTATGGCCCCCAGTTGTAAGAGACCCAGGGCACGCGGGAGACGACCAGTACCGCGCCGACCGACCGATGTCCGAGCGCGATCATCGCGGCATAGGCTTTTTGCAGACCGTCGCGCCCACCCTGGACGAATACCAGATTGTCCGGGCCGAAGCCGGTTTCTGGCGTGAATTTCCAGTACTGTTCAGCCGCCGCCTTGCGGAAGCGGGTTGTCCCCCAGGGCTGATCGTACGCTGTGCCATGCTGAAGCTGAATTTCCAGCGCTCGCTCGAGCAGTTCACGGGGGACGCCAGGAAGGCTGGCTCCGCCATCTCCCTGAGAAGCGTCATAAGTGACCGCATCCGGCCCCATTCTGGCTTTGTAAGCGTTCAGGGCGTCGCGGATGAGGAACATCCGCGAGGGGGGGATATCGGCCATGCGCGCTGGATAGTCGCTGACCGGAATGCGATGTTCACCCGCGACCACATAAACGGGCACATCGAGCTGAGCTGATGACTGCGCTGCCAAGATGAACCTCCGCACTGTGTAAAAGACAGGAAAACGCTCCTGTATGGATGCTCGGAAAAACCCAGAGTAAGTTCAGGTTGAAGCTGAGCGCAGGCGGTCCACCCACTGGCGCTCAATCCGCTCATGCTTCCTGACCCTGCATCTCCCGTCGAACCCGCCGCCGGCAGTCCTCCAGGACATCTGCGAGCGTGACATGCAGCGGGATCTGTGGCTCCCAACCCGTCGTCCGCCGCAGTCGCGATGCATCCCCGCAGGTTCGATGAACGCCGGCGTGTTTGATCAATTCCGGATCCTGTTTGATCTGGATCGCCACAGGGGAGAGGCTGAGCAGCGTATCCAGCACGTACTGGATGGTGTATGTTTTGCCGCTGGCGACGTTGTACGCCTCTCCCGGCTGACCACGCTGCATGATCAGACCATAAGCCCGGGCGATATCGCGCACATCCGTGAAGTCTCGCTCCGCGGACAGGCTGCCGACGCGAATTTCGGGTTCCTGCAATCCTGCCTCGATGCGGGCGATCTGCAGGGCGAAATCGGGCGCGACGAACCCCGCCCCCTGACCGGGGCCGAGGTGATTGAAAGGTCGGGCGCGCAGGATCGGCAGTCCATGGCTGATGTGATACTGTAAACCGAGCATATCCTGCGTCACTTTGCTGACGCTGTAGGGGTTGGCGGGACGGAAGGGGGCCTCCTCAGGTGTTGGATCAGGACTTTCCCGGTCACCGCCGTAAATCTCACCGGAACTCACGATCAGGATGCGCGGAGTGATGCCCGCTTCCAGACAGCCCAGGATCACGTTGAGCTGCGCGCGCACATTGTTCTCGATCGTCTCCCAGGCGAGGGAGAAGGAACCGCGCACGCGCGCCCATGCCGCCAGATGATAGATCTGATCCGGGCGCAGCGCATCCAGCAGACGGGTCACAGCCTGGAGATCGCGTAGATCGACCGAATGCGCAACTGCCGGGGAGGGGATGCGCTCTGAGGCGGCGAACACGGTACCGTGAATCTCGCCCTCACCCTGCGCGAGCAGATGATCGATCAGGTGACCGCCAACGAAACCGCCGGCGCCGGTGATCAGGATGCGCATCTTCACTCCACTGTGACGGATTTTGCCAGGTTGCGCGGCTGATCGACGTCAGCGCCGCGTCGCACTGCGATCGCGTAAGCGAGCATTTGCAGCGGGATGACCGCGATGATCGGTGACAGCAGGGCCGGTGCAGCCGGCAGGTACAGCACGTGATCCGCTTTGGCGCCGATCAGGGTATCTCCTTCAGACGCCAGCGCCAGCACTTTGGCGCCCCGCGCTTTGGCCTGTTCGATCTGGCTCAACATCTTATCGTATACCGCATCTTTCAAGGCGATCGCGACGACGGGCATATTTTCGTCGATCAGCGCGATCGGCCCATGCTTCATCTCGCCAGCGGGGTAGCCCTCCGCATGGATGTAGCTGATCTCTTTCAGTTTGAGCGCGCCTTCCAGCGCGATCGGGTAGTTGATGCCGCGCCCCAGGAACAGAAAATCGGTGTAATGGTGGAAAATGTTCGCCAGCTCGCTGATGGCATCGAAGCGATCGAGGACGCGCCCGACCAGGTCGGGCAGACGGGCCAGATCGTGCGCATGCGCGCGGATATCCGCTGGCGTCAGCGTGCCGCGGAGCTGACCGAGGTCCAGCGCCAGCAAATACTGAGCGGTGATGCTGGCTGTGAACGCCTTGGTGGACGCGACACCGATCTCCGGGCCAGCGTTCATCGTGATATATCCGTCGGCGATGCGCATGGCCTGGCTGCCGATCGCATTGACGATCGCGTATAGACGCGCCTGTTTGCTGCGCGCTTCTTCCATGGCCGCCAGCGTATCTACGGTCTCACCGCTCTGGGTGATCGCGATCACAGCCGTGCTGGCGTCGATGATCGGATCGCGATAACGGTATTCGCTGGCGTAATCGACTTCCGTATGCAAACGCGCCAGAGATTCGAGGTAGAACTTGCCGATCAGTCCGCTGTAGTAGCTCGTCCCGCAGGCGGTGATGACCGCTCGCTGCAGCGTGCGCGCGATTTCAGGGGTCAACTGAAGTTCGGGAAGGAGAATGCTCCCCTGATCGAAGTCGATCCGCCCCCGGATTGCATCGGTCAGGCTGCGGGCCTGTTCGAAGATCTCCTTCTGCATGAAGTGTTTGTATTCGCCCCGCGCGGCGCTGACCGGGTCGTAAGGGATGTGATGATACTGCGGGACGACCGGATGACCATCGAGGGTGGTGATGGAAAAGCCTTGAGCGGTGACCGTGGCGATCTGTCGGCTTTCCAGAAAGACCATTGAGCGGGTGTATTCGAGGATCGCCGGGATATCCGACGCGATGAAACTTGCCCCTTCGCTGCTGCCCAGCGCGATGCCGCCGGCGTTGCCGATGCGCACGGCCACCAGTCGATCGGGCTGGCGGCGTGACATCACGACGATCGCATGTGCGCCCCGGATCTGCTGCACGGCCAGGCGCGTCGCTTCGGTGACATCATTGTGCGCGCCATCGGCTGCAAAGCGCGAGATGAGCTGGACGATGACTTCGGTATCGGTTTCAGAAGCGAACCGGACACCTTCGGCGATCAGTTCTTCGCGCAGTTCCAGATAGTTCTCGACGATGCCGTTGTGGACGACGACGAAATCCCCATCCATGCTGATGTGCGGATGAGCATTGTGCTCAGCCGGAGCGCCATGCGTGGCCCAGCGCGTATGGCCGATCCCGATCGTCCCGGAAACGGGATCGGCGGCCAGTTTGCTGCGCAGATTGATCAGCTTACCGACGTCACGGCGGAGCTGCACCTGGTTGTGTTCGTCCAGGACGGCGATTCCAGCGGAGTCGTAACCGCGGTATTCCAGACGTCCCAGACCCTCGATGATGAAAGGGGCGGCAGCCTGGTCGCCCACATAGCCGACGATGCCGCACATGATCGCTCCCTCACACGAATTCGATATAGTCGGTCGTGGCTTTGCTCAGATCGGAGTATACCCCACGCATGGACTCATCCGACACAGTGGCCGCAAGCTGATACATCGCCTCTTCCATCATGCGGTTCAGCTCGTCGCGCGGGATGCGCGCGCGCCCGTCCGTCTTGAAGCGGAACGGACGGCCAAAGTCGACGCGCACACGAGGACGACGCAGTCGTTTGAGCGAGTCCATCCATCCAACAGCCCCGCTGATCGCGGCGGGGACGATCACGGCATCCGCTTTGGTGGCGATGTATGCCAGCCCCGGTTTGGGGCGCGCCAGCCCTTCGCGCTGGCGCGTCCCTTCCGGGGCGATCAGCAGCAGCGCTCCGCTGCGCACCAGCTCGATAGAATTGGCCAGCGCCGTCCGATCGACTTCGCCGCGATTGACGGTGAACGCCCCCCACCAGCGGATCATCGGCCCCAGTAGAGGGTTGCGCATATTCTCGGCTTTCGACATCGCCACGACAAAGCGAGAAGTCACAGCCCCCATGCACAGCACCGGGTCGAGCAGGGAAATGTGATTCATCATCAGGATCGTCGGGCCGGCCGGGGGGATATGCTCCAATCCGGTGATCGTGGTCTGCACCAGCCAGCGCATCACAACCAGACGAATGGCGGCGCGCATGATCCGCCGTCGCCACGCGAGTCTGGGCTGGCGTTCGACATAACGGCGAACCTCTTCGCTGACATCGGATCCTGCGATGCTGCGGTCGGCGGTGGGTTCAATTGCGGACATCTATTCCTCGTCGTGGGTTCGATCGGTTTTGCGCGGTCGGACGCCGGATGAACGCCCGCCCGTCGTGCGCCCGTGTCCACGGTCAGAGCCGCCGGGGCGCGATCGCCCCTGATCCCCCTGACTGCGACGATCCGGTCTGGGGCGACTGGGGGGTGTGGCTCTCGACTCGGAGCGCTCCGAACCGCTCTCATGGCGGCGCGGAGGCCGGGAGTCATCCTCGCGGCGGGGACGCGGGCGGTCACCTTCGGTGAAGCGGCGCGGAGGCTGGGAGTCGTCGTCGCGGCGGGGACGCGGGCGGTCGCCCTCGGCGAAGCGGCGCGGAGGCCGGGAGTCGTCCTCGCGGCGGGGACGCGGGCGGTCGCCTTCGGCGAAGCGGCGCGGGGCACCCTGGCGATCGTCTTCCGAGACCCGCGCCCCGCCACCATAGCGCCGCGCTCTGGCCCGCTCCGCCAGAAATTGCTTGAATTCAGGGTCTGGCGTGCTCAGCAGTTGGACTTCTTTTTCCGACAGTTCGCGATATCCTCCCTCAGGGAGACTGCCAAGTTCCAGCATGCCGATCTGAGTGCGAACCAGTCGTACTACCCGATGGCCGAGCGCGCTGCCGACGCGGCGGATCTGGCGTTTTTTGCCCTCGGTCATCACAATTCGCAGAACGGATTCTTTGTTCCCGCCTTTGACGATTTCGACCAGGCATGGCGCAGTCCGGCCCTCGATTTCATCGAGGAAGACGCCATCGCGCCATTTTTCGATCGTTTCTGCGGTCGGCAGGCCCTGGACGGTGACGCGGTAAGTTTTGGTATGACGAAAGCGCGGATGCGTCAGCTTTTGAGCGAGCGCGCCGTCATTGGTCATGATGACCAGGCCCTCGCTGTCAGCATCGAGCCGTCCGATGCTGAACAGATGGCCGTCGTAGGGCAGGAAGTCGCGGACGGTAGGGCGTTCGTCACTGCGATGCGGCTTGCCCGTGACCAGCACCTGTTTCGGTTTGTTGAATGCGAAATAGACCCGGCGTTGATCGAACGACAGGCGCGTCCCATCGACCTCGACGATGTCAACTTCCGGGTCGGCTTTGTCGCCGAGGGTGGCAATCTGGTTGTTGATGCGCACTCGTCCCTGCTCGATCAGGGCTTCGCAGGCCCGGCGCGATCCAACATTTGCCAGTGCCATGAGCTTTTGTACACGTTCTTTCACGTCTCACTTCAATCCGGTCACACGCGGTGACCAACCCGGGCTTATTCAGCCGATTATCGTGGATCGCAGCAGAGAGCGACGGTCAGCCGCTGCGATTGAATGTCCACTTCAGAGGATTCAACCCTGCTGATCGCGCAGCGGTTCGTCAAGCCGGACGCCGGTGAGGCTTTCATAGACGCTGATCACCGCGCTGTTGTCCAGATCGCGATTGCCCTGCTGCAGCATCGCTTCGTAGAGCTGCAGGATGACCGCGGTCATCGGCAGGGGGATGCCGTAGGTGCGCGCGGTATCCATCACAATGCCGAGATCCTTGTGCTGCATGTAAGCTTTGAAACCCGGCTTGCGATTGCCGGCGAATAACCGCGGCGGCTTGACATCGAGCGTCCACATCTGCGCAGCCCCGCCTTTGATGGCCGCGACGACGCGCTGCGGATCGACACCAGCTTTTTGCGCTGTGATCAGGGCTTCAGCCAGCCCCACCATCTGTGCGCCGACGATGATCTGATTGCAGACTTTGGCGATCTGACCGGCCCCGGCATCCCCCACGAGCACCCAGGCTTTGCCCATCGCCTGAAACAGGGGAACCGCGCGTTCAAAAGCGGCCTGCGAGCCACCGACCATGATCGTCAGCGTGCCGTCCCGCGCGCCCACATCGCCGCCGCTAACGGGGGCATCGAGCGCCTCGACGCCAACTTCAGCCAGCTGCCGGGCCAGCATGCGAGCGGTCTCCGGCTTGATCGTGCTGTTGTCGATGTAGATCAGATTGGGGTGCGCACCTTCGATGATACCGTTCTTTCCGAGCACAACCTGTTCCACATCCGGCGTATCCGGAAGATTGGTGAACACAAAATCGACCTGTTGGGCCACTTCACGCGGAGAGGAAGCGGCGCGCGCTCCCAGTTCCACCAGCGCATCGACTGCCGCCTGACTGCGGTTGTGAACCACGAGATCGTGCCCCGCTTTGAGCAGGTTGCGGGCGATCGCTCCACCCATGATCCCCAGACCGATATAGCCTACTTTTGCCATGCTGCTGCTCCTGTTTTTTCCAAAGACGCGCACATCAAATCTTTTTGCTGACGCGAAACTGCAGTGGAATGCCCGCCAGCAGCCGAAACTGCGCCTGAAGGGTGGGGATAGCCACCAGAAACAGGGTCAGGATCGGCAGCGCCGGGAAGCTGATCAAGGTCCACAATCGCTCTGCCCACGTCTGGCGGACGGTACGTGGAGGCCGCACGATGACATCCTGATACCAGAAGACGATGCCGAGGATGGTGACCATGCCGAACGCGGCCTGCAAAATCGCGAAAAGGGGATTGCTGAACCCGGCCCCGATGATTTCAGTGAACAGACGCGGATGCAGGATGAACGGAAGCTGTGAACCGACGGTCATGATCACCCAGCCAGCGCCTGCCAGCAGGATATCATGAGCAATCCGCAGTAACAACCTGAGACTGTGGAGGAACTCGATCTCCGGATGTTCGAAGATCTTGGCCACCATATAGCCGACCTCTTTGCTGCCCCAGGCGTGGCGCAGGGTTTGTTGATAGCGATTTTTGAGCGCCTCGAAGAGATTATCTCCGGTGACGGCCTGGGCGAGGAATGGCAGGAAGATCCGCTCCAGTTCAACGACGCCGCCGCGCGCAAAGTAGGCTTTGATGAACATATGCCACTCATCAGCGATCACGTCCGAGTCCCAGTAGCCGCTGATATCGAGCAGCTTCAAACTGAGCGAGTATGAGGACATCGGCAGTGGACTCCACCAGGGAGCGGCCAGATAGGCGAGTTCAAAAGCGGTGGAATAGGCATTGACGATCCGTAAAAGCGGGTTGATCTGCCAGATGTTGCCGTGATAGCGGATCGGGGCCTGCCAGAAACTGAGGTAGCGCTTGGGGTTCAGGGCAAAGAGCGCCGTCAACGCCCAGAAATGATGCGGATGCCAGAGCGTATCGGCATCCTGTGTCGTCACCACAAGGTGATCGATATTATAACCGGCTTCATCGACCAGCGTACGTTTGATCCAGCGGGCGGCCCAGGCCTGGTTGGCCGATTTACACTGCATTTCGCCGGGTAGTCCACGCGGATGTACCGTGTAGAAGCAGTGCGCGAAATGATGGCCATATTCCGCGATCAAACCTTCCGCTTTTTCCGCGCTGGAGGGTTCAGCCGCCTCCATGGCCAACACGACCGTCATGCGCTTGCGCGCTTCAAACTGGGCGGCCAGGTTGAGCAGAGTGCGTGCAAGCACTTCAGGCGGTTCCTTGTATGCCGGAATGATGACGATATGGCGCACCGCTTCCCACGGGAGGGCGTCATTATGTGCGTGCGCATGGTAATACGCCGTCCAGTCGATCTGTTCCCAGCGTTTGATCTGCCTGAGGCCGATAAAATTGGCGATACCCGCCAGCAGAAATCGGAGCGCTGAATAACTGGCCACAGCCACGACGATCACCAGTAGAAGATAGGGGAAAGCCACGGCCAGCACGATCGACAGCGCCAGCGCGATCAGCGCCAGACAACCGGGGATTCCATCAAGTGTGCGTTCCGGTATGGCCGCAGGGGGCGTGCCCGCCCAGATCGACTGCCCCACCCCTAGCTGGACGTTATTACGACGGCCTCCGCCAGACTGGTACGGCACGGTTCCTCTTACAGTGACTGCTCAGGTCATGGGGAATTCACTATCACGGGCGAGCACCGCCGGTGAGATTGCGGTCAAGCATACCATATCTGATCGGCGAAATACATGCAGCGCCACCGTCACGAGGTTAAAATAAGTATAATCATCTGCGATCGGTGAGGGTGATGCAGTTGTTGACGCAGGCGCAGCAGGCGGTCAGCAAGGGTGAAGGAGAGTATGGGTTATCGTATTTTGATTGTTGATGATGATAAGGATCTGACGAAACTGCTTCAATCGGATCTGAAAGAGGCGGGCTATGAGGCGCTGAGCGCCTTTGATGGCCTGGAAGGGCTGCGCCAGTTCCATGCAGCTCGCCCCGACTTGGTCATCTTGGACGTGGCCATGCCGCATATGGATGGGCGCACCGTCTGCCAGCGGATCCGTGAGATATCCGATGTTCCAATCCTGATGATGAGTGCCCACGCGATCACGGAAGAGGATATCGTCAATGGGCTGAATATCGGGGCCGATGAGTTCATGATCAAGCCGCTCCGTTCGGCTGAATTTCAGGCGCGAGTCAAGGCGCTGCTGCGCCGGGCACGCCTATCGGAGCAGAACGATGAACTGCCGAGTGGGTATCAGGATGATTATCTGTCAGTGGATATTCCACTGCGGCGTGTGAGCGTCAACGGCCAGGATATCCGTTTGACGCCGACCGAATTCAAACTGCTGGCGCTGCTGGTGCAGCATCCGGGGGAGGTGCTGACGTTTCAGCGGCTGCTTGAAGAGGTGTGGGGGTTCGAATACAACCGGGAAAATCATTACCCGCGCATCTACGTGTCTCACTTACGGCGTAAGATCGAACCCGATGCGAAAAATCCGACGTACATTCAAAGCGAGTACGGCATTGGCTATCGCTTCGTCCCATTGAAGCAGCGGTAGCTGTGAGCATCGTTCCCGATCGAGACTCACTCCGATAGGAAGAAAACCAGACTGGGGGTGAGCAGAACTTCATCGCCCTGACCATTGTTCTGTGACTGCCGGAACATCAGGCGGTACTGGCTGAAGATCTGACCGCTTTCCAGGTGTTCCCGTGTGATCTCGGTCACATCGACAGGGCCGCAGTTCGACTGTTCCGTCACGATGCGCGCGCCGGTCGAGACTCGGGTGAAATCCCGTCTGGTTGTCAGCGAGCCGTAGGGATCGGCGTAGATGGTCAGTACACCCAGTGCGGAAAAACCGCCGCGCGCTTCGAGACACGGTTGCAGACGCAGCTCAACGCGCTCGATCTGTTCCGATGCTACAGGAGGGAGCTGGAACGTGAGCAGCGTCTGCATGCGCAGTTCCTGAGTACGGCCATCGGCGCCCGTCACGACGCTGTCACCGACGCTGAAATTGCTGAAGAACTGGTTGTCGGCACGGATAGTGTTCGAATTGACCGGATCGAGCACTCCATAAACGATCGTCTGGGGCAGGGAAGGGATCTGGGTGATTTTGAGGCGATAATCGCCGCTGTTGTCGCTGTTGAAGAAGCGTGAGGCGAGCACGCTGTAGTAACCGTCTCGGGGGAGCACGTACTCACTGATGACTGAGTCGGTCACCCCAGCGCGCAGATCATCGTCGTTCCAGGTCAGGATATTCCCCAGGCTGTCCGTCAGGATCAGGAAGGGATCGAGGTTGTTCGAAAATCGGGTCATAGTGATATTGACCCGATCGCCGGCGCGGCCACTAAAAACGTAAACGTGACCGGGATCATTCAGATCCAGGCTGCCGCTGATGTTTTCGTTGTAACGGGTCTCAACCGCAAAGATGCCCTCAGGGGCCTGATCCGGAGCGCTGGCGCGGATCGTCAGCGTGAAAGTGCCTTCAGTCAACCCGAATAAACCGGCGAGACGTGTGACGCCGATCAGATATCGACCGGTTTCAGGCAGCGTCAACCCGCGGACTGCGCCGCTGGAGACCAGTTCACGCCGCACCTCAAAGCGGGCGATTTCCCGCCCGTCAGGGTGGACGATGAAAAGCGCCGGGGATAGATTGCCTGAACTGGTCAGCACCTCGACATCGATCCGATCGCCGGCGGAACCGTCAAAGGCGTAGATCTGCATGTACTGCGGAAATGAAATCGTGCCGCTGACCGGTGCATCCCGATCGATAGTGGATGTGATTTGAATGGTATTGAAGCCGATCGTCGTCACCGTCTCAGCCGTTGTCGGCGTCGGGGTCGTGGTCGGCATGAGCGCGATCGCAGTCTGCGTGGCCGCGCTACGCGCTTCAAGAGTGGCGGCGAGCTGCGCTTCGACAGTGGCATAGAAGTGGGTCGCGGCGGCTGCTTCGGCCTGCGCTGTACCCGTCATATCCGGTGACGGGGTGGGGGGTGGCGTATCGGATGGAGTCAGCGTCGGACGGGGAGTGTCTGTGACGGTCGGCGATGAGGTGAACGTCGCACTCGGCGTCAGCGTCCATGTTTCAGTCGGGATCCCGGTGTGGGTGGGTGTCGCCGAACGGGGGATGCGTGTGGGCACGAATGCCCCCTGCAGCGTCGCTGTGGGATTGGGCTGGGCAGCAGGCGCACAGGCCCCGATCCCGCTCATGATCGCCAGCGCAATCAGAAGTGCTGTCATCCGCTGTATAGCATTGCGGATCGTGATCTCACGGAACGGCGCAGCGAGCAAGAGATGATCTCCAGATGTCCAGCGCAAGAATGCCAGGCCGCAGCAGCAAACTATATGGATAGCGGGAATGCGGCTCCCGCGATCGTTGTGCCACCCGGCTCCGATTTCAGCAGCCGATTGTAATCGCATTTCACAATCGAGGCTACAGCGCTTTATCGGTTGGGTTTCAAGATGTACGCGAGGCCTTACTGCCTTTTGTGCCTTTCAGGCCGCGGGCGGCGGTCAGGGATAGCAAGCTCGAACGGTAGTCGTAGGTATTGCGTCGTTTCTGGGCATTGGCCTCACGGGCGAGCGCGACCAGCTCATCCACAGTCTGCTCGGGACTGAGATCAGTTTCCTGCCACAGGTAAAAAGCCAGCGAACCGGGCATCGTGTTGATCTCGTTGATCCACACTGCGCTCAAGTCTTTGCGGACGAGAAAATCGATCCGCGCGATCCCATAACCGCTCACCGCCCGGAAAGCGCTCCGGGCCAGTTCCTGGATGTGTGTCGTCAGTTCGGGGGGAAGAGGCGCCGGAATGATCCGCTCAGCGCTTTTCATCCCCTCGCTGCCACCCCGCAGATATTTGTCCTCAAAAGTCAGGAACTGCTCGTAAGAGATGGGCTGTTCCAGCGTGGAAGCGCGGATCGCCCGCCCATCCCCCATGACAGCGCAGTTGATCTCCAGGGCATCTGTGACCTCGCGCTCGACGACGACCCGTCGGTCAAGATTGGTCGCTACATCCAGAGCGGCGGCCAGCATCGTTCTGTCCCCGGCGCGGGCGATGCCGATGCTGGAGCCGAGGGTGGCCGGCTTCACATAGACTGGATACCCCAGCTCCGCGACGATGCGCTCGATGACGGCATCGCGGTCATCGTCCCATTCGCTGCGATCGATCAGCAGTCCGTCAACAACCGGAAGCCCCTGCGCCCGCAGCACCACTTTACACAGCCACTTGTCGTTGGCGATCGCCGATGCCAGCACACCGCATCCGACATAGGGGATATCGGCCAGTTCAAGCAGCCCCTGAACCGTCCCGTCTTCGCCATGAGTGCCGTGAAGCGCTGGAAACAGGACATCGAGCCGCTGGATTGTGCTGCGTCGCAAGAAACCGGCAGACCCCGGGTTGAGGATCAGGCCGTGGTGCTGTGTGGATGGAGACAGGGTGCAGGGGATGACGCCGGGCGCGCGCGTGATATCCTGCTGGAACTGCTTCAGATCGAGCAGGGGTGCGCCGGTATACCAGCGGCCGTTCCGGTCGATGTAAATCGGGATGACATCGTAGCGCTCCCGCGAGAGCGCCCGCATCACCTGGTGTCCGGTGACCACCGATACGTCATGTTCGACGGAGCGACCGCCGAAAATCACCCCGATCACGGTTTTGCGTCTGGCTGACATCGGTTCTGCTATCCTGTGTTGTGGCTGAATTCGCTGCCCTTGCAGCACATCACGTCATGGTAACGACGCTGATGATGAAGGTCAACACGATCGCGGAACAGGGCTATCGCATCAAATTGGGCAGAGCAACTCCAACAAGAAAGTATCATCGAGTGCGGCACGGAAACGTTTCCGTTTCAGGCTCTGTT
>DAOUBU010000092.1:0-43991 GCA_034432395.1 Anaerolineae bacterium
TGTAGGTGATGCCGTCAGCGGCGACGTCGTACTCCCCGTTGGCGATGGCCAGCAGCATGCCGTCCCACGCCACTTCCTCGAACACCGGCACGCAGTTGAGCAACCGGCAAATATCCCGGAATGTGTCGTAATCCCAGCCGACGCGCTCTCCGGCCTCATTGATGAAGTTATACGGCGGATACGCATTCTCGACGGCGATCCGGATTTCACGACCGCCCAGATCGGGAAGTGTGCTATCCTGTCCCCACACCGACGAAATGGTCAGAAATAAAGCGAGCAGTACAAGTAACAAACGGAGTATACGAGCCATACGTATTTCCTCACTGATCACTATGGACACTGGCTGGCTTCAGTTTGGTCACGGGATTATATTGAATTCTCCCGATATGGCAACAACATCGCATCAGATCTGGCGTTCTAACACATAAGCGCCGCTCTGCGGTGTGGGCACAAAATCAACCGCGCTGTACCCGCGGGCGAAAGCAGCCTGAAGCGTTCGACGGAGCGCCAGCCGCCACTCAGCCGCCGCATTTCGGTCGATGCGAGCCAGGGCGTTGATATGGGCTGGAATTTCGACAAAGCACAGATCGCCCGCCCGACTGACCGCCAGCCGTTCCTCCGGGCGGCCATTTTCATCGGGTGCCAGCAGAAGCGTTTCCCGCTGAACAGTCAGCGATGGGAGCTGCATCTGCCCTGAGGCCAGCGCCGCTACGCGCGGATCTTTCAAACGCCAGATCACTTCCAGACGATCGGACGGCGTGTGATCGTTCAGCTCATCGTTCAACATGCCGTAAAAGTTTTCGTGGTACAGATTGGCGACGACACCCAGGCGGTGCAGGTTAAAATTGGCATTGCCGCGCTGAAGTGGGTCGAATGTCCAGCGGATTTCATCGAAACCGCGCCCCAAAGCCCAGGTGCGTTGATACTGCTTCAGGGTAAAACCGATGTCACGTCCCTGATAATCGGGATGAACGCCGGTCATGTGCGACCAGAGGATCAATTTACCGCCGCGTAAACCCGTGAAGGCGAGCGATACTCCCACCAGCGCATCGTCGTCGAAAGCGCCGACGGCCAGTCCTCCATTCAGGGCGATGGCGCGCATCAGCGAGGCCGGCACGATCTCGAGGGGATCGGCGCGCCAGACCGAACTTTCCAGCGCTCCAGCCTGATGAAATTCCTCAATCGTGGTCAGTACGCGGTAGGTGAGAGCCATTTTCAGCGTCCTAAAGGTTCGATCAAGAGCAGGCCGATCAAAGCGATGATCAGGCCGAGATGATGGGTAATTGACCAGATCAATGCCAGTGTTGGGGAGGGGGCGCTCAGATCGGCTAGGTGGACTGCGAAGCTGATCAGGATCAGAAACAGGCCGATGACGACCGGAAGCCCACGCTGACGGGCCAGGCTCGATGAAAAGCGCTCCAACAGACGGGCAATAGCGGATGACTGGTCAATGCGGCGCATGATGAATTCGCTCCTGTTTTCGCATCATGGTTTCGGCAAGCGGAAGGACTTGAACCGCTCATAGAGAGCGGCAGGGAGCTGAACAGATATCCGCACTCCGTTTTCGGTGTGCTGCACCTGAAAAACTGTGCCCTGCTGATGGAGAAGCGAGACCAGATCGCCGCGTTCGTAAGGGATCAACACATCGAGGTGATACAGTGTCTGAGCCAGAGTGGACTCAACCGTCTCCAGAAGTTTCACCAGACCGGTGCTGGTTTGAGCGCTGATCGCAACCTGAGCAGCATAGTGGGTGTCCGATGGCAGCGATGGCGGCTGCCAGTCCTGCGGCATCAGATCGATCTTGTTCCAGACCAGAATGCGCGGAACTGGCGGGACGTCGATCTCCGCAAGTGTATCTTCAACCGCTTCGATCTGCTGGAGTGCCTGTGGATGGCTGGCATCCGCCACGATCAGCAGCAGATCGGCATCGTTGATCTCTTCAAGTGTAGCGCGAAAAGCGGCGACCAGGGTGGTGGGAAGCTTCTGAATGAAGCCCACCGTATCGGTGAAGAGCGCCTGACGGCCAGATGGCAGCTCAACCCGTCGGGTTGTGGGGTCAAGCGTGGCAAATAACTGGTCAGCGATATAGATATCGGCCCCGGTCAGGGCATGTAAAAGCGTCGATTTGCCGGCGTTGGTGTAGCCGACCAGCGCGACCAGTGGAATGCCTGTGCGCTCCCGTTGAGCGCGGTGCCGGCTGCGATGATGACGAACCTCTTCCAGTTCTTTTTTCAGACGACTGATTCGATTGCGAATGTCACGTCGGTCGACTTCGAGCTGCGTCTCACCGGGGCCGCGCAGGCCGACGCCGCCAGTCCCGCCGCGCCCGGCTGCACCGCCACCCTGTCGGGCCAGATGCGTCCAGGCACGGGTCAGCCGCGGAAGCCGATACTCGTACTGGGCCAGTTCAACCTGGAGAGCGCCTTCGTGCGTCCGGGCATGCTGGGCAAAAATGTCGAGGATCAGCGCGGAGCGATCGAGGACTTTGACCCCTTCCCCCAGTAAGGTTTCCAGTTCACGCTGATGACGAGGAGAGAGTTCATCATCAAAGATAACCGTCTGGATCCCGGCGGCGGTGATCATCTGCCGGATTTCGTCCACTTTTCCCGACCCGATGAACGTTGCCGGATCGATCTGCGCCAGAGTCTGTGTCGTCTGGCCAACGACTTCCAGGCCGGCTGTATCCGCAAGGCGAGCCAGTTCCGCCAGGGACTCCTGAACAGAGAGCAGCGGGCGGCTGCCTTTGATGCCCAAACCCACTAAAAGGGCGCGCTCTCGATCCGTTGTCTGAATGTGAAGTTCAGCCATCCGCCGTCACAACCTGTTCCACCAGTGGGCAAGCCGATCGAGCGCTTCATTCAGGCGCGCATCCGGCACGGTCAAACTGATGCGGACAAAAGCTCTGCCTCCGGGGCCGTAGATCGATCCCGGCGCCACAGAGACCTGCGCTTCTTCCAGTGCTAACCGTGCATAGCTGTCCCCATCGGCGATCGCGCTGTGGGGCTGCACCTTCGCCCAGATATACAGCGCGCCTTTTGGCGCTGTGCCCTCAAGGCCGATGTGCGGCAGCATGTTCACGATACGATCGCGCCGTCCCTGATATATCTGATTGCGCGCCTCGATCCAGTCTTGAGGCGTCTCGTTGACAGCGGCAATGCCGGCGTCGTAAATCGGCAGGAAGTGACCGCTGTCCAGATTGGATTTGACCTGAAGCAGTGTCGCGATGGCAGCGCGCGATCCCACCGCAGCACCCAGACGCCAGCCGGCCATGTTATAGGTCTTAGAGAAACTGATGAACTCGATCGCCTGATCGAGCGCGCCTTCAACTTGAAGAACGCTGGGTGCCCTGTAACCCTCATAGGTGATATCACAGTACGGGTTATCGGAAGCCAGCACGATGTCGTGTTCGCGACAGAAGGCCAGCATCTGCGCATAGAATGAGCGATCGACAACCGCTCCCGTGGGATTGGCCGGGTAATTGACCCAGAGCAGCTTTGCGCGCTGCGCTGCCTCCGCCGGGATCATGTCGATCGATGGCAGCAAATCGGCAGCGGTGGAAACCGGGATCCAGAACACGTCACCGCCGGCCAGATGCGCTCCCATCGAGTAAGAGGGGTAACCGATATCCGGCACGAGCGCCAGATCGCCTCGATCGAGATAGGCCAGACTGAGATTGACGATGCCTTCCTTGCTCCCGATCAGGGGCAGAACCTGCGTTTCCGGATCGAGGGTGACGCCAAAACGGCGCTCGTAATACTGAGCGATGGCGCGACGAAATTCCGGAGAGCCTTTGTAGCCAGCGTATCCGTGCCGGTCAGGTTTCGCCGCTGATTGAGCGAGCCGGGCGATGACATGCTCTGGCGGCGGCATATCCGGGCTGCCGACATCGAGGTTGATGATATCGTGGCCGGCGAGCATGAGTTCGCGAACGCGCTGGCCCAGCAGCGCCAGGGGATAAGTGGGCAGTGAGGTCAGACGATGTGCGGGCAGAGTCACAGTGAAAGCCCTTTCGCAAGCGCGCTGCGCGGCTCCGCAGGGGTGAAGCATTCGGCTGTCAGCACAGCATCCACTGCTTTCAGGCCGCGATCGACATAGGCCAGGTAACGCTCTCTTTTATCTCTGATTGACTGCGACAGTTCCGGTAAAATGCCGAAGTTGGCTTTCATCGGCTGGAAATCATCCGGCGCTGCCTGAGTGATGTAACGAGCCAGCGCGCCCAGCATGGACACGTCGGGTAAAACGATGAGCGGCTGCTGCATCAGATACCGCGCCATGTTGATACCGGCCAGAAGCCCGGTCGCCACGTTGCCCATATAGCCCTCAACACCGGTGATCTGGCCGGCAAAGAACAGATCGGCACGACCGCGAAACTGCATGGTCGGCTGGAGCAGGGTAGGGGAATTGATAAAGGTGTTCCGGTGCATCTGCCCCATGCGGATGAATTCCGCCTCGGCAAGGCCGGGTATCAAACGCAGGATGCGCTCCTGATCGCCCCATTTGATGTTCGTCTGAAAACCGACGATGTTGTACAGAGAGCCGATCAGGTTATCCCGGCGAAGCTGCACAACGGCATACGGACGCTTGCCTGTGCGTGGATCGCGCAGACCGACGGGACGCATCGGGCCGAAGGCGAGGGTGTCACGACCCCGACGCGCCAGTTGTTCGATCGGCAGACAGCCTTCGAAAAAGCGGGGATCTTCCTTCTCAAACGATCGCAGTTCAGTGAGATGAGCGTTCAGGATGGCGTCGATAAACGCATTGTACTCCTCACGGGTCATCGGGCAGTTGATGTAATCGCCCTCATCCTGGTCGCCTCGCTGATAGCGGCTGGCGCGAAAAGCGATCGACATATCGATACTGTCCGCGGTGACGATCGGCGCGATCGCATCGTAAAAGTACAGGTAATCCTGGCCGGTTAACGTCGAGATCGCTGCGGCCAACGCATCCGATGTCAGCGGGCCGGTCGCGATGATGGTAGGGCCAGACGGGATCTCAGTGACTTCATGACGATGCAGTGTGATATTGGGATGGGCGGATAGGACAGCGGTCACCTGCGATGCAAACAGCTCTCGGTCAACAGCCAACGCGCCGCCCGCCGGCAGAGCAGTCTGCTCGGCGATATGCAGCAGCAAACTGCCCAGGCGATCGAGTTCAGCTTTGAGCATGCCGCTGGCCCGATCGACCAGTTTGGAGCCGAAAGAATTACTGCATACCAGTTCGGCGAGCCGGTCGGAAACATGCGCACCGGTCGTTTTTACGGGTCGCATCTCATACAGATCGACGAGAATGCCGCGTTCAGCAAGCTGCCAGGCGGCCTCTGAGCCGGCTAACCCACCCCCGATGACAGCCACACGATAGGTTGAGCGATCCAAAGTCATCTTTTAAACCGTCTCATTGACAGTGATTGAGACAGCATCAGCCAGACGCCCGCTGCACTGAATGCTGCATCGAACGAGCATACTCCAGATACTGACGGATGATATCCAGCGCCTCGGTATTGGCGGGCGCCAGAGACAATGCAGTCTCGTAAGCTTCGGCTGCCCAGTCATAATGCTGTAGTGCATAATGAGCGCTGCCGAGGATGGCATAGATTCGATAATCGCTGACCGGTTGATTATCGTTCTGAGCCGTCTTGATGATCCGCTCGACGAGCGCGATCACCCTGTCATATTCGCCCAGATGATAGGTTGCGCGGGCCATGCGATAGTAGATCGACTGCTCCCACGGATGATATGGGTTGCTTTGCAGCGCATTTTGGAAAGCCTGAATTGAAGCATGGTATTGTTTGGCGCGCAAATAGGCATCGCCGAGCATCTCAAACACGCGAGAGCGCGTGACATCGATGCCGACAGGGCGTCGCGTCACCTGCAGGAACTGCGTCAGCAGCGCGATCACGTCATGCTCGCAGCCGGGCATTTCCGCCGCTGTTTCTGCCGCAGTCAGCAGCGCGTCCGCAAGGCCGTCGCGCCCATCCGGGCCGGCTGATGATGCAACTGCAATGGCGTTCTGGGCCGCCTGACGAGACTGTTCGTACTGTCGCATCTCGCGCAGTACACGGCTCTCAAGAGAGTACACCTGGGCCAGCCACAGACGCGGTTCGCTGGCTGGATAAGTCACAACCGCTTTGTTGAGGAAGGCAACCGCCTGACGGGCATCGCGCTGCTCATAGAAAGCGATAAAGCCCAGACGCTCGTAGCAGTAGGCCGTCAATGCAGGGACGGTGCTCGGGTTGAGCATGGCGACCTGAAAACAATTTGCCGCTTCATCGATACGTTTTTCCGTGAGCAGCACCCGGCCTTTCTGGTAGTAGATCCAGCCCAGGTTTTCATACATCGGGAACTCGGATAAGATGCGCTCGTAAGCCGACAGGGCGCGTGCCGCGTCGGCCCGGTCGACAAAACCGACTTTCGCCAGCTCGAAGCGGGCGAAATGGACGTCCCCCTGAAGCTCAATGGTCTCCGGTTGATCGATCAGGCGCGGATCGAGCTTGAAAGCGGTCTGCAAATCGGCGAGCGCATCATCGAAGCGTCCGCTGAGCAGGCGGACGCGAACCCGGTAGATCAGCAGAAGCGCTTTGAGACACGGGTCGGATTCTCGTTTGAGCTGTCGTGCGATCGCGACTTCAGCTTTTCTGATTTCCCTTTTTTCGATCAGAAGCTCAATCTGGTGAAGCATATCCTGGACGATCATCCAGTCAGCTCTCCGCATAACACGGTCGTACGCTTCACCAGATTATAGCCTCAGATCGACCTGAAGATGCACCCCGATGAGGAATGCCGGATATCTGCTGTCACCCGCGCAGAAAGCATCAGACTTTTCCCAGCACGATGCTGGCATTCTGCCCGCCAAGCCCAAAGCTGTTGGAGAGGACGTAGCGCAGATTTTTCACCTGTCGGGCCACGTTGGGCACATAATCAAGATCGCAGTCTGGGTCGGGGGTCTCGTAGTTGATCGTCGGATGGATCACCTGTTCAACCAGTGTGCAGACACTGGCGATCAGCTCGATAGCGCCTGAGGCCCCTAAAGCATGGCCCAACATACTCTTCGTCGAGCTGATCGGAATATTGTAGGCATGCTCACCGAAGGTTTTCTTGATGGCCAGCGTCTCCATCGCATCATTCGATGGGGTGGACGTGCCGTGAGCATTGATGTACCCGATGTCCGCTGTGCTCACATGAGCATCTTCGAGCGCCCATTTCATCGAGCGGGCCGCGCCTCCCGCATCTGGATCGAGCGCCGCGACATGATAGGCATCTGATGAGGATGCATGCCCCAGGATCTCAGCATAGATGCGCGCGCCGCGTTTGAGCGCATGGGCCAGACTCTCGATGATGACGATGCCAACCCCTTCGCCAAAGACGAAACCGCTGCGGTTTTTATCAAAGGGGCGGCTGGCCTTTTCCGGCTGATCCTCGTAACCGGTGGCCAGCGCCTCCATGGCCTCGAACCCGGCCAGCACGTAATCGTAGAGCAGGCATTCAACCCCACCGGTGATGATGACATCGGCTTTGCCGGCCCGGATGATGTCAGCCGCTTCACCCACCGCAGCAGTCCCAGAAGCGCAGGCGGCGGAGGGGGCACGCAGCGGCCCCAGAGCGCGGAAGAACCGGCTGACGTAATGTGCCGGCATATTGGGCAGAGAGTTGATCATGCTCAGGGGATTGGGACGACGGTACCCGCTTGTTTTGTACTTGAATGTCGCCTGTTCCGACTGTTCGTATGGGCCGAGGGTTGTGCCGATGACGACCCCGACACGTTCCCCTTTGCTCTCCAATTCTTCCCGTGTGAAGCCGGCATCTTCCACAGCGGAATTGGCGGCAACGACCGCAAACTGTGAGGCACGGCCCATGCGACGCGCCTCTTTATGTTCGATGACGCCGCTGGGATCGAAATCGCGCACTTCAGCGGCGATCTTCACAGGCACATGTTCAATGGGGATCGTCTCAATCCGCCGGATACCTGAGCGCCCGTTCTTCAGACTGTCCCACATTGACCTGACGTTACCCAGGGCGGTGATAACACTCAGTCCGGTGATGACCACGCGGGGACGACCATTTCGCAGTAGTTCCATAATGCTTTCAGGCGAGGTGATACGCCTCACCATACCTCCTCACTGACGTTTGTAACGGGATCAGCGCAAAGCTCGTGATCAATGCTCGTCAAGCTTCGTCTGCCCATCCTCCTGAAATGCACCGATGCCCGTCCGAATCGTGTCGATTAAACGCCCTTCAACCGCCTTCCGAGCCTGACGAATGGCGTTCTTGACAGCGTATCCGTTGGAGCGTCCATGACCAATAATGACAACCCCGTTGACTCCCAAAAGAGGCGCGCCACCGCGTTCATTCGGATCGATCTGTCTGGCAACGCGGCGAAACGCTGGACGCGCCAGCAGTGCACCGATCTTCGTCACCGTTGAGCGCATCAGTTCCTCACGGATGAGATCGACCATGAGACGTGTCGCCCCTTCCAGAGATTTTAAGAGAATGTTACCCACAAAACCATCGCAGACGATGACGTCCACAGTTCCTTTCATCATATCTTTGGGTTCGATATTGCCGACAAAGTTGATGTCCGGCATCGTGCGCAGCAGTTTATGCGTCTGCTGAACGACTTCAGAGCCTTTTTCTTCTTCTTCCCCATTGGCCAGAAGAGCGATGCGCGGATTGGCCAGCCCCAGCACAGAGCGTGCGTAAATCTGCCCCATGAGGGCAAACTGAAGCAGCCACTCCGTTTTACAATCGGTGTTGGCTCCGACGTCGAGAACGATGACATTGCGATCGCCGATCCCGATCAGCGTCGACAGGGCAGGGCGTTTGATGCCGGGAATCCGTCGCAGCGTGGCCAGTGTGGCGATGCTGAGCGCAGCACCGGTATTGCCCGCTGTGACGAAAGCATCTGCGGCGCCATCTCGCACCAGCGATAAGCCGACATGCATCGACGATTGCGGTTTGGATTTCACGACGACACCGGGTTTGTCGTCCATCGTAACCGCCTGCGGCGCATGGACGATCTCGATCTTCAGACCGCTCGTCTGATAGAGGGCAAGCTGCGCCTGGATCTGCTGCTGATCGCCGACCAGAACAATTTCGTCACCATATTCCCGCGCCGCCAGTACCGCCCCCTCTACGTCAGGTCTGGGGCAGTTATCGCTGCCCATTGCATCGACTGCAATTCTCATGCTGCCATGTCCTTTTTTAACCATCGCTCCGGGGTGTGGATTGATGAAGAATCACGATCAATACTGCGTATGCTAACCTGATCGAGCAGGCACTAAAAGGATTGACACAATTGAGGCGATAAGTATAATGCCATCTCAATAACTGTCCCGGTGGCGGAACTGGCAGACGCGTACGCTTGAGGGGCGTATGCCGTAAGGCGTGGAGGTTCGAGTCCTCTCCGGGACACACTCAAGTGCTCGATCGCAATTTCGCGATCGAGCATTTTTTCATCGGCTGCATGTCGGGCACGACCGGAGTCTGGTTGCGAACCCATATGTTTTCGGGGTAAACTCTTCTCATAGTAGGTAGTTCGACAATCGTTTTCAATCGCAACGCGGCGGAGCGCCAGCATGAGCAGTGATCGCAGTCTATTGTTGTCGAATGCATTCGATCTCATCGAGGCTGGCCAACCGGATGAAGCGCGCAGACTTCTTGAAGATGCGATAGCCCCCGGGGGTGACGCGCATGAAAACCCGGATGCCTGGTGGATTTACGCACATGCGCTTCCCGATCCGGGGGCAGCGCGCGCCGCACTCAACCGCGTTCTGGATCTGGATCCCGACTATCCGGGAGCGCGAGACCTGCTGCAAGAACTGGATGAGCAGTATCCGGAGCTGACTCGTTCGGCAGAGCCGGGCGCACTGCCCGCCGATATTCCCCTGCCGCCGGCGGGAGACGAGGAACCGGAATTTGTGCGGCGTCTGGAGAGCGCTCCGACCACGCAGCCGGGCATGCCGGTGATTAAACCGCTGTCTAAAGCGGCAACCGGTGAAATGCCGGCTGTCCCCGGTGCATCGTCAGAAGAAAGGGCAGAGCGCCCACGCCGGTCTCGTTCATGGCTACCGCTGCTCCTGACCGCCGCCGCAGTGCTCCTCGTCATTATCGGTATCCTCGCGCTGTTGAGACCCGCTCAGCAGCCCGCAGAGGAACCGGATACAGCGGCAGTACAGGCAACCGATGTCGCCGCTCAGCCTACCGTCGATGCGACTTTACTCTCCGCGTCTTCCGCCGGTGGCGCTCAAGCCACCGACAGCGCTGCCTTCGGGACGCCGATCGGCCAGAGCGAGCCGCCGCAGATCGATCTGACCGAAATCGCCCTGACTCTGAGCATCGGCATGGGCGGGGGGACGATCAATACTGCTTTTCCTCAGCCGTCACCCGGCGTCACGGCCACCGCCCCAACACCGCTCACGGGAATGGACAGCGCGGTCAACACAGTTGAGCCAGCCCTGATGGTCACGGCTACGGCAGTTATCGCTGCGGAAGGCAGCGGTGGAAGTGCGGTTGAGACGGCTGCGGCAGCCGGCGATCTCGCGCTGATTCAAACCGAGCCTGTGGGTGAAACGCCCGCTGTCAGTCAGGCAGCAACAGCAGGCATTGAAACCGGGACAGTTGAACCGACAGCGGTTCCCACGCTCGCGCCGCTTGAACAGCTTGTGCAGAATTTCGCGCAGGCAGCGCCGGAGTTCACCCTCTTCAACAGTGCGAACCGGCTTCAATCGACCGCGCTCGGCCAAACGGCGATCATCGGTGTCTGTTCGGGTTATGGGGCGCAGCTTCGCCAGGATATCACGCCCGTGATGACGGCACTGGCTTCAGCGAGCAATAATATCTCCGGCCTCGACGCCGTTGCCATCCAGTTGACGAATTGCGACAGCGGCGGTGGGATTCGCATCATCGGGACACCGCTGGAAGCAGCACAGCAGTTTGCCGCCACCGGAGATGAGCTGCCCTATCGGCTGTCATGGGCCGCGTTGTGATATCAGCGGGGATCCAGTTGATCAGCGACCCGGCCTCCCCTGAGGCTGCTTATTCCAGATGAACAGGCAGTCGGATCGTGAACGTGGTTCCGACTTCGACTTCGCTTTCAACTTCGATCTTGCCGTTATGGCCCTGAATGATGCCGTGACTGACGAACAGGCCAAGACCCGTTCCGCTGGGTTTGGTCGAAAAGAACGGGTCGAAGATTCGCTCTAAATTTTCAGCCGGAATCCCGCAGCCGGTATCGCTGAAGGTAATGACGATCTCATCACCTTCCTGCCGAGCCGTGACGGTGAGCACTCCGCCGCGGGACATGGCCGCCTGGGCATTCAACGCCAGATTCATGAAAACCTGCTCAAGCTGATCCTTGCTGGCCATGACGTAGGGGAGGGGAGGGAGATCGGTGATGACTTGAATGCGCGAGTGTTCAAAGAACTTGCGATTGAGATCGAGCACCCCCCGGATCACGGCGCAAACATCGAGCAGAGCCAGTTGAGCGCCCGGATCGCGGGCAAATTCAAGCAAGCGGCTGACGATACGGCGGATACGCTCGAGACTATCCTGAATGATGTCGATCGAATGGCGATCGAAAGGGACATTGTTTTCCGTCAGTTCTTCGACAATTTCTTCAAGCAGATTGCCGATCGGCATGAGCGGATTGTTGATTTCATGGGCGATGCTGGCGGCCAGATGTCCGATCGAGGCCAATTTTTCGGAACGAAGCAAGAGCTTTTGAGCGCGCTCCAGCTCACGAGTGCGCTCAGCGACGCGCATTTCGAGCGTTTGAGCGTAGAGTGACTGGAGTTCGTACAGACGAGCGTTATGCAGCGCCAGCGCTGCCTGACGTGCGATACCATCCAGTAGACGGCAGTGGTCATCATCGAATTCTTTTTCGAGGCGTGCAGCCAGAAGCAGGCCGACAAGCTGCTCATTCTGCTGAAGGATCATTGCATATCCTGAGCTGTACCCGGGTATGATCGCACTCGCAGAATCCCAGGCCAACCGCCCCCCCGACTGCTGGCACAGCGTGAACAGGTCTTCGAGCGATATCGCCGGCTGCGTCGATTGACGGCTGATGATATGACTCACGCCGATCTGGTTTTCCTCTGGAAAATACTCGACTATCACCAGGTCGGCATCGATGATCCGCTCCACCGACTCGGCGATGACGCGCACCAGTTCTCGCTTCGTCAGATGCTCATTCAGGGCTTCACTGAGGTTGAGCAGCGTCTCCAGTTCGTTCGAACGGCGCTGCAGCGCTTCCTCAAGCTGGCGCGCCCGGATCTTGCTGTGGGCACGGGCGAGTAATTCCTGAGGCGAAAACGGTTTGTACAAATAGTCGTTTGCGCCGAGGGTGATCCCCTTGACCACATCGGAGGGGGTGCGGGCATTGGCGGTGATCAGAATGGTGGGAATCGATGCTGTTCTGCTGTCTTCACGCAGCAGACGAAGCACCTCAAAGCCGTTCATCTCCGGCATCATGATATCGAGCAGGATCAGATCGGGGAGCATCTCCTGAGCTGTAGTCAATGCTGCGACGCCGTTGTTGACATCGATGACCCGGAAACCTTCTCTTTCGAATACATGTCGCAGCATGATCGTAGTCGTATGCTCATCATCAGCGACCAGTACTAAAGGCTTTCGCAGTGGGGTGGCCATGTCTGATTTTCACCGTGAGTTCTAGTGTGTGCGATTATCACCGCAGAGAACGAAGACATGCTCTGGGTCTTCAGCGTGATGATGAGCAGTGTTACAATGGCGGAATGAAAACCAGGACAACAGATGTGAACCTCTCTCATTCTAACATCAATCAAATTGGACGATCGATCGTTCTGGGCGTCGGCATCGGTCTGATGCTGGCTGTGGTCTTTGTCGCCGGGTATGTCGCGCGCGATCTGATCGGGCGTCCGCTGCTGATGCCGACAGTTCTCAGCGCCTCGCAAGATGAGAACGAGTATGCACTGTTGAACGAAGTCGAGGCGATCGTCCAGCGCCATTTTGTGGGTGAAATCCCATCGAAAACGGTGCGCGAATACGCTGCCATTCGGGCTGTTCTGGCTACATTGAATGACCCGTATACGTTTTTCATCGAACCTCCCGTGGCGGCCAGTGAAAGCCAGGTGCTGGCCGGCACATACGGCGGGATCGGCGTTCAGATCGTGCGCACCGAAGACGGCGGGCTGGAGTTGTACCCATTCCCGGATGGGCCGGCGGCCGCAGCCGGTGTGCAAAATGGCGATCGCCTTCTCGCTGTCAATGGGATGCCTGTGGATCAATCCATACCGCCGGATACGCTGGATCAGTTGCTGCGCGGCGAAGTCATCGAGGGCAACGGCGTCACCATCACGCTCATGCGCGGAGCGCCCGGCATCCCATTTGATCTTTTTGTCGAGTTTGCGGTCATCAATGTGCCGTCCGTCATCTGGCGCGTGTTGAGTGAAGATCCGCGGATCGGCTATTTGCAGATTGAGCGGTTCACCAGCAGAACCCCCGACGAAACACGGACAGCCCTGGCAGAGCTGCAAGCGCTGGGCGCTGGGGCGCTGGTACTTGATCTTCGCGGGAATACGGGCGGGCTGCTTCAGGAGTCGATCGTCGTGGCGGATGAATTTATCGACTCCGGTGTGCTGGTCGTCGAGCGCGATACAGACGAAGAAAACATCTACGAAGCGGCATCGGGTGGCGCCGGTGTCGGTCTGCCGCTGGTCGTCCTCGTCAATCAAAGGACGGCCAGCGGCGCAGAAATCGTCGCCGGCGCGCTGCAGGACAATCAGCGAGCACTGTTGATCGGCCAGCGCACGTATGGTAAAGGCACCGTCCAGCAGATCTTTCCTCTGTCCGATGGTTCATCGATCCATGTCACCTCATCGGAATGGTTCACTCCCAGCCTGCAACCGCTCGATCGGGTGGGATTAAGCCCCAATATAGAAATCGCGCCCGATCCAGCCGGGCGAGATATTGAACTGGGAGAGGCTGTTCGACAGTTACAGATAGAACTTCTATCGCGAAATTGAGTCTGACGATGAAAAAAGTGAATTCCGAAGACGGCATTAAAGTCATCAGCCGAAACCGTAAAGCGACGCATGAGTATCATCTGGAGGCCTTTTTTCGAGCCGGACTGGTGCTTACGGGGGGGGAAATCAAGTCGATCCGCGCCAATAAAATCAGCCTGCAGGATGGTTTTGTTGAAGAACGTGACGGTGAGTTGTGGCTGATCGGTGTCCATATCGCGGTATACGAGCAGGCCGGGCGATACGGAACCAGCGACCCGCTGCGACCCCGCAAGCTGCTGCTGCATAAGCGCGAGATCGCTGAGATCACCAGCCGCATTCGCGAAAGAGGATACACCTGTATACCGACGATGGTGTTTCTTGAGCGGGGGCGCGCAAAGGTTGAACTGGCGCTGGCGCGTGGGAAGAAACTATACGACAAGCGTCAGGATGTCGCCAAGCGGGACACTGAACGTGAAATTCGTCAGGCGCTGAAAGAACAAACGCGCTTTCGCGGCTGAAAACATCGATCGATATACTCGAAATAACTGGCAGTCAGTGCGCTTCTGAAGCATTCAGGTGGAAGAGCTGCTTAGATGGCGATCCCGTCACCCTGTTCTCTGCGAGAAATTAATCGACTGCCGGAAAACGAGAAACTTTCAATCTATCGGCGGCTGCTCCCGCAGTTTCTGCTTGAACGGTATGACATCGATCCGGTCACCCTGACCTTTGAGGGCAGACCCGTTGTCCAGTTTCGCTGTCCTGCCGGGACGCGCGCCTTAGAAATCACCGTCCGCCGGCGAGCCGGCGACTGCGACCCGATGCTTTATTTAAATATGGCCGATACATTCAGCAATCAGTTGATCGTGCTGCTGGTGGTCATCAATGACCCCGATGCACCGCGGTTCGATATCGATCGCGATGAAGATGGCAACCCGACTCATCTGGGGACAGCAGGGCGCAATGTTCACGCAGAGGAAGCTGCTATGCGCGCGGGGCTAGCGCCAGGTCAGGTGAGGCAGGGCCTGCGCGTGTTCAAGCAGTTGGTTCCGATTTTCGAGGCATTCGTCTCCAGTCTGGGGCATGATCTGTTTTTCATCGAGCCGCTGGCATATCACAATGCCATTGTGTTTGAACGATATGGATTCAACTATCTTCGTGGACGCAGCGAAATGGAAGCCATTCATCGCGAATTTCAGCCAGGGGGGGCGCTGTACAACCGGCTGGATGGCAGCTCGCCATTTCGTATGCCAGAAGCTGCCGCCACGGTTCGCGGGCGTTCCTGGGCGATTCACGACGGGATCCTCGGCCACTCGTTCACCGGGTTCCAGATGTACAAACGCATCGGACATCATGCGGGCGTAGTCACTTTCCCGGATGCGCGCTGGTAGCTCTTGACCCGCCGCTGACACGGTTTAAAATCATTTGGAACTGCGCCCATAGCTCAGGGGACAGAGCAGCGGTCTTCGGAACCGTCGGTCGGGGGTTCGAATCCCTCTGGGCGCGTCAATTTCCCCTTGATATCAGCGGCAGGTTGATGGTATTCTATTCGCAGTCGCGCCCCATTCGTCTAGAGGCCTAGGACGTGGCCCTCTCAAGGCCAAAACAGGGATTCGAATTCCCTATGGGGCAAACTGAACTTGAGTAAAGCCCTGCACAGCTACAGGGCTTTTTTCTTTATCAGGTCATGATGAGCGAACAGATAGTTCGATGAGCACACAACGTCCATTTATCATCGACACCGATACAGCCAGTGATGATGCAGTCGCCCTGATGATGGCGCTGCGCTGCGCTGAAGTCGATGTCAAGGCGATCACGGTTGTGGGTGGCAATGTGCCGCTAGAGCAGGGGGTGCAGAACGCCCTGTTCACCGTTGAACAATGCGGCTGCCAGATCCCGGTCTATGCAGGTTGTGCGCAGCCGCTCATCCGTCCACTGGAGACAGCCCAGTCCGTTCATGGTATGGACGGCATGGGCGACATCGGACTGCTTTTGCGCGGAAGAAAGCCGGCATCCGGCCACGCCGTCGATGTCTTGATCGATACCATCCAGGCTTATGAAGGTGAAGTGACGCTGGTCACACTGGGGCCGCTGACGAATCTGGCACTGGCGCTGCTCCGTGCGCCGCAGATCGCCGGGCAGGTGGGGCGCTACGTGATGATGGGCGGGACGAGCGATGCGATCGGCAATGTGTCACCGGTCGCAGAGTACAATATCTGGGCTGACCCAGAGGCGGCGCGTATCGTCTTTCAATCTGGCCTGCCGATCGAAATGGTCGGATGGGACATCTCACGCAAATATGCCACGTTCAATCGCGATCAGGCCCGGATGCTTGAGCAGGTAGGCACTGATCTCGCCCGACTGGCCGTTGCTATCCAGACCGTGGTTGACACATTTGCAACATCCACCACTCAGTTGGACGGTTTCGATCTGCCCGATCCGATCGCCATGGCCGTAGCGCTTGAGCCACAGATCGCGACGCGGGTCATTGAGCGTTTCGTCACAGTGGTCACCGATAGTGCGATCTGTCGCGGGCAGACCGTCGTCGATCACCTGGGGCTGACGGGGCACCCAGCAAATGCGCGCGTCGTCATCGAAGCAGCCCGCGCGCAGTTCATCGAGCTGCTGAAGCGCAGCCTGAGCTGATTGATCCCGTCTGCACGCTGACGATAGCGATCCTATGCGGTTTCGCTGACAAAGAGGGCGATCAGTTCGATGTGATGAGTCTGGGGAAACATATCCACCGGCTTCACACGGACTAACTGGTAACCGCGATCGACGATCATACGGGCGTCGCGGGCGAATGTTGTCGGGTCGCAGCTCACGTATAACCAGCGTTGTGGATGCTGCGCCGCGATGGCTTGTATGACTTCCGGCGCGAGGCCGGCGCGAGGCGGATCGACGATCACCACAGACGCAGCGTAGTCCCTGAGATCGAGCAACCGACTGGCCGCATCCCCTTCAAGGATGCGAACATTGCCGAAGCGGCGTGTGTTGTACCGCGCATCGCGGACGGCGGCTGTGGATTGTTCAATGCCGAGCACACGATGGACTACGTCGGCTGCAAAAACGGTGAACAGGCCCACGCCGCAGTAGACATCGATCACCCGATCCTCCGGGACGAGCCGAAGCATCTCCAGGGCATAGCGAACCAGCGTTTCCGCCTGCGCCCTGTTCGCCTGAAAAAAGCTGCCTGGACTGACGCGGAAGCGAACTCCCAGCACCTCGGGAAAAACTGCCGGCTGCGCCTGGCTGGATGGGTCGACTCGGTCTGTACCAGCAGGCTGATGATGCACTGATACACGCTCGCCGTCGGTGATCAGGCGGACGCGATCCACAGGTGGGATCGCGTGACGCAGCGATGAATCATCGAGCGCTGCCTGTAAAGCCGGTTCGATGATCTGGCAGGTGTCGATCCAGTAAGGGGAGCGATCGTCTGTGGAGATGAAGCCGAGATGCCCGTCCTGATGACGGAATGTGGCGTGAAGACGATAGTGAAGCTGATCCGGACTGGGATGCACTTCTTCCACAGGGATATCCGGCAAATGGCCGATGCGTTTGAGCTGTTCGGCCACGATCTGCTGTTTGAAGTGTAACTGCGCTGAATAATCGATGTGCTGCCAGTCGCAACCGCCGCAGCGCCCCTGTCCGAAGTGAGGGCAGGGTGGGGCTATCCTTTCCGGGGACGTTGTCAGTATCTCGAGCAGATCGGCAAAGGCATAGCGGCCTTTATCATCGCGGATGCGTACCCGGACTCGTTCTCCCGGAAGGGCATACCCAACAAAGAGGGTTAAGCCAGACTCGTGTCGTCCTACAGCCGAGCCTGAGGCCGTGAGGCCATGGATAACCAGCTCGACCACTTCACCGGTGCGTTTACGCTTGACCGTTCCCATCAACAGGTCGCCTGTATCAAGGGATCGCAGCAGTTGTGCCCGGCACATCTCGAGAGGCCCCCTCGGACTGCGATCTGTCGATCGCAGCGCCTGGATTTCGATCGCGGCTGCGTAACGTGCGGGCTTTCGTCTGAAGATCGCGGAAGAACTCATTATCCGTGATCTCGGCGACCTGTTTGCTCTGTTTGACCTGATCGATCTCGATCTTCAAGACCTCGAGCTGCTGCTTGAGGCGAGCCTCGCGCTCGATAACTTCCTGCGCCATAGTCCCGAACAGCCGGCTGAGTTGGGCCATTTCATCATCACCGGCGGTGTTACGCAGATCCTGCACGCCCGCGCTGGTCAACTGCCCGTGCTGCATCTGGCGGGCCGCCTCAGTGAGCCGCAGCAGAGGACGAGAGAATGTCTGCGCCAGCCCCATCGCATTCGCTGTGGTGTAGAACAGGGTCAGCAGGATCGTGACGCCAAGCTGAACCAGAACGCCGGATGAAGCGACTGCGGTGCCTTCGCCCCGTGCCAGGAAAAATCCAAGCAGCAGCGTGGGGATCAGCGCAGCCAGGAAGACCGCCAGCAGCAGTTGACGCAGCAATCCGCTGCGCACCCACTTAACGCTGCGCAGATCGATCCGCTGAAGATTGTACAGGAGCAGGGGCACCAGCAGGATGCTGACCAGCATGTTGTGATAAAACACAGGTAGAAAGACGATGTAGAAGCTTTCCGACAGCGGATAATCCGGAAAAACCCACAGATCGACGAGCACCGGGTACAGCATACCGATGAACGCAGCGGCGACGATGTAGAGCGCAACCTGCACGAGATCGCCGAACGTGCGATAGCGTCGATGATACAAGGCCATGATGCCGGGGATCATCCCACTGATGCCGTTGCCGATATGCCAGTGAATGTAATAAGCCGCGAGAACATCGCGAAGGACATTGCCCGTAGCGCCGTCAGGGGGATATCCGGCCAGAATGATATACCCCTGTAAAAAATCGCCGAGCACATTGCCAAACATACCCGATATGAACCCAACGATTGGCCCATAAATGAACCCAAGCGCTATCGGGATGGCAACTGCCGGGCGGATATCCACACCCAGTGCCCCCGCCAACCCGGAGAAATTGGACAGCCAGGCCACGCCGCCATACAGGATGATTCCGATAATTGAAGCGAGCAATTCCCTTCGCCCAAAACGAAGCGAAGCGTTCGATGATTCCATACTGCCCCCATGTCCTTCTTACGAGCGGCACGAGGAATTGCACTTCGAGCCGAGGAAGGAAAAATCCATCCTATCGTGGATTATACAGGAATGATTACGTAATTTGTAATGAAATGCAATGATTAAGGCTGACGGGCCAGATTGTTCATGAACAGATAACCATACAGTTCATAGCCGAGCCGGCGCGCGATCCGCCCGGAAGGCGTGTTGATGACTTCACCACCAGCCTGAGCGATCCAGGGGGTCTCTTCCACAATCCAGCGCGTGATCTCATAAGTGAGCGCTGTAGCCAGCCCACGCCCCCGGAACTCCGGCAGGGTATCGACATACGTTTCAGCGACGACATCGCCCCAGTTGCATACAGCGGCGGCAGCAATGAGCCGATCTTCTGCGAAATGCCCGATGACATATGGCCAGCGCTCCGGATCGTCGATATGCCAGTCCAATACCCCGCCCATGCCTGCGCGGAACTCATCCACTACAGCAGCATCGGCAGGCTGAAGTGTGCGAAAGGTCACCGATTGAACCGGCACGAGCATATCGCGCGTCAGATAGAGCAGCTCGCTGGGGCCGTAAAACTCAGGAAAGCCAAGTTCACGCAAGGACTGATGAAGGGCATCATGGTCAGTCCTGCTGGCGATATCGATCGCCTGCAATTGAGACAGGACGTTTTCAGCAAGTGTTCGTCCATAGTCTGGGTGAGCCGCAACAACCCAGTTTTCGTTCAGCCGGAGCGCTGTCAGCCCCGGTGATGTATCCGAGACGATGATTGTGGGGTGTGCCGGTCGTAATTCACTAGGAACGCAGCCAAGTAGAGCGCTCCAATAGGAGTCGATCCGGGTGACAAGCGGCTGGGGAAGGGCGGAAATAGTCATTGGACACAACCTATCTGAGGCTACAGCTCGATATCTGCCAGCGCAGAGCTGCGCTTGCGCCGCTTCAAGCGCCAGTTTAGCATACTGGCATCGTAGTGCAGATGAATGCGCGATGCGAGGTAAACGGCCAGCCCCGCGCTGATAATGGCCGCTGACAGGTACAGGATGCGCGCTGTGGCCTCATCAATCACGTGAGCGGCATTCAGGATCAACATGCTTCCGACGATGACACAGCCGATGATCGACCCGATCGGGTACAGGTATCCATCCATAAACGCGCTGACGCGGCCGCGCCGCTCATCGGGCACCAGCCCTTGAAAAGCCTTGATCGAGGGATCATCCAGTCCATTTTTCGAAACACGAACCAGATAATTCCCCAGGACAATTCCCAGCAATCCAGGCCACATGAGGGCAGCGATCAGACCGCTTAACATGATGACTGGAAGGATGACGAAAATATACTTAAAGCCGAGTCGATTGAGCAGCCAGGTGGCGACAAATCCCTGAATGATCAGCAAGCCGATAGCGACCGCGATCTTGAAGGTGCCGTAAAACGTCTGCAATTGCCCCGGATCGCTGTACGTCGAAAAGACCGAGCGCAGGAACTCAAATTCGATCGCATTGAGACCAATACCGAGCAGAATCATGGCGAAGGTCAGGTAGCGGAAGATCGGCACCTCGCGAATGAAACCCAGCCCTTCCTGTAAGACCTCGCTGACTTTCTCAGCCGATCGGGAACGTTTGGTCGTGAGCGCGATGCGACGAAGCGCGAAGAAGAGCAGTGCGCCCCCACCCAGGATGAGAACTGCATTGAACAGGAGCAGGGTGTAATTGGTGGTGACGATCTGTGCCGTCGCAGCAGCAAGTCCATTCCCGACCATCCCACCGATGAAGGCCGCACTACCCAGGATCGGGAACAGACGCTTTGCTTCAGAGATATTGAACATATCATTGGCTAGCGCCCAGATGACCAGCGGAAAGAGCAGCCACTGCTGATCATTGATCACCAGCAGCACCCCGTAGCCGATCATCGAACCGGCGCCAACATTGAAGAAGCCGTAAAGCAGGAGATAAATGATGGAGAAACCGAAATACAGACTGATGACCAGTCGCCGTCGATCGGTATTATCGACGAACAGAGAATAGATCCCTGAGGTGACGATCACGATCGTCATATCGATGGCCCAGACCAGCAGGATCTGAGAGACCCCGATGGAACTGATGAAACCACTGGTTGCCACAACTTCATTCGACTCAAGGATCATCGAATTGAAGAACAGCAGCAGGGCGAGCAGAAAGAAGCGACCGCGCTCGTTCGGATTAATGCGCGTGAGTATGGACATGTTCTTCGATCAGTCCTCGGCGAAATTCGATAAAGTTGACATGCTGCGCCTGGACGCGATCCTTGATGAAGTCAATGATCTCTTGCAGCACGAAACCTTCCGTGCACACGACGAGGTCAGCGGAGGCGTAGGCGTGCTCAGGCCATGAGTGAATGGACAGATGCGATGCGCCAACGATCAGCATGGCCGTGACACCCTGAGGGTCAAACTTGTGAGATATCCCGGAAATAACTTCTGTCCCCATGCGATCAGCGACATCGCGCAGCAGCGTATCGAGCGCTTCGGCGTCATTGATGATATCCCGGTCGCAGGTGTGCAGTTCGATGGTGATGTGTCTGATGAGATAATTCACAGCGCTGTCCTTTTACAGGTGGGGAAACAGGGCGAAGATGCTGCGCAGACTGAGTTCTTCTTTTTTGAACTCCGTACGCTCATTATAACTGGCTTAAGATGAAAGCTGTCGTTAGATTTACGACCAATCATCCCTTGTTTTGGTGAACAGGCCCCACGAATACCGAGCAACCCGAATGGAAACCTATCACAGTGAAACCCGGCGATCGACAGGAAACACCGTGTATGAGATTGAGGTGACACCTGGTTTAGAATTTGTCGCTGCCGATGAGGTAAAAGAGGCGCTGCAATCCGCTCGCATCACCCTCGGGCGCGGTTTTCTACGTGTTCAGGGGAATTTTCATTTCTCCCGGATGTCAGGTCTGCGAACGGCACAATCGGTGTATGTCGTAGTGCTGTTCGCCATCCCGCGACCGCGCGCGCTGCTGGGCGAGCAGCACTTCCGCCGTTTGAAAGCGCAGATCGAATGGATCACGACGCAGTCTGAAGCCGTCTTCCGAACGTTTCACGTTGATGCCGCCGGAGATGATACACCGGTCATGCAGCGACTGAAACAGCAGATCGCTGCGCAGACCGGGTTGGAGCACGATGACGAACAGGGGGATCTCAAGCTTCGCATCATACCAGCCCGTTCAGGCGATGGCTGGGAGGTACTCATTCGCACCACATCGCGCCCCTTGAGCACGCGCTGGTGGCGTCAGCACAATTTTCAGGGTGCGTTGAATGCGGCTGTAGCCAGTGCCATGCTGCGCCTGAGTGGGGCCAGACGGGATGAGTCCGTGATCAACCTCGCCTGTGGCAGCGGAACGCTTGCGATAGAGCGCGCACTGCTCAATCCATCCGCCCCTACGATCGCACTGGACAATGATGAGCATATCCTGAAGCTGACCGCCGCGCATCGAGCCGCGATCGGAACTGCCGGCGCTCATGTGATCCTGCTCCGCGCCGATTTGCGTGCGCTTCCATTTGCGAATGCATCGCTGAACCGGCTCGTATCGGATCTGCCTTTCGGGCAGAGCGTGGGGACACACGCAGAAAATCGCAGTCTGTATCCGGCGATCTTGAAGGAAGCAGGCCGGGTGAGCGTTCAAGGGGCTGTGTTCGTCCTGATCACCCACGAAGTGCGTCTGATGGACGATGTCCTTAAAGCACAGAACATCTGGAACTGCCGACAGCAGATCATGATCACGCTGCGCGGGCTGCATCCCAGGATTTATGTGCTTGAGCGCAGTTAGGTCGTTTTGATCCACAGCATTTGATACGGCGCCAGATCGATGGTGACCGGGTCAGTGGGGAGAGTCTCACCCGTGATCAGATCGACAGCGCCGGAAAACAAGAAGGGCAGTCCTTTCGCGCTGACAGTCTGCGCAAACTCGGAGAAATTGGCCAGCACCAAAAGCTGATCGCCGCGCAGCATCCCCAGAACGTGCTCATTCCCCGTGTGAACGAACGTGGTCGCGGTTTTGCCAAATCCGGCTGTGGATTTGCGAATTCGGATCAGATGCCGGATCGCGCTGAAGACCCGTCCCGGGATAGTGTCGGGTTGCTGCGCTTCAGCGTAACGTACCGGATCGCGCTTCGGACGATGCATCCAGCGATTGTCGAGCGCTTTGTGCGGATCGTGAATGTACGATCGATCGTTGAGCGTGGCGACTTCATCGTCCAGGTAGAGCAGGGGGATCCCGCCGGCGGCAATGACCAGACCATACAGCAGGATCAGACGTCGAAGCGCATGGTCGATGAGCACGGGGTCGCCACGCAGGAGCGCCTGTTCAAGCCCGGCAAGCGAGGCCGCAGTGCCGCTGATCCGCATGTCGCCCGTTCGGGGGTTGTAATTGAAGGCTTCCCCCATGGCAAAGCTGCCCGGGAACTGGCCAGTGTAAAACTGATTGAGGAAATACCGATGATCATCGCCTTTGATGCCGACCTCTGCCGCGTCTTCATCGGCGAATCCCCAGCCGATATCGTCGTGGGAACGGACGTAATTTATCCACGCAGTCCCTGGTTCGAGCGGGAACTGCTTCTGTAAGGTGTGAGTCATGAAAGTCACCTGACGGGTGGCCAGCGCCTCCCACAGTGACACCATCATGATGGGATTGTAAGAGAGCTGGCAGCGCGCCGGGCCGATATACTTTCGCACATCACGTGGGTGAACGATCGCCTCCGATTTGAACAGCAGGGCAGGGGCAGCAATACGCACCAGAGCGTTGTAAGCCTCGATCAGCGTATTCACCTGGGGCAGATTCTCGCAGGGGGTGCCCATTTCTTTCCAGATGAATGGAACCGCATCCAGACGCAGCACCTCGACCCCTTGATTGGCCAGAAACAGCATTTCCGACAGCATGGCTGTGAATACAGCGGGGTTGGCGTAATTCAGATCCCACTGAAAGGGATAAAACGTCGTCCAGACCCATTGCTTCAGCGCAGGATCATACGTGAATGCGCCGGGGGCTTGCTCCGGGAAAATTTCGCGCAGATGGGGTTGATAAAGATCGGGCAGCGTCCGATCGGGAAAGATCCGATAGTACCCCTGGTAGACCTTATCTCCGGCTTTGGCGCGCAGCGCCCAGTCGTGTTCATCGGACGTGTGATTGAACACAAAATCGAGGACGAGGCTGATGCCTTGTGCGCGCAGATCGCCAGCCAGCCGGGCCAGGTCTGCCATCGTGCCGAGTTTCGGATTGACCTCGCGGAAGCTGCTGACGGCGTAACCGCCATCATTGTTGGTCGCGGGCGTTTTGAACAGCGGCATGAGATGCAGATAAGTGATCCCGAGCTGCTGCAGATACGGGATCTGCTCACGCATTCCAGCGAGATCGCCGGCGAACAGGTCAACATAGCAGACAGCGCCCATCATCTCATGAGATTGAAACCAGTCCGGCTCTTGCTGACGCCTGGCATCGAGCGCGTGAAGATCGTCCGGTCTCTGGATGAACGCATCAGCCAGCGCGGTCAGCGTCACTTCCAGATGATAGAAAAAGTCATACAGATGACCGTACAGTGGATACAGGGCGGCAAATGCCCGCGGAAAGTGTTCGAGCAGGCGCGCATGAAAGACCTGCCACTGCTCTGCATCGCGAAACCGACTCTGGATTCTTGGAGACACCCGGTCGATGGTTGTCAGCGCCGCTTCGTGCATCCAGTCCGCTTGTGAGATCATGATTTATGCGTGGAGGGGTGACTAATCTCAAAAGATAAGCCGTTTGAGAATACACCGTGCGGACTGGTTAGACAATCCCGGCTGAGCCGTTCAAGCATCGGGATGGTATCGACAGCCGGGTACTGGAGGTATGGGAAAAACAGTATACAAGACTGCGGACTCAGTTGGCAGAAAAAACGCCGGGCTGTGTCTCTGATGCAGGGGCGCTCTGAGAAAGCAGGATCTGCAGCACGACCAGCTCTTTACGATACAGCGTTAAAACAGCCTGAACCAGCAGTTCAGCATCGTTGATCGCTAAAAGTTTCTGCTTTTCCGGCATCGGGATACGCGCCAGAGATGCAGCCAGGTAAGCGAGCTGCACGGGATCAGAGGGAAGCTGCTCGTCGTCAAAAGAGATATTCTCCACTTTGGCGATCGCAGTGAGATAACGCCCCACCTGCTGCTGCAGTGCAGTTCCCATCGCAGAAAGTTTTGTCGAACTGGTGCCAGACAGACTCAAATAATTGACCTGACCCAAGAGGTACGGTTCCGTGTAGTTGAATTCACTGACCTGAAAGCGTTCACCACCGATGGCGATCAAATTCATCCGTCCCATGCTGAGACGCTGTACCTGGGCGATATGCGCCGTACAACCGATCAAATACGGGCGTGGGGTCGGCCCGGCCCCCTGGACTTCCGAGCCGGACTGTAAAAGGACAATGCCAAACGGAGACTGCGCATCCAGGCATCGGTTGATCATCAGCTTGTATCGCTCTTCAAAGATATGCAGGCTGATGGGGATCCCGGGGAAGAGCACAGTATTCAGCGGGAACAGGGGAAGCAGAGCCATCGGTGATTCTCGTAGGCTAATTCAGTCACATGTTATCCAGATCATAGCATAGCGCGGTTCGGCGCGATCATGACCGTTCTTCTGTTCAACTCTTGGAGAACTCTCATTTGATCGTTCAATTTGAGTTGGAATGAGGAAATACTGCTGTTTATAATCTTGGGGTAGGTTACGTCAATGTAAGAAAGAAGATGATGTCATGTCTATTCAACCTCGAATGTCCCGCCTGTTCGCACCCGATGGAAAGTGTTTCGACGTTGCCGTCGATCACGGTTTCTTTGGAGAACGCGCCTTCCTCGATGGCATCGAAAACATGGGAAAGGTGGTCTCGACGCTCGTCGATGCAGCCCCGGATGCCATTCAACTGAGCATCGGTCAGGCTGGATTGCTGCAGAACCTGCCGGGGAAGAACAAACCCGCCCTCGTGCTGCGCACCGATATCGCCAATGTATACGGGAAGCAGCTTCCATCGCAGCTCTACAGCGCTATGATCGCCGATCCGGTTGAGCAGGCACTGCGTCTTGACGCCGCCTGTGTGGTGGTGAATTTATTCAACCTCCCCAATCAACCGGAGGTGTATCGTCAGTGTGTCGAGAATATCTGCCGGCTGAAGCCAGTCTGCGAGCGTTTCGGCATGCCGCTGATGGTTGAACCGCTCGTGATGCAGGACAACGCGAAAGCGGGGGGGTATATGGTGGACGGAGACGTCGAGAAAATCGTCCCGCTCGTCCGCCAGGCGATTGAGCTGGGAGCCGATATCATCAAGGCCGATCCCACGGATAACGTCGCCGATTATCATCGCGTCATCGAGGTGGCCGCTGGACGCCCGGTGCTGGTGCGCGGAGGCGGTAAAGTCCCTGACATGGAGATCCTGCAGCGCACTTATGATTTGATGCAGCAGGGCGCAAAGGGGATCGTGTACGGTCGGAATGTCATCCAGCATCCCAACCCGGCCGGCATGACCCGCGCATTGATGGCCGTCGTCCATGAAGGAATGACAGCCGAACAAGCATACGCCGCGCATTTACAATCCTGAACAGGTGCTGCGATGACAGGCTCCGCACGCAAAGAACTGCGTTTCGGCATCATCGGCCTGGGGCTGATGGGACGTGAATTCGCCAGTGCCGCAGCGCGCTGGTGTCATCTGCTCGATCTGGACTTTATCCCCCGGATCGTGGGTATCTGCGATACAAACGAGGCGCTGTTTGACTGGTTCGAGCGGAATTTTGACAGCATCCGCATCAAAACGACGCGCTATCAGGATCTGCTCGCCGATGAACAGATCAATGCGATTTACTGCGCACTGCCGCACAATTTGCACGAGCAGGTATATACTGACATCCTGCGCGCCGGCAAGCACTTGCTGGGTGAAAAACCCTTCGGTATCGACCGGCAGGCCGCATCCACCATCCTTGATGAGATCAGGAAACACCCCGATCTCACCGTGAGCTGCTCATCGGAGTTCCCGTTTTTCCCCGGCGCACAGCGCATCATTCGCGCTGCAGAACAGGGGCGCTTCGGTCAGATCATCGAAGTTTCCGCAGGGCTGCTGCACAGCAGCGATCTGGATCCGAACAAGAAGATCAACTGGAAGCGGATGATCGAAATCAATGGGGAATACGGCTGCATGGGCGATCTGGGCATGCATCCGCTGCACATCCCGCTGCGCCTGGGGTGGATGCCGACACGGGTCTATGCCTCATTGAGCAAAATCGTCACGCAGCGGTACAACCAGGCCGGGGAACTGGTGCCGTGTAAAACCTGGGACAACGCGACGCTGAGCTGTGAAGTGGAAGCGGATGGCCAGCATTTCCCCATGACCATTCAGACGTATCGCATCTCTCCGGGAGATACGAACACCTGGTATCTGCGCGTGATCGGTACGGAGATGAGCGTCGAATACTCCAGTAAATACCCGAAGACTTTCCGCTACATGGAGTATGCGTCTGGGAAGGAGCAGGCCTGGCAAACCGTCGATCTGGGCTATGAAACCGTTTACCCGACGATCACCGGGGGTATTTTCGAATTCGGCTTCACGGATGCGATGCTTCAGATGTGGGCTGCCTTCTGCGATCAGCTCGTGCACGGCATCGATGGAATGCGTCAGAAGTTCTATTGTGCAACACCGGATGAGGCGATGCTGCATCATCGGGTGCTGACGGCGGCTCTGGAGTCGCACCGCACGCACAGCGCGGTTACACCTTGAAACGGAGCAGGGTATGGAAGCGTTCAAGGGGCGTCCGTTTGATGTAATCGTCAGCGGGCACCTGTGCCTCGACCTGATCCCCAGAATGTCCCACGTGCCGATCGATGAACTCGCCACGCCGGGGCGGCTGTTCGAGGTCGGGCAGCTCGATTACTCCACGGGCGGCTCCGTGTCGAATACCGGATTGGCTCTCGATCGGCTGGGTGCCCACGTGGGGATGATGGCCTCGATCAACGAAGATCTGATCGGGAGCGCGATCCGGCGTTTCTTGACCGAGCGCAATCCGCGGCTTACGGAGATGCTGCGCATCAAGACACATCTTCCAAGTTCATACACGATCGTCCTGTCGTCACCCGGCGTCGATCGCATCTTTCTGCACTGCACCGGGACAAACGCCGATTTCGGCGTCGCTGATGTCGATTTTCAGGTTGCTGCGCGTGGGCGGATATTTCATCTCGGATATCCGCCCATTCTTCCACGCATGTACGCGGATGAAGGAAGCGAACTGATCGCCATTTTCGCCGGCGTGAAAGCGGCTGGCACCGTGACCTCGCTGGATATGTCGCTGCCCGATGCGGCGTCTCCAGCCGGGAAAGCCCCCTGGGAGCGAATCATCGCTGCGGTTCTGCCACACGTGGATATCTTCATCCCCAGCCTCGACGAGATCATGTTCATGCTGCGCCGCCGCGATTATGACCGCTGGAACGGGCGCTGCGCATCTCACGTGACCGTGGGGGAACTTGATCGGTTGAGCGCGGAGCTGCTCGATATGGGGGCGGCGATCGTTGGTTTCAAACTCAGCGAATATGGAATTTACCTGCGCGTCGGGAAGCGAGTTAGCGAACTGGCAGAAATCGGCTTGATCGATGCGGGTGCATGGCCTGAGGGCGTCGCATACCATCCTGCATTCCAGGTCAATGTCGTCGGAACGACAGGCGCTGGCGACTCGGCATATGCAGGGATTTTATTTGGGTTATCCAGAGGTTTGAGTCGCGACCGCACGACTCAGTTGGCCTGTGCAGTTGGCGCCTGTAATGTCGAAGCCGCCGATGCGACCAGCGGTATCCAGCCTTTCGATGCTGTGACGCAGCGTATCGAGAGTGGGTGGGCACTGCGCCAGGAGCGGATCGCTGGCCTGTAAGAGCGGCCCTGAAACCGGAAATAGGACGCTCCAAATCCTGTTCAAAAATACTCATGATAAGGCTTCTTATCAGTGAGTAATTGATGCACCATAGTTACAGGCTGCTGTGGTGCTGCACTCCGGCGATCCGAAAAGGGAGTCCGGATCTACGCCTTGAACTGAAAGGGGTTGAAGTGTGTGTCGTAGTCGAAATGGTCGATGCCTTCAATGCGCTTGAGATTGGCGATGATCACCAGCGTCAGCGGCGTGAGCACGACCTCGACCCCGACCTTAAGGATATAATTGGTAGCAATTAAAGCTGGTGCTAACTCCAGCGTGAACACACCGAGGATGGTCGCCAGCCCGACGAAGACCAGTGTGTCCAGTAGTTGACCGACAACCGTGCTGGCGATCGTTCTCGACCAGACCCAGCGTCCTCTGGTCAGGATTTTCAGCCGCGCCAGGATATAGCTGTTGCTGAATTCGCCGATCCAGTACGCCGCTAAGCTTGCGACGATGAGGCTCGAAAAACCGCCCAGCACGCTGCGGTACGCGCCTGTTCCGACGGTCTGCTCCCAGGAGACTTCCGCCGGGAGCCAATCGGCCAGTCCGATCGCGATCCCCGACAGCAGCAGCATCCCGAAACCGATCCAGATCACGCGCCGCGAACGGCTGTAGCCATAGATCTCAGTCAGGATATCGCCGAAGATGTACGAAATCGGAAACAGCAGCGTTCCGGCATCGAATGCTAGCTCGACGGGGCCGAGGCTGAAGCCGAGATCGATGATTTTTGCGCTGCTCAGGATGTTGCTCATGATCAGCGTCGTGACAAAGACCGCGACGACGATATCAAAATATCTGGGTGATGCCACGATGTTCCAGACCTGCGTGAAGGTATAGATGAGTTGCACGATAAGATTTTCATGCTTAAGCTAGAATAGTACAAGGCTCAGGCTGTGCTGTATCCTTGAGAGCGATCGTGAGCGCAAAACGTCGCTACCCTCTGGACTATCGGTTGGAAGAGGTCAATTACCTGATGCGCCGCTGGCGCACAGGCGCATCGGTGTCGATCGTGGGCGTCGGCAGCTCAGGGAAAACGAATCTGCTTCAGCATGTGCTTGAGCCAGAGACGCGCCAGCATTTTCTCACGCATGAGGCTGCCGCGATTGTCCCGATCGTCGTTGATGCCAACTTACTGGGGCCAGTGCCGACGCAGACGCCGTTCGATGCGCATTCACTGCGATGCTGGTCACTGTATGAGTTGATGCTGCATCAGCTTTATCTGGGGCTGTATCCCTTCTCCACCCTCTCTGCTGAGGCCGTTGAGCAGATCCTGCGCGCCTATCGCGCGCTTCATGATGGGCGCGATCCCAATCTGGCCTACATGGCCCTGCGCTATTTTGAACTTGCCATCGACACGGTTGTGCGATCCGGTATCCGGATTGTGTTCGTATTCGACGAATTTGAGGAGACGCTGCGACGTATTCCCGGAGAAGCATTTCGCGCTTTGCGCGCGCTGCGCGATGAACATAAACGATCGATCAGTTATACCGTCCTTGCGCGCGCGCCCCTGCCCGTGCTGATAACGCAGTTCGGTCTCTCCGCCGCTGAAATCGAACCCTTCATCGAGTTATTCAGCGATGATGTACTTTTCCTGGGGCCATTTTCCGACCGGGATGCGCAGCGTTTTTTGAATGAATGGAATGCGCGCTACGGTAATCCGCTCTCCCCGGAATGGCTAAGCTCAATTCACCAGCTTACCGGCGGGCATGCCGGTCTGATGAGAGCGGCATTTCACCATTTGCGGGACTTGTCCGCACAGGTGACAGGTGCTGTGACAATCGATGTTAATAAAATTTTAGCCTCCCCCGCCCTGCTTCTGGAAGCAGAGACGATCTGGAAAGGCTTATCCCCCATCGAACGGGACGTGCTCAAGGCCGTTATCCGTACGGTTAGTTACAATAATATTACGGAGGAAACGGAGACTGCGGTCAATTTGCTGATCCGGCGGCGTCTGCTGATCGTGGATCGTCAGACGAACACTCTAAACATTCAGCCGCCGATTTTTGCACAGTTTTTGCGCTCACGTGAAGTGTAATAGCCCTGTAATGACATCGTCTTATCATATCCCTAAAACAACCTGTCGCATTGAACACCTTGTGCTCGGTTCACGCTTCATCGCGACGGCTGGCTACGCCCCTTCTGTGGAACGCGCTCGTGCACTGCTCCAGGGTATCCGTGCGGAGATGCCGGATGCATCGCATCACGTCTACGCTTTTCGGGTTGGTTTCGGTTCATCTGTCATCGAAGGGATGAGCGATGATGGCGAACCAGCCGGGACAGCCGGCCCTCCCGTGCTCTCTGTCATCCGTGGAAGCCCGATCGGCGATCTGATCATCGTCGTCACGCGCTACTTCGGCGGGAAAAAGCTGGGAACGGGTGGATTGGTGCGGGTGTATACGCAGGCGGCTCAAGCAGTTCTGGCTGAGCTGCCGACTGTGGAAAATGTTCCAACGATCTTGTTTCAGATCGCCCTCCCCTACTCCATCTTCACCCGCGTTGAACAACGGGTTCAGCTTTACGATGCGACCATTATCGATAAGTCGTTCGATGAAAACGTTAAGCTGCTGATTTCAATGCCGATGAAGACATACGAAACATTCCGTGCCGAACTGCGCGATCTGAGTCAGGGTTCTGTTGTGCCAGTGATTATGGATTAATCAGCTTGTCAGATCGGGGCGGTCTGACCGGATACGTACAGGCGTAGTATGAAGTACCGATGACGACGCGGAAATCATACTCAGATGTGCCATCGGGTTCGATGATCACGTCGCTGTCGGGAACGCGCAGGATCGTTTGCAGGGCCGCCCGGCTGCTGCCCTTCTGCTGACCTGAAAAATCATAGATAACCGTGCGTTCGCGAGTCGACGCTGCTGCCGGGCCGATGATGGGCGTAAACCCTTCCCACGAGAGCCGATCGGCTGCGACATCGTCCAGATCGGCGCTTCCGCTGGCGTTGATGATTTCGATGCGCGCGTGTTCCTGAATAAGCTGGTTCGCTGTGGGAGGGAGCAGAAACCGTTCGACAAGCTGCATCATATTGTCCCGATGGATCGCCTGGACACTCGAACCCTCCGGAGAGCGCCAGGAGTACACCTCATGACCGGGGGTGAGTAGGTAAGAGGCCAGACGACTGGTATCGACGCTGGCGGCTAACGGCGCGAGCTGGATCACATCCTCCAGTTCGAGATCGGTAGTCACATTCTCCAGCACCTGCGGCCACACGTCGGCGATCTGGTCATACAATCCCAACGACTGAATACGCCGCCACAAAGCGCGGATGATCGCCTGATGCCTGCGCCCGCGATCGAAGTCGCTGCTCGTATTCCGGCTGCGCGCATACCACAGCGCCAGATCGCCATCGAACGTATGCATCCCCACGGGCAGCGTGAACAGTTGCCAGTTCTCTTCTAACGTCGGGTCCAGTCCTGGTTCTATTAAACGCCAGTCCTGAATGCCGCAGTCCACAGCGATCTCGATGCCGCCCAGGTCATCAATCAGACGTCGAAAGCCGTTGAAGTTGACCCTGGCCCAGTGATCGATCTGCAAACCGAGGTTGTAGCGGATCGTGTCGATCAGCAGTTGGCCACCCTGCCCTGCCCCACCCTGCTGTTCACCATATCCAAATGCCGTATTGATACGATAGACGCGGTAACCGGGGATGTAGACATACAGATCGCGCGGGAGACTGAGCAGCGAGATCGTGCCCGCTGTTCGATTGATCGACACGATCACGATGACATCCGTCCGCCCGATATTGGACGGATGCCCGGTGTCACTTCCCAGCAGCAGAATATTGACCAGATCGTAGCCGTGTTCATCGGCCAGAGGGGCTGGCTCCGGGATGTCATCCGGTGATGAGGGCGGGACTTCCTGTGCCGCAATGCTGTGGAAGTTCAACACAAGACCGCATGCCATCACAAGGATGACCAAAATGGAACGAAGCATGAGATTAAAATCCCCGGAAAGCATCAGAAGTATCTGAACATGAAGTATAGGGGAATTCTACGCTGAACGTCTGGCAGCGCTTTCTCATCGTAGCGGTCTCGCAGTCAGGGCGATCGAGACTCGTCAGCGAAACAACAAAAAGCCGCTGGAGCACTCACAGCGGCTTCTCGGCGATATCAGAACCTAAACCGGCGTATCAGGTCAGCGGTAGCGCTCGATCAACGCCAGCATCGAATTGACCTCGACCGGCTTGCGAACATATTCGTTACAGCCAGCTTCCCGGTACTCATCCGGATAGCCGAGGGTATCGTAAGCGGTGATAGCGATGATGGGTGCCGCAACCCCTTTCTGCCGCAGCAGGCGGGTGAGCTGCAGCCCATTCATGCTGTGGTTGCCGAGATGCAGATCCATCAGGATCAGATCCGTGCTGTCCGGCGCGATCTCATAAAGCGCATGTTCGGCATCGCTGTAAGAGACCAGCTCATCATCATTCATCTGGCAGATCCGCTCGATGAGAGCGAGATTGGTCAGATTGTCTTCAACGTAGGCGATCCGCATTTTCAACCTTCAAAACTGAGCGATTGCGATTTCAGTAAGCGTTCTCAATGACCGGCACGGTCGCAAAATTCCCGCGGAAGATGGTGTACTGTGAAGACACCCAGCCGCGGCCAAAGGTACCCTCAACGAGGAACCAGCGATTGTCAGCGGTGACGCCGAGCGGAGTCAGGGTGACACCACCGGGCACAACTGCGACCACCGTGTACTGCGGGCCGGGGCCGCTGCGCACGTTCAGGTTCCCTGTATTGACGATCACGCGCCCTGTGGTGAGTTGGGGAACAGGGATCGGGGCCTCTGCGATGTCCGGTAATTCCAGTGTGAGCGGGGTGAGAACCTGAGCCGCTGCGATCTGCTCGATTGTGATCAGGGGGACGTATGAAAAATCACCTCTGGGAATGGTGAAGCTTACATCGACCCAGCCTGCACCAGCGGAAGTCGCAACCAGATACCATGAGTTATCGACGTTGGTTCCCAGGACGGGCAGTCGGGTGCCGCCGGGGGCGACCGCCAGAACAGTGTACTGTGGGCCGGGGCCGCTGCGCACATTGAGATTACCCGTGTTGACGATCAGGACTGGCAGCGCCAACTGTCGTGTCTGGGCTTCGGCTGTATGGGCAAATGCCATCAAACCGACCAGGATCATCACCAGCGCGAGCATAGTCAGTCTGCTGATTGATTTCATCACATTCCTCCGATCGACTTAGCGCTGCCTTGAATAAAAGCTGTTTCAAGTGCATCCGGAAACAAGATGCTTAAAGTATAGGTAAGATTCAAGAATTGGGCAATGACAACCATCGGCTATATCGATACGTTCGCGTTGGTCGATCGTAGGATTGACGAACTGCGATCGATCATCCCACTCCAGTATGGTAACGCTGACTCTGGTTGTTATCGATCGCTTTGAGCTGACCTTAAGGACATCCCATCATGAAATCATCCGCTATCATCGTCCTCATGTTGGTCCTGCTGCAAATCCTGATGACACGAACGACAACAACACACGCCCAGTCATGTCCTGAACCCATTTCATGCGGCGTGGAGGTTGCATTGAGCAGCACGCCAGTTGAGGCACACGTTATCAATGCGTATGGTCCTCCACCGGTCACGCGGATCCCTCCGAATGAGGAGTTGTTGTATGACCGCCTCTATCAGCGGGTTTTGCAGCCGGTTGAAATCTACGACGCTCCGAACGGCGCAGTTATTGGTGGTCTCGATGCCGGTTTCAATTTCGTCACCGCTCTGGATAACGCGCCCGACGGGTGGACGATGATCAATCAAGGGCAGTGGGTGCGTTCAGAACATCTGCGAACCGTATATCCATCACGGTTTGCGGGCATTCTGCTTCCAGAGTCACGCCCTCAGTATCCTATTGCCTGGATTCTAGTCAATGCGATCCCCAGTCAGACGCCCGGCACCGATCCAGCCCCGGGCACCCTGGCGATCCTGCGCTACACCCTGGTCAATTTATTCGCCGAGGTGGAGATCGACGGCTGGAGCTGGTACCAGATCGGCAGCGATCAGTGGGTGCATCAAACGCAGGTAGCGCGTGTGATCCCGGTCGAGCGTCCCGCAGAAGTCGATACCGAACGGTGGATCAGCGTGGATTTATACGAACAGGTCGCCATCGCTTATGAAGGCGCGCGTCCGGTCTGGGCAACGTTAGTTTCTTCCGGGCTGGCACAGTGGCCGACCAACGAGGGATTGTTTCACGTTTACGTGCGCTTTCCGCGCACGATCATGAGCGGATCTGAAGGACAAAGTGACTTCTACTATCTTGAAGAAGTGCCGTGGACGATGTACTTCGACAATGACATCGGCCTTCACGGCACTTACTGGCATGATGGGTTTGGATACCGGCACAGTCACGGCTGCGTCAATCTCTCGATCACCGACGCGGCCTGGTTATATCACTGGGCCTCTACCGAGATCGATCTTACGGTGCCGGGCGACCTGGGGGCCGCGGTGTACGTTTACAGCAGTGGGCAGTATCGCTGATCCAGAGCCGCAACAATCCCAGCCCGGTCTGCGATCAGATCGGGCAGAAGAGGCTGATTTCAGCCTCTTTTTTTTGTATCATACGCCATCGGTATGTCTCATGATCTGGCGATTGAGCAAGGGATTCCTGTGGCAAGCTTCGACACTGCGCAGCGTGCGGCTGTTATACATGATCTGAGTGAAACGATCGGTCGGTTGCTTTCAGAACGCGGCTATACACGGGCGGAAACGGAGATCGTGCAGCCGGCTGATTTGTTTCTGACCCGTGCTGGCGATCAACTGATGGGGCGGTTGTTCACCTTCGACAATCGAGGTTCAATCTGTGCGCTTCGCCCGGAATTCACCGCTATCGCGGCCCATAGTTATGCAAAATACGTGCTGTCTGACGAAGCGATGCCCGTCGTCCGCTGGCAGTTCCATGGGCCGATATTCGAGCGTGTACATGAAAGCGGTGCAATCCGCCAATCTTTCAGCGCTGGTGCTGAATTGATCGGCGATGGTTCACTCGAAGCAGATGTCGATATCATCGTTTCCGCGTTGGACAGTCTGCGGTTGAGTGCAGCCGACGACGTGTCTCTGATCGTGGGCAGTGTCGCCTTGATGCGCGCCCTGCTGAAGCAGTTTGAGCTGGACAGCCGCACGATCCGTTTCCTGCTGACGAAGCTGGATGACTTCAACGACCCGGAGCGCGGTAAAGCGACCGTTGAGGCGGCTTTGAAGCATTTTCTGGGCGCCGATCAACCGGATGCTCGCTCAGTGGCTGTGCGCGAGATCGTCCGCTATGCCTCAAATGAGCACGAGGGGAACCTGGGCAGCCGTTCACCGCGTGAGATCGCCCTGCGTCTGGAGGAGAAGCACCGGCGTGCTCAGCAGCATGAACAGCATCAGGCGGCGATCGATTTCCTCGATCGCTGGGCCCGAATCAAAGGTGACATCGACAGTGCGTTCGGTGCGATCGACCTGCTGCTGCCAGCGGCTGACGATGAGTCGGCAGAGGCGTTCGCAGCGCTTCATTCGACGATTGACTCGTTGTGCGCTGCCGGGGTCGATCGGTCGCGCATCATCATTCAGCCGGGATTGGAGCGCAGTTGGGATTATTACACGGGCATCGTTTTTGAATTACGGTCGGGCGATCGACTGCTGGGAGGTGGCGGGCGCTACGATGAACTCGTGCGCCTGCTCGGCGCTTCAGTCGATGTTCCCGCAGTTGGTTTTGCCTTATATCTAGATACTATCGCCGAATTGACAGGCGGAGCGACCTCGCCGTGACATCACTATCCCACTTCACAATCGCGCTTCCCAGCAAAGGGGCGATTGCCGACCCCACGCTTTCTTTTCTGGCGGACTGCGGGCTGCGCGTCGATAAGCCCAACCCACGTCAGTATACCGGCTCGATACCGGCATTGCCCGGCCTCAATGTCCTTTTCCAGCGCGTGACGGATGTGGTCTACAAAGTTGCGGACGGGACGGCGCAACTGGGGATTACCGGTCTGGACGTCGTCCATGAGTACGGATCCGATGACCTGGTCGTGATCCATCCAGAGCTGCGCTACGGCCACTGCCGGCTGGTCGTTGCTGTCCCGGAGTCCTGGATCGATGTTGACACGATGACCGATCTGGGGGAGATCGCGCTGGATTTCCGCGAGACGAAAGGGCGCAACCTTCGCATCGCCACCACATATCCGAACTCGACGCGCCAGTTCCTGCACAGCCGCGGGATCTATCACTTCACGTTGGTCAACGCTGAAGGGGCGATCGAGGCCGCTCCGACCATCGGTTATGCGGATATCATCGTCGATCTCGTGCAGACCGGGACAACGCTGCGCGAGAATCATCTCAAGGAACTGATTGACGGAACCGCAGTCGAGTCTCAAGCCTGTTTGATCGGGAATCGGCGCTGGCTGCAGACAAATCCTGAGCTGCTGGAGACCGTCCGCCTGCTGCTGGAGCATATCGACGCCTCGCTTTTAGGCCGCACCTGCTCGCAGTTGACCGCCAATATTCCCGGAGAGAGCGCTGAAGCGGTTTCCGTCCTGGTGTCGCAGAACCCGGTCACCCAGGGGCTGCAGGGGCCATCGATCGCGCCGATCCCGTATCTGGCCAAACGGAGCAGCGATGAGCAGTCGTGGTTCACGGTATCGCTGATCGTCGCCAACAAAGACCTGTTGTCAGCCGTGGATTATCTGCGCACGATCGGAGCGGCGCATTCCACGGTCATACCGGTTCGCTATGTCTTTCTCGAGGCATCGCCAACCTTCAGTCGTCTGAAAGCGGCGCTGCACGGGGGTAGTGACTCGGTTTAACGGATGGCACGTTCGACATCATCGAGTATCCGGTCGATCAGGCTGCGCTCACCTTCAGACTCCGATCCCATCTCGACCGCCATGCTCAGGCCGAGCAGGCTTACCCTCCAGGGGAATTTACTGCTGTCGGCCAGGTTCATGGTCAGGAACGGACAGCAGAACAGCGCTGATTTGAGATATGCACGCCAATCGTTGCGCAGCAGCCCGCTGGATTTCAGCAGCGTGAGAGTCGGGATGAGCACGCGCTCGACCTTACTCATGAGGAACATGTCTCGGATCGGATGCAGCTTGTAATCATGCTCGACGATCCACAGATCATCGGTGGGTTCGAGCGTGATGTTCAACCGTTCATCGATCTCAGACCGAAAATACATCCACATGGCGAATACATTGTGGAAGAGCGGCTTGGTCAGATCGAGCAGCGGGTCGTGCCGTCCGGCAAAAGCGGGATCGAAGTACTGAAGATGCGGTGGGTCGCTGTGCTGACGAAAGAAGACATTGCCGTTATGGGCGTCCCCATGGCCGATCACGCTGGGGCCGGACTGAGCGGGATCGAGCAGGCGGACAGATCGCTGAATGATCTCATCCAGCGACTCATGATAGCGCTGCCCATTGATGCGCCACTGCACACTACGAATGGTATCCCATGAAAATTGGCGATCGCCGAATGCCATGACATCGTATCTGCCCGCCATTCCAGGGAGCGGGCCGTAGAAGCGCATTAAACGCCCACCCGTGAGCCGATGATAAAACAACTGGTGGACTGGCGCGCGCGCGTGATCTTCGGCTGAGACCGATTTGAGCGTGTGCGCGTAGAGTCCTGCGAGCAGAGTGTCCGCGCGCTGCTGAGCCTCAGTCAGCGCGTGGACAGAAGTGTGCGGCTCACGCCCCGTTTCGATCCCCCAGGCGAGATCAAAAACCGAGGGATCGCTGATCAGGTCATAGATCAGAATCTGCTGGCCGCGCCGGGTCGATGCATACAGCGGCTCAACGATCGGGTAGCCTGCCTCCGCGAGCAGGGATGCCTGATAGTACTCATCGATGACGGTATCGCTTTCGGTATGCGCCTTGAAAAACAGCCGCTTCCCATCCGCCAGGGTCGCATAGCCGTTGAATGAGTTCAAGGATACCGCCAGCGGTCGCAGCTCCACGGAGACGACATCGAGCGGAAACACCGATCGGATGAATTCCAGAGCCAGCGTCTCCGCCCGGTCACGATCGCTGAATTGAAGCTGTTGAATGCGCTGGATCAGGTCGTCCGTCATATCCCTAAAATTTCATTGCGTTTGCGGATGGCCTGCGCATGGGCCGGAAAGCCTTCATAGTCAGCCAGCGTGGCCGTGATCCCCTGTAGAGCTGCGTATCCCTCGCGCGATAAATAGCCCACGCCGGAGCGCTTCAGGAAATCCTGCACGCTGACTGAAGAGAAACTCCGAGCGAATCCGCCAGTCGGCAGAATGGCGTTCAAACCGAGACAGTAATTCGCCGTGGGGATCGGCGTGTACGATCCCAGCAGAATTTCCCCAGCATTTTTGAGCTGCTGCAGCGTGGTGAACGGCTCTCTGGTCAGCACCTCAAGATGTTCCGGTGCGTACTCATTGACGAATTCCACAGATTCATCGAGGCTGGACGTCAGCACGATGCCTCCGTAGTTCGCCAGGACGGTCGTGACGAATTCACGACGCCATTCCGGCAGCGCATCGATGTAGCCGGGTAGATGCTCCAGCACGGCTTGAGCCAGCGGTTCGCTGTGTGTGACGAGCAGCGCGGCTGAGTCGGGGCCGTGTTCGGCTTCAACCAGCAGATCGAGCGCCGCCAGACGCGGATCTGCATGTTCATCGCACAGAATGATCGACTCGCTAGGGCCAGCCGGCAGCCCGACATCGACCACGCCGTAGAGCAGCCGTTTGGCTGCAGATACGTAGCTGCTCCCCGGCCCGATTAGTTTGGCGACTTTGGGGATCGTTTCCGTTCCGAAGGCCAGCGCTGCGATCGCCTGCATCCCCCCGACGACGTAGAACTCGTGAACGCCGCAGATTTCCGCTGCCACGAGCGAAGCGGCGTCCGCCTTGCCCTCCGGCGTCGGTGGGGAGACCACGACAACTCGCGGGACGCCGGCGACGACCGCCGGCGCGGCCAGCATCAGCATCACCGATGGAAAGGCCCCCTTGCCGCGCGGGACATACAAACCGACGCTGGTGATCGGCGTTGTCTTCTCTCCGGCCAGGATGCCGGGTGCGACCTGTGTGAACCACATCGGCTCGGGCATCTGTTCCCGGTGGAAATGCGCGATATTCCGGTGCGCATCTTCGATCGCCTTGATCACTTCGGGAGCGAGTTCGCGGCGGGCCGCGGCGAAATCATCCGGTGTCGCCCGCAGCATATGCGCTTCAAAACCGCTGGCATCGAATTTGCGCGCATATTCAACCACGGCGGCGTCACCGCGTGTGCGGACAGCATGAATGACTTCTTCCGCCACCGGGAAGAGGTCGCGGATATCTTTCTCAGCGCGCCGCATGATGCGCGCGCGCTGGTCTGCCGGTATTTCACTCAAACGAAGGAACTGGATCATGATCGCCTCGAAGAAAACCTCGACTGACTGTTTGATATCAACCGAAATGCACGGCGGTTCACCGTGCATCTCGATTGCATGTTCACCCGGTTATGGCTGATTCGCGCATTACGCGGGGGCGGCATCCTCAACGTGAATGACCTGCGATTTGCGCCGATCGCCATTCCAGCGGATATCCGGGATCAGGATATCCCGATGCGCCATGATCCGCTCGCGATGCGGCAGCAGATCCTGCAACATGATCTTGACCTCAGCGACCACATCATGCGATGGCTTGTAGCCCAGGTTGATCAGATGATTGCGATCGGGATTGTAATAATGCTCATCGCGTTCTGTGCGCGGGTTCTCGAAGTGAGCAATCTCAACATCCAGGCCGATCGCCTGGGCGGCTTCCTGCACCTTGAGCGCCAGTTCCTGGATGGTATAGCATTCCTCAAACTGGTTGAACACGCGATATTCACCGGGCTTGGGTGGGTTTTCAATCGCGATTGTCAGGCACTGCATCGAGTCGCGCATGGGCAGGAAGCCGCGTTTCATGTGACCGCCGCCGTAGACCGTCAGCGGATGGCCGATCACCGCCTGACAGGCGAAACGGTTGATCGCCGTTCCAAAACACTGGTCGAAATCCAGCCGGCTGCGCAGGCGCGGATCATCGCCCATTTCATCGATCTGCGTGCCGAACACTACCCCCTGCATGATGTCCGTCGCGCTCAGCCCCCAGGTTTTGCAGGCAAACATCGTATTGTGGGTATCGTGCACCTTGGTCAGGTGATAGAAACTGTTCGCCTGTCGTGGGAATGGCAGTGTGTCTTTGCGCCCCCGGAATTCAATTTCGAAGAATCCCTCCGGGATGTCGATGTTGGGGGTGCCGTACTCGCCCATCGTCCCCAGCTTGACCAGGTGCGCATTCGGGCAGACTTCGCGCATCGCCCAGAGAATGTTGAGGCTGCCGATCACGTTGTTCGACTGCGTGAATGCGGCGTGCTGCTGATCGATCATGGAATAGGGAGCGGACGGCATTTCACCCAGATGGACGATCGCATCCGGTTTGAAATCGGCCAGGATCTGACGCAGACGCGGATAATCCATCAGATCGACATCATAGAAGGGGAGCGTTTTGCCGTAGCGATGGCGGAACGCTTCAAGACGTTCCTCGATGCTGTATACCGGAATGGCGCTGTCACTTCCGACTTCTTCCACCCATTTGCGCCGCAGGAAGATGTCGTTACCCGCAACTTCATGCCCGCGCGCTGTCAGATACTGCGCCAGTGCCCAGCCCAGATACCCATCGATACCGGCGATAAAGACCTTCATTCAACTGCCTCCGCTGCTAACTCACGACGTTCATGCCATACAACCCCGATCAACCGGAAGCGCTACGGTCATCTCCGATCGGACTCGCCGGAGGCCGGCGCAAATTCTGGAGCAAAACCCGGGAAAAAGCCCTGCGCAACCATCAGTTCGGCGTTCAGGATGCTGCCTCCCGCGGCTCCGCGGATCGTGTTGTGCGAGAGGGCAGCAAATTTGTAGCCGAGAACCGGGCAGGTGCGCAGACGTCCCACCGTCGTGCTCATGCCATGACCTGCATCTCGATCGCGCCGGGGCTGGGGACGATCATGGGCATCGGTGTAGATCACAGGCTGTGCCGGCGCGCTGGGCAGATGCGGCACCGGGTTGGGGCCGCGAAATGCCCTCCACGCATCAATGATCTCATCCAGTGTGGGCTGGGCCGTCAGTTCGACGCTGATGATCACCAGATGCCCGTCGATGACGGGGACGCGATTGCACGAGGCGCTGATATCGGCTGGCAGCCATTCAACCCGGTCATTGTGGAGTTTTCCCAGCATTCTCAGCGGCTCCGTTTCGACTTTATCCTCCTCGCCGCCGATATACGGGATCAGATTGTCGATGATATCGAGCGAAGCCACCCCGGGATATCCCGCGCCGCTGATCGCCTGCATCGACACGATCGATATACTCGCGATACCGAACGGACGCAGGGGAGCCAGGCTCATCACGATCGGCATTGCGGTGCAGTTTGAGTTGGCCACGATCGCGCCTGACCAGCCGCGGCGCCGGCGCTGAAGATCGACAAGCGCCAGATGATCGGCATTGACTTCGGGCAGCAGAAGCGGTACGTCCTCATCCATACGATGAAAAGAGGCATTGGTCGCGACGATATGGCCTGCCGCCGCGAGCGCAGCCTCGCGCGACTCCGCCGCCTCTTTCGGCAGTGCGGAGAAAACCAGCGGGCTGGTCAGGTCAGCGTCGAGGGGTTTAACCGTTAACTCGCCGACGCGCGGCGGCGGTTCACCGTTCAGCACCCAGCGCGCAGCTTCGCGGTAAGGCCGTCCGGCGCTGCGGTCGGACCCGACCACCTCTGCAACGCGAAACCAGGGGTGATCTTCCAGCAACTTGATAAAACGCTGACCGACAGCTCCGGTTGCCCCCAGAACTGCAACATCAAGTTTTTCCATGTATTTCTATCTCCGTCGTCGAGCGTGACGATTACAAACCGACCCACTGGGATTTGACAGCGGGATACGACCCCAACATCTTCACAAATGACGCGCGCTGCAGCAGCCGGGCAAGGGCCTCCTGGCAGAGTGGATCCTGCCAGTGTCCTTCGAAATCGAGAAAGAATACCGGTTCCCACGGTCGATTCCGCCGCGGACGGGACTCGATTTTGGTGATGTTGATCCCTCTGGTGGACAGCTCGCCGATGCACTCGTACAGTGCAGCGGGACGATTGCGGGTTGCAAAGACGATGCTGGTTTTGTTGAATTCTCCACGCGGCGGGTCGTCATGACCCAGCAGGAAAAAGCGCGTGTAATTGAAGGCCACATCCTCAATTTCTCGTTCGAGGATCTCGAGACCGTACAGTTCTGCCGCCAGGACACTGCAAATGGCCCCGGTGGCGGGTTCCCGATCGACCGCCAGATCGCGCGCAGCCCCGGCGGTATCCCACCAGGGAACAGCCTTGAGATGATAGCGCTTCAAATATTTCTCACACTGCGCCAGTGCCTGCGGGTGAGAGCGAACCTGTTTTAGATCGCGCAGGCTCACACCCGGCGGGGCCGCCAGACAGTGATGCACATGCAGGATGATTTCAGCCTGGATCCGCAAATCCGAATCGAGCAGCAGCTCATAAGCCATGCTGACCGCACCGGCAAGCGCATTTTCAACCGGCAGCAGCGCATAAGTCACCCTGCGGTTCTGAATAGCGTCAAACAAATCGCTGAGATCCTGACATGGCAGCACCGAGACCTGATCGCCAAAGTGCTGGCGGATCGCCAGTTCCGAGTTCGCACCGTGAATACCCTGAAATGCAACCGTGACTGAACTGGTCATCTGTGCTGTATCGATCGAATCAGGCAGTGTCGCATCGACAGCCTGGTCAGAAAGCATTCCGCTGGACAAGACCGTCCGCTCCTTTTGCGTGGGAATGGGAAAGAAGGTTACTGCGAGTTTGATGACTTGGCAAGTCACCATAACCTGCCCTACAGGGCTATCGCATCAAATTGGGCAGAGCAACTCCAACAAGAAAGTATCATCGAGTGCGGCACGGAAACGTTTCCGTTTCAGGCTCTGTT
>DAOUBU010000093.1:0-20319 GCA_034432395.1 Anaerolineae bacterium
GCCCGCGCGTCATCAGCTCCAGCGCCTGCAAGACCGCCTCCTCGCGCTCGCTCAGCGCCTTGCCCTGGCTGACCTGCTCGTCGGTCTCGGCGGCGGACGCGATCGCGCGAAGTAACTCGCTCACACCGCATTGTTCCTTCGTGAGAGTGTAACAAAACAAAAACTCGAAACTTCGATTGAAGGTGGGTGCATTATTTTGAGATGCTTTTACGTCTTACAGACAGTGACAGGAGATCATCCATGGTGTGGTAAATGCGCTTCAAACAAAAGCAGCGTTCAGCTCAAAAAACAAATGGCTCATCACAAAGCTTCGAAGCGCTATATGAAGAGTATTTTGATCGCATTTATGGGTATATTGCCTCTCGTTTAGACGATGTGAACGAAGTTGAAGATGTCGTATCCGATGTTTTCCTGAAAGTTATGGTGAAGCTCGATCAATTCAGGGGGGACAACCTGACCTCGTGGCTTTTCACCATCGCACACCATACGCTGATGGATACGTACCGCACGCGACAGCCTCAGTCGATCGAACTGGAAGAAGATACAGTCGCCGATACTCCATCGCCTGAACAAGCTTTCATCCTTCATGAAAGTCAAACCGAGATGTTGGAGCATATTCGAGCGCTGTCAACGAGACGGCAAGAGGTGGTCACGCTGAAATTTTATGGGCAGCTTCGCAACCAGGAAATTGCAGAGGTATTGGGAATCAGCGAGCAAAGCGTCGCCTCCCATCTACACCGCGCGCTCACTGATTTGCATGCCCGCATTGTGCCTGTCCCTGCTCAGAAGGTAAAAGAGAAATGATGAATTCAGATTTTCAAGAAACAACCGCATCGCATCAACTGGATGACCCTCACGTGGATATCGCAAGAGAGGAATTGATCATGATCGCTCAACTCATTCAACAGGCTGCGCCAGTTCCGCGCGAACGCTTCAAGGAAGAACTGAAACAGCGTTTGTTTGCATCTGCCGTGCTTGCCAAATCTAACCGTTCGATGCAGTCACGCAAAGTGGCGGCTGTACTTCCATTGGTCGCTGTGCTTCTACTGACCGCCGCAGCGGTTTATGCAGTCGGCACGCTTGTGCAACGTGCTGTTCAACTGGACGGCGGCTTGTCCCTCGAAACAGGACAAGCGTTGGATATCGCTCAGACAATGAACGGTTATACCTTGACTGCCGAGTGGATTTATGCCGATAGCGGTCGCCTTAGTATCGGGCTTTCAGCAGAGGCTGCGGACTCGACACAACGAACTCTGGAGGGTATCTCACCAGAGACACAGGTGCATCTCACTGATGCAGATGGACTTGAATATCCTTTCCTGACGACAACGGGCACAGGTATTGAACAAAATGCCCTGGGCGTGGTCTACTCCTTTGCCGTCCCCGCCCATGCTCCTGTCAATACCGCCTCAGCTTTTCGCCTGACAGTCGATTTGCAACTTGTCGGTTCCGACTTACAGCCTTTTACTGTGGGAACATTCCAATTCGATATTCGTGCAGTAATCACCCCGATCGCGCGCCCGTTCAATTTACCTCAAACAACCACTGCATCTGGAATAGCAGTCACACTCGCCAGCCTGCAGGTGACGCCTTCGCTGACCCGCATCGAAACCTGTTTCACCGTTCAGGATCCAGAATTTTCGGACTGGTTCCCGAACGTGCATCTGCGCGTAGGAAACCGCAACCTGAATGATGGCACGATCCGAATTGATGGAGGTTCCAGTACGTCATCTGACTGCCGATACACCAACTTTTATGTCGATTTGGTAGACGAGGAGGGAACGTGGCAAATTGAGATCACAGAACTTATCGGGACACGCATGCTCACTTTCGATCAGCCGCCTATCCAACCTATTCCGTCGGATAGTTTCGAACGCCGCATTACGGGCCCATGGCAATTCACTTTAGAAGGAGAATAAGCTCGTGAAAGTGAAGGTTAGCTTCAAACGGGTCGTCGTCATGCTCGCACTTGTCCTCAGTGTGTATAGTTAAGCCTCTCTCTTAACAATAGAGTGTGATCGTGCTCAAACAGAGAAGCCGATGGGCGCAGCAGAGCAGATCGCCCGCCAGCGCCTGAGTGTGCTGCAACTGGCTGAGGCGCTGGGCGGTGTCAGTGAAGCCTGTCGCCAGCGCGGGATGAAGCGCACAATCCTCTATGGCTACAATCCTGCTGGACGAATCCCTCGTCACGACGTCACGCACCACGTTGTATAAAACGGTCGAGGCCCCGCAGGCTGACCTCGACCGCTGACGACATTCAGTGTCCGCATCAGGGTTACTGTGCCGGTCTACTGTTGTCCTTTCTTCTCGTTTGGAACAATCTGCTCACAAATGAGCGTTACTGGATTACTTTGACGAATATCAATCACGCGGGCTTTGACGATCTCTCCTTCGCCGCGCTTCTTGACGACTTTGTCACGTGGAATATGTGCTTCATAATCCTCTTCGTAGCCTTCGGGGATGAACCATAAACCGTCCTCCACGTCGAAAACTTTACCTTTGACCTCGTCCCCAATATCCGGCGCAGATTTACGAACGACCGGTGAGGGGGCTTTCATCTGAGTCTGTGGAATATTACCTTCAGAAACATGTAGTTGATCAGTTTTGTTTAACGAACCGATCACCACCGATGGGTAGGGCAGCACAGGACGATCTTTGTATTCATTCGGCTGAATGGTCATGTACTGGAAAGTGTTGCCTGCTGGCGTGTGAACGGTCAGCAGGGTCAGCAGTTCTTTGATGCGTGGGATCTCTGCATATGCATCCTTATGACCGATCTCACGACAGATATAGTGCTCGAACTGCCCAATATAGCTATCGAGCTGCGTCTCACTGCTCGTCTCATCCCATTCGACAAACAGGTCTTCATAGCGCGCTTGACGGTTACTCAGGTGGAGTGTGGTTTCCAGCTTCAGGACACCCATTCCATAGGGCTTGCCCATCCCCAGTTGGTGACGATGCGCCGCGCTCCCTGGCAAGGTCAGCGCCCAGGCCAACGCTCCCAGTTCAACATCGGAGAGGTTCTCGAAGTAGACGCGGAACTTGAAGGCCACGCCCGATTTGACGGGGCGCATTCGCGTATGCTGCGTATCGCCCTGGCCGACATCATTGAACTCTTTGACCTGGTCCACCTTGATGCCCTTTTGGCGCCAGTAAAGCTTGTGACCGCGAATCTTGGTTTCTGTCGGACTGTGAGCGTAATGCTTCAGGTCAGATTTAGCCGTTCTTTCGCCATGAGGCTGCTCAAGGTAATGCTGGAATGTGGTCGGTTTGGGGCCACTGAGGATTTTGGGAATGAACTCCTCTTCGTAGAAATCGGACTGACCATCTACCGGGCGCGCATCGGTAACGAAGACGCGGGATGCATAAGCACGAACCTTTCCGCCCTGCAGAGCTTTCTTATCACCCTTGTCCACATAGCCGAACATCGCTTCAGCAATGTCGTAGTGATCCGGGTTATCTCTGACCACCTGTGGAACAAAATCACGCGGCGAGACAGCGCGCTTCTTGCTATTCTCATCGATCATTGCTGGAATGCGTGAAAATGGGGCATGACCGAAGTAGTAGACCATTCCGCCCGACTGCGGTGGGATGTAAAATACAGGGTGGCCCTCGATCAGGCAGCCGTACTTCTCGTCAAATGGGTTTTCGGTCTGGAAAGGGGTCAGGCCGCCAAGGTAATCTGTTACCGCTTGCGGGGCAATCTGAATCGGTTTTGCTTTTTTATCCGCTTCAAATACCAGTGTGAAATTCCGCCGTCTCGTGGCAACTCGTCCGCTGGAGTCTGGTTCAGCGGATTCTGCCATGTTGCCTGTGCATACCAGCACACCCTGGCGTTCCTCCCCTTGTTTCGGTGAACGAACGCTGGCGTGAAAACCGCTTTTAGTTTTGCGAATTTCACCATCAAGAACTACATTAAAATACTGGACTCTGTAATTTTTGCTGTTGAGGTGGATCAGCCCATTAACCTCTTGCGCATCTTTAGACACTCTCCCGTCTCTGTTTAAATCTCTGACTTTGATAAAGGTTTTACCCTCTTGCCTGGAAGCGGGTTGGATGAGCCATTTTTCACCCTCTCGTTTCAGATATCCGGCCTGGACATTTGCGCCGAGCTGCCCCATCACCTTCTTATAATGTTCTCCAAGTGGGTCGTCTTTTGCGGCAGCGACGGCCCGGAAGAAAATCTTTGGCTTGTCGCTTATCCGTGTCATTTTCCCGAACGCGATGATCTCCACCAGACTCCTGATCATCCCACGCAGGCTGCTGCCGGGAATGATCGGCTTACCGCCTACCTGAAAGAAGTCGGGTTTGTTTTTGTGCTGCTCTCTGGTTGCGGCCTCCCTCTCGGTTAGCATCCCGCGAATGTAGAGCGGCGTTTCGGTGGTCAGTTTCACATCAAAATAACCCGTGTGCCGATCCGCATGATATTGGTCATGATCAGGAATGCTCTTTGCCGCAACGATTTGATCAGGCAGGGGGACGAAGTTATACGGCGCGTGCGCTGTTCCAGCCATGATTGCCTCACCTTCTTACTTGAAATACTTTGACCAGACGGCTGTGGGCGACTCGGGCGAATCCGAATTCGTCTTCACTCAAGTAATGACGTACGGTCAGACGCACAGGTCGATGATGCTCAGCAGAATTCGCAACTGGAATCGGCACGATCTGGCGCAGCCCCTGAGCGCCGTCGCTCATCTGGGTAAAATTGCCCTCAGACGATTCAACATGATCCCCCCACAGGATGTAATCCTCATCGTAGTAGGAGTATTCCGCCGAATCGCCCTTACCATCGATGATCGCACGGGCATGGAACCGGTTATCGCCATCGCGCCACAGGTAGATCTCACCCGTGTCGTTGAACAGGCGAGCGCTTTGCAGGGTCTCCGTGCGCAGCGGGGGGCTGAAGTCCGTCTCTGGCGCGGTAACCAGGGTGCCGTTTTCCATCCTGCCCCAGATCACACCATCGTCGGCATGGGCAAGCAGGAAAAATGTCCCTCCTGCTCCCGCAGCCTGCTCTTGCAGCCACATCCGCACATCCTGGGAAGGGGCGGGGGCTGAGATTGACTTCAGATTCATCTGAACAGTCTCAATTTTGCGCGTCATGCTTGGACTCGCTCCCTCAGTGCTTGTACATAGCCTTCCAGTTCCTCGCTGCGGCCCTCGATCGCCAGTCCGCCCGCCGTGGAGGTGAGTTTCCAGACTTTGCCGTTGTGAGCGAGTTCGGCTGTATCTCCACGCAGCCGTCCACGCCCGACGCTGCTTTCGCCCCCCAGGGGGAGGTCACCCGTCCACAGATCTTTGAGAACCAGCAGCAGCAAGCCGATCTCTTTGTCTTTCGGACTGCGCAGTTCGAGTTGAACCTCTACCCGCCCGCCGAACTGAGGCTGCTGGTCGAACAGCGCCGTATCCAGCGCCCCACCGGTGAAGCGATCAATGCTCACCCGGCTCTGCACCCATCGTTCAGCCTCACCGTCTGAAATCAGATGCTCTTCGACACTTACCCGGCTGCTCGTCCGATTAGTGGCGTCCTGATCACCGAAAACGCCAAACATCTCGTCGATCAGCGTATCCGCATCCGCTACCTTGAGCGTCTTCGCGATTTTGAGCGCACGAGCGCGGATCGCCCCAGCCAGGCTGGTTCCACTGAGCACAGGTCTGCCGTTCGAGTGCAGGTGTCCCATATCCGCCACATCACTCCCGGCGCGGATCAACAGCGAACTGTCCAGTGTGAACTGCGCCCGAAGGGTGAACCGCTCTCGCCTGTCCTCAAACTGCGCCGAGACATTCAGCGCCTTGGCGAGATCAGGGACGGCATACTGCCTGGAAAGCGAGGCATTCCCTTCCCTGATCCAGGCTATCAGCCCGTCGGGCTTTGTCAGGTCAAACTCTCGGACGCGCCACGAGTCAATCTTCACGCGCCCATAGCCGCGCCGTTTGCGCGCCCCCAGTGTGATCTCGCCATTCTCCAGGCCGCTCAAAGCGACGGCCAGGGCCTGACGCAGCTTGACTTCATCGCTGCCTTCAGTGCTGCCTTCAGTGAGCAGCAGTTCAAATCGCAGAGGAAATCTCGCGCCCGCCGACCAGACCATGAAGGTGTACAGCTTTTTTTCTGCGGCAGTGCGCGATTTCGGGTCGATCTTCACCCCATCGCGCAGTTCGACCTTCGCGTTTTCCCCGTAAGCGTCATCGACGATCAGATGGCTCTGACCGCCTTTATCATCCTGGCGCGCGCCGCCAAACAACAACGCGACCATATCGTCTGGATTCTGTTCTGAGTTCTGTTCCTTTCCGTAGCCATGTTGGCGTGTCCAGAGGTAACTGCGCAGCGCCCCGGCGATGCTTGCGCCGGTGAGCAGCGGTTGGTTGGCGCGCTCATCCACTATGAGCGGCACGAGTGAACCCATCTCATCGCCGCTGCCAAAGTGCGCGGGCGTTTCGAGGATCAGATCGCCCTCCACAATGATCCGTTTGTTGATTTTGCGAGAACTTTCCCCATGCCACAGCGGATTAGCCATGTTCCACCTTTGCCTGTCGTTCTTCCTGTTTTTTCAGTTTGGCAGCGCGCGCCAGGACTGCATCGATCAGGCGCAGGGCCTCATAGGGTTCTGACGCATTGGCCTGTCTGGTCAACCAATCCGTCATCGGCTGGCCGTCCACCCGCGCCGATTCGAAGTGTTTCTCTGCCTTTTTGCCTTTGATCTCCTCGAGAAACTGCGTAACGGCCTCAGCATTTGGGCTGTCCTTCAGCAATTCCGAGGTCACAATCTGGCGCAGACGGTTGATCTGGCTCTTGGGTGGCAAGTGGCGCAGTTGAAGCGTATTCGCTTTCTCCAACTGCGTCTGATCAACCTTCTGGCGTTCGATACGGGCTTCCATCGCATTCCAGAGCCGCTCCGCCTCATCGCTGAGCGTGATTTTGATTTCAGGGGTAACTGCTGGCACATCCTGTTTGACCACTGTCTGATGCTGCTGCCAGTTGACAGCGACTCGTCCGAAACCTTCGGCGCGACGCTCCCCGATGCCGAGCCACTCCAACCGGGCGAGCTGATCGGACAGCGCCTGAGTCTGCTTCGCGCTCAGATGTTTCAGCTTGAAGACAAAGGTGCTGCCCATCGTGAGTGTCGGCATTTGCGGCAGAGGCAGCCCCCATTTACGATTGAAGCCGCCGACCACCCCCTCGCTTTTGAAAACGCGATCGACCTCAAGCTGAGCGGCATCCACCCCGAGCCGTGCGGCCAGCGCGGCGCACAGGGTCTCTGTATCGGGGCAGAATTGCCCGTATACATTGCGCAGGATTGCGTCGCTCAACAGGGTGAGGATCAGGGGGTCGGGTTTGTCCGGAATGTGACCACCCACTTCGCGGTGCGCCTCCCTGATCTGTATATCGCTCAATGCGACACGGCCATACCCCGCGCTGCGCGCCCCGCCAAGCGTCGTTTCAGAATAAGCGCCGAGCAGTTCGGCAACATAATCGGCATCCGAGTCTTCATCGCACAGGATCATCGCCTCAAAGACCTGATCGGCTGCCAGCGCATCATAGCGGTAAATCGTGCCCTGTCCTGCACCGAGCGAACGTCCGCGAGCGCGATCCCGTTCAGTGTGAACGTTGATCAGATGCTGCGGCTCGACGAGGTAGGCCGCGCTTCTGTCATCGTTGAGCGCGCAAAACTTTCCACCAAGCGATTTGGGTTTGCCCGGCTCTTTTGCGTCTTTCTCCTGTCGATGCGGCGCTTCCGGCGTTGGAGGGGGTGTCAACGCCCGATCTGTGATCTGCTTACGCTCAGCCTCGCCCCGGGCGTGTTTATCCTGTTCCCATGAACGCGGAGCAGGCAGCGAACGCTTGCCGTCGATCACCAGATAGCCGTTCAGGAAGCGGGTTCGTCCATCGAAAAACAGACGCCGCGTATCGTCATTCGTCGCATCGAGTTCGTTGATGCCTTCCTTGTGCATCATCAGCCCGATCAAGGCACCGCGCAGTACACTCCCCGGCAGGTAATCATGAGCGACCGCGCTGTTGGGATCGCCTGCCAGTGAAGTCACCAGCACGGGTTCGAGCAGCGTCACACGATAGGTCACAATTTTCATGCCCGCCCCCCTGCCAGTGCTGCAAAATGCGCCAGATTCCGGTCAAAGTCAAAATCAGGGCCTTCGATGCGCAGCTCAACACGCCCTCGTCCTCTGTTGCGCCCACTGCCCGCACGCCGTGCCGAAGCCGCACACGCGGTCAGCAGCGCCAGGTGATGCGCTTCAGGTTCCCGGTCAAAATCCAGCGCGGCGCGAAAAGTCAGGCCGCGCAGTGCCACCCGAGAAGCGCGAAGACTGCGATCGGCGGGAACGCCTGTCTTTTCATCCACAGCGGTCTGGCGACGGATGGTGGTCAGCGAACCGAGGATGTCCGATGGGCTGTAACTGCTTGCCTGTACCTGCTGCTGCAAATCACGAGGCAGTTCGCCCCGCCCGATCCGCAGATGTGCGCCGTCAGTGAGCGTACTGCCACCGCTGCCGAACAGCCATGCTGCTGTTTCCTGGAAAGCTTCAAGATCGGGGTGACTGCGCAGTGCATACAGGATGTTGGCGCATTCCTCGACCAGCAGCCCTTTGAGTGTTCGGCCTCGAATGATCGGCAGCCCTGTTGCCGCATCGTGTTCGATCTCTTCGTCCACCAGCCCGGCGACACCATCGCCGCGCCCAAAAGTCGTATCGCTGAGGAGTTTAATTGTCAGCGTCAGTTTCATCATTTCCCCCCTCTTTCGGTCGCAATGGAATGTGAATATCCATCAATTCCAGTGCGTCAAAGTAGCCGCACAAACCATCTTTCCACCCGGTTTCTTCAAATCCAGCCAACTGAGGAATTTTCGACTGACTCGCATCGTCCCTGTCAAGATAAACGGTGATAAAACGCTTCACCGCCTCTGGCCCGTTCCGCAGGGCGTCACGGAGCGCCTTCGCTTTATTGCGCCTGTCCGCCCAGTCCTGTTGAAATGCAAGCGTCAGGCGTTCGATCTCATCCCATGAGCGCGCATTCCTCTCATTCTCCGGACTGACCGGATTCCCCAGACTGACCGGGCGCAGAGTCAGGCTTCCCGCACTGACCTGATATTCGCGCTCACGCATCGCCTCCAACTCATCGTATAAACCCCCACTGGTGAAGTGCCAGTCCAGCGCCCCACCGCCATTCTTGAAAGTATTCCGGCGGAACTTCTTGGCTTGATCGCAGAGTTCCTCGCTGAGCTGGTAAGCGCGGGCGAATGGATAACGCGATTTCACGATAGCGATGCCGGCACAGGCAGAAAGAGCAAGGCCTTTCTTTTGTGCTTCAGTTTCAAAGGTGCGCAGGTATGTGACCGCCAGCGACAGGCCAATGCGCCCATCGCAAACGAAGGTCGTGTCATCGCCGCCGAACACGATCGGACGGATCGGGAGGAGCATTTTCTTATCTGCGTTCAGGGAAAATTCGAGATCGGACACCGTCCGCGTACCGGGGATACACATGCCTTCAAGCGTTTTATCCTTGAGCAGTTTAATCACGGCCTGCATTGAAGTTGTCGAGATCGCCTTCACCTGCTCGGAGAATTGGCGCATCCTGGCAATATAGGCGCGGTTATCTTGTTCTCCGCCAATCTCTCGGATGATTTGACCCATCCCGTTGCCATCGGCGTGCACCACTGCGATGTAGCTTCGTTCGCCAATACTGCGGCCCAGATCGTCAAGATCAAGCGGATAATCGTACCCCTGACCGGGCGAAAGCTCATGGAACAGCCAGTCATTGGCCCGGTCAGCCGCCTCAAGCTTGGCACATACCTCAGCGGAAACGTATTGCCGATTACCATCGGGATCACGGACTACCTCGACAGCGGGCAGCGCCGTCGCCTGGCACATCACCGTCACGCCCAGGCCCATCAGCGGCCCGGAAACGGCTTTCCTGCCGCGCGCTTGCTTCATGTTTTGCAGCAGTTTCCCGACGGCTTTCCCCAGGCCAGTGCCTGTCCATTCGAACGGCTCTTGATGGATGTCCAGCCGTAGACCGGGCGCATCGATCAGCACCTTCCTGGACAGCGTTTGAGTGAAATCTCTGACCGCCTGCGCATCACGGAACAATGCAACGAAGTTACCCCCACCTGCATAGAGGACTTCAGCATCGAGTCCGTCGGCTTCGATTTTCCGATCATCGAATTTTCCACCAGCGCGGTCGTCACGGATCACATTGTGACTGGACGGAGTGGACTCAAGTGCCTCAAAGGCCCAATCCTCCGTCGCCTGCTTGACAAGGTAGGAGGCACCGATGTTTTCTTTGAGGCGGTTGCTGCCGAAGATATAGGACTGGATACCCGCGGTATCCACAGCAACAAGGATAAATTCCTGTCTTTCTGAAGGCATCATTCCCGACCTTTCATGATCCTGACCGACACCAACCGGGTGTCGCGGATTCTCTGGAACCCATTTCAAAAATGTCTGCTGAAGCGAACAGGGACGGCCTGAGCAGACAGGATCTAACAGACGAACGATGAGCGGCGATCGAACCGCTCATCCGAAAAAGACCGGCGAAGCGCGGTCGTCCGCTCCGTGTTGGAGCCGGCGGCCACCACCGGTGAAAAGTTGAAAGGCACTCTGGCGGGATGGGCAACTGACATGGACTGGCGGTGCGTTATGGTCATTATTTACATATCTACGATAAGTTCTATCGCGCTGGAATTATTCTCCGGTGTCTTGATCAAATTTTGCAATGAGTTCGAATTTACAATTCATTGTGCCGCCCACTAATCGCAACAAAAGCCCCCTTCTCTGGAGTGTATTATACGCTTCAGGTGATGAAATCGTTGCAGCTAACAGCCGTGCAATCGCCTGGCCGGCCCGGACGCCCGTCAAACGTCCGGGCCAGACAGCATCCCCAGGCGTCGGAAAATCCAGACTTTGAAGAGGTCGAGCACGCTCATGTAGGCGATCGTCGTGCCGAAAACAGCAGCGATCAGGACAGGGGGAATGGCCGTCATCAAAATCCCTTGCGCCGCCAGCAGGCTGACGACGATGACATCGGCGACGGTGCTGAGCGCCAACCACAGGCTGGGGCGTGAACGCCAGAAATGACCGCGCTCACGGATCAGATAGACGTTGGCCTGCCCGGTAAAGACCAGCATCACGAAGACGAAGGTTTGCAGGGCTTCAAGCGGCAGGTGCAGCACCTGCTGAACGACGAGCAAACCGGCGAACAGGTACACCAGCCATCCCGCGGCCAGAACCAGCGCGCTGATGACCAGTGGGCGGATCCGCCAGTGGTCTGGCCGGTGCGACACAGACACCCGATCCGTCGCGATCGCCATCGTGACGAAATCGTTGGCGAATAACAGCAGCAGGATCAGGCGCGGTCGCGTGATCATCACGCCGGTGAGCAGCAGCCCCAACGTCAGGAACATCCCGATCTGAAAGGTCTTGATGATCTTATTCAGCGTATACGTGAGCATCCGCTGAAAGATCTGGCGCCCCGCCTCGACCGCTACCAGCATATCGGTCAATCCCGGATTGGTCAGCACCAGGCTGGCGCTGGCTTTGGCCACATCGGTGGCATTGGCGACCGCTATCCCCACCTCAGCCTGCTTGAGCGCCGGGGCATCGTTGACCCCGTCTCCGGTCATCCCGACGATGCGCCCGCGCTTCTGCAGGCCCTGCACCAGCTTGAATTTGTCGTCTGGATAGACACCGGCGAAAACGGCGCAGTCCAGATCGGCTGCATCTGAACTGCTGCGCAGTTGTTCCGCTGAACAGACCGGCCCATCGATGCCCACCTTCCCGGCGATGATGCGCGCCGTCTCCGGGCTGTCCCCCGTGACCATCACGATCCCGATCCCCAGATCGCGCAGTTTTCCAATCACCGCCGCCGAATCTTCGCGCGGCGGATCCTGTAAGCCGATCAGGCCGATGACGGTGAGTTCGTCATCGGTTCCGGCGGCGACGGACAGCACCCGATCGCCGCGCGCCGCCATCTGTTCGACGACCGGGGTGAGATCGGCGCTGCTTTTGGCGATGGATGCGACCGTCGCCGGGAAGCCTTTGACCGCCCTGGAGATGTGATCTGCCCGCTGCAACCGGGCTTCGGTTCGTTTGGTCTTCGGGTCGAACGGGATGAACTGCTGACGGGAAGCGTAATCCACCGCCTTGCCCCGGCTGGCCACACCATCCAGCACGGCCAGATCGATCGGATCCTGCGTGGACGCATCGGAGGCGAGCGCGGCAAATTCCAGCACGTCATCCTCGGTATAGGGGGCAAAGGCGTGAACCGAGACCACTTTCAACTCATTGCGGGTCAGCGTCCCGGTTTTGTCGGTGCACAGCACCTCCATGCCCGCCGCTTCGGTCAGGGCCGATAAGCGGGTGGTGAGGACGCCCCGCTGCGACAGTTCCATCGACCCCAGCGCGTTCGCCAGCGTGAAGGTGGTCGGCAGCGCCACCGGGACGGAAGCCACCAGCAGGATGAGCACAAAGGGCAGCAGTTCGGCCAGAGGGAACTGATTGACCAGCCCATAAACCGCGATCACCCCGGCCAGCGCCCCGTTCACCAGCACCAGGTATTTGACGATCTTTTGAATGAGCGTCTCGACGTGCGAAGCCGTCCGCGCGGTATGAACCAGATCGGCTGTTTTTCCGTAGTATGTGCGCGCTCCGGTCGCGGTGACCTCAGCCGTGCCCTCTCCCCGTTTGATTGTACTTCCCGCGTAGACGGTGCCGCCCACATCGATGTCCGCCAGCGCCGACTCGCCGGTAAGTGCCGACTGATCGACCGAAATCTGGCCATCGGCCATGCGCAGATCCGCCGGGACCACATCGCCGGCGCGCACGCGGATGATATCCCCCGGCACCAGTTCCTGTGCCGGCAGCAGCCGCCACTCCCCGTCGCGCAGCACCCGCGCCTGAATGGTCAGGCGCTGGCGCAGCAGCGCCAGGGCATTCTGCGCCCGGTTCTCCTGGACGAAACTCAACACCCCATTGATCAGCAGCAGCGACAGGGTGATGACCACGTCCGGGTATCGGCCCAGGATGAACTGCAGCAGGATGGTGATCTCCAGCATCCAGGGAACCGGCCCCCAGAGTTTGCGCAGGAACGCGAGCACAGGATGCGGTCGGTCTTCAGGGACGGCATTTGCGCCAAACTGCTGCAGGCGCTGCTGGGCTTCCTGGGTGCTCAAACCGATCGTCGGCGTCTGGGTGCTCATCGCTGCCCGTCCCTGTTTTCAGGTTGCGTTGAAACGAATCATGCAGCGATCTTAACACGACCCGCGCCGGCGCCCTGTTACCGATCTGCAACACACTGGTATCAAGTCGTGACATGTCTGTTGAAATCCGGTGACATCCGCTGGCCATACTGAAGATGTTGACTTTGCACACAGGAGGTTGAGCAATGGAACAGCAGAGCGTCGTCCACACTTTTAAAACCCTGGAAGCGGCGGAGGCAGCGGTCAACAAGCTGATCGAGCAGAAGTTCCCCGCCGATCAGATCTCGATCGTGACCTAGAATATGCGGTCGGAAAAGCAGATTCACGGCTTCGTCACCGCGGGTGATGTGGCGAAGGAAGGCGCTGCGACGGGGGCATGGGTGGGCGGCCTGTTCGGCCTGCTGATGGGTGCTGCGTTCATTTTCGTGCCGGGCGTGGGGCCGTTGGTCGTCGCTGGCCCGTTTGCCGCTGCGCTGCTCGGTGGGGTTGAGGGCGCTCTGGCGGGTGCGGCGGGCGGCGGGCTGCTCGGCGCGCTGGCCGGCTGGGGGATCTCGAAAGAGCACATCCTGAAATACGAAGAGGTGATCAAGGGCGGGCACTACCTGTTGATCGCGAACGGGAATGCAGAACAGGTCGCCCAGGCCCACGCGATCCTCGATGGCCTGCCTGAAGACTAAGTCGGGCGCCCGGATCAGTCCAATCTGCTGCTGACGGCTTGATCCCCTTCGCCGCTGCCTGTGACCGGCAGTCGAAGGGGATCATCCATCTGGCGCACCGGGACTGAGGTCAGCCCCACCCCTGAAGACAGGAACGAAACTGCACATGTATTCGTATTCAGTTTGACATCGCCCTGAGTCCGCATCGGACTGGCAAAGGTTGGTTCACGATGAACACGTTAAATCGCAACGACGATCTGTTTTTCCCGGCGCTGACCCACACGGATGAGATGCAGCCCATCATGCGCCAGGTTTTCATCTGGATGGGGCTGGGAACGCTGCTGACCGCAGTGGTGGCCTATTTCACCGTGAACACCGCGCTCGTCAATCTGGCGCTGAACCCGGTCGCGCTGCTCATCGCAGTCCTGGCGGAGCTGGCGCTGGTGCTGGTGTTGAGCTGGGGCCTCAACCGGATCCCCGCCGGAGTGGCGGTGGCGCTCTTCTTCGCCTATGCCGCGCTCAACGGGCTGACCATTTCACTGGTGCTGCTGGCGTTCAGCATCGGCACCGTGGTTTCGGCATTCGCGGCGACCGCCGCCCTGTTCGCGGTCATGGCCGTCATCGGCTATACCACCAAAACCGATCTGACCCGCATGGGCACCTATCTGATGATGGGCGTCATCGGGCTGGTGATCGCCACGATCATCAATTTCTTCATCAACAGCGGGCCGCTCGACCTGCTCATCAGCATGATCGGCGTGCTCGTCTTCACCGGTCTCACCGCCTACGATACCCAGCGCATCGCGCGGCTGACGGCGCAGCTTGCGACCGACGATGACGGCGCTGTCCGCGTCAGCGTCTTCGGCGCCCTGCGCCTGTACCTCGATTTCATCAACCTGTTCCTGTTCATACTCCGGTTGATGGGCGGACGGCGCCGCTGACGCGCGGCGCCCGATCGGCATCGGACAGCGGCCCGCTGTCCCTTTGCTGCTTCTCCGCATTGTCAGCGGTCGATCCGCCGAACGGTACATGTGCCCCGGCTGCATCCTGCCGCATCCCATGATATGCGCGGCCTTCCCTCAGGCGTCTTTCCCCGTTCCCTGACCGCAAAGACTGGTATATCATGAGAGATGTAATACTGATTAACGTTGGCTCTGTCCGGGGTGGGGCATGGCGCTGTGTTTATGTCGGAGCGCCATGCCCCGCCAATGGTGGGAAGAATGACCGCTCATGAATACCCCTGTCGAAGTGCTGATCGTGGACGATGATGATCTGATCCGGGACAATCTCGGCTCGATCCTGGAGCGCTCCGGGTTTCAGGTTCTCACCGCAGCCAATGGGCAGCAGGCCCTGGAAATTCTGGCCAGACAGCGCCCGGATATCCTGGTGCTTGACGTGCTCATGCCGACTATGAACGGCCGCGATCTGCTGCGTCTGCTGCGGCAGAAAAGCGACTGGCTGCCGGTCATCATGCTGACGCAGGTCGGCGATGCCGCCGAGCGCGCCATGGCGCTGGAAGAAGGCGCGGACGATTACATCAACAAACCGTTCGATATTCATGAATTGATCGCGCGCATCAAAACGGTGCTGCGGCGCATCCAGGTCGGGCAGCCCCCGCTGACCGCAGTGCAGAAACTGGGGAGCGGGGATCTGGTGCTCGATCGGGCCTCGCGGCGCGTGTTCATCCGGGGCAAAGAGGTGACGTTGACCCCAAAAGCGGTTATGCTTCTTGAATATCTGATGACTCATCCCGATGAGCTGATCACGCGGGAGCGGCTGTTGGATGCAGTCTGGGGTTGGGATTATCCGGTCGGTGGCAGAGCGGTCGATACCCGTATCGCCGAACTGCGCAAACAGCTCATGGACGATCCCGTCAAGCCGTGTTATATCGAAACCGTCCCCGGTCAGGGGTATCGCTTTATCGGCGAGGTGATCCGGCTGGCATGACGATCAAGTGGCGATGGGTGATGCCGTTCCTTCCAGCGCTGCTCAGCGTGATCAGCGTCCTGGTGCTCGACTCACTCGGCTTCATCGAATTTCACCTGACCTCGGTGAACATCTACGGGGTGATCATCTTCTCCGGCGTGATCACAACCATCGTCCTGGCATCGTTCATCTTCATGCGCGAAGGGATGCTCCAGTCTCATCAAGAGGCCCTGCACCAGGCCCGGCAGGAATATGAAATGGAGCGCAGTCGTTTTCTGCGCCGGCTCGATCATGAACTCAAAAATCCGCTGACCGGCCTGCAATTGATGCTGTCGAATACGGCGGGCGCGGACGACCCCCATATCTGGCAGAAAAATCTGGAAGGTCTTCAGCGCCAGGTGACGCGCCTGAACCGGATCATCACCGATCTGCGCAAGCTGGCCACGATCAGCGCGCAGACGCCTGAAGTCCAGCCGGTCGATCTGAACAGACTGCTTGAGGATGTCTATCAGCAGATCGATGAAGAGTTATCTGAGCGCGGCTCCAGCACCATTCAGGTGAGCCTGCGCAAATCCCCGCAGCCGTCGCTATTCATCTCTGGCGATTATGATCTGCTGCTGATCGCCCTCTACAATCTCGTGAATAATGCCGTCAAATACTCTCGCCCGGGCGGACGTGTCGCGATCAGCGTCTTCACCCAGGACGAAAATGCCGTGATCGAAGTGACCGATACAGGCATCGGCATCAGCCCGGAAGATCTCCCCTATATCTGGGATGAACTCTATCGATCGGAAAAGGTGCGGGAAATCCCTGGAAGCGGGGTCGGGCTGTCATTGGTCAGGCTGATCGTCGAACGGCACGGCGGGACGGTTGCCGTGCACAGCCAGCTCGATCAGGGGACAACCATGCAGGTGCTGCTGCCGCTGCTGCCCGCCAGTGCCGCTCCCAGGCCAGCTTAACCCCACAGTTCGATCCCGTTCGCTGTGCCGCCAGCGGGATATGTGACGAAGTGGACGCAGCCTGTGGCAAACCTGTGACATCCCTGACATGGAATTAAAACATGCAGCGCCTATCCTGATAGTCAGATAGACCGCAGCGAAAAGGAGTTCCACCGTGGATTTCAGGCTGAATGCCTCCGTCATCTGTTCGGGCGATGTCGCAGCCGGGCATGTCACCGGGGTCATCGTTGACCCCGCGACCAAAGCGCTGACGCACATCGTCGTCAGAACTGATCATGTCCAGCGCATCGTACCGACGTCTCTGATCCTCAGCGCGACAGCCGATCGGGTAAACCTGAGCTGCACCCTCGATCACCTACGCGAACAACAGCACCTGACCGAAACGGATTACGTGCAGTCACCGGTCGATCCGTACAACGATTTACCCGCCTACAGCTATGTCGGGATCAATCCTTACGTGCCGGTGATCGACGAGCCGGAAACGTACCCGGTCAAACACAGCAACATCCCGTCGGGTGAGCGGGAGATCAGCCGCGGCATGGCTGTTTTCGCCGTCGACGGCCGCATCGGGCGCGCTGATGACATCGTGGTGGACGCGGCCAGCGGGCACATCACCGCGCTGGTTCTGCGCGAAGGGCATCTGTGGGGAACGCGGGAAGTCACCATTCCAGCCGCGCACATCCAATCGATCGAAAACGATGGGGTGCATCTGAAACTGACGCGCGATCAAGTGGCACAGCTTCAGACCGCTTCCGCCACAGCGGATGCCTCAGCCCGGTCAGACGATCACGACATGAACGTCCCTGTCCATGCCGTCGTCCGCTGCACGGATGGCGATTTCGGCCATACGACCTGCCTGATCATCAATCCGATCACCAGGAAGATCACCCATTTCGTCGTGAGCGAGGCGAATCTGCTCGGAACCCAGCATATCGTGCCGGTATCCTTCATCACGGCCACAACCGCCGACAGCATCACCGTGCGCTGCGATCGCGCCACCCTCGGCAAGCAGCCCAATTTCATCAAGTATGAGTACGACACGGGTGACACCGACGAGTCCTACTACTGGCCGATGATGCTGACCGCCTACCCGGACATGTATATCCCTGGCCCCGGATATATCCCGCTCGAACACGAGCAGATCCCCGTCGGCGAACTGGCGATTCGTCGTGGCATGGCCGTGACCGTAGTGAGCAGCGAGGATGCGGAGAAGAAAACCGATCCCACGACGATCGGGCATGTCGACTCCCTGGTCGTCGATCCGGCTACGGGGAAGATCTCCCATCTGACGCTGCGCAAGGGGCATCTGTGGGGCCAGCGCGATATCACGATCCCCGTCACGGCGATCGCCCGGATCCTGCCCTCCGAAGTCCGGCTCAAGCTGACCCGGGCTGAAGTGGAAGCGCTGCCCGCTGTGCCGGTCAAGCGTCTGCTGTGAGGCGGTGCAGCGCCGGCTCCGCCCAGCACAATCATCCGTTCCGTTCGATTCATCAGCTACTCGATCACAGGTAAGGAGACCTATCATGAACACCCGCGTTAGCTTCACCACCCGCAACGACCTTCCGCAGCGCGTCCGCGACACCATGATCACCCTGCTCAATCAGCAGCTCGCCAATACGATGGATCTGTACAGCCAGACCAAGCTGGCGCACTGGAACGTCAAGGGGCTGCACTTCATCGCGTTTCACGAACTGTTCGACAGCCTGGCTTCCAATCGTCTGGCCGATGCCGATATGATCGCCGAACGCGCGACTGCGCTCGGCGGCTATGCCGCGGGCACGATCCGCATGGCCGCGCTGCGTTCGGAACTGCCCGAGTTTCCCGAAGCGCTGACGCTGGATAAACAGGTGGCCGAGGCGCTGGCTGAACGCTACGCCCAGTACGGGGCGAGCGTCAGGGCGGCGATCGACACCGCCCTCAACGACGGCGATCAGGATACAGCCGATCTGTTCATCGCGGTGTCGCGCCAGGTCGATAAAGACCTGTGGTTCATTGAAGCGCACCTGTCGGCCTGACGGGCGGCAACAGACGCAGGCATCCTCATGCCGGAGCTTCGGAAGTCGGTCTTTTGAAGCTCCGGCTGTTTCATCGGCGATCGGACAGCACCTCAACCCGGAAACCCCAGAAACCCATGAGCCAGGTTCATTCAGAAACACCGTCATCTACCGGACTCCTCAAGCGGCTGCTGCACCTGCGCGCCGGGATGATGATCGGGGTGGGCGGCGCGCTGCTCATCGCCCCGCTCTGGACGGCATCGGAAATCGTGCTGCTGCTGGGCATCGTCATCCTGGCGGATGCGACGCTCATGGTGGTGCATCTGCGCTCGACAACCCACCACCTGTGGAAGATCAGCCTCGCCAAAGCAGCGGCTGAGTTCGGCTTCGGTTCCCTGCTGGTGATCCGCCAGATCGTCGGCCTGGATCTGCTGCTTGCAGCCGTAGGGCTGTTGCTCATTTTCCGCGCCGCGCTCGAGTTCATCAGCTTCTCGGAAAGTTACGCCCGCGTGAACCACCAGCGCGTGATGTTCGCGAGCGCGGTCATCACGCTGGTGGCCGGCCTGGCGGCCCTGTTCACGCTTCCCCGTCACGCATCCTATCTGGTGATGCTCATCGGCCTGATCATCTTTTTAGAGGGGCTGCTCCGGCTGGCAAGCTCGATCTACACGCGGCATCATGCTCCGCGAGAACGCCGTGAAGCGTCGCTGACCTTCCTGCATATCGATCCGCTGAAATACAAAAAAGCGCTCATCCTGACGCCGCACCCCGATGATCTGGAGGGCTTCGTCGGAGGGCTGGCCGCGCGCATGCAGGCGGAGATCACGTCCGTCATCTTCGCCGGTGGGGATCGCGGCGTCTGGGAAAGACGGTATCAGGAGATGCCCAAGGACACCTATATCCATCTTCGCCTGGAGGAGGCGGAACAGGCGGCCCGGCTGCTGGGCGTCCGTGAGATCATCTACATGGGCTATCTCGATCGCGGCGTGGTCTGCGACGACGCCACTATCGAACGGACGGTCGCTCTGCTGCGGCAGTACCAGCCGGACGTGGTGATCTCATTTGAATTCTATCGCAGCCTGACTCCATACCCTCATCCCGATCACCTGGCCACCGGGCAGGTCGTGCGTCATGCGGTGGCACGGTATGAACAGCGCGACTCGCTCGACTATTTTGTGACCTCTACCTTGCTGCCCAATCGCTTCATCGACGTATCCGGGGTGCGGCAGATCAAACTGACGGCCCTGGCATGTCATACCACCCAGGCGGGGCTGAATGCCATCATCTTCCCGTTTTTTGAAAACTTCATCACCCGCATCTGGGGGATCTTCGTGGGGTCGGATCACAGTGAGGGCTACCGTCAGATCGATATCCCCGCGCTGGTCAGAAAACTCGCTTCGGAGCGACCATCGTGAAGATGCTTGAACACCTGCGCGATCGCAATCTGCGCGAGCTGACCGAAGAGATCAACCGGTCACCCCATATCGGCCAGGGCTATCGCATCAAATTGGGCAGAGCAACTCCAACAAGAAAGTATCATCGAGTGCGGCACGGAAACGTTTCCGTTTCAGGCTCTGTT
>DAOUBU010000094.1:0-5274 GCA_034432395.1 Anaerolineae bacterium
GGCTGCATTTCCTGGCTTTTGCCATGATTATGCTGCATCGCTTTGTCCATACGTTCGCTTTTTGTCTTTAAAGTGCCTAACACGCTCTAGAGGCATTCCGGGCGCAGGGCGGGGCGGGCGCGGGGTGGGCGCAGCACGCTGCGCCCCTACAGTGCGCCCCTACGGGCACGGCAGGCCGACGATGGTGACCGCGCCGAACTGGCCGGGCGTAGAGCAGCCCACGCTGATGCCGATCAGGTTGTCCTCGTAGGTTACGAAGTCGGTGATGTCGATGGCGAGCGGAAATTCGCTCAGCCGGCCCAGCCGCCGTCCGTTGACGAAGACGACGATCGGCCGCGGCGCGTCCTCGATGCGCAGTTCATAGCGCATGCAGGTATCCAGGATCGGCGGCAGGTCGAAGCGCGTCGTCAGCCAGGCGGCCCATTGATCGTCATAGCGCCCGCTGAAGCGCCAGGCGCGCAGCGACGGAACCGGGTTGGCCGAAGCGGCCCATTCGCCGATCTCGTGGTGCAGCTCGAAGTATTCGACCATCCAGGTCGCATCCAGATCGTGTACGGTGAACGGTGGGGTATTCGGAGTCATCGGTTGGCGGCTCAATCAGCACGGGCTGTCGATGCGAACGGTCAGCAGTCAGACTGTACCGCAGATCGGGCGCGCGCAAGCTGTGAATCGGTTGAGACTTTTTTAGCCCCCGCGCTGATCGTGATCCTCAGTCCGGTTGCATTTTTCCCCCCACCACGCGACAATCCACCCACTGCCCGTTGACGATAGACTCTGGCGTTGAGGAGAAGTGCCGATGTCGCTCCGTGTGACCGTCTGCCAGCTCGATAACGACCGCGCGCGGTTCGCCGCGGACTGGGCCGCGCTGTGCGCCCATGTTCAGGCGGAGCGATCGGATCTCGTCCTGCTGCCGGAGATGCCGTTCTCCGCCTGGTTCCCCGCCGTTCAGCCGACCGATGCCGGGATGCGCGCGCAGGTCTGGGACGAGGTGATGGCCGAACACGACGCCTGGATCGCCCGGCTGGGCGAACTCGGCGCGCCGTCCGTCCTGGGATCGCGCCCGGCCCTGGCCGCTGGCCGCCCGGTCAATCAGGGCTTCATCTGGACGCGGGACGGCGGGTATCAGCCCGCCCACGACAAGATCTACCTGCCGGAGGAACCCGGCTACTGGGAAGCCTCGTGGTATCAGGCCGGCGCGGGCGGCTTTCAGATCGCCGAGATCGCGTCCGCCGGCGGGCCGATCCGCGTCGGCTTCGCCATTTGCAGCGAGCTGTGGTTCTTCCATGCCGCCCGCGAACTGATGGAGCAGGGGTGCGAGCTGCTCGTCACGCCGCGCTGCACTGGTCTGCCCTCGGTGGAGAAATGGCTGGTCGGCGGGCAGGCGGCGGCGGTGGTCAGTGGAGCGTATTCGCTGTCGTCCAATCGCGTCGGCCTGCAGGGCGAGACGGTGTTCGGCGGGCAGGGCTGGATCGTCGATCCCGACGGCGAGATTCTGGGGACGACATCCGCCGATCACCCGTTCCTGACGCTGACGATCGATCGAGCGCGGGCGCACGCCGCCAAACGCACCTACCCGCGTTACATCCGCGCCTGAGCGTCCGCCCCGCCGAGCTGCGCTGCCAGCGCCTCCGGCGTCGTCACCGGGAGCTGACAGGCGAACTGACGGCAAACATACGCCGTCGGCTGACCGTCCAGCAGAGCGCGCCCGCGCAGCAGCGGGATGGGATGCGCGTCGTCCGGCTGAGGGGCGCAGGCCACGACCTGATCGGGGCGGTAGGGCTGGCGCAGCACGGTCAGCAGCGCGCGCAGCCCCGCCGAGTCGGGTGGGCCGATCAGCGCGACTTCGTCGATGCCGCTGACGAGCAGCGCGACGGCGTTCAGGGCTTCGCCGAACGCCTGTGGATACTCGCGCATCGCATTGACGAGCAGGCCGAGGCTGGCCCGCGCCGCCTCGTCGTAGCGGGCTTCGCCGGTGTACGCCGCCAGTTTGATCAGCGCGCGCGCCATCAGCGAACTGCCCGCCGGTACGGCGTTGTCCTGCAGGCTGCGCGGGCGGCTGATCAGCGCCTCGTGATCCGGGCTGGTGTCGTGGAAGCCGCCATCCTCGGCGCGGAACAATTCCAGCGCCCGGTCGATCAGTCGGCGCGCCAGCGTGAACCACTGGACGTCGAACGTGGTCTGGTACAGTTCGAGGAAGGCATCGGCCAGCGCGGCGTAATCTTCCAGAAAGCCCTTCACCCGTGCCATGCCGGCCTTCCACGTCCGGAAGACGCGGCCATCATAGGTGATCATGTGATCGCGCAGGAACTCGCCCGCGTGCACCGCCGCTTCCAGGTACCTCGGTCGGTCGAGGACGCGCGCCGCTTCGGCCAGGCTGGCCAGCATCAGCCCGTTCCAGCCGGCGAGGATCTTGTCATCGAGGCCGGGCGGCTCGCGCCGGGTGCGCGCGGCGTACAGCGTGTCGCGGATCAGCTCGATCTTCGCCTGTAGTTCGGCGGTGGACAGGCCCAGCCGCTGCGCGACCACCGCCTCGTCGTTGGGCACGAACAGGATGTTGTGCCCCTCGAAATTGCCTCTGGGGGTGACGCCCCAGTATTCGATGGCGATGCGCGCATCCGGCCCGAGCTGCTCGGCCAGCTCATCCGGCGACCAGACGAAGAACTTGCCCTCTTCGCCCTCGCTGTCGGCGTCGGTGGCGGAGTAGAAGCCGCCTTCCGGGGCGGTCATCTCGCGGATGATGTAGTCGTCGATCTCCTCGGCGATGCGGCGGAAGAAAGCATCCCCGGTGATCTGCCAGGCGTGCAGGTAGACGCGGCTGAGCTGGGCGTTGTCGTAGAGCATTTTTTCGAAGTGCGGCACGAGCCACACCGCATCGACGCTGTAGCGGTGGAAGCCGCCGCCGATCTGGTCGTAGATGCCGCCGCGCGCCATCTTCTTCAGCGTCAGCGTGACGGCCTCCAGCGCGTCCCGCTGGCCGGAGCGATGATGCTCGTGCAGCAGAAATTCCAGGTTCATCGGCTGGGGGAATTTGGGCGCGCCGCCGAAGCCGCCGTGCACCGGGTCGAAATCGCGCAGCAGCCGTCTGGCCGCCGCCTCCAGCAGTCCGGCGTTGAGCGCATCCGGCGGGGCGGCGTTGAGCAGGCCGCGGCTGAGCGCGCCGGTCAGCTCGCTGGCCACCCGCTCGACTTCGGCCCGCCGGTTATCGAAAGCGGAGCGGACGCCCTGCAGGATCTGGCGGAATGAGGGCATGCCGTAGCGCGGTTCGAGCGGGAAGTACGTCCCGCCGTAGAACGGGCGTCCGTCGGGCAGCAGGAAGACCGTCAGCGGCCAGCCGCCGCGCCCGTTGGACAGCGCCTGCACCGCCTGCATGTAGATGTCGTCGATATCCGGGCGCTCTTCCCGGTCCACCTTGATGTTGATGAACCAGCGGTTCATCAGCTCGGCGGTCTCTTCATGTTCGAACGACTCGTGGGCCATGACATGACACCAGTGGCACGCGCTGTAGCCGATGCTGAGCAGGATCGGCTTATCCTCCGCGCGGGCGCGCGCCAGCGCTTCCTCACCCCAGGGATACCAGTCCACCGGGTTGTGGGCATGCTGCTGTAAATACGGGCTGGTTTCGTTGGCAAGACGGTTCATGGCGGCTGTCCAGTGTGTGCTGGCCTGCGCAGGTCGCAGGCGCGGACTGTCAGTGACGGTCGGGTCGATCGCCGGCGGCGTCGTCACTGCAACTGTAGCCAACAATCCCCGCCAGGAAAAGGAAACAGTTGATGAGCGGCATCCGGAAGTGGCGCGGGCCTGTCGGCAAGCGCGAACGGCCAGCCGATGCGCACCCCACGTTCCGCTGGCGGCATCCCCTCCGCCCATCCGGACGCGCGACTGCGGCCGATCGGTTCCCGGTCAGCCAGCCGCCCCCTCACTTGTGGAACTGAGGCAGATACGGGCGCTGCACCTCAAGCAGTTCATCGAGGATGGCTTCCGCCTGCTGTGCGGAACTGATCACCGGGTCGAGCAGCAGCGCCTGCAGGGCGGCCTGGCGATCGCCGTGGACGCCCGCTTCGACGACGCGATCGATGACCGCAATCTGCGTGCGCGCCATCGCTGCGATCGGTTCGGGCAGCGGGCCGATGGCGACGCCGTGGACGCCGCCAGCATCGACCAGCGCCGGGATTTCCACGATCGCATCGTCCGGCAGGTTCGGGATGAACCCCCGGTTGGGCACGTTGACCGCCAGTTCGTACTGATGGGTATTGTGCAGCATACCGACGATGATCGGGATCGCGCGCTCACCGGAGCCGCCATCGATCAGCGTCTCCACGCCATCCTGACCGTTCGTCCAGCGGAGTACCTGTTCGCGAAACTCGGCGGCTTCCCGATCCACCCGGTCGAACGGATACCCTTCCAGACCGCAAAATTCCCAGGCATAACTGATGTATTCGCCGACGTGATCATCGGAAGGCAGCGGCCAGTACCCGAATTGATCCATCAGATAGCGGCTGAGCCGCAGGCTGTAGCCGAATTCGGCCTCGACCGCCTCGATCCGACTGCGAATGCCCGCGCGGAAAGCCGGGTAGAGGTCTTCGCCGGTGTCGCGGTGGCGCAGGCTCAGCACCCAGCTAAAGTGATTCAGCCCGCCCGCCACCGGATCGATCTGCTCGAACGGGACGCCCGTCGTCAGGCTGACCACGCGGCGCATCATGTCAATGCCATGACACAGCCCGACGAATTTGAGCCTGGTGTAGCGGTGCAGCGCCTGGCACAACCGTCCTTCCGGGTTGGTGAAGTTGATGACGAACGCATTCGGGGCGAGCGCCTCGATATCGCGGGCGATCTCCAGCAGGATCGGGATATTGCGCATGGCATGGAACAGCCCGCCCGGGCCGCCGTTTTCGCCCAGCACCTGCTTTGCGCCGTGCCTGAGCGGGATCTCGAAATCGAGCCGCCAGAGTTCGTTGCGCTTGACGGCGACGGAGATGATGACGAAATGGGCCCCCACCAGCGCCGCCCGGCGGTCGGTCGTGCTTTCGATAGTGTACGGATTGCCCGCGATGGCGTTCAGGCGGTGGGCAAAGTTCGTCATCAGTTCCAGGGCAGCCGGGTTGATATCGACCAGCGTCACGGTGCTGCCCCGCAGTTCGCGCCGGGCGTGGAAGAGATCGCGAAACGTCGTATAGCCGAAGGCGTAACTAACCCGATGTGCAGGTTTTTCTAAACAGGGGAGACTTCGGTAGGATTTGGGTGTCTGAAATCCAAAACCGAGCCGAGGTCTCCTGA
>DAOUBU010000095.1:0-34626 GCA_034432395.1 Anaerolineae bacterium
TCGAAGAGTCCCTCAGCGGCATTCAGGGGCTGGCTTTCGCCTTCCCGCCCGGCAGCGACCTGATCGAGCCGATCAACGCCGCCATGCAGGCTATGATGGCGGATGGCACATGGGACGATATCTACCGCGTCTGGTTTGAACAAGAATAACGGCGTCCTGGCCGTGTTCAGGCCAGGGAGCGGCGACGGATGGAAGCATCACTTCCATCCGTCGCTTATTTCGGGATGGAGTATTGCATTCGATGAGTGTGACACCGCTAAACCAACCTGCGGCCAAGCTGCCCTCCCCGCCTCAGCTTCTCGACCTCAGCGGCTTCGTAAAAAATTTATTGACCCGACGCTTATGGTTCATCGCTTTCATCGGGATCGATATCGCTGTCATCTACGGGATCGTGAACGATCCGGTTCTGATCGAAACGTGGAATTTCATCTGGCCGGGCATCAATACCACGCTGCAGATCACAGTCTGGTCATTCCTCTTTGCGATCGTCCTGGGGCTGATCACAGCGCTGGCGCGGATCTCCAAAAACATCCTCGTCTACAACATCTCGACGCTGTACGTTGAGCTGTTCCGCGGGCTGCCGCTGCTCGTCATCGTCCTGATCTTCGGCTTCGTCGTCACGCCAGCGGTTGCCGATTTTGTCGGCGGGCCGGATCCCGTCATCGAAAATGGGCAGGTGACAGTGCCCTGTCAGGCCCGCATTCCGCTGATCGACGATCTGCTGCAGCGCCTGGCGGGCATCCCTGAAGAGCGAATTGCCACGCACTGCATCAAACTGCGCGATATCGATCCGGTTGCGCGCATCGTCTTTGCCTTCGCGCTGACGTATGGCGCTTTCATGTCCGAGGTGTTTCGCGCCGGCATCGAAAGCATCAGCCGGGGGCAATCCGAGGCTGCACGATCGTTAGGGATGACCTACGTCCAGTCCATGCGGTACGTCATCCTGCCCCAGGCGGTGCGCAACGTGCTTCCGGCGATCGCCAACAACTTCATCCTCCTGCTCAAAGATACCTCACTGGCATCGGTGGTTGCCGTGCCGGAAATATCCCATCTGACCAGACAGTACTCCAGCAATCGCTTCCGCTACCCGGAAGGCTTGCTCGTCTTGTCTTTCATCTACGCCAATCTGACGATCATTTTATCGATGTTGGTGCTCTATCTGGAACGACAGATGCAGCGCGACCGCCGTGATGACTGAGGACAGATCGATGACGTCCGCATCTCCTGAACCGATCATCCGAATTCAAAACGTCTCCAAACACTTCGGCCACGTTCACGCCCTGAAAAATGTCAGCCTCGATATCTTTCCTGGAGAGGTCGTTGTCATCATCGGCCCCAGCGGTTCGGGCAAATCGACCCTGCTGCGGTGTATCAACCGGCTGGAAACGATCAATTCCGGCGATATCTGGGTCGATGGGTTTCACATCAATGACCGCCGCACCAATATCAACCGTGTGCGCGAAGAGGTCGGGATGGTTTTTCAACAGTTCAATCTATTCCCAAACCTGACGGCGCTCGGCAACATCACCCTCGCCCAACGCAAAGTACGCAAACGTGGACGTCAGGAAGCTGAGGCGGTGGCACGTGCGCTGCTGGAAAAAGTCGGCATCCCTGAAAAAGCCGACGTCTACCCTGCCAAGCTGTCAGGCGGACAGCAGCAGCGGGTCGCCATTGCGCGCGCGCTGGCCATGAATCCCAAGATCATGCTCTTCGATGAACCCACTTCGGCACTGGATCCCGAAATGATCAAAGAGGTGCTCGACGTCATGCTCGACCTGGCCAGAGAGGGGATGACCATGGTCGTCGTCACGCATGAAATGGGCTTTGCCCGCAATGCCGCCGATCGCATCGTCTTCATGGATCAGGGTGAAAAAGTTGAGGAAACCACCCCCGATCAGCTCTTTTCCAACCCGCGCAGTCCGCGGTTGAAACTGTTCCTGAACAGCATTCTGAAGCACTGATCGACGGGCTGATACAGCATCACCGATCCATCAGAGCTGAGCCCAGAAAATCTCTGGCTCAAACATCGTGTGCAGATAAATGCGCATGTCCGGCGTCACCGTCAGGCCGGCGATCGGTGTTTCCAGCTCGCTGAAGATGACAACCTCGATCTGGGCGTTGCTGCATCCACCCGCTGTGCTTCGGCACACGGCGGGATCGACCCGACCGACAACGCCGCGCGTGCCGATCGCGTAGGCAAAATAGAGATACCCATCGCTCCCAAGCTGGATTCCGGTCACATTTTGCAAACCGGTGACCAGCCGGTGATCAGCTTCCGGGCGGACGGTTCCAGCCTCCAAATCGGCCCGCGAATAGAATTCGATCGCCCGGCGCGTGCTGCCAGTATTGGCGATGTAGACGAATTCATCATCGATCGCTATCCCGGTGGGCGCGGCCAGTCCTTGCAGAAGTGTGGTGACGGCGCCATCGCGGCTGGCGCGTATCAACGTATTACCGAGTAAATTCGTGATCAAAAAGTCGTCGCCGATCGGCGCAATTCCCCACGGCCCGCGCAGATCAGCGACGATGGTACGCACCCCGGAGCGCGTGATCAGAGCGAGGGTATTGGCGCCGAAATCCGGGATCCACAGGCGTAAATTCCCGTTTTCATCTTCCTCTGCATAGAGCGAATGAGCGTTGTTGATGCCCCAGATATAGGTGATCGTCGCTCCAGTCGTATCATTGATCTCGTAGACCGTCCCATCGCCCGTGCAAACGCTGTACAGATTGCCGTTGTACCAGGTGATCCCATTGGGGCGCTGAACGTTACCGGTCAGGACGCGCAGATCAGCCTGGGTCAGCGTCTCAAAAGGAAATGGCGTGCGCTCCACCTGTGGCTGAGGGGAGCTGGTCGATGCTGGCGTTTTTGTCGGCCCCGGAGTCGGTGAGACATCCTCGGCAATTGCCGGAACCCCCTGGCCACCGAGAACCATGAGCGAGTACAGGAACAGGACAATCAAAATCGGATTGGTGCTCGGTTTGAAGTTACGCTGCTGAAGTTGTCTCATCTTGTTGTGGTTTATGACTATACGAAACTTGACGTAGATCTGGCACTTGTCTGTCGCATGAATGCGTCCTGTCCGGCGTGTATCGGGATCGCAATGCAGAACTCGCTTCCCACATTGACCTCGCTCGTCAGCCAGACACGGCCCCGGTGATTTTCGACGATCGTTTTGACCAGGCTCAACCCCAGCCCTGTGCCGGAAACGTGATCCGTTCCATGCTGCTTGGCCCGGAAAAAGCGATCGAAAACGCGCTCCTGCGCTTCGGCCTGAATGCCGATGCCAGTGTCCCTAACGGAAAAGATGACTTCGGCCTGGCCTTCCAGTATCGTGAGAGTCACCGTGCCGCCGCGCGGCGTGAATTTGACCGCATTTTCCAACAGATTGACAAGGGCGCGAATGAGCTGCTCCGGGTCGCAGTAGAGCATGACCGACGCGCTGGCATTGTCAACCAGCGCAACCTGCTTCTCCAGGGCGGAATGGCGGATTTCATCCAGTGCCTGCTGCGCCAGATCCGCCGCAGAACACCATTCCGGGGCCATCGAACCACTGCGCATCCGCTCCAGATCGAGGATGCCGCGGATGATGCGGTACATCCGCTGAAGCTGCCTGCCGATTTCATCGACCGCCCGCTGTACGTCAGGGTTACTATCGGCATCGATATCATCTTTCAACAGGTCGAGGTTCGCCATCGCAGCCTGGAGCGGATTTTTCAAATCGTGGCTCGTCATGCGCACCATTTCGCTCTTCATCCGATCCAGCTCTTTGAGCGTTGTGACATCGTTGCAGACGACGACAAAGCCCCCTATCCGCCCGGAACCGAGCGCGGCCACGTGAGCTAAAAACACGCGTCCGTTGATCGAAAATTCGTAGATGAACGCTTTGTATTTGCTGATTCCACGCATGACTTCATGGGCGCTGCCCGGCAGAATTTCCGCGGGCAAATCGAGGAGACTGGCTCCGGGTTCGAGGGAAACTCGCTCAGCAAGCAGACTCCGGGCTGCCGGATTGGCGAAGATGACCTTCAGCTTGCGATCAACCGCGATCACGGGGCTTTCCGTGCTGGACAGCACAGTCTCAAGTTGGCTGTGTGCCAGTTCCACCTGACGGGTCAGATGACTTTGTTCGGCAAACAGCCGACTGTGCCCGATCGCCAGGCTGGCCTGCGTTGCCAGCAGTTGCAGCAGATAGAGATCTTCGCGATCGAATACCCTGCCGTCACGCCCGGCGATCACCATCAGGGAGCCGATCGATTGCCCGGTGAAAACAAGCGGTGAGCAGACCACTGAACCGAATGTCTCTCGCGCCAGGGGCAGATCCTCGACGCCCCGCCATTCTCGACGATAGTTCTCGATGAGAACAGATTGTCCGGTGATCGCCACCTGACTGGCGACGCCGCCGGGTGCGGGCTGCTCGTATCCAGCAAATTGAAGCGGCAGGTGATAAGCGGTGGCCAGAAACACGCTGTTCTGCCGAGTGAGAAACAGCGCCGCGGCATCACCCCGCAGCAGATCGGCGGTCTGGGTGACGATCTGGTCGAGGATAGTATCGCGTTCAAACGCGCTGGCGATCGAGAGACTGACGCGGCGCAGAGCCTCAACCTGCGCATTCCGCTCTGCCAGTGGGCGCACGATCTCGGTCTTGAATACAGCCATGCAGATCAACAGAACCGCGGCGGCTGTCCAGACTGTCGCACCGGACATCGGCTCTAGAACTGGATTCAAAAAACCGATGCTCTGGCCGAGTACAAATAGAAGCAGCCCGAAACCGATGGCAGGAGAACGTATTTTGCGCCGGTAACGCCACAGCATGTATACCGAGGCGCCACCAAAGATCAGGTAGAAAAACCCCGTCAGAGCGGTATCGCCGGTTAACGAAGTGACTCCGCTTCTCCCCATACTGGCGGGCGCACTCCCGATGATCAGCAGGAGGCGATACAGAACGACCACCAACAAACTGGCGAATACCAGGATCCGGAAGTTACGTGTCCCCAGGCGTACCACCGCCGCGGTCACGGCATACGCGGCAACACTGGCCCCGGTGAATCCCAGCTCCAGCATCCCCGTGAACCACATCTGTAACCCGGCGAGTTCCCGTCCCCCGGCGAGCGCTACAAATTGAGAGAGCAGCGCACCGGAATGCCACAATCCAACCATGACGAGAAACACAGCCAGAAGCTGATACAACTCCTTGCGCGCATCAGTCCACAGAAAAATGAGGAGAAAAGTGAAACTGATGCTGAGGGCGAGGCCGTTGATCAGCAGCGTGATCGAGTTCATCGTCGTTATCGATCACACAAGCGCCGATCACAGACGCAGGGTTGAGGGCGTCTGTTTCTCAAAACGATACCCGACCCGGTGTTCGGTCAGAATGTAGACCGGATTGGCCGCATCGCGTTCGATCTTGCGACGAAGCTGGCTCACATACACGCGGGGGTAGTAGATATCATCGACGTATTCCTGGCCCCAGACCTGTTCGAGCAGATCGCGCTGTGTGACGACCCGTCCCGCGTTTTCCAGCAGCACCGCCAGCAGCTTGAACTCCGTCGGGGTGAGATGAACCTTACGACCTTCTACGTGCACCTGGCGGCGGTGGAGATCGATACTGAGAAAACCGTCATCATAGTTCTGCTCGGTTTCGCTGACCGTCATCTGCGCGCGGCGCAGCATCGCACGCACCCGGGCGACGAACTCATTCAGCCCGACGGGCTTGATCAGATATTCGTCAGCGCCCTCGCTCAACCCCAGAACGATATCATCTTCTTTGACCGCATTGGCCGACAGCATCAAAATCGGGGTGTCGGCCACTTCGCGTATCTGTCGACAAACGGCCAACCCATCGATGCTGCCCGGCATGACGATATCCAGCACCACCAGATCGGGCCGTTCCTGATGAAACGCGCGGAGCGCTTCACTGCCATCACGGCATAGGATCACGTCATAGCCCTCTCGGCGCAGACGTCGCCCGAAAGCATCGCGGATTGACTGCTCGTCATCAACGATCATGATCTTCATAATTGCGAGTGTAGCATCCCCGTAGACTGCAAACAATAGACCAGCAGTAGGATATCAGGCCGACGAAATCGTTATACTTTAGACACACTCAGTTTACACCTGATGTCATGGGTTCAACCATTTGAAAGTTTCCCGATCGATGTTCGAACGTTTCTGCCTTCGCTCACGGTTATTCATTCTGGTCATGCTCGCTGCGTCTCTGGCGGCGTGCAATCTGACCACATCCGATCCCATTGTTGAGCCAATCGCCCGCACAGGGACGCCGGTTTCGGGCCTTCAAACAGCCACTTCCGTCGGCCCAACCCCCTCTCCGCTGGCCACTGTGGGCTTCCCGACGCTGATCGGCAGCACCCTGCGCCCGCTGCAGTTTCCCACAGCCGTCATGCCAGCCGCGATCAGCGCCAGCGTGCTGACGAGCAGCGTCATAGCCGCCACCCCCGCTGTGACCTCCGTCCCGGTCAACATCGCCATCATCTCACCTGTTCCCGGCTCGACCCTCTCAGGTGGGAACGTACAGGTGCTCGGGTCGGCATCTCATCCGGATTTTTTACAGTATCAGGTTGAGTTCGGCCCGGATCCCAATCCGAATAATCTGTGGTATCTCGTCACCAATCCAGTGCTTCAACCGGTACAAAACGGTCTGCTCGGCATCTGGAATACCCTCGGACTATCGGACAGCACCTACCAGATCCGCCTGCGCGTTTTTCTACGCGATGGATCCGTTCAGCAGGCCAGTGTGGGATCGCTGCGCGTGCAGAACAGCGCCCCCACCCCTGTCCCCTCCCCCACAGCCCCGGTCTCGCGTCCGATAGCGGCGTTTTCCAGCAATCCGACGACCGGCCAGGCTCCGCTCACCGTGACTTTTTTCAATCAGTCGGTCGGCGATATCACCGGATACAACTGGAACTTCGGCGATGGCAGCAGCAGTGCCGATCGGGATCCCATCCACGTCTTCACCGCGCCCGGCATCTACAACGTGACCTTGACGGTCATCGGCCCGGGCGGGACATCCAATGTCAGTGGGCAGATCACCGTGCAGTCCGCCAGCGCTCCCCGCGCTGAGTTTGACGCATCGCCCCTCAGCGGGGGCGCGCCGCTCACCGTTCAATTCGTCGATCGCTCGTCCGGAACCATCACGGCCTATTTCTGGAATTTCGGCGACGGTGCAACGAGCAGCGAACGCAATCCTGTGCATGTGTTCAATTCGCCGGGCGTTTACAACGTCTTCCTCACGACGACCGGCCCGGGAGGTTCATCGTTCACTGGCCAGACGATCACCGTGCACGCCACCATACCGACCCTCGGCGTTGGAGAAGGAACAGCGATTGCAACTCTTGCCCCCCCGTCTGAGGGCACGCCGTCAATCCAACTGCCCGGTGAAGGCACGCCATTCATCCTACCGACGACTGCCCCACAGGTGATACCGCCTCCCCCGATCCAGGATCCGGCAATCATCGCAGTCCTCGATCCGACCGAGACGCCGGTCTCCATCATTCCGCCTTCAGTTCCTGAGGGCGTTCCGCCGGTACCGGTGGTGACGATCAGCGATACCCAGCCCGTCCAGCCGAATTTCGGCAGTCCGGGTTTCAGCGCCGGTCTCCGCTCGATCTACGAGAACGCGCGCTCAGCCGGCCTGCAGCCGCGCGCTGAGATCGTCAGCGCTGCCGGGGACGGCCTTTTCGCTGGCGGCAGTGTCTGGACGGTTTTCGGCGCATCCACCCCGAACTTCAACGGCGATACCTCGCTCCAAGCCGCGCTGGCGTTTTTCAGCAGCGATCCAGATGGCAACGGGGTCACCAGCTTGACCGCCCCGACGCTGATCGCACCGGGATCGACGATCAGTCAGTTGGTCGATCCGGCGCTGTCCGATCCAGGGAGTTGCATACCTGGTGAGTCTCCGATCGTCTGCCAGGCGCGCCGCGCAGCAGCCGGCGTGATGATCATCAGTGTGGGATACAATGACGCCGTTCAGGGCACTTCTGTCGAACAGTTCGCCGGCAGCCTGGCCCAGATCGTCGATGCCCTGCGCATCAACGGCACGATCCCCCTGCTGGTGACCATTCCACCGCGTCCCGGTTTCGAAGCTCAAATTCGCGCTTTCAACGACACCATCCTGAATATCGCCAATGCCGCTCAGGTTCCGGTCATCAACCTGACGCCAGTGCTCGCGTCGCTGCCCAACAATGGTTTGGATAGTTCCGGCACTACTTTAAGCGCCGCCCCCACCGGGGCTGGTGATTTGAGCGCCGCGGGGCAGTTCGGGGCGAACGCAGTCAACTTAGAGATCCTGCGCGCGTTATCCGCCCTGCGCGCGGCAGTCTTTCCGGAAACGATGTGAGCTTCACCCGATCACGTGGATATCGAAGACATGGGACGGGCAGCCTGTGATCGCCTATCGACGCTGTCGGTTGAATTTGCTATGCTCGGTCTATGCTTACATCTGACTTGACTGCCTTGCTTGGTTACATGACTATGCGAAAAGCTGTAGTGTTCCTGCTGCTTCTGCTGGCAGTTAGCCTGATGTCTGCGTGTGCCCCCTCAACCGTGCAGTCCAATCTGGTCATCACCCTGGTCGTCGATGGGCGCGAGCGCGTCTTCCAGCAGCCCATCCCGATCACCGTGGGCGAGTTCCTGCTCGATGCCGATGTTGAACTGGGTGCATTGGACGAGGTCAATCCGCCGGTCTTCTCCCAGCTCACCGACGGGATGCGCATCACCGTCGTCCGCGTCAGAGAAGAAAATGAATGCATCACCAATGAACTTCCGTACCGCACCCGCACTGTGCTTAATGAGCTGCTCGCACCGGGAGAAGAACAGCTCGCCCAGTCAGGCCAAGTAGGAGCGGAGCAGGTTTGTTATCGTGTTCAAATCCGCGACGGCGTTCGTCAGCAGCGCGTCGAGGTCAGCCGTGTGACCACGATCGCTCCGGTAGATCAGGTGCTCTACATCGGCCCCAGCGATCAGCTTGACCCCGTGCCAATTGCCGGCACACTCGCCTACATCAGCGGGCGCAATGCCTGGATCATCCGCGGCAGCAGCGCGAGCAAACGCCCGCTTACAACCTCCAGCGATGTCGATGGGCGCGTCTTCTCGCTCTCTGCCGATGGACGCCAGCTTCTGTTCACCCGAACGGTCGAAACGGACACGACCTTCAACCGCCTGTACCTGCTCAACGACACCCTGGGATCCGGTTCACCGATCCCGCTCGCGCCTGAGAACGTGCTCTACGCCGACTGGATCCCCGGTCAGCCGGACGCTTTCGGTTACTCCACCGCAGAACGAACGCAGACCGCCCCCGGATGGGATGCAGATAACAACCTATGGTTTATGCGCATCGACACAGTGACCGGTGAGCCCCTGAGTCTGGATGAGATCGTGCCCGCGTCACTGGGCGGCCTGGATGGCTGGTGGGGGACGCAGTACCAGTGGGCTCCTGATGGCTCGCGCCTGGCCTGGATCCGCGCCGACTCTGTCGGACTGGTCGATCTGACAACGGGCGATCTGCTGCCGCTGATCAGCTACCGCGTCTATGAAACGCGCCAGCCCTGGTCGTGGCGCGCTACCGTTTCGTGGTCACCCGATCTCTCGACGATCCTCACCACAGTCCACGGTCTCCCACTGGGCAGTGAACCGCCTGAGACCAGTCCCGCTTTTCATGTGATGGCGCTGGCTCTGGATGGCAGCTTTTCTGTTGAACTGGCGCGCAATTCAGGCATCTGGTCGATGCCGCGCTTCTCCCCCTTGCTGACCGATCCAGCCGGAGACGTTTACGGGTACATCGCCTACCTGCGCGCGCGCAGTCTGGCGGACAGCATCAACTCCAGCGCGCAGTACGATCTCATTCTGGCCGATCGCGATGGCAGCAACGCGCGCGTCATCTTTCCCACTGACAATGGGCCAGGCCTGACGCCCGACGCCGCCTTCGTCTGGAGTCCGACCGGCAGGCAGATCGCGTTCATCTACCGGGGCGATCTGTGGGTGATCGACGTCGAGAGCGGCCTCGCGAACCGCCTGACGCTCGATGGTGCAGCATCTCATCCCGTCTGGACGCGCTGACGATGCTTCGACGCCCCGCTGTCATCTTCCTGATCGCAGCCTTTGCGCTCGCTGGCTCGGTCGTGACCGTTGCGGCTTCGCTCGACTATATCGCCTATGAGACGCGCGGGATCGAAGATCCTTTCTCCGGTGCTAACCTCCCTTTTCGTCTGCCGCGTTTCGGCATCAACATCGATCTGCTCGACTTGAGTTCGGAGCAGCAGATCGCCGAACTGAGACAGATCGCCGCATTGGATGCGCATTGGGTGCGGCAGGTGTTCGACTGGTCACGCCTGCAGCCGGAACCCGATCGCTTCGACTGGGCAGCCGCCGATCGGCTGATCGACAGTTTGCGCCAGGTCGATGGGCTTGATCTGGTCGCTGTCCTGTTTCGTTCGCCGTCCTGGGCGCGGACTGCGGGCACGGATACCGGCCCGCCGGACGATCCCGCGTCTCTGGCGCGTTTCGCGTCCGCCTTCGCCAGTCGCTACGCCGCCGATATCGACTTTTACCAGATCTGGGACGAACCCAATCTGACAGCCGCCTGGGGCGATCGGGAACCCCGTCCTGCCGACTACGCCGCGCTGCTTGCCGCGAGCAGTGCAGCCATACGCGCGGCTGATCCCAGTGCGCGCATCATCGCCGCCAGCCTGGCGCCCACAACCGAGAACAATCAGCTCAACATCCGCGACGATCTCTTCCTCGATGCCCTGTACCGGTTGGGCGCTGCCGATCATTTCGACTTCGCCGCGGCCAAGCCGTTCGGTTTCGATTTCCCCCCCTCTGATCGGCGCGTCGATCCCGATGTCCTGAACTTCTCGCGCATCATCCTGCTGCGCGAGGTCATGCTGCGCCACGGAGACGGCGCTAAAGCGCTCTGGGCCACTCATTTCGGCTGGAATCATCTCCCTGATGACTGGGACGGGCCGCCATCGATCTGGGGGCAGGTCAGCGCTGAACAGCAGATCCGCTACACGCTGGCTGCGCTGGAGCGCGCAGAACGCGAATGGTCGTGGCTGGGGGGGCTGATCCTGTACACCTGGCGCGCCGCCGGCCCTGCGGACAATCCCGAGTCCGGTTTCAACGTGACCCCCGATCTCTTCCACGCCCTCGCTGAGCGCCCGCGCGTTCAGGCCGCCGGCCCCGGACTGCATCATCCGCGCTCTCCGTATGCGCAGTACAGCGGGGTATGGACGTTGGGCGAACTGGGGGCGGATATCGGCTGGATCCAGGATAGTTACGTCGAATTCACCTTTCACGGCGCTGCCATCGGGCTGCTGCTGCGCCGCGACGATTACACTGCTTTTCTCTACCCCACTGTGGACAGTCAACCGGCGAATCGCCTGCCGATCGATGGTGCAGGCCGATCTTTTCTCAATCTGATGAGTGAGGATCGGCTGCCAGCGCTCGATCCGGTCGTGATCGCCGCCGAACTGCCGGATGAAGCGCATACGCTGAGCGTATACGCCGATCGCGGCTGGGATCGCTGGGCGCTGGCGGGGTTCATCGTCGCCCCGCCGGACACTGTAGCGCCGTTGCGCGCGCAGCTCGGCATCGCCCTGCTGACCGTGTTCATCAGCGCGATCGCCACGGCGTACAGCGCCATCCGCCTCGACTGGCGGCCAGTCACCGACTTGCTGACATCGATCGGGCGGCGGCTCACCGATCTGGGGCAACTGATCCTCAGCGTGGCAGCATCGCTGGCGCTGCTGGTGGGCATGCTGCTGACTTTTAACGACTCCCTGCCGGAATTTTTCCGCCGCGACCCCCCTGCCCTGCTCATCGCGGTCGTCACCGCCGGCCTCGTCTATCTCGCCCCCGGCCCCCTGATCGCCCTGCTGGCGTTGATCGTACTGTTCATCATCATCTACCAGCGGTTAGAACTGGGCCTGATCCTCACGGCTTTTTTCGCGCCGTTCTTCCTCTTTCCAGTCGAGTTATACCGTTTCGCCTTTCCGATGTCGGAACTGCTCATCCTGACCACAACAGTGGCCTGGGTGCTGCGCGGTCTGGCGGCGTGGGGGCGTATACAGCGCCAGCCCGATGCGCCGCGCTTCCCCACCCTGCCGAAGTTAACCGGACTCGATTGGGTTATGCTGGCTTTCGTGCTGATCGGCTTTTTGTCCTTGATCTGGTCGGCCCAGCCAGAACGCGCCCTGACCGAGATCCGGACACTGATCCTTGAACCCGCCCTGTTCTACGCCATCTTCCGCAGTCTGCGCCCGGATCAGCGCGCGGTGCTGCGCATCGTCGATGCGCTGGTCATCGCAGCCGTGCTGGTCTGCCTGATCGGCCTCGTTCAGTATCTGCGCGGCGAAGCGATCATCACCGCAGAGGATGGCGCACGGCGTCTGGCCAGCGTCTACGGATCGCCCAATAATGCCGCCCTGTTCATCGGTCGCAGTCTGCCGATCGCGCTGGCATTCGTGTTCGTACCGGTCGATCTGCGACGCCGAGTCGCAACAGCAGCGGCGGGGGTGCTGTTCCTGATCACGCTGGCGCTCACACAAAGCGCCGGGGCGCTGTTCATCGGCGTGCCCGCATCGATCGCCGGGGTCATTCTGCTCGTGTGGGGCAGGCGAGCGCTTCTCCCCCTCATCGGCCTGATCGCGCTGTCCGGGGTCGCGCTTCTGGCTGCGGCCCAGACCGAACGTTTCGCCCGCCTGCTGACCCTCACCGAGGGCACGAACTTCTTCAGGCTGCGCGTCTGGGAAAGTGCCCTGCACATGCTGCGCGATCATCCCGTGACCGGGCTGGGAATGGATCAATTCCTGTACGCCTACCGGGGCCGCTACCTACTTCCGGATGCCTGGCAGGAACCTGACCTGTCCCATCCGCATCACATCATCCTCGACGTATGGGTACGCCTGGGGATCCCCGGCCTCATCGCCCTCGTCAGCGCTCAGGTCATCTTCTGGCGCAGCGCCTGGACGGTCTACCAGCAGAAACGCGATCCACTGGGCCGAGCGTTGATCATCGGCATCATGGGGTCGATGATCAATCTACTGGCGCACGGTCTGGTCGATAACAGCATCTTCGTCAACGATCTGATTTACGTTTTCGTCATCCTGCTCGCCGGCGGATCGGCGCTGGCCAGCAATTCGAACAGACGAGCTATTGACGTCACATAGATTTTAATGCTGTAATGATCAAAATCAAACTGGGGTTGAAGCGCATGAAGGCCAGGGTCAACAAAGTCACGATCCAGCTTCAACAAATTGACATTTTCGATGTCTCGGCAGCGGCGATTGTGCACGAGACCAATACCGATCTGTCGCTCAACCCACGGTTGCTGGCTCGGGCGGGCATGGAACTGCAGCGCGCCGTCAACGAAATCGGCTACTGCGAGGTTGGCTCGGCGGTGATCACAACGGCGGGCAGCCTGACGAATGCGCAGAAGATCATTCATGCCGTCGGCCCTCGCTGGGGTGAAGGAAGCGAACGCGGCAAACTGGCGAGCGCAGTATTCGCCTGTCTGCGGCTGGCCGAAATGAACCGTCTCAAATCGATCGCCTTCCCGGCGATCTCCGTCGGCGCGGCGGGATATCCCTTAGAGAACTGCGCGGCGACCATGCTCGGCGAGATCATCGACTACACGTTTGAAGACCCGCGCTCACTGCGGACAGTTTATCTGTGTCTGAACGATGCCATCGCACTCGACGTTTTCCGCCACGAGTTCGAAACTCAGCTTCGCGGTCTGACCGCAGCCGGCGAAGGCCACGTCCAGGTCTAACGCCCCTCCCCACTTTGTGATACACTCTCTTCTCGTTGTCAACTGGATACAGCCCACCTGCGAAAGGACGCCCTCTTGCGTGTACTGATCACTGGCGCAGCCGGGTTCCTCGGTTCTCATCTGTGCGATCGCATGCTGGCCGAAGGTCACGACGTGATCGGCATGGATAATTTGCTCACCGGGAACACCCGCAACATCGCCCATCTGGCTGGCAACCGCCGTTTCACGTTCATCCATCACGACGTTTGCAACTATATTTACGTCAAAGGCCCGGTCGATGCGGTACTCCACTTCGCATCGCCCGCCAGCCCGATCGACTACCTCAAATATCCGATCCAGACCCTGAAAGTCGGTTCACTCGGCACCCATAACACACTCGGTCTCGCGCTGAGCAAAGGGGCGCGCTACCTGCTGGCCTCAACTTCTGAGGTATACGGCGATCCGCTGGTACATCCTCAACCGGAAACCTATCTGGGGAATGTCGATACCATCGGCCCGCGCGGCGTTTATGATGAAGCCAAACGCTTTGCCGAGTCCATGACCATGGCCTATCACCGCGCTCACGGCCTGGATACGCGCATCGTGCGCATCTTCAACACCTATGGCCCCCGGATGCGCCTTGACGACGGACGGGTTGTCCCCAATTTTATCGGCCAGGCTCTGCGGGGCGAACCGCTGACGGTCTACGGGGATGGATCGCAGACGCGCAGCTTTCAGTACTGCGATGACCTGATTGAGGGGGTGTACCGCCTGCTGCTGTCCGATTATCACGAGCCGGTCAACATCGGGACGCAGATCGAGCTGAGCATCCTCGAATTCGCCCAGCGCGTGAATGAGCTGACCGGGAATCGGGCCGGCATCGTATTCAAAGATCAGCGGATCAGCGGCGATCCGCAGACTCGCCGTCCAGATACCACCCGTGCCCGACAGATCCTCGGCTGGGAACCGCAGGTCAGCCTGGAAGAGGGGCTGAGCCGGACGATCGCTTATTTTCGTGAAGTAGCCCAGTTTGCTTGATCTGATGGCGGCGAGACCAGCATCACCCGTTCAGCGGCTGCCCTCTTTCCCGTCGCTGATCGCCACCGGTCTTGCCCTGCTGTTCGGGATCGCGATCGCCGTATCACCGCTGGAATTCCCGCTGATCGTCCTGGCGGTCGGCGGCCTGGGTCTGCTGGGACTGCTGACGCCGTGGGTTCCCCTGTCGGCGCTGCTCATCCTCGCCCCGCTGCGCACGCTGATCGCGACCGAGTCACCGTTTGCTCTTCCGATCGACCTCGGCCAGATCCTGTTCGCTGCATTGGGTCTGTTCTGGATCGCGCATCGCATCATCCGGAGCCGCACACTTCCCCGCCTGCGCTGGACGTGGTTTTACATCCCGCTGTTGGGCTTCATCGCCATCACAGCCCTGTCCGCATTCGCTGCCCAGTCGATCACGAGCTGGCTCAGCGAGTGGCTGAAGTGGATCCAGATCGCCATTCTCGTCGCACTGTGTCTTGACATCGCGTCGGGGCGCGCCTGGGAGCGGCTGGTCTTCATCCTGACGATCGCCGCAGTGGGCAATGCTATTATCGGCATCTATCAGTATTTCGGTGGCAGCGGCGCGCTCCATCTGCTGATCAACGAGGTACATTTTCGCGCCTTCGGCACGTTCGGCCAGCCCAATCCCTTTGGGGCTTTCATGGGCCTCATCGCCCCGCTGTCACTGGCCGCCGCAATGGGTTACCTGCTGCGCGCCTGGTCAAAATTCCGCGTCACCGGTCAATTCGATACCGACCGACTCGTGCTGGCGCTGTTCTATGGTTTATGCACGGCTGTGATCAGCGCGGCCCTGATATTTTCATACAGCCGCGGCGCCTGGCTCGGTTTCGGACTGGCAGTATCATCGTTGATCGTGCTTGCCCCACGCCGCCTGAGCGTGGGGCTGCTGATCATGGCTGTGATCGGCCTTGTCGGCGCGACGCTCTGGGTGAGCGGACGCTTGCCCGCTTCCATCGTCGATCGCATCCGCAGCGCCACCGAAGAGACGCTGGCGATCAGCGATGTCCGCGGTGTCAACATCACCCCTGATAATTACGCCCTGATCGAGCGGCTGGCTCACTGGCAGGCGGCTGTCGCCATGGCCGATGCTCATCCCTGGTTCGGGGTCGGTTTCGGCAATTATGAAAATGCTTATCCGGGCTTCCGTCTGCTCAACTGGGAATTTCCGCTGGGACATGCGCACAATTACTACTTGAACGTATTGGCAGAAACAGGCATGATCGGATTAGCGGCTTATGTCGTACTGTGGATATCGTATTTCGGGATAGCGTTGCGGCTTCGGCATCATCCTGATCCATTGTTTCGCCTGATGGCCGCTGGATTGTTTGCAAGTGGGCTTTACATCGCGGTTCACAGCCTGACGGACAATGTATACGTCAACAACCTGTTTCTGCATATTGGCGTCGTCATCGGTCTGTTGAGCGTGCTGCACAATCAAGTTCGGCCACATGCGATCATGGAAACGTCATGACCTCTGAGGAACCCATGAGCCAGATCCATTCCGCCCCTGTCAAAATTCGGCGTATCGCCCTGCGCAACCCTCTTGACGTCCCGATTCAGGCTGTAGCCGGGCGCTTCGGTGCCAAAGCCCGCGAGGTCGAGCGTTTCCTCAAGTTCGCGATCGTTGGCGCGATCGGCGCAGTCATCGACTTCGGCACGCTGTTCGTGCTTCAGGCGACCATTCTTGCGCCCGTTGAACCGCATAAAGACCTGCGCGTCGCCGCGGCCAGTACGATTGCATTCGTCGCCGCCGTGACAAGCAATTTTTTCTGGAACCGTTACTGGACCTACCCCGACTCGCGCACGCGCTCGATCCGCCGCCAGCTCGCTCAGTTTTTCAGCATCAGTTTGATCGGCTGGCTGGGCCGCACGGTCTGGATCAGCTCATCGTATCATTTCCTGGGCGCTGCGCTCATGCCGATCGTCCTGCCGGAAATCCAGTTGTTCCGCCCGGGCTACATCCCATCGCCATCCGCCGAAGCCAAGCTCGGCACGATGGTGGCCTGGTTCATCGGCGTGATCGTGGTGATGATCTGGAATTTCCTGGCCAACCGCTACTGGACGTACAACGACGTTGACTGACGTCTCCATCGGCATCGATTACACCCCGGCTTACGAACAGGGTGGTGGCATCGGGCGCTATGTGCGCGAGCTGACCGCGGCGCTCGCCCGTCGTGACGATCCACTGCGCTACCGGCTGTTCATCGCCGGTGCACGCGCTGACAAACCGCTGCCCCGGTTTGATGCCCGCTTCACCCTGCGCCCCACCCCGATCACCCCATCATGGTGGGCGCGCATCTGGCAGCGTGCCGGCGTCCCCCTGCCCATTGAAGCCGTCATCGGGCGCGTCGCTCTCTATCACGCCACCGATTTTGTGCTGCCCCCGACCCTGCCAGCCACCCCGACGATCCTGACAGTTCACGATCTATCCTTCGTGCGCGTGCCAGAAGCCGCCAGTCCCAGGCTCAAGGCCTATCTCGATCAGGTCGTGCCCCGCTCTGTGCGACGGGTCGACCACGTCCTGGCGGACTCAACAGCGACTAAGCAGGATCTGATCGAGATCTACGGCACGCCGCCGGAGAAAATCACAGTGCTGCTCAGCGGGGTTGAACCGACTTTTCAACCCGTCCGCTCGGCTGAAGCGCGGGCCGCGGCCCGCGCCAGGTATGGACTTCCCTCACGACCTTACATCTTTTCTGTGGGAACGGTGCAGCCGCGCAAGAACTACGCCCGGTTGATCGCCGCGCTCGCCGTCCTGCGCCAGCGCGGTCATGATGTCGATCTGGCCATCGCCGGGGGCAAAGGCTGGCTCGATGACCCGATCTACGCGGCCATCCGCGCACATCACGTTGAAGATCACGTCCATTTTCTCGGCTTCGTCGCCGATGCCGACCTGCCCGCGCTGTATTCCGGCGCGGTGCTCACCGCCCTGCCCTCGCTGTATGAAGGCTTCGGCATCCCGGTACTGGAAAGCATGGCCTGCGGCACGCCAGTGCTGACCTCATCGATATCCTCTCTGCCTGAGGTCGCAGGGGATGCTGCCGTCCTCGTCGATCCAACCGATCTGGAGGCGATCATCGATGGTCTGGAACGCTTGCTGCTCGATCACGAACTCCGCAGGCAGCTCACCGAGCTGGGGTTGGCGCGCGCCACCCTGTTCACCTGGGACTCCGCTGCAAATCTTTTACTTCAGGTATACCGGCGGTGGATATAATCAAATTCAGTATTCATCTCCGGGAGTGATGATAGTGCGTCGTTTTACGATCGACCCAGACAAACCGTTCTTCATTTTCGACACAGCCGGTGACTGGCAGGCTGTGGTCATGAATTCCTTCATCTACGATACACGCGGTGACTACATCGGCTTCGTCCGCGGCGAAACCTACGATGTCTACACCGCCAGCGGTGAGTGGATCGGCAATCTGTTCCACGATGGACGTATCATCCGCAAGCGCAATGCCAGCCGCCCGCCGCTGGTGAAGGATCCGCCGCCCAAACAGCCCAAGCCGACCAAGTTCCCAGCGCGCGCGCCGCTTCCCCCGCAGAATGGCGAACTCGGTTTCGATAAAATCGATGTATTGGAGTGGGATCCGGACGTGTTCAAGCGTCTGTCTGATCTCACGCCGGATGCGGATTGATCGCGCTGATGAGTACTTCTGACCGTCCTGCCAAAACGATCGCCGAAAGCGCCTTCACGCTCAGCAGTCTGATGGGGCCGCAGGATGCCAATGCGCTCGGCAACGTCCACGGCGGCGTGATCATGAAAATGGTCGATGAAGCCGGGGCGCTGGTCGCCATGCGCCATGCCAACCATCCCGTCGTCACCGTCGCGATCGACTCGATGACATTCATGGAGCCGATCCGCGTGGGCGCGCTGGTGCAGTGCCGTGCCGCGCTGACCTACGTCGGTCGTACTTCGATGGAAGTCCGGGTCGAAGTGGTGGCCGAAAACCCCATGACGGGCGAGTCTCAGGTGACCAATACGGCGTATCTCGTCTACGTCGCCCTGGACAGTGACGGAAAGCCGACATCGGTCCCGGCGCTTCAACTGCTCACCCTGGAAGAGGTGACCCGTGCCGAAGCAGCGCGTGAACGCCAGGAATATCGCAAACGGCAGCGCGAGCTGGAAAAACGTTCATGACTGACCAACCATCGCAGGATGCCGTTCTGGAACCGCTGCGCGGCAGCGAATCCTCCGCCCTGCTCCGGATCCTGAGCCAGGCGGGGGCGCGCCGCATTCTCGCAGCCCCGCCGGTCGATTTCGGCCTGGCGGAGATCGCCCCGTATCCGTTCATGGCGCTGGTCGGTCAGGTCGAAATGCGCATCGCGCTGCTGCTGGCCGTTATCAATCCAGCGGTGGGCGGCGTGCTGCTGATCGGGCCGCGCGGCACCGGAAAAACCACCGCCGTCCGCAGCCTGATCGATCTGCTGCCCGATGTCGAGGTCAGCGACTGCGAGGACGGCGCGCTGCCCATCGATATGCAAAATCCCCATGCGAAGACGCTCTACCCGGACTGCTACGAAAAGTACAGCGCCGGCAAACCGATCTCGCATTATGAACGGGTGCGTCTGGTTGAACTGCCGCTCAATGCCCGCCTGGAAGATGTGGTCGGCGGCGTCAATGAGCGCGTGGCAGTGCAGCAAAAGCGGATCAAGTTAGAACGCGGCATCCTCTCGCGGGCGGATAACAACCTGCTCTACATCGACGAGGTCAATCTGCTGGCCGATGAGATCGTCGATGCCATCCTCGACGCCGCCGCCCAGGGAAGCTATACCGTGCGGCGCGGCGCCTCCGCCGGCACTTACCGCTCGCGCTTTGTCCTGATCGGGTCGATGAACCCGGAGGAAGGCCGCCTGCGCCCGCAGATCATGGATCGTTTCGGCCTGCGCGTCAATGTGCGCGGGTTGATGGATCCGGCTGAGCGCCTGGAGGTGTATCGGCGCGTCCGCGCCTATCGCGCCAATCCGCAGCATTTCATCAAACAATGGGAGTATGAAACCGCCCAGACCCGTGAAGACATTCAGCGCGCGCGTGAGCTGCTGCGCGAGACGACGATCAGCGATCAGGCCGTGCAGATCGGTCTGGAGCTGGTGCGCGCGCTCGACATCGACTCACACCGGGCGGAATACACCATGTTCGAGGCCGCCCGCGCCTATGCTGCCAGCGATGGCCGCACTATCGCCGAGGTCAGCGATGTGCGCGCCGTCGCCCCGCTCGCGCTGCGTCAGCGGCGCAGCGACTTCATGGTGCGCTTCTTCGAGGCGGGCCAGGCCGAAGATGAGCAGATCCGCACTCAGTTCGATGAAATCGCGCGCACCGTGACGTCCGCCCCACTTCCATGAGACTCGTTCGCCAGCTCGCCCCGCTGCTCATCTTCATCCTGTTCGTCTTCGGCTATGTGCAGCCCTGGGTCATCAACGGGTCAGCGGCGCTCAACCTCAACGGCTATGATCTGGCTGAATGGACGAGCCTGCACCCGGCGGCTCAGGGGCAAACCCCACCCCTGCTGACGGCCCTGCTGCTGCGTCTGCCGCTGGTCTGTGCCGTCCTCTGGTTTGTCTGGCATCGTCCGTATGCCGGCCAGATGCGTCTCGCTGCGGCGGCTATCCTGATCGTCACCGCCATCAGCCTGCTGCCGCCGATCGAATTCGTCTCTCAGCGCGATAACCCGAATTATCAGCAGCAGGCTGGGCTGGCTGCGCTGACGCTGGCGCTGGGGCTGGCCGGACTGTCGATAACTGCACAACGGGGATCGCGCATCCGCATGATCGGCGGTATCGGCGCGCTGGTGATCGGTATTGGAGCGGGATGGGGCGGGCTGCTGCAAGCGGCTGAATGGATGCGCGCATTTCGCCTGCCGGCGCTCATCGGGGGTGGCGCGCTGCTCATGCTGCTGGCATCGGGTGCAGCCGCCGGAGCGGGATTGCTGTCTCTGCTGTATCCCAGATCGTCATCCGGCCAGTCACTTTAACCAGCCGGATGACAGCGCTGATTTCTCAGGGAAGCATCGCTCGTCTACTCAACATTCATCTGCAGACGAATATACTCGACCGCTTCTCCCACAGTGGTGATCTTCTGCGCATCTTCATCGCTGATCTCACCGTTGAATTCTTCTTCAAACGCCATGATCAGCTCAACCAGATCGAGCGAGTCCGCTTCGAGATCCTCGCGAAAACGCGCTGTCGGCACGACTTTTTCGCGATCCACCCCCAGCAGATCGACGACGATATCCTGGACTCGCTCTTCAACTGTCTTCGAACTCATGCTTCCCTCCCAATGTTTATGGAGCATTGATAATGTGCAGCCTGATGTGATGGACGCTCATTATACCGACAATGTGTGTTCGCGCCAGAGTACCCGCTCATCAACTGCTCAATCGGTTCTCCGTTGCGCGCTCTGTTCGCATCAGGTAGCATGTGCAGGACACAAAAAAGGAACACTGTTCGATGTCCAAAGTCACGCCGCCCCCACCCATGTCAGATGACAGTGTGGTGATCGAAAATCGCAAAGACGACCATATTCGCATCAACCTGCAGCAAAATGTCCAGTTTCCGCGATTGACGACCGGTCTGGAACGCTACCGGTTTCTGCATCAGGCCCTACCTGAACTCGATCTGCGCGAGGTCGATACCCGTGTCGAACTGTTCGGGCGCACCCTGTCGGCCCCGCTGCTGATCTCTTCGATGACCGGGGGCACGGAAATGGCCATGCGCTTCAACCGCGTTCTGGCCGAAGCGGCCCAGGAACACGGGATCGCGCTGGGACTCGGCTCGCAGCGCGCCGCTCTCAAAAACCCTGAGGCGGCGATCACCTATCAGGTGCGCGATCTCGCGCCGGACGTGCTGCTGCTGGCCAATCTCGGCGCTGTCCAGCTCAATTATGGCTACGGTGTCGATGAGTGCCGTCGCGTCGTCGAAATGGTGGAGGCGGATGCCCTGATCCTGCATTTCAACGTACTGCAGGAGGCGGTTCAGCCTGAGGGGGATGTCAACTTCTCCGGCTTGCTCAGCAAAGTCGAAGCGGTATGCCGGGCCATCGATGTCCCTGTCATCGCCAAAGAAGTCGGCTGGGGCTTCTCCGAACAGAACGTGCGCGATCTCGCCAATGCCGGGATCGCGGCCATCGACGTCGCAGGGGCGGGTGGCACCTCGTGGAGCGAAGTCGAGTATCACCGCGCACCGGATGCCTTCCATGCCCAGGTCGCCCGCGCATTTGCGGACTGGGGCATCCCGACCGCGGACGCCATTCAGTACGCGGTGAAAGGCGCTCCCAACCTGCCGGTCATCGCCAGCGGCGGCCTGCGCGACGGCATCGACGTCGCCAAGAGCATCGCGCTGGGTGCGACCATCGGCGGTATGGCCGGCCCATTCCTGAAGGCGGCTGCCGAGTCAGTCGAGGCGGTCTCGCAGTTGATCGCGATCCTGAGTTCTCAGATCCGCATCGCCATGCTGTGCAGCGGCGCCCGTTCCATCGCGGATTTGCAGCGCACGCCGCTTCTGAAAGTCGAGGGTTGAGTGTTTAACGATATCGCGCAGCGCTTTCTGCCAGACTTAGACCAGACCTTGCGCTCGCTGGTGGACAATCTGCCCGCTGCGGCGGAATTCGATCTGATGATCCGCTATGCCTGCGGCTGGGTAAATGCCGACGGCTCCCCGTACAACCGGCCAACCGGCAAACGCCTGCGCCCGCTGCTGCTGCTGCTGGTGGCAGAAGCCACCGGTTCAAACTGGCGCGCGGCGCTGCCCGCCGCTGCCGCCGTTGAACTGCTGCATAATTTCTCCCTCATTCATGACGACATCCAGGACAACAGCCCGATCCGGCATGGACGCCCCACAGTCTGGCGCATCTGGGGGATCGCCAATGCCATCAACGCGGGTGATGCCATGTTCACCCTGGCTTATCACGCCCTGGAACGGCTGACCGCAGCGAAACCCGCATCGGTCACCCCGGCGCTGACGATCGCGATCTGGCGGATCTTCAATCACACCAACATGGAGCTGACGCGCGGTCAGCATCTCGATATGCGCTTTGAACAGCAGAGTGATGTAACAGTAGACGAATATCTATCCATGATCAGCGGCAAGTCCGCCGCGCTGGTTGCTGCATCTACCCAGATCGGGGCGTTGATCGGCAGCCGCAGTAAGCGCATCGGACGGTATTTTTACGAATATGGTCTCAATCTCGGCCTGGCCTTCCAGATCCACGATGATCTTCTCGGCATCTGGGGCGATCCGAACAAGACGGGCAAATCAGCCGCGACGGACATCCTGTCGCGCAAAAAATCCTTCCCGGTGCTGCACGGGCTGGCTCAAAGCCAGCGGCTGCGCGAACTGTATGCACGCGCGTCGTTGGGTGATGCTGAGGTTGAAGAGGCTGTGCACATTCTCGACGCAGTCGGAGCCAGACAGTACAGCCTGGAAGCCGAGACGCGCTACTACGATCAGGCCTTAGCCGCCCTGGATCGATCGGGGCTGCCAGCCAGTGCAACCGACGATCTGCGCGCCATCACCCGTTTTCTGTTCGAGCGCGAGTATTGATCGAACAGTCTGCGCTTCACCGGCAGCGTCAGATCAGCTCGCGAAAAATGGCGCTGCTCAACAGCCGGCCCGCCCGGGTGATGCGCAGCCGCCTGTCATCGTATTCCAACAGGCCGACAGCGGCATATTTCTCGATCACCGATCGATGCCGATCGACGACATCGACGCCAAAGCGCCGCTGGAACGTTGCCCTGTCGATACCGAGTTGCGTCAGGCGCAGCCCCATGATCAGGGTTTCTGCGATCTCCGTCTGCGCATCCAACCGGCTGAATTCAGCCACCGCCGGGCTGAGGGGAAAATCCAGCGGAGCCTGGGCGCGCTCGATCCTCTGAATGTACTGCCGGGGTGGCAGCACGGTTGAGTAACGCACGCCGCCTGCAAACCCATGTGCCCCCGGCCCCAGGCCGATGTACGGCAGATTCAACCAGTACTGGAGATTATGGCGGCTTTCGAAGCCGGGCTGCGCCCAGTTGCTGATCTCGTACTGCTCGTATCCTACCTGCGCCAGTCGATCGGTCGCCAGATCATACATGTCAGCAGTAGTATCATCATCAGGCGCAGCGACCTGACCCCGATCGACCCATTTCTTCAACGGCGTCCCCTCCTCAAGACCGAGCGCGTACAGCGATAGATGCTGCGGCTTGAGGGCGAGGGCCGCCGCCAGCGAGACCGCCCAATCATCCAGTGTCTGATGCGGCACCCCATAGATCAGATCGAGATTGATGCTGCCAAAACCCGCACGCCGCGCAGCCGAAACCGCAAGGGCGACCGCATCGTTGTTATGCCGACGCGCGAACAGCGCCAGTTCGCTGGCGATCGCCGTCTGCATGCCGATGCTGATCCGATTGAAGCCCAGCCGGCGCAGTCCGATCAGATAATCGAGGTTCAGATCGTTCGGATTGGCTTCCAGCGTGATCTCTGCATCCGGCTGCACCCGGTAAAACCGCTGGATCGCGCTCAGGATCTGATCGAACTGTTCGACGCTGAGCAGGCTGGGTGTGCCGCCGCCGAAAAAGATCGTCCCGATTTCGAGCGGTGTGCCGCTGCGCGCAACCAGCTCAGCTTCTTTCACTAAAGCGGAAACAAAACGGGGGATCAGGCCCTCAAGGTTGGTGTACGTATTGAAGGCGCAGTACGTACACTTGGTCGTACAAAAAGGGATGTGAATGTACAGCGATATTGACAGAGTCAGGCGGCCCGTTCTCAGTTACTTGATTGTTCTATTCTGCATGCTTTCATATAATGGATCAAGATTTATCATTCTATGTTCATCCTGTGCATCACAGCCAACATTCTGTCATTCTCTGAGCCAGGTCTCATCATGAGGTAGCAATGCCCGAAACAACGCAGTTCACCCCAGAGGCAAACTCCAGCGCCCAGGATACGACGCTGCGAGCCAATGCCGTGCTGCACAATCGTTACAAGATCACCGGCGTCCTCGGCGGCGGCGGCATGGGCACGGTCTATCAGGCGCGCGATCTCAATTTCGGCGAAGTGACCAAACTGGTCGCTATCAAAGAAATGCAGACGATCGCCAACGACAACGCGCTGCGACAGTCGATGTTGAAAACCTTCCGCCGCGAAGCCAATCTTCTGGCGATGCTCAGCCATCCCGCGATTCCGAAGATTTTCGATTTTTTCGATATCTCCGATCGCGCCTATCTGGTCATGGAATACATCAACGGCAGTGACCTCGAACTGCTGCTGTCGAAGACGAAAGAACTGCCGATCGATAAGCTGATCGACTGGGCGATCGATCTGTGCGATGTGCTCGATTATCTGCACAGCCAGAAACCGGATCCGATCGTCTTCCGCGATATGAAACCCTCCAACGTCATGATCGACAACCTGGGGCGCGTGCGCCTGATCGACTTCGGCATCGCCAAAGCCTTCATCAGCGGCGTCAAAAACACGATGATCGGCACGGAGGGGTATTCCGCGCCGGAGCAGTACAAAGGCGATGTGTCGCCCCAGAGCGATATCTACAGCCTCGGAGCCACGCTGCATCAACTGCTCACGCGCAAAGATCCGCGTCTGGAGCCGCCTTTCAGCTTCCACGAACGCCCGATCCCGCAGTACAACCCGAACGCGCCAGAAGGTCTCGTTCAGATCGTCGAGAAGGCCCTCGCCTACAATGCGGTCGATCGCTGGAAGAGCTGCTATGAGATGAAGCAGGCGCTGGAGGAACTCCGGCGTCCTACCGGCGGCGGCAGCCTGATCACCGTCGTCGGCGCGGCAGGCGCAGCGCGCGCGGATGCCGCCAGGCCAGCGGTGGACGGAACCGATCTGTTCACCAGCGAACAGGCCGGCGCTATCCAACCCCGCTGGATTTTCAAAACCGAGGACGAAATTCGCGGCGGCCCGGTCACGGCGCGGCATGAACTGGCGCTCGTCGGCTCTTATGATCGCAACCTGTGGGCGATCAACCTCAACACGGGCGAGCAGGTCTGGAAGTTCCCTACCAAAGGGGGTATCGCCGTCACCCCGGCGGTCGATGAAGGATCGCGCCTGGTGCTGTTCGGCTCGGAGGATTTCACCCTCTATGCGGTCGATTTTCGGAATGGCCGTATCACCTGGACATACCATACCAAAGATCGCATCCGCAGCAGTGTCCGCATCGCCCACGACCATGTCTTCTTCGGCAGCGATGATGGCCATGTGTACGCGCTCGGCCTGTCCAGCGGTCGTTTTCTCTGGGCCTATGAGGCCGGCACGCCTGTGCGAACCCGTCCGTTCGTCACCAATGACATGATCATCTTCGGCAGCGAGTCCGGGGAAGTGACCGCGATCAGTCTGTCCGGTCAGCGCAAATGGAGCTATCGCACCAAGCGGGCCATCATGTCGTCACCGCATGTCAACATGGAAGAGGGGATCTGCTACGTCGGTTCGACGGATGGCTACATGTACGCTCTGGATGCCGGGAACGGGTTCAACGCCTGGCGCTTCCGCACCAACGGGCCGATCATCTCCTCACCGTTTGAAGCCGACGGCATGTTGTATTTCGCTTCGACGGATGGCAACCTGTATGCCGTCAACGCCCAGAATGGTCGCGAGAAATGGCACCATACCTTCACCAAACCGATCGTCGCCTCGCCCATCGTCCACAAAGGGGCGCTGTACATCGGCGGCACTGACGACTATTTCTACTGTCTGGATGCCTCATCGGGCAAAGAACTGTGGAAATATAAAACCGGAGGCGCTATCACGGGTGCAGCATGGGCCATTGGTGACGTCTTACTATTCGGATCGATGGATCACAAACTGTATGCCTTCCCGATCGTGAACTGAGCGGGTTACAATCTATGGGTCTTTTACTTCAGCGCCCTGACACCGCTGCTGCGCTGCGATCTTGAAGATCGGGTCGCTGCAATCATCCAGATCGTTCACCAGGAAGAGCTTGCCCATGAATGAGTCTCAGCAGCCTGTAAATGAGCTAAATGATGCGTTCTCCGGCGGCCTTCAGCCGGAGACAGACGCAGAAACGCTCTCCACGCCAGTCGATACGTTAGAAGGCGCGGCTGTCACCGATGAAAGCGCATCTGCGTTCACACCTCCGACGACGGAGTCGGCTCCGCGATCATCTATGGCGGAACAGCAGACATCGGTCGATGAAAATGCGGCGATCGACAGCATACTTGGCTGGCAGTCTGAGGCGGAAACGCCAGATGAACGCGGTATGCAGTCAGAGATGAACGCCTCGGATACAGCGCCGTTATCGAAGCCGACCGCCTCCTCCGTTTCTGGCGGATTGAGCGACGTCGTCACGCGACCCTTACCACAGGAAGCCGTTGTCGAACTTCAGGGGTTGGCTCATCTGACCTTCGCTCAGGCCACCGATGTCGGTCGCGTCCGTGCGAACAATCAGGACGCGGTCTTTTCGTTTTTCTCATCGGGCCGCAGCAACGATAAGATATCCGATTTCGGCCTGTTCATCGTGGCGGACGGGCTGGGCGGCCATCAGGACGGCGAGAAAGCATCCGCCTTATCGACGCGCACAATTGCCCAGTACGTGTTGAAAAATCTGTACCTGCCCATGCTTCAAGGCGGGCTGGACTCCGATCAGTCGATCAATGATCTGATCGCCGATGCCGTGCTCAAAGCCCACATGGAAATTCAATCCCGCGTCCCCCAGGGGAGCACGACCTGCAGCGCGGTGATCGTCATCGACGACATCGCCTATATCGCGCATGTGGGTGACAGCCGAATTTACCTGATCCATAAAGGCAAAATGGAACAGCTCACCCGCGATCATTCGGTTGTGCAGCGTCTGATCGAACTCGATCACATCACGCCGGACGAAGCAGCCGCCTACCAGAACCGCAATTATCTCTATCGCGCGCTGGGCCAGAATGAGGATCTGGAGATCGACACCTATCGTCGGCGGCTGCTGCCCAATTCACGTCTGCTGCTGTGCAGCGATGGCCTGTGGGGCCAGGTCGGTGAGGCGGAGATCCTTGAAGTGCTCAACAGTACGGATAATCTGCAGGAAGCCTGTTTCCAGTTGATCGCCATGGCGAATATGCGCGGCGGAGCCGATAACGTCAGCGTCTCCATCGTCCAGCTTCCAAAGTAACCGCGCCATCAGATGCAGATCGGACTCAGAGCATGACGTTCGAATTTGACCCGTATTTGATTCTGGGGATCCCTCCGGAAGCCACCATCAACGATATCAAGGCCGCTTACCGGCGGGCGGCCCGCCGGCTGCATCCTGACAAAAATCAGGGCAACCCCGGAGCCAGTGTCCAGTTTCAGGATATCACTGCGGCTTACGAACTGCTGCTCAATGAGGATCAGCGCCGTGCATACGACGCCGAACGGCGCAAAGCCGCCGCTAAAGAAGAGCCGAACTTCACTTTCCGCGTCACCTCCAGCCGACGGGCCGTCAGCGTTCTGGCCGAGCCGCAGGTGCTCTACTTGTTGGCGGAGATCATCCCCGATCCCCGCGCATCGCAGCAGGTCAAGCGCGAGTCACGGCTGAATTTAACTCTGGTGCTCGATCAGAGCAACTCAATGAGCGGCGCGCGCCTTGAACGGGTGAAGATCGCTGCGTCGCAGATCATCGACCAGCTCACCCCCGACGATATCCTGTCCGTTGTGGTGTTCAACGACTTTGCCGAAGCCATCATTCCCGCCACAACGGTGACCGATAAACCCGCCTTGAAAGCGCGGATCAGCCTGATGGGGGCTGGCGGCGGCACCGAGATCTACAAAGGGTTGAGCAAGGGGCTGGAAGAAAATCGCAAGTATCTTGCCCCACGCTTGGTCAATCACATCATTCTGCTGACGGATGGCAACACGTTCGGCGACGAAGAACAGTGCCGGCAGTTGGCGAAAAGCGCCGCCGAAAAGGGCATCAGTATCAGCGCCATGGGCCTGGGCCACGATTGGAACGATCGTTTCCTTGACGACCTCGCCAGCCTCACCGGCGGCACATCCAAGTACATTCAATCATCCAGTGCCGTCGTCCGTTTCTTGAACGATCACGTGCGCAGCCTGGCCAACATCTTCGCTGAGCGTGTTCAGATCTCGATCGCCCCCGATCCGGATATCAAGCTGGAATACGCTTTCCGTCTGGCCCCCAACCCACAACCACTTCCTCTCGATGCGGGCTTCATGCAGCTCGGCAGTCTGCAATATGGGCGCACCTTTGTCGTCCTGTTCCAGCTTGAGCTTCCGGCCAATCTGGATCTGGGCTTCCGCTCACTTGCCCGTCTGATCGCGACCGGGGACATTTTCGGTCAGCGGCTGCGCAAACACTACACAGTCAGCGATATCTCGATCGATGTTGTCGAGTCTGCCTCATCGACGGATCCACCGGCGGCCATCCTCGATGCGCTCGGCAAACTGATGCTGTATCGGCTGCAGGAGCGCGCTCAGGAAGCGCTCGAACGCGGTGACACGACCGAGGCGACAAAGCACTTACAGCGTTTATCAACCCGCCTGATCGAACTGGGACAGCCCGAGCTGGCGAAAGAAGTGCAGGAAAACGTGCAGCAGGTTAAATTGACAAGTACCCTGCCAGAAGAGGAGCGAAAAGCGCTCAAGTATCAAACACGTTTCCTGCTCGATATGCCCGCCAATGAGACATCACCATGAGAGAATGCAGCCAGTGTAAGCACCTGAACCGCGAGGGAGCGCTGTTCTGTGAGGAGTGTGGTCGTCCCCTCGGCAGCGACAGCATATCAGTGACATCGACCAGACAGATCCCACAGAATACCGGCGAACTGGATGCGCACAGCACCTGGGGGACAGCCCATTTCGAGCGCGAGGCGAAGATCGTACTGCATATTCGCGATGCTGCTGAACCGCTGGTGATCGATCCGGGAAATCGATCGATCCTCGGCCGGGCCGATGAGTCCAGCGCGCACAAACCCGATGTGGATCTATCGCCGTTTGGCGCTTTCGAAAAAGGGGTCTCGCGCCTGCATGCGGCCATCTGCCGCCAGGATGAGACGCTGACGATCGTGGACATGGGTAGTTCGAACGGCACGCACCTCAACGGGCAGCGGTTGATCCCCGATCAACCGCGCGTTTTACGGGATGGAGATGAAATTCGGCTCGGTAAACTGGTTGCACACATTTACTTCAAACGTCAGAAGACATCTGGCATGATGAACAACTCAACGGAGTAGCCACGGCTTTATGTACACCCTGCTCGTTCATATCAACAACTCAGAACCGGTCAAGATCGACGTCGAAGAGCTGCCCCAGCCCAGTGACAGCGTGATCGTTGGCAAAAACCCGCGCGAAAAAACCGATCGTGAACTGAACTGGTTGGAAGAAGGCGTCGTGACCATCTATCTGCCGTGGTGGCGCATCACTTTCGTCGAAGTCCTACCGTCGCCATCCGAAGAAACTGAATTCCCGCTGCCGTTCCGCAATGATTGATCTGCTGGAGGCTGAGTTCGACAATGTCCACCGCACCCAAACTACCGCGTGTCAATCAACGCGATGGCAAACGCATCCTTGTCGTCGATGACGAACAGCGGATGATCAGCTTCATCCGCATGAACCTGGAACTGGAAGGACACCAGGTGATCGAAGCCCATAACGGGCTGGAAGCGCTGGAGGCCGTGCGCACCAAACTGCCCGATATCGTCCTGCTCGACGTCATGATGCCGGAACTGGATGGATTCGAAACCCTGCGCATGCTGCGCGAATTTTCATCCATTCCGGTGATCATGCTGACCGCCAAGGGCGACGAGAACGATCGAGTCTACGGGCTGGAACTGGGCGCGGATGATTACATCGCCAAGCCGTTCGGCCCGCGCGAATTGATCGCCAGGATCAAAGCGGTGCTGCGCCGGGCGGAGATGCCGAGCGCGGCCCCGGAGCAGGCGATCCTGCGCATCGACGATCGCCTGTCCGTCGATTTCAACCGACGTGAGGTGATCGTGGCCGGGGAACGCATCAAACTCCGCCCCACGGAGTACCGGCTGCTCTATCATCTGATCGAAAATGCCGGCTGGACAGTCCCGCACGATCAGCTTCTGGCAAAAGTGTGGGGGTACGAGTACCGCGACGAAGCGCACTACGTCAGGCTGTATGTCAATTACCTGCGCGAGAAGATCGAAGAAGACCCGGCCAATCCTCGCTATATTCTGACCGAGCGCGGCGTCGGCTATCGCTTCATGGATTTTCGCCATCAAGAGGCTTCGGCGTCCGAAAAGACCGGCAAACCCGATCCTTCATGAGAGCGGGCTTTCAGCCGCGCTCTCCTGTGCGCCGCGTATATCCCGGATCGGCCCCGCTTCAGACTCCCTCCTGTTCGCGCAGCCGCGCATATTCTTCCCGGAATGACTGCTCAAGCTCCTGCCGGGCCGGTTCATCCAGGAAGCTGGCGCGAACTGCATTCAGCGCGACCTGCTCCAGTTCATCGAGGTCGAGGCCGCACTGCTCAACCGCCGCCAGATACTCATCCGTCAGATTCGTGCGGTACAGACTGGGCAGATCGGATGACAGCACCAGGCGCACATCGGCATCGTACAGGCGCTTCAGCGGGTAATCTTCGAGCTTGCTCACCCAGCCATGCCGGAGCGCGCGCGTCAGCGCCACCACCACGCCGATCTGCTGATCGCGCACCAGGTTCAGCGCCTCTTCCGAGTCCGCCAGGCCCCAGGCATCGATGATGCGGTTGGGCGACAGCCCACGTACCGCCTCGATCACTCCCTCCGCCCCACTGCTCGCCCCGGCGCGCACGGCGCGCGCCAGATCTTTTTTCTCCGCATTTTTGAAAGCGCGCTCGAACTGACCGATCGGCTGGGCCTCCTCTTTGCCGCTCAAGACCATCCCCACAACCCCTGCCCGGCGTGCAGTCAGGCCCGATGCCCAGCGCGCCAGATCGTCCGCGCGCCGCGGCTCTTCCCTGGGAATGGTGATGATCCAGTTCATGCGGATGCCCCATCCCCGTTCTGCGCGGCTGCGCCCATCGTTCAACGCCTCGAGCAGATCGTCCAGAGAGATCGCGATCGCTTCGTACAGCGTCGGGTTGACGCTCACTTCGGCATAGCGCACGTTCTGCTTCGCCAGCGTGACGCCCACGTCATAGGCCACCCGCACCAGTTCTTCAGGATAACGCAGCCAACTGTTGATCATCTTGATGATATCCGGCAGCCGCCGATAATCCGGTTTATCCACCAGCCCCAGCCACTGCTGATAATGCTTCAACGTCAGGTGGATCTCATTGGCTTCCGCGATCATCACCAGCGTTGAACGCAGCAGCGCTCCCTCAAGGCTGATGTTGATCTCGGCTTTGGGCATCGCTTTGATGATGTTTGCGATCGACATTTGTCTTCCTCTTCTCTAACGAAAGCTCGCCGTTGTTGCACAGCCTGCGCAGTTCATCAACCCTGCCTGTCCGCTTCCGAACTCGTGTCCTGAAACTGACCACCACCGGACGCAGCAGACAGCCCTGCATTCGGGGAGGTCTCTCTGCTCCGGTGGAACTGTACAGCCGTGCGCATGAACTCATGAAACAGCGGATGCGGCGCTGTGGGACGGCTGCGGAATTCCGGGTGAAACTGGCTGCCCACCATGAATGGATGATCGGCGATCTCGGCGATCTCAACGAGCAGTTTATCCGGGCTGAGGCCGCTGAAGCGCATCCCGGCCGCTTCGAACCGCTGACGGAAGGCATTGTTGAATTCAAAACGATGCCGGTGGCGCTCGTCAACCCGCCGGATCTCCCCATAGGCGCGGGCGGCCACGCTGCCAGGCTGGATCTCGCAGGGATAGATCCCCAGGCGCATCGTGCCACCGAGCTGAGTGATCTGCTGCTGCGACTCCATCAGGTGGATGATCTCATTCTCCGTTTCGACTTCAAATTCTGCCGAGTTAGCATCCTCCAGCCCCAGCACATGACGCGCGAACTCGATGCACATCGTCTGCATACCCAGGCATAAGCCGAGATAGGGCACACGATTTTCGCGCGCGTACCGGGCCGCCAGGATCTTCCCCTCAATCCCTCGATAGCCGAATCCGCCCGGCACGACGATGCCATCGACGCTCTGCAGCAGATCCCAGCCGCGCCCTTTTTCCAGATCGACCGAACTGATCCACTCGATCTCGAGACGGCGATCGACCGCAGCCGCAGCGTGCGCCAGCGCCTCTTTGACGCTCATGTACGCATCGTGCAGCTCGGTATATTTGCCAACCACGCCGATGCGAACGGGCTGCCGGGCCGAGCGCATCCGCTCCACCATCCGCCGCCAATCATCGAGATCGGGCTTGCCGCTCACCGGAAGCCGAAGCTGTTCGACGATGTAATCCCCCAGGCCGCGCTCTTCCAGCATCAGGGGTACCGCATACAGCAGATCGGCGGTCTCTAACGGGATGACGGCCCGCTCTTCCACGTCGCAGAACAACGCCATTTTCTCGATCAGATCTTTCGGCACCGGGTAGTCCGTGCGGGCGATGATCACCTGCGGCTGGATGCCTGCGCTGCGCAGTTCGCGCACGCTGTGCTGCGTGGGCTTCGTCTTCAGCTCCCCGGTCGCCCCGATGTGAGGCAGGAAAGTCACGTGGATGTACAGCGCATCGTTGCGACCGACGCTCATGCGCATCTGGCGCACCGCTTCGACAAACGGCAGCCCTTCGATATCGCCGATCGTGCCGCCCACTTCGACGATGACGACATCCGCGTTGTTCTCCAGACCGACCAGCGCGATCCGCCGTTTGATCTCGTTGGTGATATGCGGGATCACCTGGATCGTGCCGCCCAGATAATCGCCCCGTCGTTCTTTTTCGATCACGTACTGGTACACCTGCCCTGCCGTGACATTGCATGCCCGGTTGAGCTGTTCATCGATGAAGCGCTCGTAATGCCCCAGATCGAGATCGGTTTCAGCCCCATCAGCGGTGACGAACACTTCACCGTGCTGAAACGGACTCATCGTGCCCGGATCGACGTTCAGATACGGATCCAGCTTCTGGATCGCCACTTTCAAACCGCGCGCCTTCAGCAGCCGTCCGATCGCCGCCGCAGTCACGCCTTTACCGACCGAACTGACCACACCGCCTGTGCAGAAAATGTACTTCGGCATACCTGCCAGCCTTCCTGATGTCCTGCCCCCGGCAAAAGATACGGCGGGGAGGCGTCGCAGCCAATCCCCGCCGACCCCCGGGCGAGTGTATTTCAACGGGCGAGACCGATCCCGACGCCGCTCCCCTTACAGGATGAGCACATGCAGGTCGTCGGCGGCGCGCCGCATCTCCAGAAAGATCAAACCCAGCCGCGCCCCTTCTTTCACCAGCGTCGTCATCACCGCTTCCTCGCCGACCGCGATCAGGATGACATACCCTTCCGCACCCTTGACGTAAACCTGATCGAGTGCGCCCCGGCCCAGTTCGCTGGCGATGCGCTCGCCCAGACCGATCATCGCCGCGGACATCGCGGATACCCGGTCTTCCTCGATATTGGCCGGCATTGCCGATGCCATGGTCAGGCCATCCACGCTGACCACAGCGGACGCCTCGATCTCGGGCGTTGTCGATTGCAGGTCGCGCAGTCGATCGACCATCAGCTCGGTCTTCGATTTCGCCATGAGAGCGGTGCTCCTTTTAATTGAGTCTATCTCAGCGCAGGGGTCACATTAGGATACATGATCAGCAGTGATACAATGCTGTTTGCAATTATACAAAAGGGCCGGCTTCTAACAAGACACCAGGCGTCAGACAGCAGGGCTATCGCATCAAATTGGGCAGAGCAACTCCAACAAGAAAGTATCATCGAGTGCGGCACGGAAACGTTTCCGTTTCAGGCTCTGTT
>DAOUBU010000096.1:0-31261 GCA_034432395.1 Anaerolineae bacterium
CCAGACGGGCGAAGCGAACGTATTTGCTCTCTCGTTTTCGGCTCATGTCCTATGATTTTACTGTCTCAACCTATCTTTGCAACTGAGCAGAGCAGATGCATTTTCATCCGCTCGCCCGTCGTGGGGATTTCGGCGCTGATGCCGGGGGCACTGGCTGTCGGCGCTCAGGAGGTCAATCTCGTGTCCACCGCACCCAACCGCACCGCGCTGGCGCTGACGATCTACAACAAGGGGACGGCGCTGGTGCGCGACACGCGCACTTACATGCTCGCGCCCGGCCTGAACACCCTCAATGTCACCGACGTGGCCGAGAAGATCGACTCGACCTCGGTGCAGTTCGTCAGCCTGACCGATCCGACCGGCACGCGCGTGCTGGAGCAGAATTTCGTCTTCGATCTGGTCGATTCGTCCAGGCTGGTCAACCGCTTCATCGACCAGCGCATCCGCGTCACCGCCACCGATGGCACGGCGTTCGAGGGAGTGCTGCTCAGCGGGCGCGGCGGCTCGATCGTGCTGCTGACGGATGACGGCGGCGTCGTCACCGTGGGGCAGGATCAGATCCGCGATCTGCGCTTCCCGTCGCTGCCCGGCGGCCTGATCACGCGGCCCACGCTGCGTTGGCTGGTCGAAAGCGCGGCGGGCGGCGACCAGTCGCTGGAGATGACCTACCTGACCGACGGTATCACCTGGACGGCGGATTACATCGTCCTGCTCGCCCGCGATAACCGCACGCTCGACCTCAACGGCTGGGTGACGCTGACCAACACCAGCGGCGCGGCCTACCCGGAGGCGACGGTCAAGCTGGTGGCTGGAGAAGTCAATCGCATTTCTGAGGATCTGGAATTGGATATCCTGTCAGCCAATAACCTGGTCAAACTATCGGCGCAGCCGCAGGTCGAACAGCGCGATTTCTTCGAATACCAGCTCTACGAGATCGTGCGCCCGGTGACGGTGGGCCGCAATGAGACCAAACAGGTCGAGTTCGTCGGCGGGGCGGGCATCCCGGCCACTACGTACTACGTGTTCAAGGTACCGCTTTCCCTCTTTTCCAAACAGCCGATCTCCGAGCGGTACGCGGGCACGGCCAGGACAGGGTCGATCAGAATCTATCTTGAGTTCAGCACCGGGAAAGAGAACGGGCTGGGTGCGGATCTGCCCGCCGGGCGCGTGCGCGTCTACCAGGAAGACATCGACGGCGCGGCGCTGCTGATCGGCGAAAACCGGATCGGCCATACGCCGGAGGGCGAAGTGGTGTCGCTGTACCTGGGCAACGCCTTCGACCTGGTGGGCGAGCGCTCGCAGACGCGCTTCAACCTGATCGCGAACAACATCCTTGAAGAGACGTATGAGATCCGCCTGCGCAACCGTAAGGATGACTTGACGGTCGAGATCCGCGTGCCGGAGACGCTGTTCCGCTGGTCGAACTGGCGGATCCTGGAGTCGTCGCTGCCGTTCAAACAACTTGATGCCAACACGATCGAGTTCCGGGCCAGCGTGCCGCCGGGCGGCAAGACCGTGATCACCTACACGGTGCGCTACACCCTCCCGTAAGTCGTCGCGCTGCGCGATGGGATCGAGACAGGACAGGCCGCCCCGATCGCGGCCTGTCCTGTTTTCCGGGGCGGGCCGCGCTCAGCGGGCCACCGGGATCGTCAGCCGGAAGCAGCCACCCGACGCCGGCGGCACGGGCACGGCCCAGATCTTGCCGCGATGCGCCTCGATCAGGCTCTGGGCGATCGCCAGACCGAGACCGTAGCCTTCCACCTTGCGCGCCTTCGCGCTGCTGGTGCGGTAGAAGGGCAGGAAGATCTGTTCGGCGTCATCCGGGGACAGCCCGGCGCCGCTGTCCAGCACGGTCACCACCAGCGCGGGCAGGGTGATATCGGGCGGGGCAAAACGATCCTCCAGGTCGGCGCTGCTGCGCACCAGACGGGCCGCGATAGCGATCGATCCGCCTTCCGGCGCGAATTTGCTGGCGTTGCCGATCAGGTTGGAGAAGACCTGCACCATGCGCTCGTAGTCGATCTCGATGGGGGGCAGATCGTCGGGAAAATCGAAGGTGACGGTCTGGCTGCGCGCGCGCAGTTCCATCTGCAGGCGATTGACGACGTCGGTGACGAGCGCGGGCAGCGGGCAGGTCTGTTTGCCCAGGATGAGGGCGCCGGCGTTGGCGCGCCCGATATCGATCAGATCGTTGACCAGGAATTTGAGCTGTCTGGCGCTGTTGAAGATGATTTCGATGTATTCGCGCACCATCGGCGGCAGATCGCCAGCGTTCTGCAGCAGGAAATCGGCGAAACCCTGGATCGACGTCAGCGGTGTGCGCAGCTCGTGCGAGACGCGGCTGAGGAAGGTCGCGCGCAGCCGGGCGGCGGCCCGTTCCGCGCTGACATCGTCGAACGTGTAGATGCGCCCGATGACCCGCCCATCCTGGTAAACTGGCGCGCTGTACCAGTGGATATCGACGCGGCGGCCTTCTTCGCTGGTGAAGGCGAACTCCCCCTGCTGGATCGAGGCATCGCGGATGTTGATGTTCAGCCAGGCCTGGCGCTGCTGGGCGCGCGTCTCTTCATCCAGCGGCAGCAGATCGACCAACTGCGCCAGCTTCACCCCCTGCAGGCTGACCGAGTCCGCCAGGTTGAACATCCGCTTGAACGGCTGGTTGACGGTCAGGATCGAGCCGCCGCTTTCGGCATGGGGCATGACCATGACCACGCCGTTGGTGACCGACTCGATCAGGGCGGCGCGGCCCTGCTGCACGCTGTCGCGCTGCTGCTGCAAGCTCTGCGCCATGACGCTGATGCTCAAAAACTCCGCGATCGTGCGGTAATCGTGCAGCTCGCGCGCGCTGAATTCATGCGGGGTATCCGCGCCGATGGCCAGCAGGCCGAGCGGCTGATCCTGAACCTGGAAGCCGATCAGCACGCCGGAGCGGATGCGTTCTTTGCGCAGCCAGGCCGCGACCAGCAGATCGTCGCGCAGTTCAAGCTGATCGATGCCGTGAAAGGTCAGCACGCGCTGCTCTTTCAATTTCGGCAGAAGCTGCGGATGCTGGTTCAGGTAGATGCGCACGCCCATGGCGATGCCGCTGCCCAGCCGGCGCGACCAGGTGCCGCGCACCTCAAGGTAATCCGGGCGATCCGGGCTGCCGGCGGCGGTCGCACCGAACATCAGCAGCGCGCAGGCGGAGACGGAATTCAGATCGAGCAGATTTTCGACCAGAATATCGACGACTTTTTGCGGCGATGGGCCTTCTCCCAGCGCCTCGGCGAATGTCAGGATTGACTGCGCTGAACTGACGTTCTTGCTCAGCACGGTCTCCAGGTGCGCATTTTCCAGATGCAGGCGCAGCAGTTCGACCAGCGAGCCGAGATCGCCGTTCAAGCGGGCCGCCAGATGCGCCCGCGCCGCCGCGCCCAGCGGTTTGCGCCAGAACAGGCCCAGGCTGCCCGCGCTGCCCTGCGCGGTCTCCAGCGGCAGCAGCAGACCGGTCGCGAAGTGGGGCGTGCCGTTTTCCTCGCCGATGATGAACTGCGGCTGCGGGATATCCCCGGACATGGCCGAGTCGCAGACCAGCGCCTGCAGGGGCGCGGTCTCGGCAGGGAGGGTGCCCTCGTCCAGATAGAGCATCTCGAACGATGTCCCGCCGATCTGCCGGGCATCATACAGGCAGACGACCTGCGCGCTGAAGGCCTGCCCGATCTCGGACAGGATGCGGCGCGTCTTTTCGATCGGCGTCAGCCGAAGATAGGGCATCTGGAGCGGACTTTTAGATCCTGCGGCTGGCGTTTTCCGTTTCACCGTCCACCCCGTGAGGCGGCCTCACTGTAAACATATACCCCACGCCGCGTTCGGTGCGGATATAATGCGGGTGATGCGAGTCGGCCTCCAGTTTGCGCCGCAGACGATGCATGTGCACGCGCAGCGTGTCTTCGAAGACCTCTTCCGTCGGCCAGACGCGGGCGATGAGCATGCGGTTTTCCACCACGCGGCCCGCATTGCGCAGCAGCACATGCAGCAGGATCGACTCGGTCGGGGTGAGGGTGTGCGTCCGCCCGCCGAGGATGATGCGGTTATGGGTGAAATCGATGCTCAGGTAGTCATCGACCTTGATGATCGGCTCGCTGGCATAGTCCAGCGTGGGCATACGGGCGAGGACGACTTCGATGCGCGCTTCCAGCTCGCGCAGCTCGAAGGGCTTGACGACGAAATCTTCAGCGTATTTGCGCAGGCCCTGCACGATGACATCGGTATCGCTGGTGGCGGTGATGAAGATGATCGGCACGTCGGCCATCGCCTTGAGCTTGCTGCTGACCTCGAAACCGTGCGAGGTCGGCAGCGAGAGGTCGATCAGCGCGATGTGCGGCAGCCCATGATTCTGCACGTGTTCCAGCGCTTCCGGCCCATCGCTGAAGTTGTACACTTCAAAACCGTGAGCGGTCATGTAATCATGAACAAGCTTGTTGATGTTGGGATCATCTTCAATCAGCAGGATCTTGGTCTTCCCCATGGTCACGCCTTTCGACGGTTGGCTGCCCGTATGCCCACCTCACGTGCGCGGGCATCTGGTAATGAATCGAGTATTCCTGTAACATCTAAACACAGTTTGTAAGATCTGTCCAGTGGGAATTAAGGATAATCTTACATACCGAAGTCCCAGTGCTGAAGCGCTGCGATCGACCGGCAGACGCACTGAATACAGTCAGGATGACGATGAGGCGGAGTCCATGAGTGTCAGACAGTCACAGCGCGCCCACCGGCTGACGCCGACGCAGATCGTCTGGCGGCGGCGTACCCGCCGGGAGCGGCGGCGCGCCCTGCAAACGCAGCGCCGGGTCTGGTCGATCTTCTTCAGCGTGCTGGTCACGATCGGTTTCGTCATCCCGCTGGGGGCCGCGCTGACGGCGGCTGTGCTGACCTATCTGCGCGCAGCGGCCTACCTGCCGCCGCCCGCGCTGGATCTGCCGGCGGCGCTGCGCGCGGGGGCCGCGGATGCCGATCGGGCCACCGAGTTTTACGACGCCAGCGGCGGGCGGCTTCTGTTCCGCGCGCGCGATCCGTTGGCGGATCTGGCGTCGTGGACGCCGCTAGAGACGCTGCCGCCCTACGTGATCGAAGCGACGCTGATCGCGGAGGATCCCGATTACCTGACCGCCGCCGGGTTCAACCTGGGGGAGACGCTGCTGCGTCTGTGGCAGACGCTGCTGATCGGCCCGCCGCCGCCCGATGTCTCGATCACGGCGCGGCTGGCGCGGGCGGTGCTGCTCGGCCTCGATGGGCCAGCGGCGGACGATCGCGCGCTGGAGATCGCCCTGGTGGCCGCGCTGGAGAGCCGCTATACCCCACAGCAGATCCTGGAGTGGCATCTCAATACCAATCATTACGGCGGCAGCCTGTACGGCATCGATCGGGCGGCGCGGACGTACTTCAACAAACGCGCCGTCGATCTGACGTTGGACGAGGCGGCGCTGCTGGCGGCCATCCCGCTCGCCCCGCAGTACAACCCGTATGACAACGAGGTCGCGGCGCGCAGCCGCCAGCGCGATCTGCTGCGCGCCATGCTGGCCGCCGGGGCGATCGCGCCCGATCAATACGAGCGCGCTGCGGCTGTGACCACGGTCATCCAGCCGAGCGCCGCGCCGCAGGACGTGGAGCGCGCGCCGGAATACCTGGCCTACGCCCGCCGCCAGGCCGAAGCCGTCCTCGACGGGCTGGGGCTGGACGGCGCGCGGCTGGTCGCGCGCGGGGGGCTGCGCATCACCACCGCGCTGGATCTTGACCTGCAGGCGCAGGCTGAATGCGCGCTGCGCGCCCGGATCGCCGCGCTCAACCGGATCGATGCCGCGCCCACAACCGCTGACGGCCAGCCGTGCGCGGCGGGCGATCGGCTGCCGCCGCTCTCCACCGATGCGCTGCTCAGCGACGGCCCACAGCCGGACAGCGGCGCGATCGTCATCATCGATGCGCCGACCGGGATGCTGCGCGCGCTGGTCGGGCCGGGGACGACGGCGGCTTTCCAGCCGGCGGGCACGCTGCTGCCGATCGTCTACTTTGAAGGGTTCAACGGCGGACTGGGCGGCCTGTACACGCCGGCGCGCATGGTCTTCGATATCCCGATGCAGTTCCCCGGCTCGCAGGAGGGGCTGATCTACACCGTCAGCAACCTGGACGGGCGCTTCCGCGGGCCGATGAATCTGCGGCGGGCGATGGGCGCGGCGCTCATCCCGCCGGCGGCTGATGTCGCCTACCGCCAGGGGATGAGCAATATCCTGCGCACGGCCCACCTGCTCGGCCTGAACAGCCTGGATGAGAACGGTTACGATCTGATGCTGCTCGAACGGGGCGGGGCAGTCGCGCCGCTCGATCTGGCGTATGTCTACAGCGTGTTCGCCGCGCTGGGCGATATGCGCGGCGCGCCGGCGGCGGTGGCCGCGCCCGGTTTCCGCGCGCGCGACCCGGCGGCGGTGCTGCGCATCGAAGCCGCTGACGGCGGCCTGATCTGGGCCTACGATGCCGAAGCGGCGGCGAGCTGCCGCACGCTGGACGTCTGCACGCCGCTGATCGAGCGCGGCCTGGCCTATCTGGTCAACCATGTGTTGGCGGATGCCGAAACACGCCGCCCGATCTACGGGGAGGGCAGCCCGCTGACCCTGAGCAGACCGGCGGCGGTCGTCAACGCGGTCAGCGGCGATCGGATCGATCACTGGACGATCGGCTATACCCCGCAGTATGTCGTCGCTGTGCACATGGCGCGCGCCGATCGCGCCCCAGTCGCTCTGCCCGGCTTCGCCCTCGACGGCCCGGCGTCGGTCTGGCAGGCGCTGATGGAATACGCCCACGCGCGCGACGCGCTCCCGATCCAGGACTGGCCGCGCCCGGATCACATCATCGAGGCGCTGGTTTGCGATGTATCCGGGCTGGCCCCCAACGGCGTCTGCCCGACGCACCGCGAGATCTTCCTCGATGGGACGCAGGCGCTGGCCGTCGATAGCTACTGGCAGATGGTGACCGTCAACGCGCAGACGGGGCAGCTCGCCACGGTCAACACCCCGCCGGCGCTGCGCTCTGAAGTGCGCTATTTTGTCCCGCCGCCGGAAGCGCTCGACTGGTGGACGGCCAACAATCAGCCGCTGCCGCCCACCGAGGTCGATACCGTCAGCATCCCGCAGGCGGTGAGCGCCGTGCGCATCACCGCGCCGCAGAACTACAGCTACGTCGGCGGGCAGGTGACGATCGAAGGGCAGATCAACGCCGACGATATCCGGTTCTACGAGGTGGCTTACGGTGAAGGGCTGAACCCGACGGCGTGGATCACGCTGAGCCGGTCGGAGGCGCGCCCGGCGCGCGGCGCGCCGCTGGCGATCTGGAATACCGATGGCCTGGACGGGCTGTACAGCATCCGGCTGCTGCTGACGCGGGCAGATAACAGCGTGGACAGCGGCGTCGTCCTGGTGACGGTGGACAACACCGCGCCCACCATCGTACTGACCACGACCGAACCGGGGCGCGTCTACCGTTTCCCGACCGACTCCACGATCGGGGTGACGGCGGAGGTGAGCGATAACCTTCAGATCAGCCGGGTGGAGTTCTATCACGAAGGGACTTTTCTCGGTGCGGATACGAGCTGGCCGTACAGTTTCGACTGGACGATCCAGCGCCCCGGCAGCGAGCGGTTCCGGGCGGTGGTCATCGACGCGGTCGGCAACACGGCGGAAGCCGAGCTGACCGTCGAGGTGCTGCGTTCCGGGGCATGAGCGCGCAGCCGGGGCAGCGAGGTGAAGGGAAATTCAGATGGCCGCCCATGTAAAGCGATCGCCGGCGGAGTTCGATGCCTTCCTCGCGCTGCCGGAAAACGCTGACCGCCGACGATCTGGTCACCGGGGGCGATGTGCTGCCCGGTTTCCAGGTTCCCATCCGCGAACTCTTCCCTGCTGACTGAAGCGACGCCTGAAGCGCGATCGAGCCGGGTTTGCTGACGTGGGCTGATTTTCCGGCTGTGCCGGGGGCAGGTTGCGCGCATCGCACAGGTTGTGTTACCATCGCCAGTCGTCCGCGGTGTGAAAAATGAAAGGATCATGCTCATGACCGATATCGCGCAGGTGGTCAGCCAGCTTCTTCCGGTGGTTCAGCAGGTGGTGGCCGGCGCGCTCACGACGGGCGGCAGCGGCTTTTTCGGCAAATTGAAAGAGGCCGGGGCCATCTCCGGTTTTCTGACCGAGGCCGCCGAACAGTTCCAGGGCAACAGCATCATCCAGGGCATCATCGGCTCGATCAGCAAGGGGGGCGATCTGCTGGGCGATATCGACCTGAGCCATCTCGATCTGGGCGCGGTGATGAGCCAGGTCGGCGATGTGAGCGGGCTGCTCAACTCGCTCGGCGATGAAGGCGGCCAGGTCAAGCAGTTCATCTTCGGGCTGGCGGAGCGCATCGTCGGCGCGTCCGGCAGCGGCCTGTTCGGCTCGGGCGAGAAGGTCAACCCGCAGGAACAGGATTTCCTGAACAACCTGCGCCAGACGCTCGGTCTGTGACGCTGGCATTTCCGGTTTTGAGCCGTGCGCCGGGGATGCACTCGACTGGCATCCCCGGCTGTGAAGGGTGAATGCCGCGATGCGCCCCGATCAGCGCCCGACGTATCATTTCCTCGTTTTCGCCCCCAACCTGGGGGCGGAGTGGCTGTTCGACGCCGCCCGCCAGTACTGGGAGACCTTCCGGCCCACGGTGCTGCCCGATTTTGCGTTTTTGCGCTTCATCCCGCCGGAGCAGACCCTGACCGTGACCGTGGTGGCGCTGCGCGATACCATCGCCATGCTGGGGGTGGAACTGGCGCGCATCGCGCCGGCGGCCTATCTGGATGCCGTCGTCTACGATACGTTCGAGCAGACGCGGGATGAGCTGAACCGCCGCGCGCAGACGCAGCAGCCGTTCGGCGTGCCGCTGGCCCAGCCGACGCTTGATCTGCCGTTCATCCCCACGCCGTGGCTGCCGACGCGCGCGCCCGCCGGCTTCGTCACCGCGACGCCGCCGCCCACGCCGACGCGCCCACCTTCCCCGACGCCGCCCGTGATCTACCCCGCGACGCCGCAGCTTCAGCCGTTTCCGACCAATCCCCCCGGTGAACCGCAGCCGATCCAGCGCACCCCCGGCCCGATCACCGATCAGGACAGCCCCGGCATCGGTGTTAATTCCGGCGCATAAGTTGGTGAGCAGATCATGAACTGCGCTCCACGGCCAGCGCGGAGCCGGGTATAGTTAGTGACAGCGCGGCGCTTGCTGCGCCGCTGATCCCGGTACGATTGCGGTAAAGGCAGCACATGGCGGATTGCGACATTCTGGTGGTCGGGGCCGGCCACAACGCGCTGATCTGCGCGGGCTACCTGGCGCGCGCGGGTTACCGCGTGCTGGTGCTGGAACGCCGGCCCGTCGCTGGCGGCGCGGTTGTCACGGAAGAGATCGTGCCCGGCTTCAAGTTCGATCTGGGCGGTTCGGCCCACATCCTGATCCATCACACGCCAGTGGTGCGCGATCTCGACCTGGCGCGCTACGGCCTGGAATACATCGATCTCGACCCGCTGTTCTACGCCCCGTTCCCGGATGGCGCGGCGATCACGATCTACAAAAGCGTGGAGCGCACGGTCGAAAATATCGCGCGGGTCAGCCCGGCGGATGCCGAAGCCTACCGCGCCTTCATCCGCCGCTGGCTGCCGCTGGCGGAAGGCATGGTCGAGTCGTTCAACCACGCGCCGACGCCGCTCAACCTGGGCCGCTACCTGATCGCCCGTCAGGGCTTCGGCAGCGCCATGTTCGACCGGCTGACCGATATCCTGCACGGCTACGGCCAGGTGCTGCGCGAGGCGTTCACCGGGCCGCATCTGCCCGCCCTGATCGGCTGGATGGCCGCGCAGAGCGGCCCGCCCCCCACCGAACCGTTCTCCGCGCCATTTGCGCTGTGGCATCCGATGTACCACGTCAGCGGCATGAAACGCCCGCGCGGCGGATCGGGGATGCTGACGCAGGCCCTGGTCAGGATGATCGAGGCCCACGGGGGGCGCGTCCTCACCGGCACGCCGGTCGAGCAGATCGTGGTCGAGGCCGGGCGGGCGGTGGGCGCGCGCGCGGTGGATGGCACGGTGTACACGGCGGCGCGCGCCGTCGTCAGCGGGGCGCATATCCATACCACCATCCGGCTGTTGGGGGAGGCCGCGCCGCCCGCGCTGCGTTCGCTCGTCAAACGGGCGCGCACCGGCAACGGATTCGGCATGATCGTGCGCCTGGCCGTCGATCAACTGCCCGATTACCTGACCGCGCCGACGGGCGGGGAGGCGGGCGAACATCACCGGGCGATGCAGTTCATCTGCCCATCGCTGGAGTATCTGGAGCGCGCCTACGCCGATTATCTGGCCGGGCGGCCCTCGCGCGAGCCGGGCGTGATCGCCATGACGTGGAGCGCCGCCGATCCGACGCTGGCCCCGCCGGGCAAGCATGTCGTCTTCCTGTGGGGGCAGTACTATCCGTTCAGGCTGGCCGACGGCGCATCGTGGGATGAGATCGGCGATCGCGAGGCCGATCGCCTGCTGGAGGTGCTGCGCGCTTACGCGCCGAACATGACCGCGGAGCGCGTCATCGGACGGCTGGTGGAGACGCCGCTGTACCTGGAGCGCGAACTCGGCCTGATCAACGGCAACGTCATGCATCTGGAGATGTCGGTCGATCAGATGTTCATGCTGCGCCCGGCGCTGACGCTGGGGCGCTATCGGCTGCCCATTAATGGGCTGTACGTGACCGGGGCGAGCACGCACCCCGGCGGTGGGATCATGGGCGCGGCGGGGCGCAACACGGCGGCGGCTGTGCTGGCCGACCTCGACCGGCCCGCCTTTCTACGCAGGAGCAGGGCACGGTGAAATATTTCGGTTTTCTGGCCAAATTTGTCGTCATCCCGCTGGCGATCCTGACCTTCCTCAACTGGCGCGACAGCAAGCGCGGCAGAAAGCTGCCTGAAGCCCTGCAGGGGATGCCGATCGAGAAGACGCTGGCGGGCATGTCGGCGGTGGCGCTGACGTACACCACGCCGTGGGATAACTATCTGGTGGCGACCCGCGTCTGGTGGTACAAGCCAGAGCTGGTCACCGGGGTCATCCTCGGCTACGTGCCGCTGGAAGAATACACGTTTTTCATCCTGCAAACCCTGCTCACCGGCGTGTGGACGACTTACATCGCCCGCTACGTCCAGCCGGATGCGCCGCCGAAACATCCGTGGCGCGTGCGCATCGGCATGACGCTGGCCTTCGCCGGGGTCTGGGTCTGGGCGGTGTACAACCTGTTCAAGGGGCCAAAATCCCGCACTTACCTGTCGATCACGCTGGCGTGGGCGCTGCTCCCGTTGATGTTCCAGGCGTTCTTCGGCGGCGATATCCTGTGGCGGCATCGTAAGTTGATCGCGCTGGGCATCATCCCGACCACGCTTTACCTGGGCGCGGCGGACTCGCTGGCCATCGACAGCGGCACCTGGACGATCAGCCCGGATAAATCGGTCAACTATCTGATCGGCGGGCGGCTGCCGTTCGAGGAGGGGCTGTTCTTCTTCATCACCAACACGCTGATCACGCTCGGCGTGACGCTGGTCATGGCGAAGGACAGTCAGACGCGCGTCCCGGCGCGGGTGCGGCGCTGGCTGGGGATCCGGGATCAGGGATCAGAAGGTGAGGTGCGATGACGATCTGGACGTTTCAGCGCGCTGTATCGCGCCGCCTGGCGACCTGGGCGGCGGTCAGCGCCACCCTCGGCGGATTCATGAGCCTGGGGCGCAGCGCGTTCTGGCGCGGCGTCGGGGCGCAGTTCATCGGCTGGGCGGTCGTCAATCTGGCGATCGCGCTGTTCGGCCAGCGCGCCGCGCTCAAACGCGAGCGCCGGCCCGATGCGCACAACCCGGCTGTGCTGCGCAAAGAGGCCAGCGGGATGTTCACGCTGCTCTGGTTCAATGCCGGCCTGGATATCCTCTACATGATCGGCGGGGCGTGGCTGGCGCGCCGCGCCCACAGTGATGGCGGCAAAGGGACGGGCGTCGGCATCATCCTGCAGGGCCTGTTCCTGTTCGTGTTCGATGTCATTCATGGATTGCGAGTGCCCCGCCATGACCGCGTCGATCTCGTCTAACGCCACAACCGCCGCGCCCAGTTTTGGCGCGGCGTTCGCCGGGCCGGAACATCAGCCGTTCACGCTCAACGGGATGGACGGGCGGGCGGCACTGCTGGTGCACGGCTTCCCCGGCACGCCCGCCGAGATGCGCCCGCTGGCGCAGGCGCTGCACGATCGCGGCTGGACGACGCGGGCCATCCTGCTGCCCGGCTTCGGGCCGGAGCTGGATACCATCGCCGAGCGCCGCGTCGAGGACTGGATCGCGGCGGTGCGGGCCGCGCTCAATGCGCTGCGGCGCGATCATGCCCATGTGCTGCTGATCGGGCACTCACTGGGCGGCGCGCTGAGCCTGGCCGCGGCGGATGCGCGCCCGGACGCGCTGATCCTGCTCGCGCCGTTCTGGAAGCTGGACAGCCCGCTGTGGGATCTGCTGCCCGCGCTGCGCGTCATCTTCCCGACGTTCAAGCCGTTCCGGCTGATCAAGTTCGACCCGAACGACCCGAAATTCCGCGAGGGCGCGGCCACGTTCATGCCCGGCGTCGATCTCGACGATCCGGCGGTGCAGGCCGGCATTCGCGATTTCGCCATCCCGACGCGCCTGTTCGCCGAAATCCGGCGGGCCGGGATGCTGGGCGCGGCGGCGGCGCAGGGCATCTCGATGCCGACGCTGATCATCCAGGGGGAAGCGGATCCGCTGGTCAAACCGCCGCTGACGCGCGCGCTGGCGGCGCGCATCGGCCCGGCGGCGCGCTGTGTCGAAACGCCCGGCCAGCACGATCTGGTCGATCCGCACGGCGCGGGCTGGGACGCCGTCCGCCAGCACGTGATCGCCTTCGCGGAGGGCGTCACCCGGCGCGGTGGACGCCCCGTCCTGACCGCCGCTGAGTGAACAGAGGATGACGATGCTGGGACGGATCGCGCGCTGGGTCGATCTCACGCTGAAGCCGGAAGCCTATCACGGCGCTGATCGCCAGCCCCCGTACTTCGAGGGCTGGTATTTCAAGTTCGTCACGCCGGACGCCGCCGACCGCTACGCGATCATCCCCGGCATCTTCCTCAGTCACGACCCGGAGCGGCATCATGCCTTCGTCCAGGTGTTCGATGGCATGGCCGGGCGCGCCACCTATCACCGCTATCCCGCGGAGGCGTTCAGCGCCGCCCCCGGCGCGCTGGATATCCGCATCGGCCCGAACCGCTTCACGCGCCGCGCCGTGGAACTGGACATCGACGATGGACTGCGCACCGTGCGCGGGCGGATCGAACTGGGGCGGGGGACGGGCTGGCCGGTCTCGGCGCGATCGCCGGGCATCATGGGGCCGTTCGCCTGGCTTCCGTTCATGGAATGCTATCACGGCATCGTCAGCTTCGATCACGCCGTGCACGGAGGGCTGAGCGACGATGGCCGGCTGATCGACTTCAGCGACGGGCGCGGCTACCTGGAGAAGGACTGGGGGCAGTCGTTCCCGGCGGGGCACATCTGGATGCAGACCAACCACTTCGACGATGCGCCCGGAACCAGCCTGATGGCCTCGATCGCCGTCATCCCGATGCTGGGGAGCTGGTTCCCCGGTTTCATCTGCGGGCTGCACCACGACGGACAGTTGTACGCCTTCACGACGCACGGCGGCGCGCGGATCGAGCGGCTGGATGTCGATGATCATCAGGTGTGCTGGGCGATCGTCAATCGGACGGCGCGGCTGGAGATCCGGGCTGAACGGGCCGATCACGCGCTGCTGCCCGGCCCCGACCGCGCCGATATGTCCAAGCGCGTGCCGGAGACGCTCAAAGGGACGATCCGTATCCGCCTGACCGACCGGGCTGACGGCCGCACGATCGTGGAGAGCACCGGGCGCTGCGCCGGTCTGGAGGTCGCGGGCGATTACGAGCGCGTGGTGGCAGCGATCCGCAAGGCCAACCGACTGAACGGAGGAAGCGTTCCATGATCGATGCTGTGCGCTCCCACCTCTCTGCGGATGGGCTGCGCCGGATGGCGGCGGCCATCCCGCAGCGCGATCGCCCGGTCTACGCGCTGGTCGCGATCTGGGTGCTGACCCTGATCAGCCTGCCGATCGTGCGCTGGACGCTGGGCGAAGAGGCGCTCCCGGCTGGCATCAGCCTCGGCGTCATCGTCCAGATCGCGGCGGTGCTCGTCGCGCTCGGCGCGCGCTGGGGCGCAGCGCGGACGCTGCTCGTCACGCTCATCGTCGCCCTCAGCGCCTGGGCGATCGAATTCATCGGCCATACCACCGATTTCCCCTTCGGGGCCTATCACTACACCGATCGGCTGCAGCCGCAGCTTGGCGGCGTGCCCGTCCTCATCCCGCTGGCGTGGATGATGATGCTGCCTTCGGCATGGACGCTGGCGCACCTGATCGCGCGGCGTTACACTGGGCTGCGCGGGCGGATCGCCTTCATCGGCGCGTCGGCGCTGGCGCTGACGGCCTGGGATCTGTTCCTCGATCCGCAGATGGTCGCCTGGTCACTGTGGTTCTGGGACGATCCGTCCGGTTTCACTTATTTCGGCATCCCGTGGATCAACTACGCCGGGTGGCTGCTGGCCGGGGTGACGATCACCGCGCTGGCTTCCCCGGCGATCCGGCGCGAAACGCTGCCGGTGACGCCGCTGGTGGTGATCTACGTCATCACCTGGCTGCTGGAGTTCATCGGCCTGTTGTTCTTCTGGGGGGCCCCCGGCCCGGCGCTGGTCGGCTTCGTCGGCATGGGGCTGATGCTCGTCTGGGCGCTGCGCGCTGCGCGGAGTCGTTGAGTGGATCATGACAGCGCTGATCTTCACCGTGGCGGGTTTCCTGAGCGGATCGCTGATGTTCTCCGCGTGGATCGCGCGCTACATCCTGGGGCGTGACCTGTCCGGGGTGGGCGATGGCAACCCCGGCTCGACCAATGTGCTCAAAGCGGGCGGGGCCGCCTGGGGCGGGCTGGCCTTCATCCTCGAGATCTGCAAGGGCGCTGTCCCGGTCGGGCTGGCGCGCTACACCGTCGGCATCACCGGCTGGGAGCTGGTTCCGATCGCCATTGCGCCGGTGCTCGGTCATGCGTTTTCGCCGTGGCTGGGCTTCAAAGGCGGCAAAGCGATGGCGGTCACTTTCGGCATCTGGATCGGGCTGACGCTGTGGACGCTGCCCGCGATCGGCCTGCCGCTCCTGGTGGCCGCCGTGCTGCTGCTGGATAACTCCGGCTGGGCGGTCGTCATCCTGTTCAGCGTCGGCGCGATCGTGCTGCTGATCGCAGGCGAGCCGATCCTGCTGACGGTGCTCATCCTGAACGCCGCGATCGTCATCTACAAATACCGCGCCGATCTGCGCCGCCGTCCCGGCCTGCGCCGCTGGGCGCGCCGCATCCTGGGGCAGCCGGTGACATGACCCTGTCCACCGCGGATATCATCGGGGCGACCGCGCTCGTCTTCGTCAGCGGGGCGCTGATCGTCATCAGCGCGATCGCCGTGCTCAACGCGCTGCTCTTCCCCCGGCTGCGCGCGCCGCGCCGCCCCCTGACATGGAACCCGCGCGTATCGATCCTGATCCCGGCGCGCAACGAGGCCGCTGTGATCGGGGCGACGGTAAGCGCGCTGCTGCGCCAGACCTACCCCGATTTCGAGATCGTCCTGCTGGACGATCACTCGCAGGATGGCACGGCGGATATCGCCCGCGCCGCCGCCGCCGAGTTCGCCCGACAGCGCGGCTGCGTCGATGATGAGGACAGACTGCGCATCGTCAGCGGGCTGCCGCTGCCCGAAGGATGGCTGGGCAAGACCTGGGCCTGTCATCAACTGAGCAACCATGCAGCCGGGGATGTGCTGCTCTTCACCGATGCCGACGTCATCTGGGACGAGAAGGCGCTGGCGGCGCTGCTGGAACAGATGGCGCGCACCGGGGCCGATCTGCTGACGGTGTGGCCGACGCAGCGCACCGAGACCTGGTCAGAGCGGCTGGTCGTGCCGCTGATGGCGCTGGTGATCCTGGGTTACCTGCCCGTGCCGCTGGTGCATCACACCCCGTTTGCGATCGCCGCGGCGGCCAACGGTCAGTGCCTGCTCTTCCGCCGCCGCCCGTACCACGAGATCGGTGGCCACATGGCCGTGCGGGGCGAGATCGTCGAGGATATCAAGCTGGCCCGGCGGATCAAACGGCGCGGTTTCCGGCTGCGCATGGCCGACGGCGCGGGCCTGATCGCCTGCCGCATGTATCGCTCATGGCCGGAAGTGCGCGATGGCTTCGCCAAGAACATCGCGGCGGGCTACGGCGGCCTGATCGGCCTGCTGCTGGGCACGCTGTTCCACTGGCTGGTCTTTCTCGCGCCGCCGCTCTGGCTGGCGCTGGGCTGGCTTGACCCGGCTTTCCCCGCCGGGCTGCACGTCTGGCCGGCGCTGCCCGCCGCGCTGACGCTGGCCGGGATCGGCGTGCGCGCGCTGACCGCGCTGGCCACGCGCCAGCGGGCGCTCGATGCCCTGTGGATGCCGGTCTCCGCCCTGCTGATGACCGCCGTGGCCGGGCGGGCGGTGTACTGGCAGATTCGCTATGGCGGCGTGCGCTGGAAGGGGCGCACGATCCGCACGGGACGCCGCGCCGCGCGCGGCTGAACTGCGCTTCTGGTGATTTTCACTGACGTTTATCGTTCGGTTTTGTGAAATTTGCTGATCGTCAGCAAAATAATTCCAGATTATGCTAGAATCAAGTTATGAACCGGGCAGTGAGCGCCGGCGGGATGCGGCGGCGGGGCAGTCTGTCAACTATGATCTTAGATTTGAACTGGAGATCATACTCATTTAAAACTTTTGTCGTAGCCTGTCAATAGACATTGTGAAAAGGATAACAACTTATGGCTGAAATCCTCTCGTCCAACTTTCACGTGGACTATCCCGACATGCATCGTCACTGGGATCCGCTGTCCGAGCGTTATGCCGGCGTGGACTGCCTGCTGACGCGGCTGCAGCAGGGTTGGGAGATCGGTGACACGATCTGGGCGGAGCAGTACTGGCACGCCGGCACGCGCCCGGTGACGGTGCTGCACTTCCGGCTGGCGAAAGGCAGTCAGACGTTCGACATGCCGGTGATCAGCAATCCGTATGTGCGCCGCCTGATCTACCATCAGAGCTGGGAAGTCCGCCCGCTGGAAGAGCGCGCGGTCGACTCCGATCCGTCCAAACGTTAACCCGGTGCTGCCTGCGGGGTGATGCACCGCTCTGCCTCCCCCCGCGCCCGAAACCACTGCCGCCCTCATTACCGTGAACCGAGTCCGCTGAAGACAATCGGGTCTATGGCTGCGCGCCGCTCACCCTGCGGAGCGCCCGGAGGCGCATCATCCGGTAAACCGGCTGATCCATTCCGCCAGCAGCGGCGGCTGGATCGCGATCTCCTCGTCGGAACGCTCGATCAACGCCTTCTGCGCGAGCCTATCCAGCAGGGCGGGGGCGACCGGCGCGCGATCGCGGATCTGCCTGAGCGCCTCCCGTTCCGCCGCGGGCAGGCTGTTCCAGATCGTGGCCGCCTCGGCCCTGACCGGGCCGCGCGCCGCCAGCCGCGCCAGCAGCTCCCCGCGCTGATCGGACAGGCGCTCCATCGTGATCGGCGCAAGCTGGTCGAGCACGCCAGCGGCGGCGCGCAGCAGACCGGCATGACCGCCCGTCGCCCAGAGCAGAAATCCCTGCGCCAGACTGTCGTATTCTTTCTCTTTGCGCCGCATGAGATCGGTCAGCATGGCCGCTGCATCGGCCTGGCTGTACGGCCCGACGTAGATCACCCGATCGGTGAACAGCTCGGCGAACGGCTCGATCGCCAGTGAGGCGATCCCGGCGTCGGCGATCGCCTGCGGCAGAGGGACGCGCGTGAACGTCATGTAGGCCAGTTGGTGCTTGCGCGCATCGCGCAGGCCGCGCAGTCCCAGGAAGAACGACACCGGCATCTGCCGCAGCAGGTGTTCGAATTCGTCGAACATGAAGACGATCTGGATGCCGCGCTGGAAGAAGAGATTGAGCGCGAAATCGAGGTAGCGCAGCCCCAGATAGGGGAAGAGCGGGTTGCTGCCATCCTGGAACGCCTGATAGGTCTCGTAGAGGACGCGCGCGTCCGCGCCGAGCAGGTCAAACGGTTGGAACGCCCGGTACAGCCGGTTCATGAGCAGTTCGCAGCCCGCCCAGAAGCGCAGCGGTTCATCGTCTCGCTCGCCCAGCGCGCCGAGCAGGAAGGGATCGATCCAGATCGCTTTGAACGACGCCGCGTCCGCGCCGAGGTAATGCGCCTGCACATTCGCCGCCGCCAGGTGCTGGATCAGGTTCGATTTGCCGACGCTGCCCACGCCGACGAGGGAGCACGATGCGGAACTGCGCCAGGCGTCCATGACAGCGCTCACTTCGCGCTGGCGGTAGCTGAGGGGATGCTCGCTGGTCTGGCTCATGACCGGTGCACTCCGGGCGTGCAGGTTGTCAACAGGCACAGTCTACGTCAAAATCAGGGGAAAGGCGATTCGTTATGTGAAACTTGAATTTGTGTCTGGAAGGATCGAGATCATGCAGCTTCAGGGGAAAACAGCGCTGGTAACGGGCGGTGCGAGCGGGCTGGGGGCCGCGGTGGCGCGGCGGTTCACCGCGGCGGGGGCCAATGTCATCGTGCTCGACCGGGATGGGGAGAAGGCTGAGGCGCTGGCGCGCGAGCTGGGTGCGACGGCGCGGGCCGCCGCCGCCGATGTCACCAGCGAGTCGGAGGTGAGCGCGGCGATCGCGCTGGCCGTATCCGCCTTTGGCGCGCTGCACATCAACGTCAACTGCGCCGGGATCGGCATGGCGCTGCGCACGATCAGCAAGAACGGGCCGCACCCGCTCGATGTATTCGAAACCGTGATCCGCATCAACCTGATCGGCACGTTCAACGTCATCCGGCTGGCGGCGCTGCAGATGGCGACCAACGCGCCGGACGAAAATGGCGAACGCGGCGTGATCATCAACACGGCGTCGGTGGCGGCGTTCGAGGGGCAGATCGGGCAGGCGGCGTACTCCGCATCGAAGGGGGGCATCGTCGGCATGACGCTGCCGATCGCGCGCGACCTGGCCCGCGACGGCATCCGCGTGTGCACGATCGCGCCGGGGATTTTCGACACGCCGCTGCTGGCCTCACTGCCGGAGGCCGCGCGCGAGAGCCTGGGGCAGCAGGTTCCGTTCCCATCCCGGCTGGGCAGGCCGGAGGAGTACGCTCAGCTCGCGCAGGACATCGTCGAGAACCCGATGCTCAACGGGGAAGTGATCCGGCTGGATGGCGCGCTCCGGATGCAGCCGAAATGATCCCGTGCGCCCGGCGTCAGCGGGAGCGCCGCGCCGCATCCGCCTGAAGGCGGCGTGCAGCGTCGTCCAACCTTTGTTTGACGTAGAATACCTGTTCGTTTACAATCTGGATGTGATAGAACAAATTTTATAGACGATGCCGGTGCGCGCCGCAGGGCGCCGCCGGCAGAAAGACGAACGGGTATCATGAGGGATCGCACCAGGCTGTCCGAACGGCAGCAGAACATCCTCCGCTTCATGGAGAACTTCATCGAGCAGAACGGGTTCCCGCCCACGATCCGCCAGATTGGCGAGGCCACCGGCATCGGTTCGACGTCGGTGGTCAACTACAATCTGAACAAACTGGTGGCGGCGGGCTACCTGGGGCGGACGGCGCGGGCATCGCGCGGGCTGCGGCTGGTCAAGCCGACGCGCGGTCGGGCCGCCCAGCCGGTCAGCACGGGCGGGCCGCTGGCGCGCGTGCCGCTCGTCGGGACGATCGTCGCCAGCGCGCCGGTGGAGATCCCCGATACGGTCGGCCATTACATCGATGAGGACAGCTATCTGCAGATCCCGCCCGCACTGCTGCGCGGCATCGATGCGGCACAGGTGTTCGCCCTCAAGGTCAAAGGGGACAGCATGATCGACGCCATGATCCGCGACGGGGACATCGTCCTGTTCCGCAAGCAGGACACGGCGGAAAACGGCGAGATGGTGGCGGTCTGGCTCGATCAGCGCAACGAGACCACGCTCAAGTATTTCTACCGGGAAGGATCGCGCGTGCGCCTGCAGCCAGCCCACCCGACGATGGATCCGATCTACGTCGATGCGGCGCAGTGCCACGTGCAGGGGCGTGTGCTCTCCGTCATCCGCCCGACGGTGTGAGCGTGCCGCCAATCGGGGCCGGTTCGACCAGATGCGTGCTGATCGAGAAGCAGACCGTTCCCGGCAGATAGATCGACCGGCCAGGCGGGCGTGCTGAGTGGGATTGGGTGATACGAACGGCAGTCGAGCAGGATCACGATCGGCATTTTCGATCGCAAATTGCTATCCCGATCAGGGATCGAAGAGTGGGATCCCGAACAGACGCTCGGTCAGATACTCGGTGAAAACATAGCGATCGTCAATATTGAGTGTCAGTGGGTCGCGGGTCAGCCGCGGCAAACTGGTGAAATAGGTATTGTGCGATCCCCAGTTCCGGGCGCGTTCCTTCTCTCCGCGGGTTCGTTCAAGCAGTTTGCGCCGTCCATGCGCCTCGGAGCGATGTGTATAGTGCCGGATCACGTGATGAAATGGCGCGATCTGATCCGGCGTTGACCGGATCGTGTGCCCGCCGCTAATCCCAAAATCGATATCGAGTGACTGCCTCCAGCACTGGTGCAGGTTGCGGTAGGCCGGGTGAGTTCCCCATTCCCAGTATTTGAAATGCTGGCGCGGATCGCTTCCGGGCACAAAGGACTCGTCAACCGGGCGAAATTCCATCATCGAATGGTTGATGATCGACCAGCCCCCACGGTGTGCCCAGTAAATGGCATCTTTCAGCCGCCCGCCCGGCCACGGTGACTCGAAGATCTGATCTGCGGCGCACAACACGACCCAGTCGCAGGTCAGCCCACGGGCGATCTGCGTGATGCGTCCCAGAATGTGCGCCCATTCAAAGTGTTCCCCACGCCCTCCAGCCGGGAAACGCTCTGCGCCGATCACGCCACGCCCCAGAAAAGCGCTGGCGATGGCGAAGCTGTCATCCTGTGACCAGTTGTCGATGACATAGACTTCCAGATCCTCAGCGAGCAGATGGTGGATGGTCGCGCCCAGCACATTCCCTTCGTTGTAAACCGGCACGATCGCTGTGACGCGGAAATCGTCCGGGGCGCGTTCGATCGGCGGGGCGTGCGGGTTGAGCAGCACGCTGAGGATGTTGGATCGCCCGTGCCGGGCGCTGGCGCGCGTGTGACCGGTGAACTCGGGCCGCAAACCGGCGGCGCGCAGCAGTCGTTCGAACTCGGTCAGGTTCCATTCGCGCACGTGATGCGGGTCGGCGGGCGGGCCGAAATCCGCGTAGCCGCGCGCCCGGTCGCGATCGGGCGTGCTGATGACGGCGGCGGGCGCGTATTCCAGCATCTCGCGCAGGGTCGCCAGCAGATACTCCGGGTGCACCAGATGCTCGATGCCGTCGGAGCAAACGATCACGGACTGGCGCAGCACCTCCGGCGGGAAGCGCAGGATTTCCGGCTGGTCGAAATCCCAGGCGATCCAGCCGATATCGAGCGCGGCGCGGCTGCGCTCGACCTGTTCGGGTGCAGCGACGCCGATGACCTGGAATTCGCTCAGATAGAGCGGGATCGGCTTCCCTTTGCCCGCGCTCAGATCGATGATCTGCGTGCAGCCGTAGGAGCGCGCCAGCCTGGCCGCCGCCGCGTACACATCCGCCTGATTGACGACATCATCGGGGACGCTGCCCGGATCGTCAGCGGCGGGCTGTTCCCGCGCGATGTAGCCCGGCTTCAGGCAGTAATTGATCGCGCGCAGCCCGGCCCCGTCCATGACTGCGGGGGCCGCCGCAGCCGGTGAGGCCGAGCCGGACGCAGCGGCGGATCCCGCTGGCGGCGGCGCTGCGGCTGCCGCGCCGTTCAACCGGCTCAACAGCCGATGGAGGAACAGTCCATCCGGGGACGTGCTGTCGCGCAGCCAGTCGAGCCGTTCGCGCTCCAGCGCGCCCACCTGCAGGATCCCCAGGCCGGCCCCGCTCAGGCGTTCGATCGACGGCGCGGTCGCGCGCAGACGATGCCAGTACTGCCAGCCGTTCGCCCCGTGCTCAGTCGGAAAGATCGGGTGATAGAGGACGACCCCGCGCGCGCTCAGGCGCGGCAGCCAGGCCGCAAAAGCCGCTTCCGCCTCCGCAGACGTCCCGGCGTCGTTCCACACCAGCAAATCGACGCTCCCCGGCGCGAACGTCTCCGCCGTTTCGACATAGCCGGATGTCAGCAGACTGGAGAACCCGGCGCAGCGCGCAGTGTGTTCAGCGGCGGCATCCCGATCGAGCGGTCGCTCCGTCGGTTCGATGACGAAGCCGCGTGCCGGAAGATCCAGCCAGCGCACCGCCTGGCACAGCGTGTGATAGAGCGCGCCATCGCCCAGCCCGAGCTGGACGATCTGCCGCGGTCGAAGCAGGTCAACCAGCAGCAGGCCGAACGCGAAGTGGGCGTTCCACGGGGAGTCCACCCGCCAGACCGGCGTCTCGAAGATGATCGGGTGGTGGGACAGCGTTTCAGGGATGGTCACCGTCGGCCTCCAGACTCAGCGTGTAAACGGGTATTCTATGCGCCGGGCGGATGCGTGTCCACAGCGGATCGCTTCGGGGGCAGTGGCTGACGTTGCGCTGAAACACCTGCTTCAGTCCTCACCCTGTCTGGCCGCGGGCCAGCCTGTCCCGCTCCTAGAGGAGAGGGACGCTGCAACGCTGTGGCTGGCATCATGATCCCGGGACGGCTCTGGGCGCCGCTTTTTCCGTTTGGGGGTAGACTTAAAAACAGGATCTGACATCAACCGAAGCACCGGAGGCCGCCCGATGAACAAACGCCTGTTATTGGCACTTTCTATGCTGCTGCTGCTGACCGCCGTCAGCGCCAGCCTGGCCCAGTCACCGACCGCAGCGGGGACGCCGCCGCAGTACAGTTTCGCCCTGCAGGCCCTGAGCGAGTATCTGGGCCGTCCGGTGCAGAGCGCCGATGTGACCCAGTGGAGCTACACGATCGGCATCTTCAACAACACCGCGCTGGGCTGTCCGCTGGTGACGGCGCAGCCGCTCGCCAGCCCGGTGCAGGGCTTCCAGTTTCAGATCAGCCTGGGCGCGGCGACCTATGACGTGCGCGTCAGCGCCGACGGGGCGATCGCTTTTCCGTGCGTCAATCCGGCCAGCCCGTCCGCTGCCACCCCGGCGATCATGCCCACGCCGGGCGCGGTGACGCCCGCGCCCCCGTCCGCCGCCGCCCCATGTCCGGTGGGATTCAGCGGTTTCCTGCCCCCGCGCCTCAACATCGGCGCGGAGGCCCGTGTCCCCGTCGGCAACATGCCCAGCCGCATCCGCGAACAGCCCTCGCTGAGCGGACGTCAGATCGGCATGATCAACCCGAACACGACCGCGCGCGTCGTCGGCGGGCCGAGCTGCGATCCCGCCGGCGGGATCATCTGGTGGCAGGTGAATTACAACGGCGTGATCGGCTGGACGGCGGAAGGCGTGCTGCCCAATGATTACTTCCTCGATCCGGTCGGGACGGTGACGCCGCCCACCGCCAGCGGGCTGCCCGCCGAAGGCGGCGCGCTGCTGCCCATCGAGCGCAGCGCCATCAGCAGCGCGAACGTGCTCAACCTGAGCGTGCTGACATCCCTGCCCGTGGCCGAGGTCAGCGCGATCGCTTTTGACCCGAACGGGGCGCAGATGGCGCTGCTCAGCGCCGGCGCGCCGCAGATCTTCAGCCTGCCCGATCTGGCCATCAGCGAGGTGACCGCGCCCGCCGACGCCGCTGACCCGGCCACCGCGCTGACGTTCATCGACCCGAATACGCTCCTGCTCGGTTATGGGAGCGGTCGGCTGGCGCGTCTGCGGCTGGATACCGGCGCGCTCGCGCCGCTGGTGGACAGCGCGCCGTTCCCGATCGTCTCGTTCAGCCTGAGCAGCACGCCCCGCGACGCCAGCCCGCAGCAGCTTCCCGCCAACCGCGTCGCCGTGGCGGCATCGCCCGAACTCATCCCGCCGGAGGGCGGCGGGCGGGCCGCGGGCGTTTACGTTTTCGACCTGGCCAGCGGACGGATGCTCATCCGCATCGACTCGGCGCGGCTGATCGACCGCGCGGCCTACAGCCCGGATGGCACGCTGCTGGCTTACATCGACGGCGCGCTCCATCTGATCGACGTGGCGGCCAATCGGGAGCTGAGCAACCGCGCCCTCGATGCCGCGACGATCTTCGGCCCGCTCGCCTGGCGTCCCGTCAGCGATCCCAGCACAGTCAACGCCGAGGACATCCTGGCGTATGCCAGCGGGCGCGACGTGGAAGTACTGAACGTGCGCAGCGGCCAGATCCAGCGCTATCCGCTCGATGATGACACGCGGCGTCCGGTGCAGATCGCCTTCAGCCGCGACGGGTCGCTGCTGATCGTGCTGACGAGCGATCGGCTGCGCGGGGCGGCGCCCGTCCTGCCGGGCAGGCTGGCGATCCTCGATTACGTCACCGGCGATCTGGTGTTCGACCTGGATGTTGACGGCCTGGCGACGTTCGCCCTCAGCCCGGAGGGGACGCTGCTGGCCCTCAGCGATGGCGTCGAAGTGACGCTGTGGGGCGTCCCCTGAGCGGCCGCCGGGCCGCATCACCTGGAACCGCGATCGCAGCGCGGGTGGGGATCCCCGCCCGCGCTGCGGTCTGTGTAAAGCGAGCGCCTCAACTTGTAAATAGTCTGTAAATTGATCGATCTGCTTATATTTTGTTTATCTTCATGCGGCTATAATGCGGGCGCTTACGGCCAGGGCACACCACGACGCTCTGGTTCTTTCCCTGATCCCGTGGGAAGGTTTTCAGCGTGGAGATGGCAAACGATGATCGAAGTAGAGAACCTCACCAAACGCTACGGTGATGTCTACGCTGTGCGCGGCGTGACGTTCACCGCGGCTCCGGGGGTGACGGGCTTCCTGGGGCCGAACGGCGCGGGCAAGACCACCACCATGCGCATGCTCACCGGTTTCACCCCGCCGACATCGGGAACCGCCCGCGTCGCCGGGTATGACGTATTCGAGCAGAGCATGGAGGTGCGCCGGCGCGTCGGCTATCTGCCGGAGAACGTCCCGCTGTACCGCGACATGACCGCCCGTGACTACCTGATGTACGTCGCCGAGATCCGCGGCGTGCGCAACCGGCGCGAGCGGGCCGATGAGGTGCTGGCGCGCGTCGGACTCAGCTCCCGCGCCGACAGCCGCATCCGCACGCTGTCGAAGGGTATGAAGCAGCGCGTCGGGCTGGCCTCCGCCCTGATCCACGATCCGGAAGTGCTGATCCTCGACGAGCCGACGATCGGCCTCGACCCGATCCAGGTGCTGGAGCTGCGCGCGCTGGTCAAGGAACTGGGCCGGCGGCACACCGTCCTGTTCAGCACCCATATCCTCAGCGAGGCGGAGCAGGTGTGCGACAAAGTCGTGATCATCAACCGCGGGCAGGTCATCGCCCAGGGCGCGCCCGGCGAACTGCGCGGTGAACTGGAGCGCGGCGGTCGCGTGCTCGTCCGCGCGGAAGCCGCCCCGATCGACCTGGTCGAGGTGATCCGCGTGCTGCCCTCGGTGGACAGCGTCGAGATCGGGCTGGACGGCGTGATCGCCACGCCCAAAGGCAAGGTCGATCCGCGCCCGGAGATCGCCAGCGCGATCGTTGCGCGCGGCTGGGGGCTGCACGAGCTGCGCCCGCTGGCCGTCAATCTGGAAGAGATCTTCCTCGAGCTGACCCGGCAGGAACAGCGCGCCGCTGAACAGGCTGAGGCGCAGGCTGAAGCCGCCGCCGAGTCGGCGTGACAGCGAGCGGATGGAGGATACCCATGACCGATACCCCGATCACCCCGAATGCGACCGCGCGCACCGACAGCGCCGTGCAGACCGGCAGCGGCCTGGCGTTCTGGGCGGTGTACAAGCGCGAGATCATGCTCTATTTCAAGTCGCCGATCGCCTATGCGATCGCGTTCGCCATGCTGCTCTTCCTCAGCATCCTGTTCAACGATTACGTCACCTCCGCCAACGGCCAGGCCCCGGCGGATGGCGCGTATGGCCCCGGTCTGATCACCTTCCTGATGTTCCTGATCGCGCCGCTGCTGACGATGCGTCTGCTGGCGGAGGAGAACCGCGAAGGCACGCTTGAGGTGCTCATGACGCTGCCGATGAACGAAAGCGCCTTCATCATTGGCAAATTCCTGGCCGCCTGGACATACTACACGATCCTGCTGCTGCTGACGCTGGTGTACTACGTCATCTTCGCCTGGATCGGCGTACCCGATGCCGGGGCCTCGCTGGGCGCGTACATCGGCGCGTGGCTGTACGGCGGCGCGACGATCGCGGTCGCGCTGATCTGGTCGGCCATCACCGAGGATCAGATCGTGGCCGCGTTCCTGAGCGCCGCGACCATCCTCGTGCTCTACCTGGCCGAAAATGCGGCCTCATCGCTCAGTGGGGCGGCGGCCACCACCTGGCTGGCCGATATCGTGCGCGAGCTGGGCCTGCAGGCGCACTTCAATGCCACCATGCTGCGCGGCATCATCCGGCTGGAAGACGTGCTGTACTTCATCTTCGTGATTGTGGGCGCGCTGTTCATCACCACGCGCATCGTCGAAACGCGCCGCTGGCGCGGCTAAGCGCATCCGGGAGTGTGAACGACCATGGCTGAACAGAAACCGTCTCTCAATGAAGAACTCAACGCGCTCGATCAACAGCAGCAGGAGCCGTTCATCCCGCCGCGCTTCCTGCTCATCCTGGCCGGCGTCGGCCTGCTGATCGCCTTCATCGTTGCGATCACGCAGCCTACCTTCACTGTCGTCGGCTGGGGCGGGCTGGTGCTCGCGGCGGTGTCGATCGTGCTCTGGGCGCTGCTTTCGCCGGATACGCTGAAGGAATTTCTCAGCGGGCGCAGCGTGCGCTTCGGCGGCGTCAGCATCATCGTGACGATCGTCGTGCTGCTGGCGCTGGCCGGGGTATACACCGTCGCGCGCGGGCAGAATATCCGCATCGACCTGACGCAGCGCAACGATTTCTCGCTCACGGATGTTTCGCGGCAGGCGATCGAGGCGCTGGGGGCCGATCCGACGCTGCCGCGCATCGAGATCATCGCTTTCTACAATGCGTCCCAGGCGGGCCGCCGCGACCGGGACAGCGCCCTGTTCGACGATTACGCGCGCACCAGCGGCGGCAAGATCAGCTATCGATTCGTCGATCCCGATCGCGAGCTGGCGCTGGCGCAGCAGTACAATGTCACGCGCGCCGGTCAGGTGGTGGTGGTCGCGCTGGACGAGAACGGGCAGCCCGATGTCGCCAATGCCGAGCTGCTCAACACCGCCACGCAGGACTCGCTGACCAACGCGATCCTGGCCGCGGCGGCGCAGGGCAATTTCCAGGCGTATTTCCTGACGGTGGAAGGCAACACCGCCGGCGAGATGGGGCAGATCCGCACCGCGCTGACCTCGCGCTATGACTGGAAGGTCGAGGACGCCTCATTCGTCGATCTCGTCTCTCCCGGTTCCGGCATCGTGCTCAACGACCCCACCGCCGATGGACAGGTGCTGGTGCTGGCCGGCGGTCAGCGCCCGCTGGCCGATCGGGAGATCGAGATCCTGCAAAACTTCGTCAACAACGGCGGCGATCTGGTCATCTTCGCCGACAGCAGCTTCAATACCGACCGGGTTTCGCTGGCTACCGCCGACAACTTCAACGCCTTCCTGGAGACGAATTTCGGCCTGCGCATCAACAACGACGTCATCCTCGATCTGCGCGATGCTTTCCAGTCGCCGGCGCTGCCCGTTGCGACCGACTTCGACCGCACCTCCCCGGTGACGACCAACGGCATCCCCCCGGGCCAGGGCGTCATGATCTTCGAGACGCCGCACAGCATCGCGTTCACTGAGACGCCGCCGGAAAACGTCACGGTCACTTCGCTCATCCGCTCCGGCCCGGAGTCCTTCCAGGTGACCGATCTCCAGCGGGTGATCGACGGCGATCTCAATCGCCGCGACGGGGATCCGCCCGGGCCGTTCACGCTGGCGGCCTCGGCTGAGAATGCGGCGACCGGATCGCGCGTCGTGATCTTCGGCAGCGCGACCGCCGGTTCCGACGCCTTCACCGTGCTCGGCACGGACAACCTGAATGTGGCGTTCAATGCGCTGGTCTGGGCGACGGATTTCATCGATTTCGTCGATACCATCACCGTCGTGCAGGAACAGCGCCCGCAGGACACGCCGATCTTCGCCGATGCCCAGCAGACGCGCACGATCCAGCTCATCACCATCTATCTGCTGCCGTTCGGCATTCTGGGGCTGGGCGTGCTGGTGTGGTGGAATAACCGCGAGCGCGCCCGCGCCGAATAGACGGCGGCGGGCCGTTGGGTGTACTCTGACCGATCTGGCGGGCTGAGGGCGCAGCATCACGCGCCTTCGGCCCGGGCCGGGTCATGCATGGCAGAACCGCAGTTGCATCAACCTTCACGCTTGATTACGGAGAGGCAGCAATGCGCTTGAATCGTGGGACGATCATCTTGCTTGTCGTCGGCCTGATCGTGATCGGAGCCGTGCTCGTCATCAACAATCAGCAGGCCAATGCGCCCGCCGCGCCGACGGCCACGCCCCAGCCCGGCGCTGGCCCGATCCTGGCCGACATCACCGCGGCGGATATCACCGGGCTGCAGGTGCGCAACAACGATACCGGGGCGTATACGGCGTTGGCCCGGGCCGCGGATGGCACCTGGGCCGTCGATGCCACGCTGCGCACCGACCGCGCGGTCGATCAGGCCGCGGCGCAGGATGCGATCAATCGGGCTGGTTCGCTGGCCAGCGTCGATCGCTTCGAGAGCGGCGATCTGGCCCAATTCGGGCTGGATACCCCGCGCTTCACCGTCTATATCGAGACGGCGAATGGGGCGTATTACATTCATGTCGGCGATCAGAATCCGTTCAACCGCACCTATCTGGTCGTCCAGACGCAAGATGTCACCCCCTTTGACCCGGAAGTGACGCCGGATCCGGATGCCCCCACCGCCGAACCGGAAGCGACTGCCGAGGCGGCGGCTGAAGCGACGGCTGAAGCGACGCCGGAGGCCACCGCGGAAGCGACGCCGGAAGTCGCCCCGGTCGCGATCGAGACGTCCGCGCCGGAGCCGACGCCGCAGACGCTGGTGACGCTGTCCGGCACTCAGTTGATCTACACCATCATCGCGGCCAATATCAACGACCTGACGACGCTGGTCGATACGCCGCCGTATGTCCCGCCGCCGACGGCGACGCCGACTGCAACCAACACCCCGAACCCCTACAGCGAGGTGGAGATGACGGCGACCGCTCAGGCGGTGTTCGATCAGCTCCAGATGACGGCGACCGCCCAGGCGCTTCCGGAGGCCACAGTCGAGGTGACGGAGGCGATGCCGATGTCCACGCCGGCGGTTGAGGAACCGACGGCGCAGCCGACTGAGGCGGCCCCCGCAGAAGTCACCGAGGAGCCGACGTCCGCGCCGACGGCGACGCTGACGAACACGGCGACAGCGACGCACACGCCCGTCCCGCCGACGGCGACGCCGACAAATACGGCGACGGCGACGCACACGCCCGTCCCGCCGACGGCCACGTCGACGAATACGGCGACGGCGACGCACACGCCCGTCCCGCCGACGGCGACGCCGACGAACACGGCGACGGCGACGCGCACGCCCGTCCCGCCGACGGCCACGTCGACGAATACGGCGACGGCGACGCACACGCCTACCGCGACCCGCACACCGCGCCCGTGAGGATGGCAGCGGTCACAGCGCGACTGGTGGAAAAACGTTCGCGGACTGATCCGGACAATGTCAGGCCCCTTTCACACAGGTGAACAGGGGCCTGACATTTCCCGGCTTGGGGTTATTTGGGGTTATAATGAAGCTGGCGGAAAACAGGGATATCCGATTTGATTTGCTGAGGTCAACATGCTGCGGTTAGTGATGCGGCGCGGCCCGACACCGGGGGCCATCTACGTGCTGGAAGGTGATGAGATCAACATCGGACGCGGCAGCAAGAACCAGATCGTCATCCGCGACAGCGAGGTCAGCCGCGAGCACTGCCGCCTGTCCCGTCTGATGGATGGGTATGAAGTGCGCGACCTCAATTCCAGCAACGGCACGTTCATCAACGGCCAGCGCGTCACAGGCAGTTTCGTGCTCGAACCCGGTGCCATCCTCGAATTGGGCGACTCGATCACCCTGGAATATGACCGCATCCAGCTTCCGGCTGAAGACACGACCGCGACCCTGGACGATCTGGCGGGGGATCTGGAAGCGGCCAGCGCCGATCCCGAGCGGCACTATTCGTTCCGCATCATGGGGTGATCACGGGCAAGATCTTTGAACTGACCGACCCGATCATCACCCTGGGCCGCGATCTGACCAATGACATCGTCATTCAGGATCCGGAAGTCAGCCGTTATCACCTGCGGCTGCGGCGGATCAGACACGGCTACAGCATCGAAGACATGGGATCGACCAACGGCACGTTCGTCAACGGGGTGCTGCTCAAAAATCCGGTCATCCTCAATCATGATGACGTGGTCAAGCTGGGCAGCACGGTGCAGTTCCAGTTTGTGGCCGATGTCCTGCCGCCGCTGGCAGAGGGGATCATCGATACGCGCTCGACCCCGGTGGGGCAGCAGTCAACCGGTCACAGGGGGCCAAACCGCGACGAGACCCTGCACGGCCACATTCTGCGCGGGGTGCGCTCGCAGGTCAAAACATCGCGCCTGGGCACCGGGTTGGAAGTGGGGACGCTGGAAAACCATATCTTCATCGCTTACCACCGGGACGACTGGGAGCCGGTGGTCGCCGGCCTGACGCTGACGCTGCAGGATGCCGGCCTCGATGTGTGGGTCGATCAATACCTCATTGCGGGCAGCGATGACTGGCGCGCGGCGATCGAACAGGCGCTGCTGGAATGCCGCTTGATGGTCGTCGTTTTAAGCCCGGCTTCGCTCGATGACTCGCACGTGCGCATGGCCTATCGGCACTTTCTCGCCCGGCAGCGCCCGGTGATCGTCCTGCGGCACGGCATGACCGGCCCGCTCCCGGAGGAACTGGCCGGTTTGCGCTCGATCCAGTTCGA
>DAOUBU010000097.1:0-18733 GCA_034432395.1 Anaerolineae bacterium
AACTCGGCGCGGGAAGCCCTGACGGGCAGCGATATGCTGTTCATTTCAACCGACTGGGAAGAGTTCCGCGGCCTATCGAGCACGCTGCGCGAGGTTGTTCGACCGCCATATCTGATCATCGATGGGCGGCGCATGATCCCGGATTACCTGGAATTGGTGCAGGACGGCTATGGTTACATCGCTGTCGGCTCGCCGTATTACGATGGCAAGAAAACCCAGGTTCCAGTGGCGGCGATCCCGGAAGAAGCGCGTTAAATTGGACGGTTCATAGACGGGAGCGGACGAACGCTTCCGCTCCCGTCATTTTTTCGAATTATCCTAACGATCAACAGCAAGCCAACTCCGATGTGTACCCCTAGCGCGATGATCACCCCGAAGAGGAACGCAGGTTGATCGAACGTGACCCGAATCTGATGCCATCCAGCTTCAAGGCGGATACCGATCAGCGCGCCAAAAGCTCGCTCAACAGGTGCTGACCGCCCGTCCACCTGCGCTGACCAACCTGGCGTCCAGGTCTCTGCAATCACCAGCAACCCTGAAGTAGGCGCATCGATCGTCAAATCGAACACCCCTCCACCTGAGTCGTTCAACTCAGCCGCTACGTGACGCACAGCCCCGTTATTCAAAACCGTCCCATCTTCAATGCGGCGCAGGATCTGCGCTTCCATATCAGGATCCAAAAAATAAGCGCGTGGAAGTTCATGATGATTGCGATACACACGCACCCCATCGGTAGCAACGATCTCCGTCAGCCCTTCCAGTGGGTGATCATCACGAGAAATCACATAGCGCACATTGAGCAGTCCCAACAATGCCGGATCAGGTTGCGTCAGACGATAAGCATCGGGCCGCAGCTCTGCGGATGCACAGGCTGGGACTGCTGCGGCAATGCCGCTCAGCGGGCAGCCTGTCACCACACGCATCAGATCGGCAAAGTGACGAAACTGGAATGAGTTCAATCCGTCGAGCGACTGTAGATTGTTCAGTGTGAGGATGTGATCGGGCAGCGCGCGTGGGGCGCTGTAAGTGCGAAACAGACCTGTATTTGACTGACGATCCTGTACGATCGACGCCGCAAAACCGGGTGTTGCGAAGATCGCGTCTACCGGTACAGGGCTCATGTAGGAAGCCGCCAGCGGAAATAATTCGATCAATAAACAGCTCGTCAGAACGAGCCTGACGCGCTGCGCGCGAAGCCTCCCAGCAGATAATGCGACAACAACAGCTAAACCTGCAGACAAGCCTAAAAGCCAGTCCGGCTCTCCCGGTCGGCGCGTCAGATAGCGAGTCACCACACTGATCACTGCCAGCGTCAAACCAGCCAGCAGCCAGCGTTGCGAGAGGTGGACACGCCGCGATTGCAGCATATCGACGCCCAGTGCCGCCAGACATACGAGCGCAATGGATGCAAAGATCAAGATGCGCGGCGGAACGCGCATCAGATTGAAACCGGGCACAACGCTGACAATAAGCGTGTAAAGCGGTAACGTCGAACCCAGCGCAAAGATCAACGAAAACAGGCACAGGATCACGAACAACACGACATCTCGACGTGATGGATGGCGTAAACCGATCAAGGCCAGAATCAGCGGCAGCAGCCCAACATGAAACGTCCATTCTGGAAATTTGAAATGATTAGGATAGAGCGCATCCACAAGCAGTGCAGGGGGCAGCGCCAGGTAATTGGCGTCCTCTAATGTGAACGCCTGGCGCGATTGATATGGCAAATACGTCACAAACGGAAACAGGGTAGGGGCTGCGGCCCCCACCCCTACTGACACCATCACTGCAATCACAGTCGCTAATCTGGCCCAACGACGCCAGGAATGTGGCGCACGCAACAGCATATACGACACATAGAGCACGATGAATAGCCCGATGTAGAGCAAGTTGACAAAATTGATTGCGAACATCAGCCCTAAACACAACCCTGCCCCCGATGCCCAGCGCAATGATTCGCGGTCGATAGCCATGCGGACGCACAACAGTGCCAACGGTGTCCAGCACAGACCGGCGGTGTACCCCATATCGCCTACTAGATTGGCACTTAAGCGTGGCGTGAGCATCATCATGATGCCGCCAGACAGCGCCGCCGTGCGCGAGATGGGCGGGGTTTGGCGCAGGAAGAAATACATCCCAACACCGGCAACGCTCAAATCAAACCAATTGACGATGCTCAACCCCGGCAGCAGGGGCACAGGCAGTACCGTTGCGACTAACATAGGGATATACCACAGGCGGATCGATAAATTGCCAACCATCGGCAGGCCGCCCATCGTGGTATCCCACCACAGCGGCATTACCCCCCTTTCGGCGAGATATTGCCGAGCGAAAAACGCAGAAGTCCAGTTATAAGTCACTAAATCGCTGCTGAAACCGGAACGAGGCCACATGACCACACCGGGATCGAACAAGTATGGGAGCAGCAATACACCCGCGATCAGGATCAGCAGCAGCATAGCAGCGCTGTCTGCGTGGCGACGCAGCAGCCCGCTCCAGTACGGCTCCAGCGGACGATCGTCTACGCCGCCCACGAGCTGTTCTCCAGCGCCAGACATCCTTGCCTCGACTTATTTATCCGCAATTTACCCCGATCGCTGACATAATACACAGGTCAGCAACTGACTATAGCCAGGGGCATCTGTTTGCGCTACCGTTAAGGGTATCTATCAGATTGGTGATCACGAGATCATCTGACAGGAATAAGGCATGAGTTCAATCACACGTCATGTTTTACCCAATGGCATGGTGATCCTGTTGAAAGAGGCGCACAACGCCCCGCTGATTAGCTGGTGGGTGTTGTATCGCGTGGGCAGCCGCAATGAACGCACCGGACTGACCGGAGCCTCCCACTGGGTCGAACACATGTTATTCAAGGGGACAGAGACTTTCCCCGCTGGCTACCTGGATAAAGCGATCGATCGCCTCGGTGGAACTTGGAACGCGCAGACTTTCTTGGATTACACCGCTTACTACGAGACCTTACCCGCCGAGCATATCGACCTTGCGCTGCGGCTGGAGGCCGACCGTATGGTGAATGCGGTGTTCGATCCTGAAGAAGTCGAGTCCGAACGCACGGTCATTATCTCGGAACGGCAGGGGGCAGAAAACTCGCCGACATTCTGGCTGGGGGAAGAGCTGCAGGCGCTCGCTTTTCGCGTGCACGGCTACCACCATGAAATCCTTGGCGATATGGCCGACCTGCAGATGATGACCCGCGACGATCTGTACCATCATTACCGTCGGCATTACATGCCGAATAACGCCATCGGTGTCGCTGTTGGCGACTTCGATACCGCCGAGATGCTGGCTCGGATTGAAGCCATTTACGGTCACATCCCACCGGGCGATCCGCCGAAACTTTTCGTCCGCCCTGAGCCGGCGCAGCAGGGCGAACGGCGCTTCACGATCGAGCGACCGGGCGGGTCAGCCTATGTCGAGATCGGCTATCACGCCCCCGGCGCTGCCGATCCGGACTGGTTCGCCCTGGCGCTGATCAACAGCCTGCTGTGCGGCGCGGACAGCCTGGGCGGGGGCAGCATCGACAACAAAACCAGCCGTCTGTACCGGGCGCTCGTCGAAACCGAACTGGCGGCCAGCGTCGATGGCAGTCTGCTGCCGACGATCGACCCCTTCCTGTATTCGATCACGGCGGTGGTGCGCGCCGGGCGCAGCCCGGAAGCGGTCGAGCAGGTCATCAACGCCGAGATCGAACGGCTGCGCAGCGGGGACGTGACCGAGGCGGAGCTGGCGCGCGCCAAAAAACAGGCTCGCGCGCTGTTCGCGTACAGCACCGAGCGGGTGACCATGCAGGCGTTCTGGCTGGCCTTTGCCGAAAACTTCAACAGCTACACCTGGTTCGAAGACTACGTGACCAACCTGGAGGCCGTATCGCTCGAGCAGGTGCGCGCCGCGGCCAACCAGTACCTGCGCCCACAGAACCGTGTGGTTGGCTACTTCATTCCCGTTGAAGCGGATGGAACCGATCTGGAACCGGATCTCGAGGAAGAAGCCTGAGCATGTCGAGTCAATCTCTACCCGGCCCGCACAACATCACCCGGGTCACGCTGGATAACGATATCACCCTGCTGATCTACGAAAATTTCAGCACGCAGTCGGTGGTCATCACCGGGTCGCTGCGCGCCAGCGCCAGCCATGAAATGCCGTCGATCACCGGTCTGGCCGCGCTGACGACATCGGCGCTCATGCGCGGGACGGCGCAGCGCGATTTCATGGCGATCGCCGACAGCCTGGAAAGCATCGGCGCCGATCTATCCCTGAGCACCGGCATGCACCGCACCAGCTTCTTCGGCAAGGCGCTGGCGGAAGATCTGCCCGTCCTGATCGATCTGCTGGCGGACGTCACGCGCCATCCCACCTTCCCGGAGATCCAGATCGAACGCCTGCGGGGCGAGATCATCACCGGGCTGAAGATCCGCATGCAGGATACCCGATATCGGGCGAACCGCCTGTTTCACGAAACGCTGTACCCGGCGGATCATCCTTACCATTACAGCATTCGCGGCACGATCGAGTCGGTCTCCGCGCTCACTGTCGATGAACTGCGCGCGTTCCATGCGCGCACCTTCGGCCCGGCGGGCATGGTGATCGTCATCGTCGGTGCGGTGACGGCAGACCGGGCGATCGACACCGTGCGCGCTCACTTCGCTGACTGGCACAACCCCGATCAGGCCCCTGCCGCCCCGATCCCGGATGCGCCGGAGGTGTTGACCGGTCAGCGCACCTTCACGCCGGTGCCCGGCAAAACCCAGTCCGACCTGGTCATCGGCCTGCCCGGCCCGTCCCGCCTCAGCCCGGATTACGACGCGGCATCGATCGCCAACAGCGTGCTCGGTCAGTTCGGCATGATGGGGCGCGTCGGCGCAACCGTGCGCGAAGAACTCGGCCTGGCTTACTACGTTTACAGCAGCATGGACGCCGGCATCGGTCGCGGCGCATGGTCGGTGACAGCCGGGGTCAACCCGAAAAACGTCGATCTGGCCGCAGAACGCATCCGCGACGAAATCCGACGGCTGACAACTGAGCCGATCAGCGCGCAGGAACTGGCGGATAATCAGTCTTACTTCGTCGGCAGGCTGCCCCTGCAGCTCGAGTCGAACGAAGGCCTGGCCGGGGCGATCCTGAACATGGAGCTGTACAACCTCGGTCTCGATTATCTGCTCAACTATCGCGATCGCATCCAGGCGGTGACGACTGAAGCGGTGCTGGCGGCGGCCCGCCGCTACCTGGACGCCGATCGCCTGGTCATGGCCGTCGCTGGCCCGGCGGATTGATCCCCCCGGCTCGGACGCTTTTGCGACCTCAATCGATGGCGCTCGCGGGCTTTCTGATCGAGCGCTCAGCCGTGCGCGCGCAGGGTTTCCGGTATAATCAGGGGTATAGAAGTGAGTTACGGGACCTGTTCATGCACACGCTTCGTTCCACCATTCGCATCGTTCGCCCGATCGTCGTCTGCCTGCTCGCGGCCCTGATCCTGGCCGGACAGGTGGCGGTTTCGACAGCTCAATCCACCGACGCCCTGCCCGATCCGGACGGCGTGACCTTCGCGCTGGTGGCGGATGGCTTCATCCGCCCGCTGTTCGTGACGCATGCGGGCGATGGTTCCGGACGGCTGTTCGTCGTCGAGCAGGGAGGGCGCATCTGGATCCTCGATCGGTCGGGGCAGCGCCTGCCCGTCCCTTTCCTCGATATCTCGTCTCTGGTCAGCCCGGCGGCCAATCAGCTCGATACCTACACGGAGCGCGGGCTGCTCGGCCTGGCGTTTCACCCTGACTATGCGCAGAACGGCTATTTCTACGTCAACTACACCGATCTCAGCGGCACGACCCACATCACCCGCTACTCCGTGAGCGCCACCGATCCCAACGCCGCCGATCCGGCCAGCGCGCAGACGCTGCTCACCCAGTCGCAGCCCTTCCCCAACCACAACGGCGGCTGGCTCGGCTTCGGGCCGGATGGCTATCTGTACATCTCTCTAGGGGATGGGGGCGCGGCGGGCGATCCGCTGGGGGCCGGTCAGATGCTCAACACCTGGCTGGGCAAGATGCTGCGCATCGACGTCAATACGGACGACGGACGCCCGTATGCGATCCCGCCGGATAACCCGTTCGTCGGCCAGGCGAACGCCCTGCCCGAAATCTGGGCTTACGGCCTGCGCAATGCCTGGCGCAGCAGCTTCGACCGCCTGACCGGAGATTTCTACATCGCCGACGTCGGTCAGAATCAGTGGGAAGAGGTCAACTTCCAGCCGGCCAGCAGCCGGGGCGGCGAAAACTACGGCTGGCGCGCCTACGAAGGGACGCACGTGTACGATGCGAATATGCGCGTCAGCGGGGCGGTGCAGCCGTTCGCCGAATACAGCCACAGCGAAGGCATCTCCGTCACTGGCGGGTATGTCTACCGCGGCCAGCGCCTGCCCAACCTGTACGGCGTTTACTTCTTCGGCGATTTCGGCTCTGGCACGCTGTGGGCAGCGCGCCGCACCGCCGATGAAACCTGGCTGGTCGAGCCGTTCGTGCTTCGCAGCGGCCTGACGATCAGCTCATTCGGCGAGGATGAGGCCGGCGAACTTTACATCGTGGATTACCGGGGCGCGGTCTATCGCTTTGAACCCGCTCCCTGATGGACTGCGCCCTGAGCGTTGAACAGGCATGCAGCGTCACCTCATCTCGGTGAGCGCCCGGCGCTTCTGGCCGGCGCTCATTGTGCGCTGCTGACGGTGATCGTGGAGGCTGGCAACCGTGATCCCATCAGATGTGCATCAGTTGTTCACTGTCCATCGCGATCTGCTGCGCTGCGTCGAAACCGAGACGACCGGCGTCCATACCCTGCACGACCACACGATCTCGGCGGAGACGATCGCCCGCGCGCGTCAGCTCGTCCTTGAGCTGCGGCGCGCCGGCGCGGTCATCACCGATCGCCTCGACCGTGACTATGTGCAGTCGCTGGTCAACTTCTGGGCCAACTGGATCGCCCAGCGCACGGCGGAACATCTCGATACCGAACTCTATCCCGTTGACCCGGCAGCGCGCCCCTCTGCGCGCGAGGGGACGGCGGCCCCGGCGCGGGAAGCGCTGCTGCGCCCGGTTCCCGGCCAGGGCTTCCCGACCGGCAGCAGCGCCCTGGTCGGCACAGGGGGTTCCGGCCTGCCGTTCATCATGGTCAACGTGATCAAACCGGCGCACAACGCGCGGGTGTATCAGGGTGAGGCCCTCACCCTGAGCGGCATTTACGCCAATCTCCAGCAGGGCTGGCGGCTGTATTTCATCGGCCACAGCCAGGACGGCGCGGCGCGCGTGCTGGATCCCGGCAGCACAGTCGAAACAGGCCTCAGCGGCATGTGGGAGGTGATCAGCCGCGATCCCTTCCCGGAAGCGGGAACCTATCATCTCGGCGTGCTGGTCGCGATCACGCCGGATGCGGCGGCCATGCTCAGCCGGGCGTACAGCGCGGGCACCGCCCTGCGCACGGCGCTGGTCGGCGTGCTGCCCTTCACGCTGCTCAGCACCGTGATCGTCCACCGCAGCAGCGCCAGAACGGGGCTGTAACGCCCCCTCAGCGTAGGCCGATCGTGTGCCCATGACCATTTGCTGAGTCAGCGCTTTTATCACTATAGTAAAGGGAAATGGCGATCGCCGCGCTGTAGGGGGGACTCATCTATGCGCCGTTCACTGGCCTGCCTGGCCGCTGTCATCTTGATTTCGGGGGCGAATGCAGCGCTGGCTCAACCGGGAGCCGGGGCGGATTACGCGATCCAATCGCCCCGTCAGGCGCAGTTCAGCGCAGACTCGGTCGTCATCCAGTTCGATCTGGTCAACGTGGGCGGCCCAGCGGCGCAGCCTGCATCCGTCGAACTGCGCTACGCGGCCACCAACGCGGTCATCACGGCGCTCCAGCAGCCGCCGATCGCTCCCGGTGAGAGGACAACGATCACCCTGACCGTCCCGCTGTCCCAGTTCGCGAGCGCCCCTTCCCCGCTTGTTAATCTGTGTCTGGTTGCGTATTTCAACACGCCGCTCCTATGCAGCACCCGCGATGACAGCGTGCTGCCTTACAGCGTCATTCTGCCCACAGCCAGCGGTGGATCGCCGGGCGCGCAGTCGATCCCCACGCTCAGCCCGATCATGCTGACGCCCACCGGGCCGACAGCCCCCGCCGTCAGTCCGGGGAGCGCCTCCTCGCTGACGCGCATCGGCGATTTCGAACTGCCGTTCGGCCTGGATCTGTACAATCCGATCCACATCGCCATCCTGATCGGCGTTTTCGGCCTGCTGCTGATCGTCCTCTGGCTGATGACTGTGATCGTGCGCCTGCTGTTCGCCCGCGAGCGCACGTTCCCATCGTGGCAGCCACCCTACGGCGTCTCGGCGATGATCAACCCGAATTCGACCGCCGGACGCCGCCAGTTATGGCAGCAGCATGCCCTGGCCGATGCGCTGCCCGTCCCCTGCACCAGTGGGGATTACATGGCGCGCAAGATCCTGATCGGCATGAACGGGGAAAAGCTGAAGAACTGGCGCGTCACGGCGGCGCGCATCAGCCAGTACGACATGTACGGACGGGTGGCGCGCACGCAGACGCTGCTCTCTCCGCGCGTGGTCAGGCGGCTGGATGCCGCGGTGCGCCGCAGCAGCAAAATGACCCCGAAGCGGGCGGCGCGCACAGCGCGATCGCTGGCCAGGCGCATCATGGGCGAATTCAAGCGCAAGCTCAAACGCACGCCCACGCTGCCGATCTCACTCGATCTGCGTTTTCGCGGCAATCACGGCGATGTCCGCATCGTCTTCGAGCTGTACCAATGCGCGGATGGGCTATCGTGGAGCCTGATCGACCAGTGGGAACCGGAAATGCAGGTCATCTCGCCGAGTATGCAGGAAAACTTCACCTATGCCCTGTACGGCCAGCGCACGACGGAGACGCGCTCAGCGTTTTACAAACGCCTCACCGCTGATATCGCCAGCGTGCTCACCGGGATGATCCAGCCGCCGCCCCCTGCCCCACCGCAGACGCCCGCGCCGGCACGCTCGATCATGGAGACGGACATCAGCCTCGGCCCGATCTTCGACCGGGCGACCGCGCCGTCGGATGCGCCGTTCCGGCCGCCGGCCCCGTCTTCCGATAATCCATTCGATTTCGGCCCGATGGAACCGGTGACATTCGAGCCGCCGCTGATCAAGGGGGATACCGCCCCGATCCATCCGATCCCGCCGGCGGCCCCCGGCCCCACCGACGTTCAGACTTCCATGAACACCCCCGCTTCACCTGCGGCTGAACCCGCGCCGCAAAGCGGGCTGGAACCTCCTTCAGCACCCGATCGCCGGGAAAATGACGCCGGCTGAACCGCCCGCTCCATAAAAATCAGTCGTTCGCTCGAAAGCAAAAACGGGGCCTGCTGTGAGGCCCCGTTTTTCGCTCTCATTCAATACAGTGAGTTTAGCTGCCCTGCACCGGCGTGGGGAAGACCAGCAGCGACGGGTTGGTCGGCGTGCCTGCCGCCACGATCAGGTAGTTGACCCCGGCTTCCAGCACGCGCGTGCTGCTCAGCAGGGTGGTATCCGTGCCGTGGACGTTGACGGCGAGTTCAACCCGGCCCGCGGCCACATCGCGGATATCGAAACCATCGTTATCGCCCACTGTGCGCGGGTAGTTGAGGTTGATGATCAGCGGCGAACCGTTGGCCAGGATATCGACGCCGGGAGCGTTCTGAATGGCGTGGAACACGCTCACGCGCGCGCGGTTTTCCGGCAGCGGGCTGAAGTCTTCCGGCAGGAAGACCGTGATCAGGTCATCCGTGCTGAGCTGCCCCAGGACGGCGATCGTGATCCAACCGCCGGGCGGGATACGACCGACCTGCGTGCGCCGCGGTTCCGTCCCGGTCGGCGTGACACCGAAGCGGATCGAGCCGGACGCGACCTCAACCCAGTCGCTGACAGTGCCGAACGTGACGCCCTGCAGGTCGCCCAGTTCCCCGTCAACGTAGATATCGACCGGGCCGGCATCGACCGAGAAGTGCGCGAAGCGGTAATGCGCCCGATTGGCGGCGGCGGCTTCAGCGATGGCCGGCGGCAGCAGGACGCCTTCAAGAACGTGAACGACACCGTTCGAAGCGACATTGTCCACGTCGCGGATGCGCTGGCCGTTGGCTGTGAAGACGCCGCGCGTCAGGTTGAACTGGACTTCATCCCCCTGCACCGTCGCGATCGACGGGCCGCTGGTCAGGTTGCGGAAGAAGTAACGGCCAGGCAGCACGTGATAGGTCAGAACTTCGGTCAGCAGTTCGGTATCGGCCAGCAGTTCATCGGCAGTCATGCCCAGATAATCAAGCGCGGCGGCGAAGGCATCGTTGGTCGGCGCGAGCACGGTGAACGGCCCCTCACCGCTGAGGACATCGACCAGACCGGCAGCTTCCACCGCCGCCAGCAATGTCGTGAACCGTCCATTGGCATCGTTGGCGAGCACTTCCGGGATCGTCTGATTGGCCTGGGCGAAGGCGGGGATCACAGACAGCAGCAGCGCTGCGACTACCATCAGTAAAGCCAGTTTACGCATGATGAAAATGCCTCCTGTAAATGGAAACCTGACAATAATCATAACAACATCTGGATACCGGTGCATCCGAATTCAGTCGATTTTTGCTGTCTCACATCAACATTTAAACATTACTTAGCATTTTGCTCATGTGCCGGGGTGGCGATGACGCGCTCCGTCTCGCGGGTGCGGGCGGCGTGATCGGGTTCCGGTTCGCTGCCCGCCGCCGCATAGATGAGGACGCCCAGGGCCGCGACCGTCAGCCCGCCGACCAGACCGATCGTTTGCAGCGGGCCGAACATCCCGTCCATCTCCGGCGTCCGCATGTGCGATCCAAAACCGAGAAAATCGGCCACCCCTGCCATGCCGCCCAGGATCAGGCCGGTCAGCGACAGGCGAACGCCGACCTGCTGGATCAGATTGGCGGGACGCCCCGGATAGAGCGTGAATTTGACGTAGATCAGCGCGCCGAGGTCGATCAGCGTGAAACCAGTCAAGATGGTGGCAAACTGCACCAGACCGACGCCAGCGCCGGGTCGAATGCCGGTGACGCCGGGGAACAACCCCATGACAGCCAGGACGATCCCCAGCGCCCCGATGGCGATGCCGAACTGGGCGACTCCCTGCATCGAGCCATCCTGCGCGTTCGGGTCGGTGTTAAGCGAGTTCACCGGTCATCACCCTTTCGGCAGCGCCTGGCGCAGCTTGCGCAGCATGTTGCCGCTCAGAATGGCCTCGATATCGGCCTGCCCGTAACCGCGCTCGCGCAGGCCCTGCGCGAGCCACAGCAGATCGGAGACCGTGTCGAACCCCTCCGGGATGCTTTCCGCCCCGAATCCGCCATCGAAATCCGTCCCGATACCCACATGAGCGGCGCTGCCCGTGATCTGGCACACGGCATCGATGGCCTCGATCGGCGTCCAGCGGCTGATCGCCTGCTTGGGATCGCCGCTGCGCCACTCATTGGAGAGGAATCGGTTGTAGAACACGATGCCCATCACCCCGTCGCGTTCCGCCAGCCGGCGGATCATCAGGTCGGATAGATGCCGATCCGTGTCGCAGAAGCGGCGCGGATTGCTGTGACTGGCGATCAACACCTGCCCTTCGTACCGATCGACCGCTTCCAGATACGCCGCTTCCGCCATGTGCGACAGATCGAGGATCGCGTTGAAGCTGGCCATGACTTCGAGCAGTTCGCGCCCCAGTTGGGTCAGCCCGCCGGGGTAACCCGTTCCGTGGCTGTAACGGCTGATCGACCATGCCGGGCCGACGATGCGCACGCCGCGCTCATACCACTCCTCGAACTGGGCCGGCTCCCGGATCGGATCGGCGTTCTCCATCAGCAGCACCAGCCCCTGCCGGTGGTCGAACAGATCCGTGCCATCAGCCCATGTCGCCAGCACCGCATCGAGATCGGCCTCAGTGCGGATCAGCCGCACCCGCCCCGACTCGTCTTCCAGTCGGCGGTAGTAATCGTACTGTTCGAGCGCCAGGCGCTCCGCCTGAGCCGGAGTCTCGTAGCGCATCCGGTCAAAGGGATCGTCGGCGCTGTCTTTTTTCGTCCGCGGGGCGACGAACAACGTCGCAAAGACCACCGCAACGCGCCCCAGCAGCGCATCGGGCAAACCGAGCGTCGCCAGTCCATTGGGGAGTGTGGCGAAACGCTGCGCTTCTAACCGACGGGTGGCATAGGCGGCGCGCCGGTAATCGCGCCCGAAATTCAGCGCTGTATAAGCGATATCCTGATGCGCATCAACGAGAATCGGATGAGTAAGAGCCATGTTCACTCTCAAACTGGTCGCAGGCGCGCCCGACAGTCGCAGATTGTACCGTCTCAGGCCGCCGCCTGTCACCGGTCGCAACCCATGGAGAGTCAGATTGGCATTCGATGAAAGCTCGACTAGAAGTCCGTCAACTGCCCGGTTTTCTTCTGTAAGATAGCAGAGTGATTGAAAAGCAGTGGAGTCACAGTCGCATGAAAAAGCCATCCTGGCTGACCGGTGTCGTCATCGGGGTGCTGCTCACGTTCCCGGTGATGGGAGTGGGCTTCCTCGGCGCTCAGCTCGTGGGTTTCACCTTTCTGCCTTTCAGCCTGTTCGACTGGACTGCGCGCATCCTGCCCGGTCAGATCGTCACCGCCGGCATCGATACCCTCGTGGCGGTGCTGAACGTCATCAATCCCGCCTCCAATTCCGATACCTACAAGCTGGCGGAGCAGGTGCTGTCACTGGCGATCCTGCCCGCGCTGGGCGGTCTGATCGGAGGGGTATTCTTCGCACTGATGGGGCGGCTGCTGCATCAGCGCCCGCTGCGCCAGCCCATCCTGCCCGGTCTGATCGTCGGCGGTCTGACGGCGCTGGCCGCGCTCGCGATCGTGTTCAGCGTACCGCCCACGCGCAGCGCCGATGTCATCTCGGACAGCGTCTGGCTGGCCGGGCTGCTCGTGCTGTGGGGCGTGCTGCTCAGTTTTGCCTATCATCGCATGGCTTACCTGTCGCCGGATGCACTGCCTGACGCGCAGGCCTACCGCATCGACCGGCGGCGTTTTCTGGTGCAGATCGGCGGCGCAACCGCTGCAATCACGGTCGCCGGCGCAGGTGTGGGGGCGCTGCTCGCTTCAGGCAGACGCCGCAGCGAACCCGCCGCCGAGGCAGCGGCCCTGCGCCCCGCCGGATCGACAGGCGCGCCAGTCAATGCCGCTGATCCGGTCATCCCTGCGCCCGGCACGCGCCCGGAGATCACCCCGCTGGCCGATCATTACCGCATCGATATCAACCTCATCCCACCCGCGGTCAACGGCGAAACCTGGCGGCTGAACTTCACCCGCGCGCAGGCGGATGGCACCAAAACCACGCTCAAGTCGTACACGCTGGATGAGATCCGCGCCTTCCCCAGCCGGCAGGATTACATCACGATGGCCTGCATCTCCAACCCGGTCGGCGGTCAGCTCATCAGCACGATCAAATGGACGGGGACGACATTCCAGCGCGTACTCGATGACGTCGGCATCCCGGAAGGGGCAACGCATGTCCGCATTTACGCCGCCGATGGCTTCGATGAGATCGTCGCGCTCGATCAGGTGCGGGCGGACGAACGGATCATGCTGGCCTACGAATGGGAAGATCAGCCGCTGACGGTCGAGCACGGCTTCCCGCTGCGCATCCACATCCCGAATACCTACGGCATGAAGCAGCCCAAATGGATCACCGAGATCGAGTTCATCGATCAATGGCAGGAAGGGTACTGGGTGCGGCGCGGCTGGAGCGCTGAAGCGATCGTCAACGCCACGTCGGTCATCGACACCGTGGCCGTCGATGCGATCGACACTGTGGGCGATCAGCCGTTCGTGCCGATCGGCGGCATCGCCTGGGCGGGCGATCGCCCGATCGGGCAGGTGCAGGTGCGCGTCGATGATGGGGACTGGCAGGATGCGCGCCTGCGCACGCCGCTCAGCGATCGCACCTGGGTCATCTGGCGCTTCGACTGGCCGTTCACCCCCGGCCAGCATCGATTCGAGGTGCGCTGCATCGAGGCCGACGGCACGCCCCAGCGCGAGACGCAGCGCGGCGTCCGGCCCGACGGCGCGCTCGGCCTGCACGGCGTCACGGCGCGCCTGAACGAACCGGTGTCAGGCGGGTGAGCCGATCTCGAATCTCGCGCACTGCGGTGCGCGCTTCACTGCGAATGTTGTTCAGCGGCCCCAGACCGCGGTAATAGCGTCCGACCAGATACAGGCCAGGATGATCCTTCACCTCCGTCCAGCCGCCTTCGATCGCGCTGCTGATGCGCACCGGCCAGCCATCGATATCGGTTTCGTAGTCAAAATCGAGGTAGTCGATGGCGGGCCGATAGCCCGTTGACAGGATGACGACGTCCGCCTCCACCCGCGAGCCGTCCAGCAGTTCGACGCATCGACTGGTGCCGAAGGCGGCGATCCCGGCCACCGGGCGAACCGCGCCGCTGCGGATGGCATCGATCAGCGCGCGCCCGCGCACCGGAGCCGATGTCCCCCGGCGGTCGGTGCGGTTCGGGGCCAGTTTCAGCCCCAGATCGGCAGCATCGCGGTAGCCCTGGTAAACGATCCGGTCGAGCACTGGCTTGCGCCAGCGGCGCGGCAGGAACATCCGCGCCAGAAGCTGCCAGGCCGTGTCCGGCAGACCATACGGGTAGCGGCGCGCGATGACGATATCCGACCGCACCGAAAGCAGGACGGGCCGAGCCGCCGTGTGCTGCAATTCCACCGCGATATCCGTGCCGCTGGGGCCGCTGCCCGCGACCAGCACGCGCTGTCCGGCGAACGGCTCTGGCCCGTGATAGTCGCGCGCATGGAGGATCTGTCCATCGAAGGTCGCCATGCCGGGCAGGTCGGGGAGGTACGGTTTGCTGAAACGCCCGGAGGCCACGATCACGCAGGGATACCAGCGCGCACCGACGTTCGTCTCCACCCACCAGCCGTCGGCGCGCGGCGTCACCCGCGTCACCTCAACCCGAAACCGGATCTTGAGCGGATACTGGCGGGCATACTCGACCAGATAGGCGTAAAAGTCCCGCCCCAGCATGTAGATGCCGCAGCGCAGCGGGATGCGCCGCCCCGGCAGGTGCGACACAAACGATGCCGTATTCAGGCGCAGCGTCGGATACAGCCCCGCCCACGTTGAGCCGATCTGATCGGTGCGCTCCACGATCAGGTAGTCGATCCCGGCCCGCTCCAGATAATAGCCCGCTGCCAGCCCGGCAGGCCCGGCCCCGATGACGAGCACGTCACCTGTCAGTTCTGCCGTTCCAGCATCCATAAGCGCGGGCTATCCCTCCGGCGTAGTCGTCGGCAGCGGCGTCGGCGTCACCAGTTGATAGCCATACCCGGCGTAGGCGGTGGCCGTCAGCGCCATGAGCGGACGGTACACCGTGGGGACGGCGTTCAGCGTCGGCTGATAGTCCACGGCGGCGGCGGTCGCCGCATTTCCCGGCAGGAAGCGCGCGTAGACCGCCAGTTCGGGCGCGGCCAGGAAATCGCGCGTCAGAGCCGCCTCGGTTTCGACCGCGTTGTATTCTTCACGCGGGGCCTGAATGCCGAGCACGCCGACGCCGTACAGGCCCACCGCGAACATGAACAGCACGATCGCACCGACGATGATCCCAGCCTGTCGGTTGGCCCGGCGCACCGATGCCGTGCGCACTTTGAGCGGCAGGCGCGCCCCTTCAGCCGACAGCGCGGTGACTGTCTCGCGCAGCGTCTGCGGGCCAGAGCCGGAGGTGTAGTCGATCACGGGCAGGTGATCGACCGTGCGCGGCAGTTTGAGCGCTTCCCGCGCGACGAAAACGACGTGCTGTCCGGCATCGAGCGCGGCTTCGACCTGCTCGTATGTCCGGGCATCATCGAAAGCGGCCTGGCTCATCACCGCGATCGCGATCGCGTCGCGCTCAGGCTCCCAAACCATCTCGACGCTGTGCCCGGCGCTCCGCAGATCGCGGGCGGCCTGCTCCGCCAGCGCGCGTTCCGTCTCTGCGATAATCAATCGTACCGCTGCCATTGTTCCCCATCTCCCGTTCAGGTTCCCGCCGGACGTTCCAGCGAGCGCACCGCATTGACAATATCCCAGATCGCAGTCGGGTCGTCCGGCTGCACAGCGCAGGCGGGCAGCCCCGATCCGCCCTCAGCCGCCAGTTGATAGATCGCTTCATCGCGCAGCCGGGGCAGCCGCCGCGCCAGATCGAGCAGCGCGGGCCGGCCCTCCCAGCCGCAGGCTGATGCCAGCAGCGCCGCGCCGCGATCCAGCGAACCCGCATCGGGCAGCACGGGATTCACCACGGCCGGCGGGCGCTGGATATCCGTCGCATACTGGGCTGTCCAGCTCTGCGCCAGCACCACAGCCACGATCAGCACGATCACCGTCGCACCGGCTGACAGTGCGGCCACCGTGACCGCCGCCGGACTCCAGTCCAACTGCTGACCGATCCGGCGCAGTGACGGCAGCAGCAGATTGACGATCGCCCCGGCCACCAGGATCAGCGCCAGACCGGCGGCGATCGTCGGCGGGCGCTGCGTCTGCACCGCCGCATCCGCGCTGATCAGCCACTCGAAAGCGAACCGCTGACCGTCCACATCGATCAGCATCCACCACAGGCCGGGCGCATCGATCTCCGCGCCAGCGGCGGTGTACAACCCATCTCCGACGTCGTCAGCGGGCAGCCATTCCCCGCGCCAGTCGCGTCCGGGACTGACGATGCGCATCCACACCGCGGCATCGGCTGCAGGCTGCCCGGCCCGCTGGACGACGATATCATAGAGATTGACGCCCGGGCCACCGGGCGACAGCGTCACCTGAACGCTGGTATCCCCGACCACGGCGGTCGCCGTCGGCGCAGGCGGCTGGACGAGCGTGGGCTGGGGGACGGGCGTCGCGCTCAGCCACGCCGCGCTGACGAGCACCGCGCCGGCCAGCAGCACCTCCAGACGCAGCGAGGGCAGAAAACCGGTCACGCGCGCGCCGATCGCCCGCCAGCGGGCATAACGCTCCGGGCGCAGGGCGATATGATGCGCCGCCCCCAGCGCGATCACCCCGCCGACCAGCGCGACTTTGATTGCCAGCGTGATCGTGTAAGCGGTCGCGATGTCGTCTCCCTCGACGATCCAGTTGGACGCGCTGTACACCCCGGTGGCGATCGTCAGCGCCAGACAGGCCGCCGCGATCGGAGAGAAGCGGCGCAGGGCGGCCAGCAGCGCCAGACGGCGCGCTTCGCCTTCCAGCGGGCGCAGCGCAACCGGCAGCACCAGCGCCAGCGCAGCGATCCCGCCGATCCAGACCCCGACCGCCGTCCCGTGAAACCAGTCGACGAACAGCGCCGCCCACGGCAGCGTCGGCGAGCCGGCGGCATGGCTGGCGATGCTCATGGTGGCGAACGTCAGCGGCGCGGCCCAGCCGTTCGCCGTCCAGAAGGCGCGCACCAGCCCCGGTTCATCGCGGCGAACATACAGGCTGGCCCCGTGGAGTGCGATCATGATGAGCAGCACGATCAGGCGCAGCGTCCACGTCCCGCCGAACTGCGTCCCCGTGCGCACGACCTCCCACAGGCCGTCGCGCAGGACGGTGATCAGATCGGTGTCGAAAAACGCCATCGTCTGCTGCAGCAGGGCCAGGATCGTGCCGGCCAGTCCGCCGGCCAGCCCGACGAGGATCAGCCCATTGAGACGCGCCATGACGCGCGGCGGCAGCAGCCCAGCGGGATGTTTCGGGCTGCCCCACGCCGGGACGAATACCAGCGCATAGGTGGTCAGCGCGCCGACCAGCAGCGTGAACGACGTTAGCGTGAGCGCGCGCCAGACGATCTCCAGCGGGACGACATCGCTGCCAATCCCCTGGCCGGCTAATGCCGCTGCATCGCCGACGTAAAAGACCTGCCGGGCGATCTGGACGTGCCCATCGCTGGCGAAAGCGACGCGCAGCTCGACGATATAGGCCCCGTCCGGCAGGCCGTTGGGCAGGCGCGCTTCCATACGCGCCGTGTCGCCGGGCACGACGCCCCCCTGGGCGATGATCGTGTTTGTCTGGTCGTATACCGTCACACGGCTGAACTGCGGCTCCAGCCCCTCGCTGAACCAGTACTGGGCGCGGGCCGGGGCGCGGGTCAGGCGTGCCTGATCTTCGGGGATCGCGCGGATGATATAGCCGTGCGCGCTGACGCCATCGACGCCGATCAGCAGCAGAGCGAACAGGCTAATCCAGAGCGTAGCGCTCCGGATCCGGGGCCTCCGCCGCCATCCGGACGGGTTCAAGCGTGTGAGTATCGGATTGAGCAATTTCCGCAGTCGCAGCAGCTTCATCGTTCTGGTTCCGGCTGCGCAGCCAGCTAACCGCCATCAGGACGAGAAAAATGACACCGACGCCGATGAAGATGATCTCATCGAACACGCCGAGCGCCCCATGCGCCAGCACCGGTGGCAGTGGGTTCATTTTCGGGAACTCTTCTCGCACATTTTCAGGTCTCTCAGTATACCCCGATCTGAAGCCGCCTTGTGCATCCTTTCACGAAGATTTCACCTGACGTTGGCGCTCTGGATGCGTGCGGGGCCGCTTCCGGGCTGACGATCGCTGACAGCAGGGCTATCGCATCAAAATAAAGTAGGAGGCATACTCGCTACCTAAAGAAAGGGGGTAGCGATGAATGAACAACCCTTCAGCAGTCT
>DAOUBU010000098.1:0-67182 GCA_034432395.1 Anaerolineae bacterium
CTTCAGCGTCGTGAACCCATGCTTAAAGCTCTCGTCTACAACATCCACCTTTAGGTGTTGCCTACTTCCGCTTTATCTTTGCAACTGAGCAAAGATACAGGCTTATCTTCCCGGATCAGTACTAAAGTAATGGTAACTGTTTTCTATCGGAAAAACAACTGAAAAACATACATTTTTGTCAAATGGCGGGGATGTAGGCCGATCGGCATCTGAATCCGGTGCAGCGATTTCGACACTTCCCGGAAAATCACCGGTTGACAGATTTTTCATTTGCAGTTAATCTACACGCATCTAAAACGTTTTAGCCTGTTGTTGTGTTTTTTCGAAACTCAGATGAAACGCGCCGCCAAGTCGATCACGATCAAAGATATCGCTCACGAAGCCGGGGTTTCGATCTCCACCGTTTCGAATGTCCTCAACGGCAACTCGTCTGAGATGAGTGAGGAGACGCTGCTGCGCGTGCAGCAGGTGATCGACCGGCACCAGTACCGCCCGAACCGGATCGCGCGCAGCATGGTCACGCGGAGAACGGCGACGATCGGGCTGGTGCTGGCGGAAATTGAGACGCCGCTGTTTTTGCAGTCATTGAACGTGATCGAGCGCAGCGCGCGGCTGGCCGGTTTCAATTTGCTGCTCAGCCACGCAAGCGACGCGAAAGATGAACTGCAATCGATCGAGCTGTTTCTGGAAAAACAGGTCGAAGGGGTGATCTTTCTCTCGACATCGGAGCGCAAAGACGACCGCCCGTTACAGAAACTGCGCCAGAACCGCATTCCGGCCATTCTGGTCAACCGGTTCAGCGGCGAACAGGAATACGATCAGGTGAACTGGGATAACCGGGCGGGCGTCTACAATGCGGTTGATTACCTGGCCGGGCTGGGGCATCAACGGATCGCCTTTCTGGTCGGGCCGAAGCGGCGGCGCAGCACCCAGGAACGCCTGGAAGGCTATCGGCAGGGGCTGGCCGCGCATAAACTGCCCCCGGTGAAGGCATACATGCAGAATGGCGATTACACAGCCGATCCGGACATATGGCGCGAGTCGACCCGCGCGCTGCTGAATTTGCCGGCGCCTCCGACGGCGATCATCGCCTCCGATGATATCGTGGCCGCCGTCGTCCTCGAAACCGTGCGGGAACGCGGCCTGCATGTTCCCGAAGACATTTCCGTGGTCGGTATCGATGATCAGGTCTTTTTATCCTTTCTGGCGCTCACCACCATTCAACTGCCGATCGTCGAAGCCGGGCGGCTGGCGGTTGAGATGCTGCTGCGCCGCATTGCCGAACCGGAGATACCGCATCGTCGTCTGACGTTAGACTGCCCGTTGATCAAACGGCGCACCTCTGGCCCGCCCCCGGTTGAGAAAGCGTCACCGCGATGAAGCATGCAGCGGCGGGGGCGATGCTGGCGCTGGTGAACGGGAGGATCGTGCTCCCGACCGGTATTGAAACCGGGCGGGCGCTGCTGCTGGCGCAGGGCAAAATCGTCGATCGGGTCGATGAGACGCAGATCCCAGCAGACTGCCAGCGCCTTGACGTGGAAGGGCGCCTGATCAGCCCGGGCCTGATCGATCTGCATATCCACGGTGCGCTTGGCCATTCGTTCAACACGCCATCCGCCACCGCCTGGAGTGCGATCGCACAGGCCAGCGCCGCGCACGGCGTCACGACGCTGCTGGCCACCCTGTCCACCGACGCGCTCGATCACCTGGAAGCCTGCCTCAGCTTCGGGCGCAGTTGGCTGGCCGCCCAGCCGGATGCGGGCGCGCAGATAGCCGGCATCCATCTGGAAGGGCCATTTTTCGCCCCGGCGTTTGCCGGCGCCCAGAACCCGGCCCATCTCCGCCCGATCGAGCCGAACAGCGTCGATCGCCTGCTGGCCTACCGGGATATCCTTCGGATCGTCTCGCTGGCGCCGGAGCTGCCCGGCGCGCTCGAACTCATCGAGCGGCTGGCCGCGATCGGGATCGTCCCCGCCGCCGGGCACAGCGGGGCAGCCGATACGGACTTCGACCGGGCGGTCGGGCGGGGCCTGCGCCACGCCATCCACCTGTGGAGCGGCCAGTCCACCACGCATCGCGTCGGGCCGTGGCGGGTGCCCGGTCTGCTGGAAGCCGTCCTGACGTCGGATCAGGTCACGGCGGAGCTGATCTGCGACAACCGGCATCTGCCGGTGACGCTGATGAAGCTGGCGCTGCGCTGCCTCGGCCCCGATCGGATATGCGCCATTCCCGATGCGACCAACGGCGCGGGCTTGCCCGAAGGCGCGCACTTCACCTTTGCCGGGCTGGACTGCGTGATCGACAGCGGGGTGGCGATGCTGCCCGACCGCACGTCGTTCGCCGGCAGCACGACTTTTCTGAATCAGATGCTGCCCGTCCTGATCGAGGCGGTCGGGCTGCCCGTACATGACGCGATCCGCATGGCCAGCCTGACCCCCGCGCGGGTGATCGGGATCGACCAGCACAAAGGGAGCCTCGCCGCCGGAAAGGACGCCGATATCGTTGTGTTCAATAGGGATTTTTCCGTCTGGCGCACCCTGATCGGTGGCCGATGGAGATACGCCAAAGCCGATTCACTTGACGCAAAATCTGAAACGTTTTAGCTAATCACTGTGCATTCATCGAATGGGGGCGGCATGATCGCCACAATGCAGTTCGATAAGCTGGTTGTCGAAATCCATGAGACCAACGCTGCGCTTGGCCGGGCCGCCGCCGCCGCGTTCGCCGAAATCGTCACGCAGGCGGCTGCCGAACGCGATGAGATCGCCGTGATCCTGGCGACCGGGAATTCCCAGCTCTCCTTCATTCAGGCGCTGGCCGATCATCCGGAGATCCCGTGGGGGCAGATCACCGTCTTCCATATGGACGAGTACGTGGGGATGCCGCCAACCCACCCGGCGAGCTTCTACGGCTTCATGCAGGCGAAAATCGACGCGGTATATCATCCGAAAGCGCTGTTCGGCATTCGCGGGGATGCCCCCGATCTGACGGCGGAGATGCAGCGCTACAGCGATCTGCTGCGCGCCCACGATCCGGTCGTGACCGTCATGGGGATCGGGGAAAACGGCCATATCGCGTTCAATGATCCGCCGGCTGATTTCCACACCGAGGCGCTCATCCACGTGGTCACACTCGATGAAGTGTGCCGCCGGCAGCAGGTGGGCGAAGGGCATTTCAGCAGCATCGATGCGGTGCCGCGCCGGGCGCTTTCGCTGACGGTGCCCGCCCTGCTGCAACCCCGCCATGTGCTGACGCTGGTGCCGGAACGGCGCAAGGCCGAGGCCGTCCGCACGGCCCTGCTCGACCCGATTTCGGAATGGTGCCCGGCGTCCATCCTGCGCACTCAGTCTCATGTGCGTCTGCTGCTTGACCAGGATTCGGCTTCACTGCTCCATTATGACAAAGTAGGGAATTGATCATGCCCAAAATCGTCTTCATCGGGGCGGGCAGCGTGGTCTTCACGAAAAACCTGCTCGTGGACATTCTCTCTTTCCCGGAACTGCAGCACAGCGTCATCGCGCTGCATGACATCGATCCGGAACGGTTAGACACCGCCGAGCGGATGGCGCGGTGGACGGCGGCGGCGGTCGGCGCTGCGCCGGAGATCACCGCCACGCTCGATCGGCGGGAAGCGCTGGCCAATGCCGATTACGTCATCAACATGATCCAGGTGGGCGGGCATTCGGCGACGCTGATCGATTTCGATATCCCGCGCCGCTACGGGTTGCAGCAGACGATCGGCGACTCGCACGGGATCGGCGGCATCTTCCGCGCGCTGCGCACCATCCCGGTGCTGCTGGATATCGTGCGTGACATGGAAGCGGTATGCCCGCGGGCGCTGCTGCTGAACTACACCAACCCGATGTCGATGTTGTGCTGGGCGGTGTTCGCCTCCAGCCCGATCCAGGTGGTCGGGTTGTGTCACAGTGTGCAGCATACCACCCGTCAGATCGCCGCTTATGCGGGCATCCCGTATGAAGAAGTGTCGTATCTGGGGGCGGGGATCAATCATGTGGCCTGGATCCTGAAATTTGAACACAACGGGCAGGACGCCTATCCGCTGCTGCGCGCCGCAGCCGAGCGGGGCGACATCCCGCGCGAAGACAGCGTGCGCGCCGAGCTGTTCCGCCGGCTCGGCTACTATGTGACGGAGTCATCGGAACACAATGCCGAGTATTCGGCCCATTTCATCCCCCATGCCGGTGAGATCGAACGGCTGGCGATCCCGATCGACGAATATGTGCGCCGCAGCGAAGCCAACCTCGCGGAATACCAGGCGATCCGCGCCAGGCTGCTCAATGGAGAGGCCTTCCCGATCGAGCGAAGCGCGGAATATGCTTCGCTGATCATCCATTCGATCGAGACCGGGCAGCCGCGCGTGGTGTACGGCAATGTTGAGAATGACCACCTGATCGATAACCTGCCGCAGGGATGCTGCGTTGAAGTGCCCTGTCTGGTGGATAGCAACGGCATCCAGCCGACGCGGATCGGCAGCCTGCCACCGCAGTGCGCCGGGATGAGCCGGCAGCACGTCGCCGTTCAGGAACTGACGGTGCGCGCTGCCCTGGAAGGCCGGCGTGACTATGTTTATCAGGCGGCCATGCTCGACCCGCTGTGCGCGGCAACCCTGCCGCTGGATCGGATCTGGGCGATGGTCGATGATCTGATCGCCGCCCACGGGCAGGCCCTGCCGGAGCTGCGCTGATGACGCAAACGATCCTGGTCTTTTCCCCTCACTTCGATGATGAGTCGATCGGCTGTGGCGGCAGCATCGCCCGTCACACAGCGGCGGGCGATCGCGTCGTCGTCGTCTTTGTCACCCGCGGCGATACCGGCAACCTGATGCCGGGGTTTGATCTGGATGCCAGCGCCAATGAGCGCGTCCGCAAGGCGGAGGCCGCCGCCGCGCTGGCCATCCTGGGGGTGCACGAGGCGGAGTATCTTGACCAGCCCGATGGTTTTTTGCGCTGGGAAGCTAAAACGGTTCAGCTATTCATCCGCCTGATCCGTCAGTACCGGCCGCATCTCGTATATGCGCCGCATGGCGCAGAACGCCATACCGATCATCGCGCTGTGTACGAAATGGTGCACGACGCGCTGCCCCGGGCCTCGTGGAGCATCTTCCCCGATCTGGGGCGCGAGCCGTGGTATGTGCCTGAGGCGCGGTACTACGAAGTGTGGACGCCGATCCAGCAGCCCAATCTGTTGATCGACATCACGCCCTATGCTGAAACCAAACGCGCGGCGATCGATCAGTACGCCAGCCAGCTCGCCGCCGTACCCTACCACGAAGCGATGCTCGGTTTGAATCGCTATCGCGGTGCGATGACGGCCACCGGCGTGCAGTTTGCCGAAGCCTTTGTGCAGGCCGCCATCACCACACTGTAATAACAGACAGGGAAAACCCGGAAAGGAGATGATTATCACGGTAAACAGAGCGGCGAAATCGAATCAAGTGTCTTGACCGATCACATTCACCATAATAAGAAGGAAAAAAACGGCTATGAACACAATACGACGGATTGGTTTGTTCACCCTGCTGGCAGTTGTGCTCAGCATGAGCATGCAGGTTTTTGCCCAGGATGACGGGATGGGGTGGATCCGCAATCAGGAACAGTGGTCGCGCCTGCCCGCCGATCACGAGTTCGGCACGATGATCACCCAGGAAGAATGGTATGAAATCCTCGGCGAGCCGCCCGCTGAACCGCTGACGATGACCCTCTTCCGCGGCGGCTTCGGTGAAGAGTGGGCCAATGTGATCGTCGAACTGATGGAACGTGAGCACCCCGGCGTCCAGATCGAAGTCATCTTCGATCCGAGCATCTGGGAAGTGATGCAGCCGCGCATCATCGCCGGTGAGGTTCCCGATTTCATGTTCTACACGCTGGGCGCCTGGGGTGGTGACTGGGACGTCGGCGTGGAAGAGCACCTGGTTGTGCCGGGCGATTACCTGCTCGACATTGAAGGGTATGGGGAATACCGCGGCCAGCGCCTCGGCGATCTGTTCGTGGATGGGGCGCTGCTTTCCGCCAATGAGGGCCGCACCGATCATCAGTGGAATTTCCCGCAGACCCAGTTCACCTACGGCATCTTCTACAATGCGACCCTGTTCGAGGAACACGGCTGGCCCCGCCCGGACACGCTCACCTGGGAAGAATTCATGGATCTCCAGGCGGAGATCGCGCAGGTCGTCCACCCGTGGACGTATGCCGGCGTGTATCCCACTTACTTCTCGTGGGTGACGGTTCCGCTGATGTACCTGAAGGCGGGCGATGATGCCTGGTGCGCGCTGAACAATCTGGAGCCCGGCAGCTTCCTCAACCCCGATTTCCAGTGGGCGATCGAACAGACGCAGCAGATCTTCGCCAACGGCTGGGTGTACCCCGGATCGGATGCGCTCGATCACACCGGATCGCAGCAGGTCTTCGTCGATGGTCTGGCCGCCATGATCCCGAACGGCTCGTGGCTGCAGAACGAACAGCGCTCGACCACGCCTGAAGGCTTCGACATGCGCTTCTCGGCGGTTCCGGCTCCCAGCGATGGCCGCGGCTTCCCCGGCGCCATTCAGGTCTCGCTCGGCGGGGCCGATATGCAGATCGGCAATGGCAATAACCCGCTGTGGGGGATGGAGCTGATGCGGATGTTCTACTCTCCCGAAAGCGCGGCCTTCTGGGCGGAAAACATCGGTTCGCCGCTGCCGCTGCGCGGGGCCGCGGTCAATTCGCCGAATCCGTACACGGTGTCGATCACGGACGGGATCCAGCGCGCCGAAGGGCACTACATCTACAATCGAGCGACCGATTACCCGGATGTTGGCCGCGTGTTCGGCGATAATTTCGGCGATATGCTCTGGGGGCGGATCAGCGCGACCGATTACCTGAATGCGCTGGAACGCGCAGCAGAAGAAACCCGCAACAACCCGGATATCACGCTCCAGTCCTATCCATGCAGTTAGACCCGGGTTAACTGCTTCCGGCAGAGGGGGACGGGGAGATCGGTCACGATTTCCCCGTCCATCCGAACAGGTGGATCGGGTTGAAAGGTAATCGAGCGATGTTTAAACGAGAAAAACGACTGCTGATCACGGCTTTCATCGTGCCGGGGCTGCTGCTCTACCTCGTCTTCACGGTGTATCCTTCGATCAGCGGGATTTTTGTCAGCTTCTTTCGCTGGACGGGCATGTCCGGCAATATGACCTTCATCGGGTTCGAGAACTATGCGCGCTTTCTGCGCGAATTGACCGATCCGACCGATTTTTACAACGTCCGGTTGTACCTGTGGCATAACCTGTTCCTGTTCGCGTTTGCCCTGCTGACTGTTGCGCTGGGGTTGATCGCGGCGGCCATCATCAATCAGAAGCCGTTCGGCCACCGCGTTTTCCGCGTCACGTTCTTTTTTCCCAACATCCTGGCGCTGCCCGCCGTGGCGATGTTGTGGAGCATGGTGCTCAACCCCAGTTTTGGCCTGCTGAACAACACACTGACCGCGGTCGGGTTAGAAGAACTCGCGCTGCCCTGGTTGAGCTTACAGTACGAGCTGCCCGGGGCGCGTCTGGGCCTGTATTCGGTCGGTTTGATCGGCGTCTGGGGCGGCATCGGCTGGTTCATGCTGCTGTTCCTGGCCGCCATTCAGAACATCCCCAAAGAATATTTCGAAGCCGCGGTGGTCGATGGGGCGGGCCGGGTGCGGATCTTCTGGTCGGTGACGCTCCCGTTGATCTGGGAGACGATACGCACCGTGCTGGTCTTCCAGGTGATCGGCGCCCTGAGCGGGTTCGCGCTGACCTATATCCTGTTCGACCGCACGTCGCAGAAGCATTCCGATCTGATCCTGAATTATTACTACTGGCAGGCGTTTGATGCCCGTAACTGGGGGTATGCGGCGACGATTGTCGTCTTCATTTTCCTGGTCACCCTTGTGCTGTCCATTCTCAGTTACGTATTCCTGCGCCGCGAAAGCGTGCAGTACTAGCGCCCTGGAGGTTTACCGGCGATGGCAGCAACCAGCACTTTCTTCACCCTCAAAAAAACCCGGGTTCGCACGGGCCTGCTGGGGCGGGTCAGCGAAAAACTCGGCTGGTGGATCGCGCAGGGTCTCATGTGGGTGTATTTCGTCACCGTCGTCTTTCCGATCCTGTGGACGGTCTTCACCTCGTTCAAAACCAGCCGCGAGATCTTCAATTCGCCGTGGGCGCTTCCGGTTGAGCTGCAGTTCACCAATTATGTGACCGCCTGGACGCGCATGAATGCCGGCATCTATACCTTCAACAGCATCATCGTCACCAGCGCGACCCTGATCTGCGTGATGCTGCTGGGCAGCATGATCTCGTATGCGCTGGCGCGGTACGATTTCCCGGGCAACCGCTTTCTCTATTTCCTCTTCCTCTCCGGCATGATGGTTCCCGGCTTCCTGTCGTATATCCCGGCCTGGTTTCTGCATCGGTCGCTGGGGACGCTCAATACCTACTGGGTGTTGATCATCCAGTACACGGCCAACAGCCTGCCCTTTACGATCTTCTTCCTGCATTCGTTCTTCAAAACGCTGCCCAGAGAACTGGAAGAGGCGGCGATTGTGGATGGTGCGTCGCTCTTCACGGTGTTCTGGAAAGTCATGCTGCCCCTGTCCCGCAGCGGCCTGGTGACCGTGGGGGTCTTCAACTTTCTCGGCATCTGGAATGAATTCTTCTGGGCGCTGATCACGATTTCGGATAACCGCCTCAAAACGCTGCCGCTGGGCACGGTCAACATCCTGCAGCAGGCCAAATATGCGACGGACTGGGGCGCGATGTTCGCCGGTTTCGTCATCATTCTGGTCCCGACGCTGATCGTGTATGTGGTTTTCCAGAGCCGCCTGACCGAGGGCATCACCATCGGGGCGATTAAAGGGTAAGCGATGTCGTCATTTGCACCGGAAAGCTGTCACTTCCCGTTGATCGAGACCGCACCGCGCACGCTGGCTTTCGACCCGACGCGCGACTTCGCGGTATGGCGGGCGCAGGTCGGGGAAAAGCTGCGCGCGATCCTCGGCAGCATGCCGCAGCCCTGCGATCTGGATCTTCAGATCGAATACGAACACGTCCATGCGACCTATCGCGAGCTGCGCTTCACCTTTCTGGCCGAAGCCAATGCCCGCGTCCCGGCGCATCTGCTGATCCCGACCGCGGGCCGCGCGCCGTATCCGGTGGTGATCGCCCTGCAGGGCCATACCGGCGGTATGCATATCTCGCTCGGTCGCGTCCATTCCCTCGCCGATGAAGCCGATCTGGCGGCTGACCGGGATTATGCCATCCAGGCGGTGCGCAGGGGGTATGCCGCGCTGGCCATTGAACAGCGCGCTTTTGGCGAGCGCCAGGACGCCCGCCCGGCGGAGTTCCGCCATGTGGTCGATCGCCCATGCCACCACGCCACGCTGACGGCGCTGCTGCTCGGCCGGACGCTGCTGGGCGAACGGGTGTGGGACGTGATGCGGGCTATCGATGCGCTGGCCGCTTTCCCCGGTCTGGATCTGACGCGCATCGTCACCGTCGGCGACTCCACCGGGGGGACGATCGCCTACTTCTCCGCATGCCTGGATGAACGCATCAGCGCGGCGATACCGGCGGCTTATGTGTGCTCGGCGCGCTATTCGCTGGGCAGCCACGATCACTGTGAGGACCATTATCTGCCGGGGATGCTCAACTTTTTCGATATCGGCGATCTGGCCGGGTTGATTGCACCGCGCCCGCTGGTTGTTGTCGCGGGGCGGCACGATCTGGCCTTTCCGCTGGCGGGGGTGCGCGACGCCTACTCAACCATCGAGCAGATCTATGCTGCTGCGGGGGCCGCTCACAACTGCCGTCTCGTCATCGGGGAAGGCGGCCACCGCTTCTATGCCGATCTGGCATGGTCTGCCTTTGAGGAACTGTGTGACTGGACGTAGGTTCAGCTTATCGTTGGAGTGAGGGATCGAAATCGATGACCAGGATTGTTCTGATCGGCGCCGGCAGTTATGCCTTTGGCTATTCGACGTTCCGTGATCTGTTCCACGCGCGCGATCAACTGCGCGGCAGCACGGTCGTCCTGGTGGATATCAATCCGACCGCCCTGGAACTGATGACGCGCTTTGCGGAGCGGCTGAACCGCGCCGCTGGCAGCCCGTATGTGATCGAAAGCACGACGGATCGCCGGGCGGCCCTGGTGGGCGCGCAGTTCGTCATCATTTCAGTGGCGGTCAAGCGGAACGAGCTGTGGCGCCTGGATTTTCAGATCCCGCTCAAGCATGGGGTGAAACAGGTGCTGGGGGAGAATGGTGGCCCCGGAGGGCTGTTTCACGCCATGCGCAATATCCCGATCCTGCTGGCGATCGCCCGGGATATCGAGGCGATCGCCCCGGATGCCTTCGTCATCAACTTCACCAATCCGGAAGGACGGTTGTGCCAGGCGCTGAACCGCTACACCCGGCTCAAATTCGTCGGGCTGTGCCACGGTATCGACATGATGCGCCGCGTGGTCAGCCTGGCGATCGATGTCCCGCTGGACAAGATCGATCCGCTGGCGGGCGGGCTGAACCATTTTAGCTGGGTGCTCAGCCTGCGCCACCGCGACACGGGCGAGGATCTCTATCCCGCATTTCGGGCCGCCATGCACAACCAGATCGAAGCGGTTGAGGCCCGGTTCGGCCACAGTCTGCGCCTCAGTCGGTATCTGATGGATCAGTTCGGCTACTGGCCGCTGCCCTCCGACGATCATGTGGGGGAATATGTGAGCTATGCGTGGGAATTCTGCGGCCTGGAGGGGTATCCGTTCGATCGAGTGGATCGCGAAGCCGCCGAATTTCGCGAGCAGATCGCCCGCTGGACGGACGGTCGGGATGGCGTCGAGACGTTGATCGATGAGGCTTCCGGCGAGCGGGCCATCCCGATCATCGTCGGCATGCTGCACAATACCCATCAATACGAACTCTCGGTCAATGTGCCGAACCGAGGTTTCATCACCAACCTGCCCGACGACGCCATCGTCGAAATCCCTGCTGTGGTGGATGCCGGCGGCGTTCACGGCGTCAGCATCGGCGCGCTGCCCGAACCGATCGCGGCCATGGCGCGCACCCAGATCGCGATCATCGACCGCGTTGTCGAAGCGGGCGTGCATGGCGATCGGCAGGCGGCGCTGCAAGCCCTGCTGCTCGACCCGGTGGTTCATTCAGCGCAGCAGGCCGAAGCGATTCTGGCCGAGCTGCTTGAAGTGCATCAACCTTATCTGCCTCAATTTCACAAGTGAAACGAGATCATGAGCTTACCGATTGCAGTTCAGATGTACGCGCTCCGCGATGAGCTGAGCCGGGATTTTGACGGGGTGATGGAACGGGTGGCCCGGATCGGCTATGCCGGCATGGAGTTGATCTACATGATACCCGGCGCCGATGCCGATCACGCGGCGCGCCGCCTGCGCGAACTCAATCTCGCAGTGCCGTGCGCGCATGTCCCCGCGCCGTATGGTGCGGACGAGCAGCCCGTCATCGAATTCGCGCAGCGTTTTGGCGTGGAACGGCTGGTGACCGGGCGCGGTCTGGGGCATTTCGACACGCTCGATCGGATCAAAGAGACGTGCGATGCGTACAACCGGGGGGCCGAAGCCGCCAGGCGGCATGGCTACACGCTCAGTATTCACAATCACTGGATGGAATTTGAGCGCGCAGCCGATGGCCGCTATGTCTATCAGATCATGCTCGAACTGCTCGATCCGGCCATCCGCTTTGAGATCGATACCTACTGGGTCAAGACTGCCGGTCTGGATCCGGCGGCGATCGTCCGCGAACTGGGCGATCGGGTGAACCTGCTGCATGTCAAAGACGGCCCCGCGCAGATCGAACCGCCGCAGGTGGCCCTGGGGAATGGGGTGATGGATATCCCCGCCGTGGTGCGGGCCGCATCAGCGGCTGAATGGCTGATCGTCGAGCTGGATCACTGCGCCACCGATATGCTCGATGCAGTCGAACAGAGCTATCACTATCTCGTCGATCAGGGGCTGGGTCATGGTCAGACCGCTTAACGTCGGCATCATCGGAACGGGCGGGATCCTGTGGGCTTACGCGGAAGGATGCCGCCAGTTCGAGATTTTGAACCTGGCGGCCTGTGCCGATCGCGATCAGCAGCGGGCCGAAGAGCAGGCTGCCCGGTATCACATTCCGCGCGTGCTGCCTGTTGAGCACCTGCTCGACGATCCGACGATCGATCTGGTGCTCAACCTGACCCCGCCGAAAGTCCACGCAGATATCGCCCTGGCGGCGATCCGCGCCGGCAAACATGTGTATAACGAGAAACCGCTCGGCATCACCCGTGAAGAAGGTCAGGCGATCCTGGCGGCGGCGCGCGCCGCCGGCGTGCGGGTGGGGGGCGCGCCCGATACGTTTCTGGGCGGAGGGCTGCAAACTGCCCGCAAGCTGATCGACGACGGTTGGATCGGCCAGCCATTTGCCGCCGCCGCCTTTGTCGCCGGGCGCGGCCCGGAAGGCTGGCATCCTGCCCCGGATTTTTTCTACCAGCGGGGCGGCGGCCCCCTGTTCGATATGGGGCCGTACTACATCACCGCGCTGCTGCATTTATTAGGCCCGGTGCGACAAGTGACCGCGGTGGCGCAGAAATCCTTCCCGGAGCGGATCGCCGGGAGCGCGGGCAATCGCGGGCGGCGCATACCGGTCGAAGTGCCGACGCACGTCTCCGGAGTGCTGGAGTTCGTCAGCGGCGCCAGCGCTGTGCTGCTCGCCAGTTTCGACGTCTGGGCGCACAATCTGCCGCGGATCGAGATTTATGGTTCGGAAGGGACGCTGAGCGTGCCCGATCCCAACGGGTTTGGCGGCGAAGTCCGGATCCGGCGGGCCGGGCAGGACGTATGGTCGAGTGTGCCCCTGACCCATGATCCGGATGTCCAGCGCGGCATCGGCCCGGCGGATATGGCTTACGCGATCCAGAGCGGGCGCGCCCACCGGGCCAGCGGTGAACTGGCCTATCATGCCCTCGATATCATGGTCGCGCTGGAAGAAGCTTCAGCCACAGGTCAGCACATCGTCCTGACCAGCTCCTGTGCGCGGCCAGCACCGCTTCCGCTGGGGCTGATGAAAGGCACGCTGGATGTCTGAGTCATTCACCCCGGTGTGCCCGCGCCCGGACTGGCTGGCCGCGCCGCTGATCTTCGTCGGCCACTGGGAACCGCTGATCTTTCGCCGGCGGCGCGGCGGGCAGGCCGTTGATGAAGCGGAACGCTACGCCCGCGAGCACAGCGCCGCGGCACTTCAGGCGCTTCAGGCGGTTGGGGCCAACCTTGTCATCACCCACTTCGATAAGGGCTTCGGGCTGACGGCTGAAGCGCCGGATCTGGCTGTGACGCGCGAATGGATCAGCCGGCTGCGCGAGCACGGCCTGCGGGTGGGGGTATACATTCGGTACGATACGCTGGTTCCGGAGACGATCCGGCAGGATCACCCGGAGGCCGCTGACTGGGTCGGGCGTCCTTCCAGCGGGATGCCCCCGGTCGTGCTCCATCAGGTGTTTCGTCACGGGGCGTGCCCCAACGCCGAGGGGCATCTGGCCTACATCGAGTCGCTGGTCGAACTGGCCATCACCGAGTTCAACGTCGATCTGATCCATTTTGACGGGTTCTGGCTGGGTCACGAAAACTGGGCGTGCCACTGCGAACGCTGCACCGCTGATTTCATCCGTTTCGTGCGTGAGCGCTATCCGGATCCTGATGCTGCGGTGGAACGCTTCGGTCATGCCCACATCGAGAATCTCCGTCCGCCGGCCTACCAGCCCTACGATGCGCCGCTGGAAGCGTTCAACCCGGTCAAAGATCCTGTGGTGCAGGAATGGATCGCCTATCGCAGCGCGAAGCTCGCTCAGATCGCGCGCCGCCTGCGCCTGTTCATCCACCGGCTCAACCCCCAGGTGGCGATGGAGATCAATTCCCTGATCCCGATCGGCTACAATCACCATTACTACTGGGGCTTTGACCTGCCCGCGCTCGCGCCCTACATCGATGCCCTGTGGACGGAGGACGATCACTGGGCCGGGTGGCGCGAGGATGGGGTGCTGATCTCCCGTATTCGTGAATTCAAGATCGGTGAACGGCTGGGCAGCCGGGTTTTTTCCTATCAACGGGGGCGCACCGAAGCGGAGCTGCGTCTGTCGCTCGTGCAGGCCATGGCGTTCCAGCCGCAGTCGATCGGCATGGTCGGCACACCGCTGGTGCACGAAGAACCGTTCTTTGCGGTCAAACAATCCGCCCTGGCCTGGTTCCACCGGCATCTCGATCGGTTCGTCGATACCCGTTCCCGCGCCGAGATCGCCGTGCTGCGCTCGCGGGCGACCCTCGCCTATCATTCGACCGTGCCGCACCGCAGCGTCATTCTGACGGAACAGGTGCTCATCCAGAGCGGCATCCCGTTCGACATCATTTACGATGACGACCTGAACGATCTGGCGCGCTGGCGGGTGCTGATCCTGCCGGATGTCGAATGTTTGAGCGCGGCGCAGGTCGAACGCATTCAGCGATTTGTCGAGCAGGGCGGCGGCCTGCTGGTGACCGAACTGACCGGGTTGTGGGATGAATACCGCCGCCAGCGCGCCCAGCCGGCGCTGCTGCCGCTGTTAGGGGATGACATCGCCTATTCCCCCGGTGACCTGTGGGATCCCCCGCGGATCGGGCTGCATTCATCCGCCGGGTACACGACGAACCGGGTCGGGAATGGGCGGACTGCGTTCATCCCGACGATCCGCACCCGACGACAGGCCGATTACCGCGGTGTGCTGGGAGAGCAGCCGTATCGTTTTGGGACTGAGCAGTGGGAAATGCCGCTCAACAGCGCCGATTTTCAGGCCGCCCTGCGCTGGGTTGGCGCCGGGCTGCCGATCGAGGGGGATCTGCCGGAGGGCGTGGCGGTCGAGGTGCGCACCTCGGCGCAGGGGGTAATGGTGCATCTGGTGGATTATCGCCTGCGGGATACCCTGCCCGCGCTCACGCTGCGTCTGCGCCTGCCCGATCGGCCCGCGCAGTTCCGGGTGTGCCAGCTCAATTTTGAACAGGATGAGCGCATTTCGCTGTCGAGTCAGGTGACCGAGGAGGGGCTGCTGCTGCAAACCCGCCCGTTTCATCTGTATGCGATCCTCTGCATTGAGCCGGCGGGTGTAGAAAGGAGAGCAGGTGACCCCAGTTGAGCTATCCGTCCACGAGCTTGAAGCGCGCCTCGGACAGCCGATCGCCGCGCGGTCATGGGTGCAGCAGGACGATCTGTTCATGGGGTGGCTGGAGGAAACGACGAGCCAGCCGGCCCAGATCGTCATCCTGGCCCCGCCGGAGCACCCGGTTCTGGCGCGGTTTCCCGGTCAGGCCGTGACGTTCAGCGAAACCCACCGGGTGAAGCGCTGTCCGCCCGATCACGCCGCGGCACAGGCTTTACAACACGCGCTGCCAGCGCTGCGGCCCAGACCGCTGGGGCTGGTTCCCTCGTTCGGGTTTGGCGATCGTCTGGGGTTGGCGACGCGCGGTCATATCCGCGCGCTCCTGCGCATGGAGGCCGAGACCCCCGGTTTCACGATCGCGCCCGTGTTCGCCCAGCAGTCGGTTCGCGAACTTGCGCGCACCGATCGCACGCCGGAACAGGTCATGGATGCTGCCGTGTTCGGCGCTTTTGCCGCAGGCTGGCATCGCCCTGTCGGGGCTGATGCCGATCATCTGAAAACGACCGCGGATATCGATCGCTTCGCCGCCGCCGGTTTTTCCTTCTTCACGCTGGATCCATCGGCGTTCGTCCGGGAAGAGGCCGATCGTCTGGATGCCGCGGCGTTAGCGGGAGCCGCCGAAGCCATCCCCTGGGAGGTGCTGCAAACCTCGCTGACCGAGACGATCGCGCGCTACGCCGATCAGCCCATCGATCTGGGGATCGCCGCCCTCGTGCCCGAACGCATTGAAGTGGTGCGCGCGGTCGTCAAATACGGTGGCGCCCTGGCGCATGTCGTCACGCTGTACCGGCATCTGGTGCAGCTCAACATCCCCTTTGAGATCGAGATCTCGGTCGATGAAACGGAGACGCCTACCTCGGTTTTTGAACATGTCTACATCGCCGCTGAACTGCGCCGTCTGGGAGTGACCTGGGTCAGTTTGGCGCCGCGTTTTGTCGGGCGGTTCGAAAAAGGGGTCGATTACATCGGCGATCGGGCGGCGATCGCGCAGGATCTTCAACTGCATGCCGCGGCTGCGCGCACGCTGGGGCCGTATAAATTGAGCCTGCATTCGGGTTCCGATAAGTTCAGCATTTATGGCGCGGCAGCCGCGGCGACAGCGGGGCTGCTGCATATCAAGACGGCGGGAACCAGCTACCTGGAGGCGCTGCGGGTCGCCGCCGAGCGCAGCCCCGAGCTGTTCCGCCAGATCGCTGCGCTGGCCTGGGCGCATTACGAGACGGATCGCCAGTCGTATCATGTGTCGGCCCGGCGCGACCGGCTGCCCGAACTGAAGGATCTGACCGATGCCAGCCTGCCGCCGCTGCTGGACGATCACGATGTGCGCCAGGCCCTCCACGTGACTTTCGGGACGGTCATGCGCCAGTATCGCCGCGATCTGCTGTTGCTGCTGCAGCAGCAGCGCGACGCATATGAGGCCGATCTCGAAGGCCATTTCTACCGCCATCTGGCCCCACTGGCCGCCGCACTGCACGGGGAAGCGCGATGACCGATCTGCCGCTCTCACAATTTCGTCCCCGTCCCACGCTCGTCACGCGGACGACGCCGATCGAACGCCCCCGCTTTCCCGTGATCGACGCCCACAGTCATCTGGCCGCCCCGTGGGGCGGCGGCTGGGATGAACGACCGCTGGCGGAACTGCTGGATGTGCTGGATGCGGCGCACGTACAGCATTTCGTCGATCTGGATGGCGGCTGGGGCGAGGCGATCCTGCAGCGCCATCTCGATCGCTTCAAACAGGCCGCGCCAGACCGGTTCTCCGTATTTGCCGGGGTGAACTGGCAGATGTGGGCCACCCACGGCGACCGGTTTGGCGACTGGGCTGCCCAGCGGCTGCGCGTGCAGGCCGGCTGGGGGGCGGAGGGTCTCAAGATCTGGAAGCCATTCGGGCTGACGGTGCGCGACCAGCACGGTCATCGGGTCAGCATCGATGATCCGCGGCTGATCCCACTGTGGGAAACCGCCGCTGAGTTGAAGCTGCCCGTGACGATCCATATCGCCGACCCGGTCGCCTTCTTTCAACCGCTCGATGCGACCAACGAGCGCTGGGATGAACTGAGCGCCCACCCGGAAGCGCACTTCTATGGCGATGCGTTCCCCAGTTTCGAAACGCTGATCGCCGCATTTGCCCGGCTGGTGGAGCGCCATCCACGGACGATCTTCATCGGCGCGCACGTCGGCTGCTATGCGGAGAACCTGGCCTGGGTGGGGGCGCTGCTGGATCGCTGCCCGAATTTTTATGTCGATATCGGCGCGCGAATGGCCGAACTGGGGCGTCAGCCGTACAGCGCGCGCCGTTTCTTCCTGCGCTATGCCGATCGGATCCTGTTCGGAACCGACTACCCGGCTGATGCAGCGATGTACCGGCTTCATTATCGTTTTCTGGAAACGGATGACGAATACTTCCCCTACAGCATCGATCCGGATGGCATACCGCCGCAGGGGCGCTGGCGTATCTACGGTCTGTACCTGCCCGATGAGGTCTTGCAGCAGGTGTACTGGCTGAATGCCCACCGTCTCTTGAATCAGAGGATACCATGATGAAACAACCAGGCGAGTACACAGCCCGTGAGATCGCGTCTCAGCCCGATGCCTGGCGCGCTGCCTTCGATCAGATGCGCGCCGAGGAACAGCGGGTGCGGGCTTTCCTGACTTCGACCCAGCATGACGCGGTCGTGTTCACCGGCTGCGGTTCGACCTATTATCTGGCGCTGGCGGCGGCGGCTGTCTGGCAGCGGGTGACCGGCATGGCGGCCTGCGCCGCACCCGCGTCGGAGATCTGGGCCGCGCCCGATCAGATCGGCATCGGGCGGTCACCGCTGCTGATCGCAGTGAGCCGCTCGGCAGAGACGACGGAAACCATCCGCGCGGTTGAGGCCGCCCGCGCAGCGCGTCAGATGCAGGTGATGACGCTCACCTGCTATGCCGAGCGGGCGCTGTCCACCAGCGGCGATCTCAATCTGGTCTTCCCTTCCGGGCAGGAAGACAGCGTCGCCCAGACGCGCGCTTTTTCCGTCCTGTATCTGGCGGCGATCATGGTCAGCGCGATTGCCGGTGCGCAGCCGGGGCTGCTGGATGAACTGCACGGCCTGCCCGAACGTCTGCGCCGTTTGATGAACACGTATGCGGATACGGTGCGCCAGCTCGGGCGCGATCGGACGGTCGATCGGTTCTACTTCCTGGGGACGGGGTTCCGCTACGGCCTGGCGTCAGAACTCAGCCTGAAAATGAAAGAGATGGCGCTCGCCCATTCGGAACCGTTTTACACCCTCGAATTCCGTCACGGCCCCAAATCGATGGTGACCCCGCAGACTCTGGTGGTCAGCCTGCTGTCGCAGGAACGGCGGGCGCAGGAACTGGCCGTGATCGCCGATATCGCCGCGCTCGGTGGGCGCACGCTCGCGCTGGGCAGCGCCGCGCCCGGTATCGATTTTGGCCCTCCGCTGAGCGATGTGGCTGACAGTTTGCTCTACCTCCCATTCGGGCAGCTCCTCGCCTTCGAGCGCGCTATCAGCGGCGGCCACGATCCCGATCGCCCCCGCCACCTCGATACCGTCGTGCGTCTGGATGCGTGAGATCAGGGAGATCGGACGAGGACAGGCTCATGACCCCACCGTCTGAATTTGACGTACTCGTCATCGGCGATATCAATGTCGATCTGATCCTGACGGGCGGTGTCATCCCCCGCTTCGGGCAGGTCGAACAGCTCCTGGATGGCGCGCTGCTGACCGTGGGCGGATCCGCATCGATTTTCGCCTGTGGTGCAGCGCGCCTGGGATTGAAAACCGCTTTCATCGGTGTCGTCGGGCGCGATGTGTTCGGTCGCTATCTGCTGGAGGCGCTGGCCGAACGCGGCATCGATGTGCGCCCCATCTCCACCCGGGCGGATGTGCCGACGGGCATCACCGTCATCCTGTCGCATCAGGGCAGCCGCAGCCTGCACACGCTTCCCGGGGCGATGCGCACCCTGAGCGGGGATGAGATCGATCCGAGCCTGTTCGCCCGCACCCGCCACATTCACATCGGCAGCTACTTCATGCTCGACCGGCTCCGCCCTCAGCTTCCACATCTGCTGGATGCAGCACGGGCCAGCGGCTGCACGGTCTCGCTCGACACAAACTACGATCCCACTGAACAGTGGGATGGCGGTCTGCTGGAGGTGTTGCAGCGGGTCGATCTGTTTTTGCCGAATGAGACCGAACTCAAGGCGATCGCCGGCACTGACGATCTGGACGAAGCGCTGCGCCGGTTGAGCGCCATCGTGCCAGCCACCGTCGTCAAGCTCGGGGAAAAGGGCGGGATGACCGCTGAGGCGGGTCAGGTTGTGCATCAGCCGGCGCTGGCCGTCGATGTGGTCGATACCACCGGCGCTGGCGATACGTTCGATGCCGGTTATGTGTACGGCTATCTTCAGGGATGGTCAGCGGCGGAATGCCTCCGGTTCGCCTGTGCCTGCGGATCGCTGTCCACCCGCGGGATCGGCGGGACGACTGCGCAGCCCACCGCCGCCGATGTCCTGAACATCCTGGCGGAGCGGATCTGAGCGCGGCGCTGCACCCGCTTGCGGGCGCGCGGTTTGCTGCTAGTCTAATAGCAGATCAGGACGTCCCACGGGAGATCCCGCCTCATGCTCATCTTCGACAATGGTTTGATCCACACCCTTGACCCGGCCCGCCCGACGGCGGAATGCCTCGTCGTCGGTGACGACGGGCGCATCGTGTACGTCGGCGATCGCGACGCCGCGCCCGCGCACGCCCGGCGGATCGACCTGGCCGGGGCGACGCTGCTGCCCGGCTTCAACGATGCCCACGTCCACATCTGGAAGCTCGGCCTGCTGCTGACCGTGCAGGTGGATGCGCGTAAAGCCGCCGCGCCCGATATCCCGGCGATCATCGCGGCTTTCAAAGCGCGCGCCGCCGTCACGCCGCCCGGCCAGTGGCTGACCGGGCGCGGCTACAACGAGGTCGATCTGCCGGAGGGCCGCCACCCGACGCGCCATGACCTCGATCAGGCCTCAACCGAGCATCCGATCGCACTGACGCGCACCTGCGGTCACATGATCGTCGCCAACAGCAAAGCGCTGGAGCTGGCCGGGATCACCCGCGATACCGTCCCGCCGCCCGGTGGCGCGATCGTCCGCGACGAGCATGGCGAGCCGACCGGGCTGGTGCAGGAAACCGCCATGGGCCTGATCACCCGCGTCATCACCGACCCGGATGACGCGACGATGGGGCGCGCGATCGAGGCGACGTTCGCCCATCAACTGGCGCTGGGCATCACCAGCGCGACCGACCCGCTGCTGACGCCCGATCACCTGCGCGTGTACCGTCAGCTTGAGGCCGAACGGCGCATCCGCGTGCGCGTCAACGGCCTGCCGATCCGCCGCCCGGATGGCGGGACGATCACGCTGCCGCTGCCGGAGAAGTACGTTTCCGATACGCTGCGCATCGACGGGGTCAAGTTCTTCGCTGACGGCGGCCTGAGCGGCGCGACGGCGGCCATCAGCCAGCCATACAAGACCGTCGGCGGTAGCGGCATCCTGCGCTTCGACGATGACGAGCTGCGTATGCTGATGCAGGAAGCGCACGATGCCGGCTTTCGCATCGCCACGCATGCCATCGGCGATGTGGCCATCGAGCAGGTGATCCGCACCTACGAGGCGATCCAGGCGGCCAACCCGCAGCCGATCCGCCACCGCATCGAGCATCTGGGCCTGCCGTCCGCCGATCACCTGCGCCGCTGCCGGGCGCTGAAGGTGATCGCCGTGCCGCAGACGATCTTCCTGCGCGTCTTCGGCCTGACGTACCGGCGCTACCTGCCCGATGCCTTCTACCCGCGCTGCTACCCCGTGCGCGCCATGCTCGATGCCGGGCTGACGGTGGCGCTGAGTTCAGATGCGCCGGTCGTCCCCGATGACAACCCGCTGGTCGGGCTGCAAGCCGCCGTCGATCGCGCGGACGTCAACGGCGCTGCGATCGCGCCGGAGCAGGCGATCACCCGCGCTGAGGCGCTGTACGCTTACACGATGGGGGGGGCGATCGCCAGCGGCGATGCGGACAATCGCGGTTCGCTGACGCCGGGCAAGTGGGCGGATCTGGTCATCCTCGATGGCGATCCGCTGACGGCGGCGGATCCGACGGTGCTGCGCGTGGTCGCCACCTATGTCGGCGGTGAGCAGCGCTATGCCGGGTGACCTGCGGGGGATCAGTCGAGCCGGGGCAGGCGGATCGTGAAGCGCGACCCTTTGCCGACTTCGCTTTCGGCGCTGATCGTCCCCCCGTGCAGCTCGACCAGCCGCTTGCAGATCGACAGACCCAGCCCGGTGCTCGGCTCGGAACCGGTGGGGCGGGTGGCGGTCTGCTCGAACATCTGGAACAGCTTGCTCATGTCTTCCGGGCGGATCCCCTGCCCCTGATCGACCACGGTGATCACGAGGGCATCGTCCTGCTCGAAGACGGAGACGGTGACCGTGGTCTGCGGGTGGGAGAATTTGAAGGCGTTGTCGATCAGGTTGCTGAGCACCTGTTCGATGCGCCGCGGGTCGAACCGCCACAGGGCGACATCGCGCCGCTCGATCTGCAGTGCGATCCCTTTGCGCGCCCCGATGAATTCGTTCATCTGGCGCACCTGTTCGAGGAACGCGGCCAGATCGACCCGTTCCGGGCTGAGCGTCACATTGCCGGAGGCGATAGCGCTGACGTCGAGCAGATCATCGACCAGGCGCAGCGCCTTGCTGGCCGCCTCGTAGATCGTATTGATGAACAGCGCGCGCGACTCCGCGCTCAGGTCATCGGTGCGCAGGATCTCCGCGGAGAGATGGATGCCGCTCAGCGGCCCGCGCAGATCGTGGGCGACCGCGCCCAGAATGCGATCTTTCTGCTCGTTCATGGCCAGCAGTTCCTGCGTCCGCTCGGCGATGCGCTGCTCCAGTTCCCGGTTGAGCGCGGTGAGTTGATCCACCAGCCGCCGGTTGGCGACGATCAGATCGTGGTGTTCGAACGCCTCGCGCACGATCGCATCGAGTTCGACCGGGTTCCACGGCTTGCTGATGTAGCGGTACACATTGCCGTCGTTGATGGCATCGATGATCGCCTGGATGTCGCTGTAGCCGGTCAGCAGCAGGCGCACCGCATCCGGGTATTCATGCCGCACCGTGCGGAAGAACTCCGAGCCTTTCATGCCCGGCATGCGCTGATCGGAGATGATGACCTGGATCGGAACCTGCGTCATGATCTGCAGGCCGGCCTCGGCACTGTCGGCGACGTAGATCGTGTAATGCTTGCGGAACTGACGGCGCAGCGCCGCGAGGATCTCCGGCTCGTCGTCGATCACCAGCAGATTGCGCGCGCCGCTGGCCTGCTCATCGCTCGAAGGTTGAAACTGCGCTGGCGTTTGCACTGGCTGCCTTTCTGGGAAGCGTGATGGTGAACGTAGTCCCGCGGCCCACCTGCGAGTCAACACGAATGCTGCCGCCGTGGCCATCGACGATGATCTTGTACGCGATCGTCAGTCCCAGTCCGGTTCCCTGGCCGACCGGTTTGGTGGTGAAAAACGGATTGAAGATGTGGCGGATGATCTCGTCCGGGATGCCGCGCCCGCTGTCTGCCACGGTCACGGTGACGACGTCATCCGCCGCCTGGCCGTCGATGCGGATCCAGCCCTCGCCTTCGATCGCCTGAGCGGCGTTGACGATCAGGTTGAGGAAGACCTGGCTCAGTTCCGCCGGGCGGCAGGGGATCGGCGGCAGGTGCGCCACGTTGACGCTGACCTGCACGCGCTTGCCCAGCGCCGCGCTGGCGATCGGCAGTGCGCTGGCGATGCATTCTTCGATGCTGGCGGTTTTGAACTCCGCCTCATCAAGCCGGGAGAAGGTGCGCAGTTGCTCGACGATCCGCTTGACGCGCAGCAGCCCCTTGACGGACGAGTCGATCAGATCGTCGATATCGGTCAGCAGGTAATCCATGTCGGCCTGCCGGTGGATGTCAGCCGCGCGCGCATGCAGCGCCGGGTCGGTCGAGGCGCTGGCCGCCTCGTGAAGCTGACGGTAAGCGGCGGCGATATCGTGGGTCATCTCGCGCAGGGCATGGATGTTGCTGTGGACGAAGGCGATCGGGTTGTTGATCTCATGGGCGACGCCGGCCACGAGCTGCCCCAGCGCGGTCATCTTCTCCGCATGGACGAGCATGGCCTGCGTCTCCTGGAGGTCGTGCAGCGCCTGTTCCAGTTCGGCCTGTTTTTCGGCGACCTGCTGGCGGGCGATCTCGCGATCGGTCACATCGGTCTGAATGCCGACGAAATGGGTGAGCTGGCCATCGGCATCGAAGATCGGGGAGAGGAACAGTTCGTTCCAGAACAGCGATCCGTCCTTGCGGTAGTTGCGCAGCAGCACAGTGCAGTGCTGCCGTTCTTCCAGCGCGCGGCGGATGGCGTGGCGCGCCGGCTGATCGCGCTCGTCCCCCTGGAGGAAGCGGCAGTTGCGCCCCAGGACTTCGGCGCGCTCGTAGCCGGAGATGCGCAGGAAGGCGTCGTTGACGTAGATCAGCGGCATATCTGGCAGGCGGGCATCGGCGATGGTGATGCCGCAGCTAGAGGCGGCCATCGCCCGGTCGTGCAGTTCCAGTTCAGCCCGGACGGCCCGGAGTTCGGCAGTGGTGGAGGTCACGTCACATCACCCAGGGGCTTGTTATGCTCCGTCAGTATAGGGGCCGGGGGACGGGGCCGTACATAGGCCGGAAGCACCAGTGCGGCGGGCCGGAACGGTTCCGCCGGATGCCGCTCAGCCGTCTCCGTCCAGCGGGATCGCGCCCTCCCCGTAGATGCGCCCCGGCTCGATGACCACCGGCCCGATCCGGTCGGGCGTGGCGATCAGATCGTAGGTCGTCGCGCCGGTCACGCGCACCGGCACGATCTGACCGATCGGCAGTTCGCCCTCGATCAGCACGTAGCCGTCGATCTCCGGCGCATCGCGGTAGCTGCGGCCCAGGCTGATCGGCCCCGCGCCATCCTCACCCTGACCGTGGCCTTCCACCAGCACCGGGAGCGTCCGCCCGATCAGCGCCTGATTCTTCTTCAGGCTGATGCCCTGCTGCAGGGCCATCAGCGCATTCCAGCGCGCTTCCTTGACGTCGTCGCTCACCTGATCGGGCAGTTCCGCCGACGGCGTGCCGATCTCGTAGGAATATTTGAACGCGCCCACCCGGTCGAATTCGAGATCGCGCACGAACTGGAGCAGGCCGTCGAACTCGGCATCGGTCTCGCCGGGGTAGCCGACGATGAACGTGGTGCGCACGGCCAGATCGGGCATGGCCGCGCGCATGGCCGCCAGCGTCTCGTAGACCCACTCGACCCGGGCCGGGCGCTTCATGCGCAGCAGCGTATCGCGGTGGCCGTGCTGAAGCGGGATATCGAGGTAGGGCAGGATCTGCGGGTGGCGCGCCATCGTCTCGATCAGGCGCGGCGTGACGTAGCCGGGGTAAGCGTACATGATGCGGATCCACGGAATGCCGGGCGCGGCGGCGACGATCGCATCGAGCAGGTGAGCCAGCCCGTCCTTCATGCCCCGATCGCTGCCGTAATCGGTCGTGTCCTGGGCGATCAGGATGATCTCCTGGACGCCCATCTCCTGCAGGCGGACGGCCTCGCTGACGATGCTCTCCAGCGGGCGGCTGACCAGCGTGCCCTTGATCTTCGGGATGGCGCAGAAGGCGCACGGACGGCGGCAGCCGTCGCTGATCTTGAGGTAAGCGCTGACGCCCTGCACGCTGGCGCGCAGCACGCCTTTTTCATCCAGCCCGACGACGGCGGCCTCGTCCGGCAGGTGATAGAGCGGTTCGGGGTGTTTGCGCGCGCGCAGCCGCGCGATCAGGTCGAAGATGTCCATCCAGCGGCGCGTGCCGATCACGCCGTCCAGCCCCGGCACTTCCTGCACCAGCGCGGCCCCGTAGCGCTGCGACAGGCAGCCGGCGGCGATCACCATCTGGCCGTCGCGCCGCCCCTCAACCAGCTCGCGCAGGGCGTTGACGCTTTCCTGTTTGGCCGCGTCGATGAAGCCGCAGGTGTTGACGATCAGGACTTCGGCGCGCCGGGGATCGGCGACGCCCTGCATCCCCTCACGGTCGAGCACCTGAGCGATCGACTCCGAGTCGACGGTGTTCTTCGAACAGCCCAGGCTGAGCAGGTAATAGCGGTCGCGGCGGGAAGCGGTACGGTGGTGGGTGCGGCTGGATCGGGTCATCGGTCGGGTTTCTGCCATGAACTCGGGATCGGGATGGGCTGGCGCGCCGCGATCACGGCGCGGACTTGGTCGGCGTTGGGGTGAGCAGCGGCTGACGCGGCGGCAGCAGTCCGCTGGGCGTCGGCGTCGCCGTCGGGGACGGCGTCACGGTCGGCGATGGAGTCAGCGTCGGGGACGGCGTCACGGTGGGCGAGGGCGTCAGTGTCGGGGACGGCGTCCAGGTCGCTGTTTGTGGCGGCGGGAGGACGTCCGTCGGCTGGGCGGCGGGCGGCTGGGCGGCCAGAAACGTCGCGGTGGCCGCGAAATCCGAAATCAGATCGCCTGTACCGGCGGGCGGCACGCCGGGCAGCGGCGTCGGCGTGCTGACGGCGGAGACATCCGCCCCGCCCTCCGGCAGTTCCGGCGTGAAGGTCGCGGTGATGGGCACGAAATCGGGCGTGGGCGGCAGGTCGGCAGGGGGGAGCGGCGTGGGCAGGGATTCGGCCAGCGTCGGCGGGCTGATCGGCGTCAGGCCGGCCAGCAGCGCCCCGGCGGGATCGGTCGGCGTCGGCAGCGGGGTGTTCGAGACCACGGGCGTCGGTTCGAAGCCCGGCCCGGTCTGCACGGTGATGCCGCCCAGCGTGAAGGTGACATCGACGCGCTGACCGCGCATGCCGAAGGCGGGCTGCGGCTGGCCGTTGAAGACGACCTCGAGCGCCCCGGCATTGCTGGCGGTCAGCCGGATCTCGTTGGCGGCGACATATTCCAGCCGATCGCCGGGGCGGGCGATATCGGTATAGACCGGCTGACCGTCCACGGACAGCGCGATCCAGGTGCGCTGATCGAAGGTGAGGATGACCTGGAGGCCGTCCCCGCTGAACGAGTTGAGCGGGATCACGGCCACCTGCGTGGCCGGGCGCGCGGTGAACGTCGGGGCGGGGGGCGTGGCCGTCAGCGTGGCGGGCAGTTCGCCCAGCACGCCCGCCGTGAACGGATCGGCCTGCGGGCGGGCGGGCAGTTCGATCAACTGGGTCAGCACGAAGACGATCACAGCCAGCGCCGCGCCAGCCACCAGCAGCCGGGTGATGACCACCAGCACGCCGCCCGACGGGGCGGAGTCGCGCCCGGCGGTGAAGGTGGACGCCGGCTCGCGGGCGGCAGCGGCGCGCGCCGCCTCGCGCGGATCGATGCGCACCGCGGGCAGACCGGGCGGCGTGTCGGTCGGGCGCGGGGTCGAGCGGGGCGGCTGGCGGACGGAGACCGGCTGGACGGCGGGCAGCGTGGCGGTGTCGCGCTTGGATTTCTTGCGCCCGTTTTTGCGCCGCGCGCCGCCGATCAGCGAACCGCGCTGTTTCGTCGGGCCGAGCAGCACTGCATCGTAATACTGCATCACCCGGTCTTCTTCCAAGCCGAGGTAGTTGGCGTAATTGCGCAGGAAACCGCGAAGCTGCACCGCGTTGAAATTGGGCAGGTTGAACTCGCCCAGTTCGAACATTTCCAGGACGCGCGCGCGGATCTTGAGGGTTGCTTCGGCGTCCTCCAGGGTCAGCTCGCGGGCTTCACGCGCCTGACGCAGGTAGCGGCCTAACGCCTGTGCATCCATGCCGGGGAGTGCCTCGATCGTGCTGACGGATGAACGGCTGGCGGGCGGAGGCCGGTTTCAGCCCGGCCCCGGCCCGCGCTGTGGACGGAGCGGTTATTCGCCGGCAGATGTCGCTTCCGGCTCGGCAGGTGCGGCGGTCACGACGCCGTAATCGGCATCGGTGGGCGTGGTCGCGGCTTCAAGCTGCGCCATCTCAGCGGCTTCGGCGGCAGCAGCGTCCTGAGCGGCACGCCTGGCCATGTACTCGTTGAATTCTTCCTCGCGTACGATGGTGATGATCAGCTCCGGCGAGATCTCCGTGCCCAGGCGCACGGGGACGCGGTGCGAGCCGATCTCGCGCGGCAGCGTGCCGCTAATGCGGCGGCGGTTGATATCGATGCCGGTCTTCTTGTACAGCGCATCGGCGATCTCGGTGGTGGTCACCGAGCCGAACAGTTTGCCGGTCGGGGAGGCGCGGCGACCAAAGAACAGCTCGACGCCGTCGATCTGGCGGGCCAGCTCGTTCAGGCGGCCTTCCAGCGCCGCTTTGCGGGCGGCGGCCTCGGCGCGCATCGCCTCCAGGCGCTTCAATTCGCCCGGGGTCGCCTTGACGGCCAGCTTTTTGGGCAGCAGCCAGTTGCGGGCGAAGCCATCCGCCACTTCGACCACTTCACCGGCGACGCCGTGCTTGTAGACATCGGCGATCAGAATGACTTTCATGAGGTTTCACATCCTTCGCTCGTTTGCAATGAGCGCGCCGCGAGTACTCCGGGGCGGCGTCACCGCATTCATCATGCAAGGATTGAAATTATACTGATGGCCGGCGCTGGATCTCAAGGCTCAAGCGCGCGCTGCGCCGGCGCGCCGCTGGATCGTCCGGTCGAACAGCGGTCAGCGTTCGTCGAACGGTGGGCGGCGCGCAGCGATATGGGCGCGCAGCTCGGCCAGGGCGGCCAATGCCGCCGCCCGGTCGTCCGCGGGCAGATCGAGGGCGGCGAATTCGTCCTCATCGAGGACGAGCGCGGTGCCATCCGGGCGGACGAAGACGTCGAGCGCCAGATCGTCGGCCTCGACGGTCAGGCCAGCCGCCGGATCCGAGTCCGGCGCGTGGATCTGCGCCGGGCGGGTGATGTTGCAGTACCAGCCCTGCAGCCGGTCATCGGCGGCGGCGTGCAGGGCGAAGATGTTGTAGCCGCGATCGGTGTAGAACCATTCGACGAAGCGATCGCCGCGGCGGAAGACGTGGTAGCCGGCATCGTGATCCGGGAAGGCGAAGCGCGCTTCCAGGCAGATCCACGTCGGCCCGCGCGCGATCAGATGCCCGTGATACGCCAGCAGGCGCTGGCCGCGGTGATCGCGCTTGATGACGGTGACGGGTATGGCCGCGGATGACATCAGGCGCGCCCCACCGTGTGCACGATCAGGAGCTGGCCTTCATGCACGGTGATCGCGGCCCGCGTCCCGGTCATGACGTTGCTGACGCCGCGCGCCTGCGTCGAGCGGAGCAGGCCGGCGTGCAGCGGATAGCGCAGGCCCTCCGTGGTCACGCGCGCGCTGTCGCTCAGCGGCAGCAGGGAGATCGTATCGCCCGCCGCGCCGGTCAGGTGCTGCGTCCCCGGGCCGATCAGCCAGGTCTCCTGCCGCCCGGCGACCAGCCGGGCATCGCGCCCGGCCAGGTACGGCGCGCCCAGCAGATAGATGTTGGCCAGCGTCTGATCGATGCGATCGCCGACGCCGCCCAGGACGCGGATCCAGGTCGCGCCGCGCTCCGCCGCCAGCAGCAGCGCCAGTTCGAGGTCGGTCTCGTCCTTCTCCGCCGGGTAGCGCAGAATGGACGCGCCGCGCGCCTCCAGCGCCAGCAGATCGCCCTGCGTGATCGAGTCGAAGTCGCCGATCACGATGTGCGGCTCGATGCCGAACTCGCGGGCGACGCGCGCGCCGCCGTCCGCAGCGATGAACAGCGCGTCCGGGCGGGCGGCGGCCAGCGCCCGCCGCGGCATGACGCCGTCGTTGGGGTCGCCATTGGCGAAGATGAAAACCTGTTCAGTCATGCGAATGCTGATCCCGTGCGCGCGATCGACCGGCGCGCTTTCAGCGCGTGCGCCGCCGCCAGCGCTCTTTGACGTTGATGCGGCTGATATCCGCCTGTTCGAGAAAATCGGACGCGATCGCCAGGAAGCGCTCATCCTCCAGCATCGGGTAGTGGCGCACGCCGGGAAGCTGGATCGGCAGCAGCAGGTTTTCCTTGTCCACCGTCAGGTAATTCCAGACGTCCTCCGGCGGCGCAGGGATGAGCGGATCCTCCAGCCCCTGCATGACGACGATCGGCAGGGTGAGCAGGCGGAAGGTATCGAGCATGTACCCGGCGTCGAACGAGCTGACCGAGCCGGGCAGCGCGCGCGCATCCAGCTTGTTGACGTCGATGGCCAGTTTGTCGTAGTTGACCTCTCCGCGCCGGAAGCAGCGGTTGAGTAGCGCGTCCGGCGGTGCGCTCAGCAGATCGCGCAGCGGGTTGAAGGTCGGCTCCGGATCGGGCGGGGCGTCCGCGCGCGGGGCCGTCGTCAGCCCGCCGCTGCGGGCGCGGGCCGCCTCCAGCAGGGCGGCGCGCATGGCCGCCGACGGGCTGGCGATCGTCGGCGCATTCGAGTCGAACGCGCCCGCCGGGATCGCCGGACGGTTGGCCAGCACGCGCCGCGCGACGGGCACGCGCCGGTCGAGGTCGTGGGTATCGAACAGCGGGGCCGAGACCGCCAGCAGCCGGGCGACGCGATCCGGGTGGCGGCGGGCGAACTCGGCGGCCAGCAGCGCCCCCAGCCCGTGGCCGATGAAAGCGGCCTTGGGCAGCGCCATCTGCGCCATGAAATCTTCCAGCAGCGCGATCTGATGCTCCAGCGAGTAGTGCACCGGGTTTTTGGCGCTGTCCCCGAAGCCGAACAGGTCGAGGGCGTACAGGCGGTAGGTGGCCTGAAGCTGCTGCATCGTCGGCGTCCAGTAGCGCCACGATCCCAGCCAGGTGTGCAGCAGGATGACCGGACGCCCGCGCCCCAGCACCTCGTAATGGACAAGCTCGCCGTTGATCGTCAGTGCGCTCATGCTTTCGCCTGTTCGTGTCGTCGGGCCAGCGCCGGACAGCGGCGCGGGGCTGGCCCGGTGCGGTTAACCGCCTGCATCGCCATGCTGGTGCAGCAGTTCCTGAATTCTGCGCGTCAGCTCATCGGGCGCGAACGGCTTGAGAATATACGCTGTCGCGCCCGCCTCTTTCCCCATCTGCATCTCTTCATCCTGACCTTTGGCCGTCAGGAAGACCACCGGGATGGCTTTCAAGTCATCCTGCGCTTTGATCGCCTTGCAGGCCTCATAGCCCGTCATGCGCGGCATGCGCACATCGAGCAGGATCAGGTCGGGCTTGACCTGGGCCGCCAGCAGCGTCGCTTCCTCTCCATTGGCGGCCAGCGTCACCTCGTGACCGGCGAACATCAGCGTCAGATTGATCAGCTCGCGGATATCGCGCTCGTCTTCTGCAACCAGTATGCGTGCCATGAGCCTTTTTCGTATCCTTCCCTGCGTCTGCGATGATTGCTGCGATGCTATCCGTCAATCAGCCTGGATCCCGTCCATCCCGGTCATCTGCGCGCGCTCAATCGGCGGACTGAGCGCGGATCTCCGAGGTGATCGTTGACAGCACGAACGGGCGGTTCTCCAGATCCGGCCCAGCGATCGGCAGTGCGATGAAGAACGTCGTGCCCGCGCCGACCCGGCTCTCGAACCAGACCTGGCCCTCGTGCATCTCGACAAAGGTCTTGACGATGTTCAGGCCCAGCCCCGTGCCCGGCACATCGAGCGCTAGCGCCGCCTCGTCGTCGCGTTCGAAACGTTCCCAGACGCGCTGGTGCATGTGCTCCGGGATGCCGATGCCGGTATCCTGCACCGTGATCAGGATGTGGGCCTGGTTCTCCGGGCGGATGCCCGCCGTGATCTCCACGCTGCCCCCTTCCGGCGTGTAGTTGAAGGCATTGTCGATCACATTGTGGATGACCTGCGCGATCTTGTCCTTGTCGGCGCGGATGCGCGGCAGATCCGGGGCGATGCGCGTGGTGACGCGCAGATGCTTGCGCGCGTGACGCTCGCGGGTGGACAGGGTGGCCAGCATTTCGCGGATGATCGAGCCGGTATCGACCTCGCCCAGCACCAGGCCGACCCCGGCATCGATGCGCGACATGTTGAGGATGTCGTTGACCAGATCGGCCAGCCGGTCGGCGTTGCTCTTGATCGTGCTCAGGAAGCGCTGCTGCGCCTCGGTGGTCTGCCCGCCGCCGCCCATCAGCAGCAGATCGACGTAGCCCTTGATCGACGTCATCGGCGTGCGCAGCTCGTGCGACACGTTGCTGATGAAGTCGCTCTTCATCCGATCGAGTTCGACTTCGCGGGTGATGTCGCGGATCACGGCCAGGATGCCGAACTGGCGCTCGCCGATGGCGACCGAGGACGCCCGCAGGCTGATCACGCGCGTCCCGACGTCAAGTCGGTCAAGGCGCAGCTCATCATCTTCGTCGCGGTCGGGCGTGGCGATCCAGGTGCTGAGGATGCGCACCCAGGGGACGGCGCGCCCGTAGACATTGAGCAGATCGGTCAGCGAGCGGCCCAGGGCGTGATCGCGCGGTAGATCGAGGATGCGCTCCGCCGCTGGGTTGAAAGCCACGATCACGCCGTCGGCATCGGTCAGCAGCACGCCATCGGCGATACCCTGCAGGATGGAGATGTTCTTTTCTGCCTCTTCTTGCAGCGTCCGGTACAGGGTGGACATGCGCTCGGCCTGCTCGCTGATGACGCGGTAGAGCGCGGCGTTGTTGATCGCGGCGCTGATCTGGCTGGCCGCGGCGGTCACCAGGCGCACCTGCGCCTCGGTGAACGCCCCCACCGCATGGGCGAGGAATACCAGCACCCCGCGCACTTCATCGCCGCTCTCCAGCAGCACCGCCAGGGCGCTGCGCCAGCCGCCGGCGTCGATTCTCAGGATCAGGCTGCCTTCCGCCCCTTCGTCGTTGAGTTCGTCCGCGCTCAGATCGTCGATGACGAGCACGCCCGCATTCTCAGAGCGCAGCAGGCGCTGCGCCAGCGCCTCCGCCAGGGGCTGATCGGGGGTTTGAATGACCGCACCGGGCGCATCGCCGTGTTCAGCCAGCGGGGGCAGCGGCAGCGCCGCGCGCGGATACAGGTGGCGCGTCGTCGGGTCGATCAGCAGCACCACGCTCGCATCGGCCTGGATGGCGCGGCTGGCCGCGCTCAGCGCGCGGTTGAGGATGATATCGAGGTCGAGCGACTGGCTCAGCTCGGAGGCGATCTGGAACAGCGCGTCGAGCCGGTCGCGTTCGGCCTGCAGTTCGATCGTGCGTTCCTGCACTTTTTCGTTCAGCTCGTCGGCGAAGTTGCTGACGCGGTCGAACAGCATGGCGTTCTGGATCGCCGCGCCAAGCTGCGCGCCGATCGTCTGCAGGATGCGCTGCTCGTTCAGGCCGAACGGGCGCGTTTCATCGCGGTCGCGCACGGCCAGCACGCCGATCGCCTGATCGCCGGCCAGCAGCGGCACGCCGACGTAGCGCGAGGTAGCGCCCTCGCTGCTCGTGATGCCCAGGTTGCGCCGCATCTCATCGGCATTCGGGTTCTCGCCCCCCAGCACCAGCGGGCGGCGGAAGCGCAGGATGAACGAGACCTCGTCATCTCCCAGCGGGCGCGGCTCGATGACGAACTCCTTGCCATCGCGCACGGCCAGCGGGAAGCCGATCAGCTTCTCCGCCGGGTCGTACAGCGCCAGGTACAGCTCTCTGGCGCTGGTCAGGCGCGGCACGCCCTCGCGGACGATGCGCAGCATCGTTTCGATGTTCATCGTCGCCGAAATCTCGCGCGAGAGTTCGTTGATGAGCATCGACTGTTCGACCTGCGCCGAGGTCTCGGTCGTCAGGCGGGCGTTTTCGATGCTGGTGGCGGCCTGCGCGCCCAGCGCCTGGGCCATGCGCATCTCGCGGTGGCCGAACAGGCGCGACGCCTGAGCCGTTGATGCTTGCAGCAGGCCGATGGCCTGCGCCCCGACCATGAGCGGGATGAAGACGCGCAGCGCATCGCCGCGGGCGCGCATGTCCTCGATCTCCGCCAGATCGGCCTCCGGCGATTCGAGGCGCACGATCTGAATGTGGCCGCCGTGCAGCGCCCGCGCGCGCAGCGGGTAGCGCTCCAGGTCGAACTGCGTGCCCGCCGGGGTTACCCGTGCCGGATCGTTCATCCGGTTCAGATCGAGATGGACGATCAGCTCGTCGCGCACATTGTCGTACAGCATGACCGAGCACTGATCCATATCCAGCGCCTGCATCGTCAGCCGGCAGACCGACTGGAAGACCTCGTCCAGATCGAGCGACATCGAGGTGGCCTGCGCCGCTTCCAGCAGAGTCTCCAACTCGCGCGTGCGCACCAGCGTCTGTTCGAGCAGATTGGCGTTGAGGATGGCGATCGCGGCCTGATTGGCGATCACCAGCGCCAGATCGAGCTTCTCCAGCTCGAATTCCAGCGCGCCCTGCCGGTTTTCCAGTTCGACCGCCCCGTTCGCCTGCCCGCCGACCGACAGCGGGATCATGGCATAGGCGGTCAGGCCGGCGGCCTCCAGCTCCATGCGCAGCGGATCATCCGGGGCGAGCGCCGCCACATCCGGAACCAGGATCGGTTCGGGCTGGCTGGAATGGGAGATGCGGCGGAAAGCGGTGCGGCTGTTGAGGTCGAAGACTTCTTCCGGCGGCAGATCGCCGCGGGGGTACTCGACGATCAGACGCGCCACGTTGACCTCACCGCGGTCGAAGATGTAGCCGCGGGCGCGCGGCGCGTCCAGCAGAATGGCGATCTCGCGCACCGTCGTTTCCAGGATGTTTTCCGTATCCAGCGACTGGGCCAGCAGGATCGACACGTTGTTGAGCAGGGCTAGGCGCTGGGTGCGCGTCTGGGCATCGGCGAACAGCGAGGCATTGCCGAAGGCGACCGCCGCCAGGCTGGCCAGACGCTTGATCAGCGGGCGGAATTCCTCAAAGCCGAAGGCGTTGATCAGATCGCTGCCGAAATGCAGCGCTCCGAGCACGATGCCGCCGGTGATCAGTGGGACGACCAGGCTGGTGCGCTCGCCCTGCGCGTAATACGTGCTGAGATCCTGGTAGGCGGAAGCCAGCCCGGCGTCGAGATAGTACAGGTAATCTTTGCCTTCGATGAAGGTGCGGCCCAGCGCCGTCCCCTCCAGGGAGGGCCAGTGCGCGCGCGACTGGGCGATCTGGCCGTCGATCGACACGGTCACACTGACCACGTCGAAGCCGCGCCGTTCGGTATCGACCAGCGCCAGCGTCATACGCGCGAAGGGCAGCAGGCGCAGCGCGCCGCGCGCAACCGAGGCCACGATCTCATCGGGATCCAGCGTCGAGGCGATCGCTTCCATCAGCTCGTTGAGCCGGGCTTCCTGCTCGGCCTGGCGCTGGCTGGCGCGGTAGCTGCGCGTATTTTCGATGATCGACGCCGCCTGGTGGGCGAAGATCTCCACGACCTCAACGGACTGGCGATCCGGGCGCAGCCCGTCGTAAGGGCGGCTCAGGCTGATCACGCCCAGCAGGCCGCCGGTTGACCCCGGTATCGGCACGAGCAGCATGTCGCCATCGCGCCACGCGCCGCGCCGACCGGGATCGGGCGAGCGCTGGATCTCCAGGCTGGTGGACAGCGCGTCCAGATCGTCCGTCATCCAGCGCATGATGTTCTCTACGGGCAGCAGCAGCGACTCGCTGATGCGGAACTCGTCGTGATCGAAGAGCGCCATCACCGCGTCCAGCGCGATCGTCCGGTGTTTGGTCGCCTCGAAGACATCGATGGGCATACCGGCCTGGGCGACGCGCCGCAGCGCGTGGGTGGTCTCGTCCACCAGCGTCATGAGCACGGTATCGAAGCCGCAGGCCTGCTGCACGCTGTAGGCGATCGCTTCCAGCATCGTCACCGGATCGACATTGGCCTGAAGCATGTGCGACAGCTCGAAGATCTGGTTGAGCTGTTCGACGCGGCGGCGCAGCCGTTCCGAGCGATCCAGATTTTCCTGGAAGCGCAGGTTGTTGCCATAGCTGAGCGCCGCCTTCGCGGCCAGCGTGGCGGCGAACGCGGCGGCGCGGGCATCGAACGCTTCGGCCCGGGCCTTGTACAGGTGGATGACCCCGATCGGCCTGTCCTCGTGGGCGAAGGCGACGGCCACCGCCGAACGCACCTGTTTGTCGTGCGGAACCAGCGGGCTGGTCGCGTAATCGCTGACCACCAGCGCCTCGCCCGGCTGGCTGACGGCCTGGCGTTCGATCTCAGCCAGGCCATACGCGGGCCGCCGATCGCCGATGCGCCGCGCCAGCGCCGGCTGATCGGGGGCGCGCCAGTCTTCCGGCGGTTGAAGCAGCGCGATCGAGCAGCCGTCGGCCTCGGTCGCGCGCAGCGCTTCGGCGCGGATGACGTCGAGCACGCGGTCGAAATCGAGCGTCTGCGCCACCTCGTTCGAGACGCGCTGGATGGCGTCCAGCTCGGCCAGACGGCGGCGCAGATTTTCGCCCGACTCTTCGTACAGGCGGATGCGGTCGATGGCGGCGGCGATCTGGATGGCGACGACCGAGAGCAGGCGGATGTCGTCGGCGGCGAAGTCATCGCCCCGGTTGATGACGCCGATCTCGCCCAGCACCAGATCGCCCACTTCGAGCGGGAGGACGAGGACATTGTCGATCGACAGCGCGCGCGCCAGCTCGACCAGGCCCGGCGGTGCGTCGGGATCGTCCTTGAGGCGGCTGCTCAGGACGGGACGCCGGGCGATCGCCGCGCTGGTCTCGAAGCCGCGGGCGTAGGCGTTCTGCGCGATCGGTTTGTTGAGCGATGCGCCGTAGACATAGCGCGGGTAGGTGATCAGGCTGCCGGTCTGCCGGTCGAGCAGGTTGATGAAGACGCCGCCGGCGCGCAGCAGCCGGGCGATCCCGCGCAGTGCCGGGGTGAGGTCATCCTCAACCGTCGTGACCTGCCCGGCGGCCTCGGCGATCTGGCGCAGCAGTTCGGCTTCCTCGGCCCGGCGCTGCGTCTCGCGGAACAGGCGCGCGTTTTCGATCATGGCGGCGACCTGCGCGGCGAAGATCAGCAGCAGCCGCGCATCCTTCTCGGTGAAGTCGTCACCGCTGTGTTTGTTGCTGACCTGCACGACGCCCAGGCGGCGTCCGCCCGATGAGAGCACGGCCAGCAGCGTCTTTTTGACGCCCAGCATCCCCGCCAGATCGGCCAGGCCGGCGTAGAGAGCGACCGTGTCGTTGGTGGCGTTGTTGGTGAACCAGTAGTCGTCGTTTTCCCAGATCTCGGCCATGACGCTGCCGGGCGGCAGGTCGATGCTGTAGGCCCGGATCAGCGCATCGTCCAGGCCGTAGAACGGCGGCTGGGCGACGAGGCGATGCTGCGCCTCGTCATAGAGCAGGATGCCGCACATCTGCAGATCCATCAGCCGGGCGATGCGCTCGGTCGCACTGGCGAAAAATTCGTCTTCATGGGCGATCGCGCCGAAGGCCTGCGTGATCTCCTGCAGGCCGATCATCTCGGTTTCGCGGCGCTGTTCATCGCGGGCCGCGCGCAGATCGGCGACGATCACGGCCACCTGCGCGCCGAGCAGGCGCAGCGTCTGCGCGTCCTGGCTGGTGAACGCCGCCCGGCCCCGCTTGTTGGCCACCAGCAGCAGGCCGATGCGGCGCGCCCCGGCCTGCAGGGGCAGCAGCAGCACATTGTAGACCCCCGCCGCGTTGACCAACAGCGCCAGCCCCAGCGGCTCCACCAGCGGCTCATCGGTCAGGTCATTGGCGATCCAGTGATCGGATTCGAGCCACAGCCGGCGCCCCGGTCGGCCTTCCGCCACCGGGATGCTGAAGCTGCGCGTCACGAACGGCGACAGGCCGTAGAAGGGCTGTTCCGGCGTCAGCACCTGTTTGCGTTCATCGTGCAGCAGCACGCCGCAGATCTCGACGTCGAGCAGCCGGGCGACGCGCTGCGTCAGTTCGGCGATGACGGACTCGCTGTACGCGGCCAGTTCGCCCCCCGGCACGGACGCCGCCTCTTGCAGCGTGGCCAGATCGTGCAGGCGGCGCTGCTGATCGGCGTACAGCTCGGCGTTGTAAATCGCGGTCGCCATCTGCGCGCTGATCGCCTGCAGCAGCGCGATATCGCGCCGGGTGAACTGACCCGGCTGAAGCGCGGCCAGTTCGAACGTCCCCAGGAAGCGCTCGCCCAGCAGCAGCGGCACGCCGACGTAGCTGCGATACGGGCTGGAGGCCAGTTTGGGCCGCACCGCGTCATCGGACTGGCAGTCGGCGATCAGCAGCGGTTTGCGGTACTGCGCCAGCCAGCCGGTGATCCCTTCGCCCACAGCGTAGAAACCGCCCGCTTCGGCCAGCGCCAGCACATAGGTGACATCGCCGATCCAGCCGCGCGGCGCCAGGCGGTTGGTGGCCCGGTCGTACAGCGTGATCTCCCCGGCATCGAACGGCAGCACCCGGCGGACGATGTTGAGCAGCGTTTGCAGCACCTGATCGACGCCGAGCGTGGCGTTGACGGTCTGGGAGATCTCGGCGCTGAGGATGATCGCGCGCGACAGGTCGAAGGCTTCAGCGCCGCCGCTGGCGGCTTCGCGCATGACCAGCACGGTCTGCGTTTCGCTGCCCGATCGCGCCCGGTGCGAGGACGCCTCGACCCAGCGCGACCCCAGTTTGAACGCCGCCTGGCCGGGCACGGCCAGCAGCTCCAGAAAGGTGTCGCTCGGTTCGGCCAGGCGGGCGAAGGCTTCGAGGTCGATCTCGATATCGTGCAGCCCGATCCAGGCGCGGGCGGTGTCGTTGGCGTCGATGAGCTGGCCGCGCGCGTTGACGATCAGGATGGCTTCGGTTCCGGCAGCGCCGGGCGCGATGTCGGAGGTGCGCAGCAGCGGCATCAACCCGGTGACGCGCGCGCTGCTCATTCCTTCATCGAGCGGAGCGCCCGCGTTCAGCCGCCGCCGCTGCTGCGTCCACAGCAGCAGCCACAGGATGATGAGCAGGCCGCCGATGAACAGAATGAGTGCCAGTCCCATAGCCCTCGAACCTCAAGCCCTCGCGCCAGATGCAGCGCTGTTACCAGGATGTGAGCAGCGGGCCGCTGTCCGGCGGCGGAACCGCCCCCGGCCCGCGGCGGCGATCTTCCGCCGCCAGCTCGGTGATCTCGCGGATGTCGCTGAAGCGGTGCGTCAGCGTCGAAACCGAGCCGACCGAGAGGCTCATCAGCGGAACCTGACGTTCCCCGTAGACGGGATCGGGGACGAGGATGTAACCGCGCTCCCGGTCGATGAACGAGTAGTGCTGGCGCACCTCATCGTCGAAGCGCGCGATCAACCGTTCGCGCAGGGTATCGGGATCCGCAGCATGGGTGACGAGGATGAAGTTGTCGCGACCGGGGTGGCCGGGGTAATCGTCGGGCGAGCCGTATTCGTCGATGATCTCGCCCAGCAGCAGGGCCATGAAGCGGATGACCTCATCCCCGGCGACGAACCCGTAGACATCGGTGAAGGCGTCGAAATGGTCGATCTTCATGTCCATGTACGTCCAGGGGCGGGGCGAGTTCATCAGCGTGCGCAGATGATCCTCGATCAGGCGGCCCGTCGGCAGGTTCGACTTGCTGTCGATCTGCGTCTGGCGGTTGGCCGCGGCGATCGAGTTCTGCACGCGCAGGCGCAGCTCTTCGATGTCGAACGGCTTGACCACGTAATCATCCGCGCCCAGTTCCAGGCCCTGGATGCGGTCGCTGCGTTCGTCTTTCTGGGTCAGGAAGATGATCGGGATGTGGCTGGTGCGCGTGGTCGTGCGGAGCTGCCGGCAGACTTCGTAGCCGTTCATATCCGGCAGCATGATATCGAGCACGATGATATTGGGGAGCTGTTTGCGCGTGGCCGTCAGCGCATCGCCCCCGCGCGCCGCCACGTGGACTTCGTATCCATAGCCTGTGAAGTAAAACTGAAGCAGGTCGCTGATGTCCGAGTCATCTTCAACGACCAGAATCCGTCCCTTGCTCATGATTGCCCCTCACCCGGCGCGCGGGCGCTGCCAGTCACCCCGCACACGCCCAACCGCTCCATTGAATGATGAATGATTGATCGATCGCACTCACAGAAATGATATCCATGACTGTAACGATTTTAACACCATTTGCGAACTTCCATAGCAGGCCGGAACTGTTAAGGCTCATGCCGGTGGATCAGCCCCCGCCGGTCTCCGCCGCGGGCCGGGGCGGCAGATGGGCGTCCAGCCAGGCGCTGATATCGGCCAGCACCTGCCCGCGCTCCGCTTCGTTCAGGATCTCGTGATACAGGCCGTCGTACAGCTTCATCGTTTTATCGGCGGCGGCGCGCTCGTAAACCAGCTTTGTCCCCTCCACCGTGACGAAGGGATCGGCAGTGCCGTGCAGATACAGACTGGGCAGGGTCAGGCGGTCGAAGTGGGCGCGCACGAACTGCGCCCCCTCGTTGATGCTCATCCCCAGGCGGACGCGCAGCTTGCCGTGATAGTTGAGCGGATCGGCGTCGAAATCGCGCACGACCGCCGGATCGCGGCTGATGGCGCTCGTCGGGGCCGGAGTGAGCAGCGGCAGCGTCGGGACGATGCGGTTGAGGATCTGCCCGATCCGCACCATGATCGGCGGGACGTTGGCATCGGGCAGGACGGGCGACCCCGATACGATCATCCCCGTCAGCCCCTCCGGGTGGCGGATGACGTAGACCAGCGTGATCAGCGCGCCCATGCTGTGGCCGAGCAGGAAGAGCGGGCGATCGGGGTAGAGCCGCCGCACCGCCTCGACGAGCTGCCGCAGATCGTCGGTGAAGTGAAACAACGTGTCGATGTAGGCGCGCTGCCCCTCGCTGCGCCCATGCCCCTGATGATCGATCAGGGCGACGGCATCGCCCTGGTTGAGCAGATGCTCGACGACGTGGCCGTAGCGCCCCTGATGTTCGCCGTAGCCGTGCACGATCACGATCACGGCGCGCGGATCGCCGGCGGGGGTATAGAGCTGGCAGAAGATGCGCAGCCCGCGCGCATTGACGAAACTGAGATCGCGCGCTTCTGGCAGATGAGCGGCATGTGGAGCCATGAGCTGTCCTCCCGAATGAATGGCCCGATATCCACCTGACTACGGTTCAGCGAGGCGATCCAGATCGAGCAGGCAGCGCCCCGCGCGGATCGGACAGCGCGCCAGCATGCGGCCATCGGACGCCCGCACCTCAAAAACTGCCGCGGGATCCCCGGTCGGGCTGATCCAGAACTGACGCTGCGGCGCGATCGCCCGCCAGGCGTGACGGATGCCGCAGATCTCCGGTAAGGGGAGCTGACCGACCGTCAGGATATCCCAGGCCTGAAAACAGTCGTTCGGGGGCAGGGCATACACCGGGCGCGATCCCCCGTCCCAGAGGCTGGTATCGAACGCGCGCGTCTCGCCGCCGGGCAGCGTCTGGACGAAGCGCCAGCCGCTGACATCGACCGGATGCGCTGCGATGTTGTGCAGGATGAAGCTCAGCGCATCGTAGACCAGTTCGATCTCGGCGTCAGCCTCATTGGGCATGACGATCCCGGCTGCGGTCGGGGAGGTGGCGGGGGCCGTCACTACAGGTGACACCGTCACTGCGGCGGTGCGGGCGTTCGTCGGCGTCCGGGAAGACGTGAGCGTCGCGGTCAGCCGCGGGGTGCTGGTGCGAGTCGCCGTCAGCGTCGAGGAGGGCGATGGCGTATTCGTGGGCGGGCTGGACTCCGGGGTTTCGGCGGGCGAGCCGGGCGTCGCCGGCTGCGCTGTCGCGGTCGGGATGGCGGCGGTCGCTTCCTCAGTGAGCGCCGCGCCGGCCAGCGCCACCGCAGTTCCGGTGACGGCGCTGATCTCCACGGCATCGCTCGTTGGCCCGCCGCGCCCCGGGTTGAGCAGCAGCAGGCCGCCGATCGCCGCGATCGCCGCCAGCAGCAGTCCGCCGAGGAGCAGCGGCTGACGGCGCGCGCGCCGGGGCGGCTCTGGCTCCGCGGCGATCGACGCCCGGGGCAGCGAAGCGGTCGTGCTGATCCGGGCCTCCGACGGGGTGGGATCGGCGTGCAGGTGGCGGCTCAGCGAAGCGGTGGAACGGCTCGGCTGGCTGTCCTGCGGCGGGGTCACCGCGGGGAATTCTTCGCTGCGCCGTTTGATCGGCGTCAGCGCGCTGCTGCTGATCTCCGGCGGCGCTGACGGCATCGCGCGCGTGCTCATGCTCGATCCGCCGGCGAATTCGCTGGCGGAAAACGGGAGCGGTTCGCTGAAGGTGGGCGCACCCAGCCCCAGCGCCAGCTCCAGCGCATAGACGAGCTGCGCGCCGCTTTCGTAGCGCTTGTCGATCTCTTTTTCCAGCGTGCGCAGGATGACGCGCTCGACCTCGACCGGGATGTTCGGGTTGAAGGTGCGCGGCGGCGGCGGCGGATCGCTGAGGTGTTTGAGCGCGACCGTCATGGCCGAGGGGTCGTCGAACGGGACGCGGCCCGTGAACATCTGGTAGATGACCACGCCGAGCGAGTACAGATCGCTCTGGGGGACGGCCTGCGCCGACGAGAGCGCCTGTTCCGGGGCGATGTAATGCGCGCTGCCGAACGTGTTGCCGATGCTGCCTTCCGGCACGCTCAGCGCCAGGCCGAAATCGGTCAGAATGGCGTGGCCGTCGCGCGTGATCATGATGTTGGACGGCTTGACATCGCGGTGGATGACCCCGGCGGCGTGGGCGTAATCGAGCGCCGCAGCGACATCGCGGACGATGCGCAAAATCGCGCCGCTGGTCAGCGATACGCCCCCATCCTCTTTGAGGATCTGGCCCAGATCGCGCCCTTCGATGAACTTCATGGCCATGTAGTACAGGCCTTCGAATTCGCCGAACTGGTACACGCTGACGATGGCCGGGTGGTCGAGCGCGGCGATGGCGCGCGCCTCGCGCAGAAAGCGCAGGCGGTACTCCTCCTCTCCGCCGGAGAGCAGGGCCGCATCGATCACCTTGACCGCCGCGTACCGGTTCAACCGTTCATCATAGCCGCGATACACGCGCGCCATGCCGCCGCGGCCCAGGATATCGACAATCTTGTAGTCACCGAGGCGATGACCGATGAAAGGATCGGTGACAGACATACCCTGCCTTCAACCTGCGCCGGGATGTGAAAAGCTGCGCAACTCATTGTAGCGCACTTGCCTACCTTCGATTATAACGGAGGGCTGGCAAAAATGCCCGATCTGAGTAGGGGATCGCTCAACGCAGCGGCAGGCGGATGGCAAAGGTGCTGCCGCTGCCCGGCGCGCTGGTGACGACGATCTGGCCGTGATGGGCCTCCACAATCGACCGGGCGATCGCCAGCCCCAGCCCGCTGCGCCGTTCGGTGCGCGCCTGATCGACGCGGTACAGCGGCTGGAAGATCCGATCGACCTGATCGGGCGCGATCCCGATGCCGGTATCGGTCACGTGGATGCTCACTGTAGAGTCGTGGCGCACCAGGCTGACCCGCACCTGACCGCCGGGCGGGGTGTGCTCGCACGCATTCTGGATCAGCTCGCTCACCGCGCGCAGCAGCCGCTCCGGATCGGCCTGCACGATCAGCCCCGGTTCGCCCTCCAGCGTCAGGCGCAGGTCGTTTTCAGCGCACAGCGCCCGGTACGGCTGCGCGGCCTGCTCCACCAGTTCGGCCAGATCGACCGCTTCTGGCCGCGGCTCCAGATCGCTTTGAATGGCGACGAACTCCAGCATGGCGGTGAGTATGGTGTTGATCTGCTGCACCTGGGCCTGGACGTCTTCCATCAGGGTGCGCCGCTGCGCCGGATCGTCGCTGCGCGCCAGCAGATAGGCGCGGGTGTTGATGACCGCCAGCGGCGTGCGGAAGTCGTGGCCGATCGCCGCGACGAACTGACCGATGACCTGGGTGCGGGCATGATCCAGGCGGTTGACGAAGGTGCGTTCGCGGGCGCGCAGCAGCGCCGTGATCTGCCCGGCGACGATGCCATACAGCCGCAGCAGCTCCGGCTCGAAGTCCTTCATCGGGTGCTTGTGCCGGTAGTTATCCGCCATCAGCATGCCGACGAAGCGCTCGCCATCCAGCATCGGGGCGGCGATATGCCAGCCGTGTTCGATCACCTGATGGTGGTGATCGTACAGCGGGGCATCATACAGGGTGTAGGCGGCTTCAACTTTCCCCTGCAGATACTCCATGATGTATGTGTCCTCATAGCGCCAGCTTTCACCGCGCTCGTCGCGCAGGTGGCCGGTCTCGTCCGTGCCGAAGCTGCCCACCATGAGGGCGCGTTCGGGGTCATGAAACCACATCCCGATGCGGTCGAACCCCAGGTTTTCGATACCGGCCCGCACGATGGCCCGGCACAGATCATCGAAATCATCGATCCGGCTGAGCGCGATGGTGATCTCGTTGAGCACTTTGAGCCGGGAGGCGAACTGAAAATCGACATCATCGCGGTGGCGCAGCGCTTCCCGCAGCAGACTGGGGAGCGAACGATCCTCGATCTGGTAGTAGCGGAGCGCGCCGTCCGGCTTGTTCAACTGGCGGCAGTGGACCCTGACCGGGATCGTGTGCCCATCGCGATGCCGGAAGAGGGCCGGGTAGATGCGGATCTCGTTTCCGTTTTCGACGTACCGACGGCTCGCCTCCGGCTCGGCCTCCGCGGCGGACTCTTCCAGCGACTCGATCGACTGGCCGATCAGCTCGGCCTGACCCCAGCCCAGCAGATCGGCGATCGCGCGATTGGCATCGATCACCCGGCCTGTGATCGGATCGACGTAGAGCGCGCCGAAATCGCTCGACTGCTCCAGCGCGCCGCCGTGCGCCGTGCGCTCGATGATCGGTTTCAGGCGCGCATAATCAGCGGCGATCCACTCGAGTTCGCGCAGCCGCCGCTCGATCGGCTCCGGTATGGGCGGGATATCCGGCTGGCTGTCCTCTGTCAGCATGGCTGGCCTGTCCTGAAAGATTGCACTGTGCCGGTCGTCGATCTCAGTATGGCACAGGTTCGCCCGGCTGAACGTTGATATCGCCGCCCATGCCCGCGAGCGCCGGGATCGTGCGGCCCGCCGGTCGCGAGCGAAGGCGATCAGATGATGGACGGCACGATCGTGATGAAACTGCTGTCGTTGGCCGAATTCGGGTCGATGTTCGTCGGGCTGGTCAGGCCGAACCCGCCGACCGTTTGCGGGACGTCATCCAGCGCCGCGGGGGCGGTCAGGTCAAACGTCAGGGTGGTGCTGCTGCCCGGCCCCAGCGACGGGATCGACCAGGTTCCAGCGCCGGCGGTTCCGCTGCCCGGCGTGATCGAGATGACCGTCAGCGCGTCCGTCGAATAGGACAGTTCGATACCGCTGACCGTCTGCGTGAGCGAGTGATTGGTCACGGTCATCGTCACGGTGAACGGCGTATCGGTCAACGGCGTCAGCGTGCTGGCCGACGTGACGACTTCCAGGTCGGCGCTGGTTGAGATGAAGATGCCCACCGGGGTGACGTTATCGCCCGGCGTGCTGTCGTTATCCGCCGTCAGGGCTGCCGTGTTGGAGAGGAGCGAACCGCCCGTCCCGGAGTCGACGATCACCTCGAAGTTCAGATTCACGGATGCGACCGGGGCCAGAGAGGCGATCGTCAGCGTATCGGTGAGGGGATTGTACGTCCCCGGCCCGCTGTAGCCGCTGAAGGTCACCCCGGCGGGCAGCAGATCGGCGATGACGATGTTGAACGCGGGGGTGACCGGATCGGTGTTGTCGATCGTGTAGGTGATGAAGATCGTCTCGCCTTCTTCATAGGGGGCGTTGACGACGTTCAGGCCGCTGAAGCCGACATCGACCAGGGCGGGCAGCGGCGTCACGCTGGTCGAGGCAGTGTCGTTGCCGCTGATGCTGTCGTCGTTGGTGAAGGCGTATAACGGCCCGGCGCTGATCGTCTGCGGGATGCCAGTCGTCGGCGGGTTGGCCGTCAGATCGAGCGTGAACGTCGCGGTGCCGCCCGGCCCCAGCGACGGGATCGTCCACGGGCAGCCGCCGCTGTTGATCGTCAGGCCGGGCGGCACGGTGCACGGGACTTCGATGTCGTTCACGGTGTGCGCGGCATCGTTGTTGGTCACATCGATCTGGACGGTGAACGGCACACCGACCACCGGTGACAGGGTGCTCGGCGCAATCGTCACGCTCAGATCGGCCTGCGTGTTGATGATGAAACTGGCTGGAGCCTCGTTGTTGCCCGGCGTGATGTCGTTATCCGCCGTCAGCGTGGCGCTGCTGCTCTGCGTCGTCCCGGCGATCGCACCGTCAAAGGTGAAATCGAACCGCAGCAGCAGCGCGCTGCCCGGCGCGACCGAGCCGAGCGTCAGCGTATCGGTGGCCGGTGAATAGACCCCCGGCCCGGTGTACGCGCTGAAGGTCGTGTTGGTCGGCAGCAGGTCGGTGATGACGACGTTGAGGGCGTCGTCGGTGGCGCTGGCGTTGACCACTTCGTACCGGATCCAGTACGAGTCCAGCTCGCGGAAGGGCGGCTCGCTGAAATCATCGACGGCCAGGCCGATATCGACGCCGGTGGCCGGCGTGGTCGTGGCGCTGTCGCTGTCGTTGGCCGGATTGCTGTCGATGTTGCTGATGCTGCTGATCGCCGCGCTGAGCGTCTGCGGGATGCCCACCTCTGCCAGCGGGATGAAGTAGGTCACGGTGAGCGTCTGCGAACCGCCGCCGGGCAGCGAGCCGACATGCCACAGGTTCCCGATCAGGGGTGAACTGCTGGACACGAAAGTCAGCCCGGCGGGCGGCGTCAGCGTCACGATGATGTCATCGACCGGGTCGGAATCGAGATTGGATGCGGTGACGGTATAGGTGACGTTCGTCCCCGCCACGGACGCGGGCGCAGTGACGGCGACGCCCAGATCCTGCGCGGTCAGGGATGCGGTCGTCGTGGCAGTCGGGGTTGGCGTGTTCACCGGGGTCACGGGCGTCGCGGTGGGCGGCACGGATGTCACAGTAGGAGGCACGGGTGTCGCGGTGGGCGGCTCCGGCGTCGCGGTGGGCGGCACGGATGTCGCGGTGGGCGGCACGGACGTCGCGGTGGGCGGCTCCGGCGTCGGCGTCGGATCGTCAAACACCGGGATCGGATAGTCCAGCGGGTAATCATCGAGCAGGCGCAGCGACTGACGCAGCGCATCCGGGAGCGGGGCCGGGTCGTCCCAGCCGCCGCACCGGTCGGTGACGAGCTGATCATTGGGCTGCCCGTCGATGCCGAGGTTCTGCGGCCGATCGAGGCAGGTCAGGGTGGTCTCGTTTTCCTCGATGACGATCGGATCGTCGCTCTCCGGCTCGATGATGACCTCGCCATCGAGGACGCTGATCTGCAAAAAGCCGGAGATGTCGTCGGGGGGATCGGGGGGCAGGCCATCGCCTGGGGGGCTGTTGAGCGGGAGGGTGCGCAGCACCACCGTCGAGCCGATGCGCAGGTTCGCCCCGTTGACGGTGAAATCGACGGTCATGCCGCGCGGCCCCTGCACGATCAGCGCATCGGGCGCTTCGTCGCAGATCGGGCTGCCCGCGCCCGTGCGCAGGAAGAAGGTCTGCATCGGGGCCGGGTAAGTCTGCGGGGAGTAGACGGGCAGGCGCGCGGCGGGCGCGGGGACATCGAGCACCGTCCGGGCCGCCCAGCCGTACTGGCCGTTGTAGGTGACGCGGAACCAGGCGTCATCCTCCGACCGGGCATCGGCGGGCAGCGCGCTGCCCGCCTCCAGCGTGCCGAGGATCGCGCTGTCCACCGACGGACTCTGATACAGATTGGCGCTCAGGATCGTCCGCACGTTGACGGGGATGCCGCCGCGGAAGGCCGCCTCCGGCGCGACCGCGTTTTCGATCTGGGCATCGCCCAGCAGCAGGAAGGTCAGGTTCTGGCCGGGGAGCGTGTTGGGCAGGCTGGCCTGCAAATTGAGCAGCGCCACGCCCCACTGATTGCGCGCCAGATCGAGCGGAGAAGTGCGCACTGTCTCCAGGGTGAACAGATCGGCGGTATCGCCGACGCGGCTGAAGAAGCCGACCGGCTGCGGGCTGGAAAAGGTGGCGGAGACCGACCGGTAGCCGTAGCAGGCGCTGTTGCGACCCAGGCCGGCACAGGCCGTGCCGACGCTTTCCAGCGCCCGGCCCACGATCGGCGGGCAGACCGAGCCGCCCTGGGCCGCGGCGGGCGGGACGGGCAGCGGCGTCCAGCCGATCAGCATAGTGATGAGAACCGCGGCGGCTCCGAGCAGGATCAGGAGATGATGAGCGCGTGGGACGGACATGAAACCCCCCATGACTGACCTGTGCCGATCAGCGATCGCTGATCGATAGGTACTAAAGTACAGTCTACAGCATTTTTGTCGTATGCGCCGTGGTGATGGATACCCCGTCCCGGAGATGGGGCGTCACCGACAGGACGCACCATCGCTAGCGGCGGCGCGTCCACAGCAGGGCCGGGACGACCGGCAGCAGATGCAGCACGGCGTCGCGCAGTGTCGGGACGCTGCTGCCCCCTTCTGCGACGGTGAACGGAGCCGGGATGAACGTGACGATGAGGACGACGAGGGCCAGATAGGCGATCCAGCGGCGGCGCGGCGTCAGCGGGGTGATCATGTCCAGCGGGCTGGCATACAGCCGCCCGAAGAAGAGCAGCAGGATCAGCCACAGCAGCCAGACATCGCTGACGAAGAAGACGAGCAGCGCCAGCACGCCGAGCAGGGGGAAATAGAGCTTGCGCGCGGCATCGCCGATCAGCGAGAACAGGATGTGCCCGCCGTCAAGCTGGCCGAGCGGGATCAGGTTGAGGGCGGTCACCAGCAGGCCCGTCCAGCCGGCCCAGGCGAGCTGGTTGACGAGCACATCGACCTGGCCATCGGGCAGGAAGCGCCCGAAGACGATCGTTTTGGCCAGCGCATAGAGCAGCGAATTGCCCTCGACCGAAGCGCCCGGCTGGATCGGACTGACGATCGACGTCGCCAGGCCGATGAACAGGATCGGGATGGCGAACGTCAGCCCCGCCAGCGGCCCCGCCGCGCCGACATCGAGCAGCACGTTGCGGTTGCGGATCGGCTCGCGCAGTTGGATGAACGCGCCGAACGTCCCCAGCGGGCTGATGAACGGCGCGGGGATGAAATACGGCAGCGTGACGGCCAGCCGGTGGTGGCGCGCGGCGAAGTAATGCCCCAGTTCGTGCGCCCCCAGGATGAGCAGGATGCTGATGGCGTAGGGCAAACCGCGCCACAGCTCGGCGAAGAAGTTGTTGGCCAGCCGCGCGGCCAGTGCCGGGTTGGTCAGTTCGATCTCGCCGATGGCGATCGTCGTGCCGACGATCAGCACGCTGACGAACGTGGCGATCAGCAGGATGGCGTTGAGCAGCCACGGGCGCGGGCGCGGCTGCGGCCGCCCGGAGATGACGTGGATGACGTGTTTGATCGTCCCATCCGGCAGTTTGCGCTCGCGGAACAGCGCCAGGTAGTCCAGCGGGCGGAACTGGCGATCGAGCATGTCATAGGCCTCAGCGGACTCGTGCATCAGGCGGCCTTCGAACGAGGCGATGTAGCGGCTGTCTCCGCTCAGCGCCATGAGCGCCTCGCCCATCTGCGCCAGCGGCTCATCCGCCTGATGATCCTGTTCGGGCGGCTCGAACAGGCTCGCGGGGCGCCTGGACGATCGGGGCGGACGGTCGCTCGACCATTCGGAACGGGGGAAATACTCGCGCTCGATCAGCAGTACGCTGCCGACCAGGCTGCGCAGCTCGAGCCGGCGCGGGCCGACTTCCTGGGCGGTGTTCCCGTTGGGCAGGTCGATGCGCTGCGCATCTCGTGGCAGTGGGCGATCGTCGATGGAGGAAGCGGGTTCATTGAGCATAACAGACCTTCAGCATGTGCACTGCATGACCGGGGGCGTCCGACTTGTGCAGACGGCCAGCCGAACTCTATCAAGAATACAGCACAGCGGCGTTGGAGTCGCATGAGCGCGCGGTCATCAGCGGATGGGAATGATCGTCCACTGCGCGCCGCCGGGCAGCAGTTGAATGACCGCGCCGTCGGCGCTGGAAGCATACAGCGTCGTCTGGCCGCCCACGTCCGCCCGCTGGATGAAGCCGGTGTAAGCCGATTCCGGCTGCGTCCCCAGCCCCAGCCGGTTGCGGACGGAGTCGCGCCCGCGCCACAGAAAGCCGAGCTGGCGCACCGGTTGATACAGGCCGGGCGGATTGGCGAAGTTGGGATCGGCTTCGGGATCGACCTCCGGGTTGTAGCGGTTGTCGAACGCGACCCAGGCCGGGTCGAAGCCGTCGTTGAACAGCGCGTACACCTGGTTGAGCGACTGGATGTAGAGCATCCGCCCGCGCTCGAACGGCTGCTCGACCAGCGTGGTCTCTTCCGCCGGGCCAGCCGGGCAGTCCGCCGGGGGCGGGATGAAGAACCAGGCATCCGGGCACGAGAGCGGGATCGACAGGCGGCGCGAGGTTTCCTGCGCGCCATCCCCGACGGACAGCTCGAAATCGACCGAACCGCGATCGCTGCGGCGCGTCTGCACGGTCAGCGAGCCATCCGGCCCGACATTCCAGAGCTGGTTGCGCACGCCGCCCTGCAGGCGGTAGATGACCGCGCTCGATGCGCCGCGCGTTGACCAGTACAGGTTGATCGCGCTGCCCGGCGCGGCCACCTGGACATCGGCGGTGAAGAACTCGATGCGCGGCGCGTTGACCGGCAGCGCGCCCGGCGGGATCGTCGGCGTCACCGGGAGCGCCGGCGGCGTGGGCGATGGGCCGAACAGCGGGGTGGGCGATGGCCCCCCCGTCGGCGTGACGCGCGCCGGATCCAGCGTCGGCGTCGGGGTGGGCAGCAGGGCGATCGCCGTCTCCGTCGCCGCCTGCGGCGGTTCAGGCGTGGCCGTCGGCGTGGCGGTGGGCAGGGGCGTCGGCACGACGGGCAGCACCGCAGCGCCGCAGCCGGCCAGCAGAACGGCAGCGGTCAGTACGACAGGAAACCGCCAGCGGAAGCGCTTCATCATGGCGATGACGGTCAACGGCCCGGCGTCGGCGTGATCGGGTAGCCCGTGGGCGGGCGCGACCCCGGCGGCGGCGCGTTGATCAGGAACTGGCTCATGTTGAACTCACCGCGGATGGTCAGCGCGCAGCGGGCCATCCAGCCCGTGCCGCCGCGGTAGCTGACCAGCACCCACATATCGAGATCGGCCTGAAAATCCGCCGAGCAGGGCCGGTTGAGATCGTAGCCATTGTAGCCGATGATGTCGATGCTGCGCCCGGCGGCCAGCCCGCCGATGCGCGGATATTCCAGACCCGGGCCGCTGCGGATCGCCACCGGGCCGCGCTCGGCATAGCCGGCCACGCCGCTCAGCGCCGGGGGCGCGGTCGGCGTGCCGAAGACGGTCGTCGGCTGCGGGGCGAAGCTGAACGGGTCGCGGGTGGCGACCGGTGCGAATGGATCGGGGGTGGTCTGCTGGCCCAGCACGGGCAGCGTCAGCGCGATCAGCGCCGCGGCTGCCAGCCCGGCTGCGCCTGCACTCAACCAGCGTGCGCGCATGGTTCTCGCCTCTGCGCTCCTCGTATACCAGGGATCGGCGTTCACTGCCTTCCAGTGTACATCGAAATCGCCTTTCTGCCAGCGCGGAGGCGCGCCCGCGGTGACCGCGTTCCGGCGCGCGCTTTTTTAAATACTCTGTTACTTTGCACAAACTGCATCGCCTGATATCTGTGCATTTCATATAAATTTCATGAGCAAAAGCTTCCAACGAGTGCGGATCTCGGCTACACTGATGGTAGTAAAAAGAGCATCCTGAACTGCGCATGTGGGGAGACGATGAGACAGCGATGCGCCGGGATGCCAACTTTCATGCATGAGATCCTCAAGGAGATGTTTTCATGGTGGTAGCCTATCCTTCGCGCGCCGGTCAGCAGGCGCCGCAGCAGGACGTCCCGAACGCTTTCGAGGTCGCGCTGGCGCAGTACGATCGGGCGGTACGCTATCTACGCATTCCGGATGGTGTGGTCGAGTTCCTGCGCTATCCCCGGCGCGAGTTCACCGTCAATTTTCCCGTCCGCCGCGATGATGGCCGGGTGGAGATGTTCACCGGCTACCGGGTGCATCACAGCACGGTGCTGGGCCCGTCCAAAGGCGGCATCCGCTATTCGCTGGCGGTCGATCTCAACGAGGTGCGCGCCCTGGCGATGTGGATGACGTGGAAATGCGCGCTGGCCGGCATCCCCTACGGCGGGGCCAAAGGCGGCGTGGTCGTCGATCCCCAGACGCTGAGCCAGCGCGAACTGGAGAACCTGACGCGCCGCTACGCCGCCGAGCTGATCCCGCTCATCAGCCCGCACTCCGATATCCCCGCGCCCGACATGGGGACGAACCCGCAGGTCATGGCGTGGATCATGGATACCTACAGCATGACCGTCGGCTACTCCGTCCCGGCGATCGTCACCGGGAAGCCGATCAACATCGGCGGGTCGCAGGGGCGCAATGAAGCGACCGGGCGCGGCGCGGTCACATGCATGGTGGAAGCACTGAAATCGACCGGCAGTTTCGACCCGGCCCGGACGACGGTCGTCGTGCAGGGGTTCGGCAACGTCGGTTCGCACGCCGCCAGCTACGCCGCCAAACTCGGCTTCAAGGTGGTCGGCGTCAGCGATGTGACCGGCGGCATCTACAACGAAAACGGGCTGGATATCCCGGCGGTGCGCGCCTGGGTCGCCGAGCACGGCACGCTGGCCGGCTGCCCGCACGGCGAACAGGTCACCAATGCCGAACTGCTGACGCTGCCCTGCGACGTCCTGATCCCGGCGGCGATGGAAAATCAGCTCACCGGCCACAACGCCGATCAGGTCAAGGCGAAGCTGATCGTGGAAGGGGCCAACGGCCCGACCACGCCCGAAGCCGACGACATCTTCAGAGAGAAGGGCGTCAAAGTCGTGCCGGACATCCTGGCCAATGCCGGCGGCGTCATCGTCAGCTATTTCGAGTGGGTGCAGGATTTGCAGGCCTTCTTCTGGGATGAAGAAGAGGTCTACCGCCAGCTCACCCGCGCCATGACGCGCAGCTTCTATGCGACCGAGCGCGCCGCGGAAGAATACAACGTCGATATGCGCACAGCGGCCAACATCCTGGCGATCAAGCGCGTCGCCGATGCGCTCGTCACCCGCGGCTTCTACCCGTGATCGAACGGTGAGAAGGGCGGCACCGATGCAGTTCAGGCAGGGGGCGGGCCAGCGGCTCGCCCCCTGTGTCTGGGCGCGCCGCGCCGCATCCCTGCAACGCGGATCGACTCCGCGCAGCAATGCCCTCACCGCCTGATGCATCGGGCGGGCCGCAGTTCTGGCTTTCAGCGGCGCGGGATCTCCATTACACTTGATGGCGTTGCTGTTCGATCTGCCTACCCTGCGAGCTGCACATGACCGCACTGCCCAAGCTGACCGTCGTCCTGCCCACGTACAATGAGCGCGAAAACCTGCCGCTGATGGTGGATGCCCTGTTCGCGCTGGGGCTGGAGAACCTGCACATCCTCGTCGTGGACGACAATTCGCCAGATGGAACCGGCCAGATCGCCGATGCGCTGGCCGCGTCCCACCCCGGTCGGATCGAGGTGCTGCACCGGGCGGAGAAGAACGGCCTCGGCCCGGCCTACATCGCCGGGTTCCGCCGCGCGATCAGCCAGGGGGCGGAGTACATCATCCAGATGGACTGCGACTTCAGCCATCAGCCCGAATACATCCCGCAGCTCATCGCCGCGCTGGAGGCCGGGGCCGATCTGGTGATCGGCTCGCGCTTCACCCGCGGCGGGGGCGTCGATAAGACCTGGAGCATCTACCGCAAACTGCTGAGCTGGTTCGCCAACAGCATCTACGTGCGCGTCATCCTGGCCATCCCGGTCAGCGATGCCACCGGCGGCTACCGCATCTGGCGGCGCGGCACGCTGATCGGCCTGGGGCTGGAGCGCATCGGCAGCAGCGGCTACGTCTTTCAGGTCGAAATGGCGTATGTCGCCCACCGGCTGGGCTACCGGATCGCGGAGATCCCGATCTACTTCCCGGATCGCACGCGCGGTCAATCGAAAATGGATCTGCGCATTCAGGTGGAGGCGGCGCTGCGCGTGTGGCAGGTGCGCGCCCGTCACCATCACCTGACGCCGGGGGATCGCCAGCAGGAATGACCGCTCGACCATGAGCACGCCGACCCGCTTCGAGCAGGCCCGCATCACTCAATTGATCAGCTCCTACAGCCCGACCGATCCGCCGCGGCTGGCACTGGATTTCGGCGATTACCTGTCGCTGCTCTGGCGGCTGGATCAGGCTGCGGCGCTGCCACTGCGCGCGCGCTATTACCGCGCCTGCGCTGCGGCGCTGGCCGCGGCGCTCAATTTCAGGACGCACGCGCTGGCGCGCCTGGTCGAGATGACGCCGCCGGGGGAGATCTACGCGCAGCTCCCCAACCTGCCTTACCGGGCGGCCCGCCTGGTCGATGCGCACGATCGCAAGGCGGCCATCCAGCAGTTGACCGCCCTGCGGCAGGACGTGCTGCGCCTGGGGACATACCCGGAAAACTGGATCGGCGGCTACCCCGGATCCGGCATCGTCGATACCGAGGTGCGCGAGCGCGTTTTCGCCGTGCTCTTCACCGCGCTTCAGGGGCAGTTCGGCAATTTCGCCCGGCTGCTGTTCGTCATCGATATCGTGCTGGGCAATCTGCTGCTCGGCAGCGATGTCTCCGCCGAGGTCACCCTGGCCGATCTGATCGGTCAGTTTGGCTACCCCGACCCGGCCGATCCTCAGGTCAGGAAGGATTTCCTCGCCGACCGGATCGAGGGCTAACGTCCGTCCTTACGATGTCTTTCTCATCATCCGCTGACAGACGACTTATCCCGAATTTCAGGACGACTCACGGGCCGTTCATGCTCGCCCCCTAGTCTGGCAGACGGTAATCAGACTTCGATTACTGGAAGCCGCATTTACCGTCATAGAAGTTGGGGAGAGTATCCGTAATGAAGAAGTTCCTGCTGTTCGTCACCGTGATCGCGCTGTTCGCCTTTGCCGTCATCCCGTCGGTCGCTCAGAGTGAGCCGACCATCGCCGAGATCGTCGTCGCCTCCACCGAGGCCGATACGCCGGAATTCACCACGCTGCTGGCCGCCGTCAGCGCCGCTGATCCCGCCGTGCTCGAAGCGCTGAGCAATCCGGAAGCCGAACTGACCGTGTTCGCCCCGACCGATGCCGCTTTCGCCGCGCTGGCCGAGGCGCTGGGCGAAGAAGCGTTCAACGGCGTGCTGGCCGATCAGGAAATGCTCACCAAGATCCTGCTCTTCCACGTGCTGGGTTCGGTGGTGAAGGCTGAGGATGTCGCCGCGCTGTTCGGTGAAGAGATGATGCCGGGCGTCGTCTCGGTCGAGACCCTGAACGGCCAGAGCATCGACATCGCGCTGGATGAAGAAGGCGTGATCACGATCAACGGCGCGGGCCTGGTCACCACCGACGTGATGGCGAGCAACGGCGTCATCCACGTCATCGACGCGGTCATCCTGCCGGAGACCAAGACGCTGGCCGAAGTCGTCGTCGCTGCGACCGAGGCGGAAACGCCGGAATTCACCACGCTGCTGGCCGCCGTCAGCGCCGCTGATCCCGCCGTGCTCGAAGCGCTGAGCGCCCCGGATGCCGAACTGACCGTGTTCGCCCCGACCGATGCCGCCTTCGCCGCGCTGGCCGAGGCCCTGGGTGAAGAGGCGTTCAACGGCGTGCTGGCGAATCAGGAACAGCTCACCAACATCCTGCTCTACCACGTGGTCGAGGGCATCTACACCAGCAGCGACGTCCGCGCCGCGCTGGCGGAGATGATGGACGGCGTCACGCTGACGATGCTGAACGGCGACGATGCCACGATCACGGCGACGGATGAGGGCATCTTCATCAACGATGCCCAGATCATCCTCACCGATATCGACGCGGCCAACGGCGTGATCCACGTCATCGACGCGGTCATCCTGCCGCCGATGTAACGCGGCCTGACCCCTGCACGTTGGACAGGACACCGGGGAAGCCCCCGGTGTCCTGTGCTTTTCCGTTTCCGATCTGTACCTTTACGACGAACGGTTTATACTGATCGCAGCGTCTATACGATCGGTTAACATTCCGACAGATGAGTATGAGGCAGGCAGTATGGCGATCCGGCAGATCGTGTTCATGGACAACCCCGTTCTGCGTAAGAAAGCGAAGCGCGTCACCAGCTTCGACAGCAGTTTTCAGAAGCTGGCCGATGACATGATCGAGACGATGATCGCCGCCCCCGGCGTCGGGCTGGCCGCGCCGCAGGTCAACGTCTCGCAGCGCCTGATCGTCGTGCGCCTGCCGGACGACGAAGAGAGCAAACAGGAATACGGTGAGCAGGCCGGTGTCGTCTACGTGGTGGCCAACCCGGAGATCATCAAGGCCAGCCGGACGAAAGTGGAAGGGGTGGAGGCCTGTCTGTCGATCCCCGGCTACTTCGGCACGGTCGATCGCCATGAGATGGTCGTCGTCACCGGGCAGGATCGCCACGGTAAACCGTTCCGCATCAAAGCGACGGGCTGGCTGGCGCGCATCTTCCAGCACGAGATCGATCACCTGAACGGCCAGCTTTACATCGACATCGCCTCCGACGTCTGGAAAGCCCGAGAGGGCGAAGAGGCGGACGAAACTGGATCGGGGGCCGGGGCCGGCACGGAGCAGACCCGGCCCACGGAACAGGCCGCGCAGCCGGAATAGCGCGGCGCGCCCTCAGCTCATTAACGGATCGGTTTGCCGCGCAGCACGCGCCCGATGGCGATCAGCACGACCGCGCCCAGGATCGCCACCAGCAGGCTGACGATCACCGCGGGCAGCCCGCCGTCAGGCCGCGCCAGCCCCAGCGCGCCGACGATGAACCCGCCGACCACTGCGCCGAGCAGGCCGAGCACGACGTTGCCGATCAGGTTGCTGCGCGTGCCGCCGCCCATCAGATTCTGCGCCACACCGCCGGCCAGCGCGCCGACGATCAGCCAGCCGCAGCAGATGAGCGGTGAGCTGATCAGGAACGTGATGAAATCGCCTCCCGCCTGGACCAGATCCATAGTTGCACCCCCATTCGATGCGCATTCGTCTTCAGCGACTGCACAATGATATACTGTCGGATGAGGGATATGCCACACGGGCAAGATACCTCATCAAAACATCGATCAATACGTTTTTTTGAAGGAGTTGGTTTCATGCTCACCAGCCAGACTACCACCATCCGCGAGCGCCTGGCGTGGGATGTGACGCCAGAGCTGTACAATCAGATCCGCGCGCTGTGGATCGCGCACAGCAAAGCCGAGGACGCGCGCGATCTGCAGGGGCTGATCGACACCCTGTCCCCCGACTGTGTGTACGAGATCATCCCGACCGGCCAGCGCTGGGAAGGCCATGATGGCGCGCGCACGTTCTACCTGACGTTTCTGGGCGCTTTTCCCGATGTCCACTTCGACCTGCAGGATATCGTCATCGGCCCGCAGGGGGTGATCGAGGTCACCCGCATGACCGGGACGCAGCGCGGGGAGTGGGCGGGCATCGCCCCGACGGGCCGGCGGGTGGAGATGGATATCATCATCCACTTTCCGTGGAACCCGACCGTGGGTAAATTCGACGGCGAGCGCGTCTATTTCGACCGCAAGCTGTTGGAGACGATCCTGAGCGGCGCGTAACCGGTATCTCGCTTCGTCACAGGCGGTGTCAACGTCGTGAGTCAATGGAAAAAACACAGCAAACCGGGCCGCACCTTCTGGCTGCTGCTGGGCCTGATCGTGCTGGCCACAGCCGGGCCTGCGCGCGCGCAGGAAGCATCCGTCAGCGGGGAGACGCTGACGGTCGCCATCAAGCCGCTCGTCCCGTTTGTGATCGTCGATGAGACGATGCTGGCCGACCCTGCCGCCGATCCCGATGCCGCGTTGAGCGGCTTCAGCATCGATCTGTGGCGCGATCTGGCGCTGGAGCTGAATGTCGAGACGAACTGGCTGCTGTTCGAGACGGTGCAGGAGGTGATCGACGCGGTGGCGGATGGCCGGGCCGACGTCGGGATCGCCGGCATCAGCATCACCGCCGAGCGCGAGGAACAGATCGATTTCTCCCTGCCGATGTTCAACTCCGGGCTGGATATCCTCTCCCGCGAGGATACCGGCCTGACGCTGGGCGATCTGGTCGCGCTGATGCTGTCGTCGCAGGTGACGCAGATCGTCATCGTCATGGTGATCGTGATCCTGATCGCCGGCAATGTGGTCTGGCTGATCGAGCGGCGTTCCAACCCGGAGTTCAACCGGGCATACGGGAAAGGCTTGTTCGAGGGGATCTGGTGGGCCGCGGTGACGATCGCCACGGTCGGCTACGGCGATCGGACGCCGAAGAGCGTCGTTGGCCGCTTGGTGGCGATCCTGTGGATGTTCATCGGCATCGCGCTGGTGGCGCAGTTCACGGCGGTGATCACCAGCGGCATCACGCTGGCGGGCATTCGCGGCGCGATCGGCAGCGTCGATGATCTGTACGGGCGGCGCGTCGGCACTGTGGCGGGGACGACGGCGGAGCTGTTCTTACAGGAACAGCTCCTGCGCCCGATCGCATTCCCGACGTTCGAAGCAGCGGCGACGGCGCTGCTCGACGGGGGGATCGACGCCGTCGTCTACGATCAGCCGGTGCTGCTCTACTACGCCGCGCGCGAGGGACGCGGGCGCGTGCGCACCGCCGGGCAGTTGTTCGTCCACGAATATTACGGCATCGCCCTGCAGCAGGGCAGCCCGCTGCGCGAGCGGGTGAATCTCGGGCTGCTGCGGCTGCGCGAGAGCGGCGTCTTCGATGCGATCTACGACCGCTGGTTCAGCCGGGATTGATCAGCGTCCACTGTCGGGCAGGCGGGCGCGGCGGCGGCGCAGTTCGCGCAGCAGCGCCCGCACCCCGGCGTCGTAGCGGCTCCCGCGGATATCGAGGCGCGGCACGGCCTCCGCACCGGCCAGGACGGCGCGTTTTTCGTCGCCAGCCAGCAGCGCCAGCACCGGCACATGCCAGCGGCGCGCATAGTCGAGGGCGCGCTGCACCGACGCCGAACGGGCAGCCGCCGGCGTCTGCACCACGGCCAGCAGCAGGGAGGCGCGGATCGCCGCTTCCAGGCTGGTGGATCCCAACTGGCTCAAGCGGTCGCTGATGATCTGAAAGCCCTGCTGCCGCAGGTGACGCTCCAGGCGCTCGCCCAGGCGCAGATCGTGGTCATCGTAGCTCAGGCACAGGTCGTAGAGGATGGCGCGCGGCTCGTCAGCATCCTGAGGAGCGCTGGCCGGCGGTTCCGGCTGGACGATCATCGACGGGCTGTCATCGTGAGGCAGCGGCGCGTCCTGATCGGCGTGAGCGGCGGGCTGCACGCGCTCCGAACCGGCATATCCCGCTGCGGGCCGGCTGTGCGCCGGGCGCGGCGCGAAGCGCGGCTCGACCGGGGCGGGCGGCAGGCCAGCGCGTTCCTGTTTGTCGGTTCCGGGCTGTTCCGGCGGCAGGATGACTGGATCGGGAGCGCGGTGCGCCTCCAGCTCGACGGTGTCACCGTCCTCATCGGCTTCATCGGGGATGAATGTCGGTTGCTCGGACATGCCGATCGGCTCAACGGCGACCGGCTGGAGCGCGGCGGCCAGGCGATCGGCGGCTTCACGCAGTGCGACGGCGGCCCGCCCCTCCCGGATGCTGGCCACGCCGATGCGCAGCAGCGTCCACTGGGTCGGCGTCAGCGTATGCGGGGGGTGCTGATCGAAATACGGCTGGCCGATCACGTGGGCTTCGATCAGACCGACCAGATGCCGGTACGGGCCGCTGACCAGGGGATCGCTGCGCTGGGGAGCGGCATCCCGAATGGTTTGAATGATCTGTTCCGCGTTCATCGTATCCTCATCGACTGATCGACTGCGCGCCGGCGGTCGCTGCGCCCTGACTGGCTGATCTGGATCGTTCAATCAGCCGCGCGGCAATGAATATATTCAAGAATTATAAATAATTTCAGGAGGAATGACAGCATTCCATCGATCCCCGCTGCGCTGGTTCAGCCAGGTAGAGAACCGGGCCGGGCAGTCGGCCCGGCCCGGTGGATGAGGCCCGCGGGGATGAACGCTGACGGGATGCGGCTACATCTCCCGGCTGTAACGGGAAACGGTCGGCCCGGCCTGGGTGTAGAACGGGTGGAAGTTGTTGTTGCTCGTCCACAGGGCATAGGTATACAGCGGGTACAGCGCCTGGATGCGGCGCACCGCCTCGTGGACGATCGCGTCGGTCGCCAGCGCCGTGTGACCGGGATCGTACCAGACGCCGGCGCGCAGCCAGTCGTGGCCATCGCTGAAGGTGGCGAAGAACTGCTCCAGAATGTCACCGCGCACCAACTGCCGCGGGGAGAGATGCGCATCGCTCAGCGTCAGGCCGTCCCAGAAGCCGAACAGGATATCACCCGGCAGGCGGGCCACGATCTCGCGCAGGGTCTGGCGGTGGCGCGGCAGCGACAGCTTGGCGACCAGATTGCGCTGATCCCACCAGGCTGAAGGCGGGATGACCAGTTCGATGCAGAAGTGGTGCGGCGTCAGGCGCAGTTCGAAAACCGGATGGCGCTGCGGCTCGATCGCGGCGCGGGCATCGCGGCCCATCATCCGCTCGACCGAGCGCGCCTGCTCTCCCGGGCGCATGTACAGCAGCGTCAGCCCGGAGATCGGGACGCGGCTCGCAGTGGACAGCGGGCTGACCCAGTGCGCAGCATCCGGATGCGGATGCAGATCGAGGTGGTGGTCGCGCAGACGACGGTAGAGCGCGCCGTGCAGGGCGAGGAGTTTTTCGCGCACGAACGCCACATCGGGGTCGCTGAGGCGAACCGGGCAGGCGTTCAGCACAGCGTGGTCGTTATGCGTAAAGTAAGAATTAACCATCGTGTATATCCCCCGGCGCAACACAATGATCGGTTAATGAACAGGATAACTAATCTGTCTTTAATCGTCCAGATCACCGACGTGAAATTTGTATGAATTTCATGAACGAATATGACGGATGTCACGGGGAAATATCAGGGACGGGTTGCGCCGTGTAGGGGACGCCGCTTTCCGCTGCGCCTTTTGCCGTCATTGACGGTACAATCGAGCATGAAGAGATGATCAAGAGACACAGGATAGATGTTCATCATGATCGCGGAAGCACCGATCCACCATTTATCTCCCGTCTGGTCGCACCTGACGACCATGCAGCCCGTGCGAGGGGAGGGGGCGTATCTGTACGACGAGGCCGGCACGGCCTGGCTCGATTTCACCAGCGGCATCGGCGTGACGAATACCGGCCACTGCCACCCGCGCGTCGTCGCGGCGATCCAGGCGCAGGCGGCCCGGCTGCTGCATGGGCAGATGAACATCGTCCTGCCGCCCAGCGTGATCGAGCTGAGCAACAAACTCAATGCCGTCACACCGCCGAACATCGACAGCTTCTTCTTCTCCAACAGCGGGGCCGAAGCGACCGAGGCGGCGGTCAAGCTGGCGCGCCACGCCACGGGCCGCCAGAACATCATCGTCTTCCAGGGCAGTTTCCACGGGCGCACCGCGCAGACGATGGCGATGACGACGTCCAAGACGATCTACCGGGCGGGCTACCAGCCGCTGCCTGGCGGGATCTTCGTCGCGCCCTACCCGTACAGCTATGCCTACGGCTGGGATGAGGACACGACCGTCGATTTCTGCCTGGCGCAGCTCCGCCTGCTGCTCAAGACGCAGACCGCGCCGGAAGAAACCGCGGCGATCTTCATCGAGCCGGTGCTGGGCGAAGGCGGCTACGTCCCCGCGCCGGCGCGCTTCCTGCGCGAGCTGCGCGCCCTGTGCGATGAGACCGGCATCCTGCTGGTGATCGACGAAGTGCAGACCGGCTTCGGGCGCACCGGGCGGCTGTTCTGCTTCGAACATGCCGGCATCGTGCCGGACATCCTCGTCATGGCCAAAGGGCTGGGCAGCGGCGTGCCGATCAGCGGGATCGGGGCGGGCCAGGCGCTGATGGCGCGCTGGACGCCCGGCGCTCACGGCGGCACTTACGGCGGCAACGCGCTGGCGGCGGCGGCGGCCTGCGCCACGCTCGACGTCATGGCGGACGAAGATCTGCCCGGCAATGCCCGCGTCATGGGGGCGCGGCTGATGGACGGGCTGCGCGCGCTTCAGGCCGAGTTCCCGATCATCGGGGATGTGCGCGGTCTGGGCCTGATGATCGGCACGGAATTCACCCGCGCCGGCCAGCCGGACAAGGCCGCGGCCAAAGCGGTGCAGAAGGCCTGTCTGGAGCGCAACCTGCTGCTGCTGACGTGCGGATCGCACGAGAACGTCATCCGCTGGATCCCGCCGCTGGTGGTGACGGCGGAGCAGATCGAGCAGGCGCTGGGGGTGTTCGCCGAAGCGCTGGCGCAGGCGAACGCCTGATCGCTACCGGCGATCGCCCCTCTCGCTGAAGCGTTTGATCCAGTATTCGACTTCGTTTTTGCTGACGTAAACGTCCGACGGCTTGTCAGGGGCTGAGGCTGCGCCCCGATTGGCCGATCGCGCTGGCGGTGCGGGGGTGGCGAGCTGCGCGGCGAACTCTGGGCTGGTGAAGGTGCGCAGCTTCCGCGCCCGCGCTTCCGCCAGGACGCCGCGATCGGACGAGACGACGACCAGATCCTGCGGATGGCGCGCGTCGCGGATGCGGCGGATCATCAGCGCGTCCGCCGTGCCAACGGGGTTGGCGAACACCACCTCGACCACGGCATTGCCCAGTCGGGAGCGCCCCGCCGGGACGCCGCGGTCGAAGATGACGCAGATCTTTTTGCCGGTGCGGGCGGCGAACCCGATCAGCCGGAGCACCAGTTTGGCCTCGTCGTCGGGATCGCTGAGCGAGAGATCGGGCAGGCTTCCGATCAGGTTGTGTCCGTCGATCAAGTACATTCCCGCGCCCTATGTCCGGTCGTGTTGTCCGTATCTGGCGGCAAGTATAAGCCAGATGCGGTATCTGAACTATACAGATAGGTCGTCTCATTTGACCGGATCGGGCCGGCTGACTGCGCCAGGTCGACGCGGCGTGGAGCACCAGTCCGTCAAGGTCGTTCTTGTGTGCTGCGCAGCGGGGTCGGGCGCGGGCGCCGGGCAGCAAAAAACGCCGGGGAGATCTCCCGCGGCGTTCAAGTTCTCTTCTGCTCCACCAGATGGATCAGGGAAGAACAATTGAGCGAGGACCAGGTGGCTGCGTTCTTCCTGAGCATCACATTTCCTCAGCGTGACCAACTCACGCGCTTCATGACAACTGTATCGTGATTGGCTTCGGCGGGCAATGGAGGAGGTTGTGTCTCCCCCACTGCCCAGAAGCCCGCTGACTCGCGAAGCAAGACTTCCGGAAGACACTGTACCACATCTCCGCGATGTCCTTGCCAGCGGCAGCAAAATCGACCGATTGGATGTCAGAAAGGGAAATGGCAATGACTCGCGTGTTCGTTTTCACCAATCACAAAGGGGGTGTCGGGAAATCGACATCCGCCACCAATGTTGCGCTCGGCATCAGTCAACTGCTGCGCCGCGCTAATGCGTCGAACTGTCGTGTGCTGCTCATCGACACCGACTCACAAGGTCATGCGTCGCTGGTCACAACCGGGCGCAAGGACTATGGCGCGGACGACAGCCTCTACACCGTGCTGATGGCAGATCGCCAGAATGCACCGCAAACGCTGCTCAACTGCATCGTCCAGAGCCAGTGGGACGAGAACCTCCATGTTCTGCCCGCTTCTCCGATGCTGGAAGGCGCCGAGCGCGAACTGATGGGCGTGGCGGGCGCGCCGTATCGTCTCGCCGATCCGTTGAGCAAGATCGCCGGGCAGTATGCAGCGGTGGTCATCGATACTCGCCCATCCTTCTCACTGATGACAGAGATGGGGTTACTGGCTGCGACCGATGCGATTGTGCCAGTCGAACCGCGCTATCTGGAGACGGTCGGCTTAACGAGTGTCATCCAGAAGATCAATGACATCCGGGACGGTTGGCGGCATCCGAACCTGCGCGTCAGCGGGCTGTTGGTCACCAAGATGGACACCCGCGTGCGCGGACACAATCATCTGCTGGCAGAGATCCAGGCGCATCCGGTGCTGGGCAAGCTGGTACTGGGCGTGATCCCGGTCAACGAAGCCGTTTCCTACGCTCATCACAATCACCAAAGCCTGTTCCACTACGATCCCCGTTCGGCGGCGAGCAGAGCGTATGCGCAGGTCGTCGCGTCGCTGGCGCGCTCTCTGGCGCCGGGAGGTGCATGATGGCGCGGGCGAACCCCGGCGATACCTCGCGGATCGATGAACTGCTCGCATCGGTCACGAGCGACCTGCTCGGCGATGCCCCGCAGGCCTTCACGGACAGCGCGATCCGGGTCGAGCGCATCCTGCTGGAGATGGTGCGGCCTGACCCGGTGCAGCCGCGCCGGGTGCTGCCGGAATACATCCACCTGGCTTTTCACAACCACCGCATCACGCCGACGCAGGCGCTGCGCGAGCTGGTGCAGACGGTGCAGATCGCGGCGCGTCAGCGGGGACGGCCGTTCCACAGCGTGCTGGAACTGCTGCCGAACGCCGACGACGAGCGGGAGGATGAACCGACCGTGCATCTGTCGCCGGAGGAGACGCTGCTGCGCGATCTGGTCAATCTGGCGATGACGATCCGCGATGACGGGCAGGTCAACCCGCTCACAGTGGTCGATGTCAGTCAGGGCGTGACGCGCTTGTTTCGCATCGAAACGGGGGAACGGCGCTACTGGGCGACGTGGCTGCTGCGCGACTTCATCCCCGGCTACACGGGGGACGGCATGATCCCGTGCATCGTCATCCCGGCAAACCGTTCGTCGGTGTTCCGTCAGGCGAAGGAAAACACGGCGCGGTCGGGGCTGACGGCGGTGGCGCTGGCGCGGCAGGCAGCGCTGCTGCTGCTGACGGTGCACGGCTATGAGATCCCGGCATACGCCGTCGGCAACGACTTTTATCGGCAGGCGCTCGACCTCGACCTGCGCAGCAAGCGCGAGTACACCGATGCCATCCTCAGCGCGATGGGCGGGATGGAGCGCACCCAGTTCAGCCGCATCAAGAATTTGCTGCGCCTGTCCGATGAAGCCCTGGAACTTGCAGATCGCCACGCAATCGAAGAGGGGCGCCTCAGATATGTGATCAACGTAGCGCCGGAGTACCACGTCGAGATCGTCCGCCAGATCATCGATTTCAATCTTTCGGTCAAACAGGTCAAGGAAATGTGTGAGACGGATGGACTGCACGTTGTGCAGGATGAAGCCGAAGATATTTCCCCCTCTGCACTCAAAATGGCGAAAGTAACCCAAACCATCAACGCGATGACTCCTCAAGAACTGGCCCGGGCGTTGATGCGACAGGAAGGTGATGCGGATCTTGCGCGGGCGCGCTTGCAGGCGATGCGCAAGCTGCTCATGGAGACTGAACGATATCTGACAAGCGAATGAAATTGTTGCCACGTGGCAACAATTTGGAGGATGAGACGATGAACGCAGGCTCGCGCGCTCCGCCGTAGAAAAGAAAAGGCCCACAGGCTGGACAGCGCGTGGGCGGCGGGCAAGTGATACAGTGTGACCTGGACACCCACACTGTATCACAGCCTGTCCCCGTGTGCAACTGAAGACCCCATCTCAACCGCGCGCGTTTCGCACCGGTTCGCTTCAACACACCTATTTCACGGAGGCAGGACAATGAGCATCGACCTGGAGCCGATCCGCTCCGCCAATCCCATCGAACAGCTCGTCGGCGAGAAGTTCGCGCTCAAGCGCAGCGGGGCGCGCTTCGTCGGCGTCGAACACGACAGCCTGGTCGTCACGCCCGCGACCGGACAGTATTTCTGGAACTCGAGAGGCGAGCACGGCGATGCCTTCGACTTCGCCGGGCGGCATCTGCTCAACTACGGTTCCGGCTGGAACAGCCGCGACGCGGCGATGTTCCTGGAAGCCGTGCGCTGGCTGGCGGGGCGCGCCGGCATCGACATCGACCGTGAGAGCGACTTCCCCAGGTCGTCCGCCTGGGCGGAGCGGCAGCTCGTGGCGCGGCTGCACGAGGCGCTGCTGCACACGCCCGCCGCGCTGGACTACGCTACGAAAACACGGGGGTGGCAGCTCACGACCGTGCAGGCCGCCCGGCTCGGCTTCATGCCGCAGGACAAGCGTCTGCTGGTGGCCGACCTCAACCTGCCGGACAGGTGGCGGTCGGCGATCGCCCGGTTCCCGGCGGGGATGCTGGTCTACGTCCATCTGGAGAAGGGGCGTCTGGCATACCTGAGCGGGCGCTCGATCACGGAGAAGAAGCACTACAATCCGCCGCGCGAAATCCTGGGCGAACGCCGCCCGTACTCCAATCATCTGTACAGCCCGGACGCGGAGCGCGTCGTCCTGGTCGAGGGGCAGGCGGACGCGATCACGTTCGGCGAGTGGGGCATCCCCGCGCTGGCGGTCGCCGGGATGCACGTCAGCGACGACCTGCTGGCCGCGCTGCGTCAGCACCGTCGGGTGTTCGTCGCGCTGGACAACACGCCGGAGGCCCGCGAGAAGAACCGCGAGATCGCGCGCGCGTTGGGCCGATGCGCGCTCATCCCGCGCCTGCCCGACGGGGTCAAGGACGCCAACGACTGGCTGACTCAAGGCGGGACGGCGGCGCGGGTCGGCGACGTGCTGAACGGCGCGAAGACCTGGCTTCAGACCGAGGTCGAGCGCGTCGCCCGGCTGGTCGGGCTGGAGCGCAAGGACGCGGTGCGTGACCTGTTCACGCACGCCGTCGATCTCGACGAACTGGAGCTGAGCGAGTTCCGCGCGGCGCTGGCGAAGCTCGGCATCAAGGGGCGGGTGTTCAACGACCTGCTCAAGGCGGCGCGCGCGAAGACGGAGACGGAAGGGGACGACGATATGCCGCAGATCCTCGGCGATGACATCCCGCTGCTCTCGCCCGCGCTCGGCTTCCAGCGCGACGTGGCGCTGGTCACCGTGTCGGTCACGGAGCGGACGAAGGGGGGACGACTGAACACGCAGCCGTATCTGGTGACCAGCACGCGGGAACTCGTCCGCATCGGCGACGCGCAGATCCTCCCGCTGGGCGGCAAAGAGATCGCGCTGCGCGTCTTGCCGGAAGGGTCGGATTTCCTGATGCGCTGGCGCTTCAGCGATATCCAGCGCTTCCTGAAAGGTGAGACCGTCGAACCGGGCGCGGTCTTCCGGACGGTGCATGACCTGTTCACGCAGTACGTCGATTTCCGCTCGGAAGTCGAGAGCGCCATCGTCGCGCTGTGGACGATCGGGACGTACTTCTACACGATGTTCCCGGCGTACCCGTATCTGGCGCTGAACGGGCCGAAGAACAGCGGCAAATCGACGGTGATGCGCGTGATGCAGCCGCTGGCGTTCAACATGGTCAGCACGTCCGACCCGACCGGGCCGAGCATGTTCCGGCTGATCCACTACACGAGCTGCACGGTCGGCATCGATGAAGCCGAGCGCTACCACAATCCGAAAGACCCCGGCATGCAGCAGATCCGCCAGCTCCTCAACAGCGGCTACAAAGGGGGGATGCCCGCCATCCGCCTGATCGGGGAGGACATGAAACCGCAGGCGTTCGATGTGTACTCGCCGAAAATCCTGGCGGCGATCGCCGGGCTGGAGGACATCCTGGCGTCGCGCTGCATCGCCATCCCGATGCGCCGGGCGGACAGGAAGATGCCGGCGTTCCCACCGGACTTCGACGGCGCGAGCATCCGCCATCAGCTTTACACGCTGGCGCTGACGGCCTTCCCACACCTGTACGCCAACTATTTCGAGCGTCCGGCGCTGCACACGCTGCACAACCGGTCAGCCGAGCTGTGGTCGCCGCTGGTGGCGCTGGCGGCGTTCTTCGAGGAGCAGGGCGGGGTCAGGGGGCTGCTGAGCGCGATCGCGTCCGCTGCCGAGACCGACGAGCAGGTCAGCCAGGGCAAGGCGCTGAGCGAGCGCGAGGAGGCGGTCTTGCAGGCGCTGGAGCTGATGACGCGCGGGC
>DAOUBU010000099.1:0-69866 GCA_034432395.1 Anaerolineae bacterium
ACCGGTTTTTTGGGCCGTTTCCAACCCCTGAATCACCGCATGACCACCTGTGATTTTCATCACAGGTTCCTTAAATTGGCCAAAGTCCAGACAGGGGGATACCGGCTGGTATCCCCCTGCACTGCTGCGGGTAACAGATGGATTAGCTGCGCTGCTGCGGCGGGCAGGTGTTGATGCCGAGGACGCGGTACAGCATGCACGACCCCGTCGCGGCGGTGAACAGCATCAGGATGCCGACGATGAGGGCGATGATCTGCAGGACACCGGTGAAGGTTGTGAACGCCAGCACCAGCGCCACCACCCCGATCACAGCGCGAATGATCCGATCGACTGTACCTTCATTGCGGACGAACAGGCCCATAGTCTTCTCTCCCTGATTGACCTCAACAGACAACTCTTTCGGCCCCGCTGCCACTCCAGCATTGGGCGGCGGTGACAGCCTGAGTCGCATGATACGACAGAAGAATATAGGAATGCAGTAACATGTTTCTTAAAAAATCATGATCAATCCCGGTGTAAGATGTGACGCGGGTCGGGCGTCGATATCCCTTAACTGGCCAGCGCGGGCCGCCGCCGCGTTTCGGACAGGACAGCGTACAGATCGATCACCTCATCCATGATCGCGTCCCAGCTCTGCGTTTCGGCGAAAGCGCGCGCCGCCCGCCCCATCTCGGCGATGCGTGCCCGGCTGCTGGCGATCTGGCGCACCCCGTTGACCAGACCGGCGACATCGCCGACATCGAACGTGTAGCCCGTCCGCCCTTCCTCGATGACGTCGCGCACGCCGCCCACCCGCGACGACACGACCGGCAGACCGGCGGCCATCGCCTCGACGACGACCAGCCCGAACGTTTCCAGTGCGGAGGCGAAGACGAAGATATCCGCGCTGGCGTAAGCCTGGGCCAGGGCCTCGCCTTTCAGGTAGCCCATGAACTTGACTGGCAGTCCGGCGAAATACTTTTCCATCTCGGCGCGGGCCGGGCCATCGCCGACGATCGCCAGCCGCGTACCCGGAACCTGCTCCAGCACCGGGCGGAACTGCTCGATCTGCTTCTCCGCCGACACCCGACCGACGTAGAGCAGCAGGATCTCGTCCGGATGGCCGTCGCTCATCTGCTCGCGCATGGCCTGCGAGCGGTGGCGGGGGTGGAACTTTTCCGCATCGACGCCGCGCCGCCACAGGCCGACATCGCGGATGCCGATACGCTCCATATCGCGCTTGACCAGATTGGACGGAGCCAGGCGCGCATCCGCCGCGTTGAATACCAGCCGGGTCATCCAGTCGACCGCCGGTTCGACCACGCCCAGGTTGTAATGATGGGCGATTTTGGCGACATCCAGGTGAAACGAGGCGACCGTCGGCACGTGCATGCGTTTGGCCATGAGCAGGCCCGGCGTGCCGATCAGGATGGGATGGATGAAGTGCATGACGTCGGGTGCGAAGCGCTTGAGCTGTTGATACGTCCCCAGCGTCGGCGGGCCGAAGCGCACTTCAGGGTACAGCGGGAAGGGCAGCGCCGGCACGCCGATCACCGGCGTCTCCCGGTAGACATCAACCCCCGCTTTCGGGGCGACGACGACCGTTTCCAGCCCGCGTTTGGTCAGGTGATCGAGCAGCAGACAGACGATCGTGACGATGCCATCGATTTTGGGCAGGAACGTCTCGGTGAAAACAGCCACGCGCATACAACCCACTCCGCGATGCGCCGCCATTCACCCCTGTCCATCAATCTGGCGGCATGCATCAATGCTGATAACCCCGGCGGAGTGGATCCGTCACCAGTAGATCACAAAACCTTAACAAACAGCGGCGGGCGCCCACGCAGGACGCCCGCCGCGCTGCAACTGCACCGCCCCGCGCGTCAGTGGGCGGCGCGCCGTGGACGGAACTCGACGCGGGTCAGTTGATACTGCACGTCCCGCTCCAGCCGGCGCATCCGACGGGCGTACACGACTTCCGTGATCAGGGCGAAAACGAAGTATCCGATGGCGAACAGGACAGCGAGTGCGGTCAGCGTCCCGAACATGGTGTTTCTCCTCCTTGAGGGTATCGTCCGCCAGCCATGCTGCGCGGAACGAGCTGTTTAAAAGTTGAATGAAATGCGACGATCGTCAGGCGATCCGGTTGCTGTCAGCGGCCTGCGCTGGAGCAGTGCGGCTCAGGGCAGATCCTCACTGCTCATTGGCCTTCCACTCCGCTTTGCGCCGCAGATCGTCAAAATTGAGCCGGGTCATCTCGTATGGGCAGGCCTGTCCCCCCCGTCTGCGCAGCAGCAGGCAGGCGGCCTCAACGATGACGAGCACCAGAAATCCCACCCATGCCACCAGGATCAGCGCGCTGATCGCCAGCCCCAGCATAGTCGTCAGCGATGTTCCGATCATGGCCTCTCCCCTTTCACTGTGTCGTCATCGACTTGCGATCGGACGACCCCGAATGATGCGCTGAAGGATCGCGGACGGCCCCTTGTGATCGGGAAACCGTCCGCAGCACCTGCTCGTTTGTTAAATCTACTTTAAGGATAATCCATATTCCTTAAAAGTCAATCACTTTTGTCCTACACCCCGCATTTTTGGGAGTGAGCGCGACGCCCGCCGCGCTCGCCGGCCTCGTCCCCCTCGGTATGATTCTGACAACCATTTTATTCAGGTCGTAATGTTTCGTAAAAATTCAGTAAAAATTTACGAATCGGTACTTCTGTCTCAGATGGTAGGCCGTCGATCTCATCTGATAATGGGCCTGACTGAATGGAATGCACCGCGCGTCGGCAGCGCTCCGCTGCGACCGCAGTAGGAAAGGCCAGGCCCGTGTATCAGACGATCGAAATCCCCGCCCTTCGCGCGCTCACCGGCCCCGCACACAGCGCCGCCCGCAGGGGGCATGTCGAGGAGCAGGCGATCGCGCAGCCGCGCGCAGGCCGCGGCGGTCTGCTGACGGCGGCGGCGGGGGCCGGTCTGATCATCACTGCGGCGCTGGTCACCATCCTGATCCTGATCCGCGCCCAGCACGCCGACGGCACTGCACTCCATGTGCTGCTCAGCGATCCGGCCTGCGCCGGGGCATGCTGGGCCGGGATCGTCCCCGGCGTCACGAGCGCTGACGAGGCCGTCACCCTGCTCGAAGCGCATCCGTGGGTCGATCAGGTGCAGCGCAGCGCGGACAAGATCTCGTTCTGGTGGAACGGCCAGCAGCCCGCCATCCTCGACGATACGGGCCGCGCTTTTCACGGTCGGATCGAACTGCGGTTGATCGACGGGGTCGAGCGCGTCAGCAGCATCGTGCTGGCCACGCGCGCCGCTTTCGGCACTGTTCAGCTCGAATTGGGGCAGCCCGAAGCGCTGACCCTCCACGCGATCGCCGGAGACGACGACACCCGCGCCGGCGTCGTCCATATCGGACACTACCCCGCCCGCGGCATCACCGCGTTCAATCTGCTGCGCTGCCCGCTGGCGGTGACCGATTTCTGGAACGCCCCTACGTACATCGCCTTCGGCGAGCCGACGCTGGTCTTCGCCGGCCAGAAGATCGAGCAACCGACGTACAAGCTGCCGGACGGCTTCTTCGCCGGACGCGCCCCGTACTGCGGCTGATCGCCCCTCCCCCTCCCCCGCTCACAGGCTGCCGATCGGCGGCCCGATCAGCGCATCCTTGCATCCTCCCCGGTTTATGCTAGGGTTGGATTGACGGACGGAACCGATGACTCGCGGGGGGGCAATGTCACATGATCGATCGGATCACGATCTTCGGCCTGGGCGGTTCGATCCTGGCGCTGGTCTTCGTGCTGGAACTGGTGCGGCGGCGCAAGCTGCGCGAGGATTACTCGCTGCTCTGGCTGGCCACCGCGATCGTGCTGATCGTCATCAGCGCGTACCGCCCGCTGCTCGATGCACTCGCTGGACTGCTCAACATCGTCACGTATCCGCCGGCGGCGCTCTTCGCCGTGGCGGTGGTGTTCATGCTGTTCATCCTGCTCCAGTACTCGCTGGCGCTCACGCGGCTGTCGCAGGAAAACAAGACGCTGGCGCAGCAGCTCGCCCTGCTGCGCTGGGAGCTGATCGAGACGCAGCGCCGGATCGCCGCATCAGCCGATGCCGACGCCGACCAGCCGGGCGATGACCAGGATCAGCAGCAGTGACGACCCGAACAGGACGACCGTGCCGTAGCGCCGGTTCAGCGGGTTGATGTCATCGACGGTCAGGGCATTGGCCAGGGTGGGATGGCGGCGCGGCAGGTAGTACGGGCCGATGAACCACGTCAGCACGCCGCCGCCCAGCGCGCCGCCGAGGTGCGCCAGATTATCCACCCGGATGGCGCTGGCCCCGGTGGTCGTGAGCAGGCCGAAAACGATATTGATGATGAACAGGGTGATCAGGTTGCTCATCTGGCGGCGTCCGGCCTCCCCCAGCAGACGGCGGTGTTTGTACAGATAGACGAATTCCGCCGCCAGCAGGGCGAACACCGCCCCCGACGCCCCGATCGAGACCACCGGGGGGGAGTAGAGCACCGCGCTGAAGATCGAGCCGGTCAGGCCGCCCAGGAAGTAGATCAGGGCGAAACGCACCGAGCCGAACAGCCGCTCCAGGATGCGCCCCACGGTGTAGATCATGTAGCAGTTGAAGACGATGTGCAGCAGCCCGCTCAGATCGACCGTGCCGTACCGGGTGTAGATGCCGGAATGCAGAAACATCGACGTGAGCAGGCGGTACACCTCCCCGTCTTGCACCACCGCCGGGCCGTAATTGGCGCCCGCCGTCAGCAGATCCTGGTCGATCGGGAACGACAGCGCGCGCAGGACGAACACCGCAATGTTGATCGCCAGCACGATGTAGACCACGATCGGGCGCGCGGCGGGGATGTGCAGCATCACCTGCTGACGCGGCGGCGCGGGCGGCGGCTGCTCCAGCGGGTGGACGGGCGGCGGGGATGCGGTCAGCACAGATTCGGGTATCATCAAAAGGACGCTTTCAGACGGGATCCGCGCGGGAGGTGTGATCACGATCATGCCAGCCTATGATTATCGCTGCAAACGCTGCGGCACGCGCTTTGAGCTGCGCTACCGCACTTACGCCGAGTACGATGCCGCTGCGGACAGCCGGGCCTGCCCAGCCTGCGGCAGCCGCGAACTTGACCGCCTGATCGGGCGCGTCGCGCTGCACGGCGTCAGCGAGCACGATTTCGCCGGGATGAGCAGCGATCAGATGCTCAACGTGCTGGAAGGCGGCGATCGGGGCGAAGTCAGCGCGCTGATGCAGCAGGTCGGGGCGGATCGCGCGCTCGACGATCCGGCGCTGCGCACGGCGGTGCAGAGTGCGCGGGAAAAGGGCGAAACGACGTGAGGTCAAACCGGCCTCATCTTATTATTATTATGACCATCTCATGACCCTGCCGGGCGCTCCCCTACCGGGCGCACGCGCAGCATCTCCGCCAGATTGTGGCCGATGATGCGGTATTCCTTGCCCAGACGGAGCTGAAGCGGCCCGTTGAACGGGGCGGCATGGAGGATCTCGCAGCGCGCGCCGGGCACCAGGCCGAGCGCCGCCAGATACTCCAGCCGGTCGCGTTCGCGCGTGCGCACCCGCGTGATCTCCAGCTCGGTGTGGTGCGGCGCTTCGGTCATCAGGATGTCGTCCAGCGGCGGCAGCGTCCCCTGGGGTGACGGGATCGGTTCGCCGTGCGGGCAGGTGGCTGGCTGGCCCGCCATCTGCCACATCCGCTCGGCCAGTGCATCGGTCAGGTGCAGGCTCATGTGGTCAGCGTCGTGGTGCACCTCATGCCACTTGAACCCCATCACGGTGACGAGAAACGCCTCGACGATGCGGTGCAGGCGGAGCTGTTTGAGCGCCTCGCGCCGGCCTTCCTCGGTCAGACGGATGCCCTGATGCGGTCGGTATTCCAGCAGACCCAGATCGCGCAGGCGCGTGACCATCCGGTTGACCGCCGGTGGGCTGACATCGAGCACCTCCGCCAGCGCCGACGTGCCGACATACGGCGCGGCCTCGCCCGTGCCGCGCTCGGACAGCCGGTAGATCTGCACCAGATATTTGCGGATCGTCGTCGTCAGCCCGATCTCGTTCCCGGTCGAGAAATCATTTTCTTCGACGAAATCGAGCGGATCGGACGGCGGGGTGGGCGGGCGTTTCGACGGCATGGCTTCCCTCACCAACCGTGTTCCAGGCGCGCGATCAACCGCTCTGGCATATCATGCTGACGCATGCGCCGCTGCACCGCGGCGATATCATACGGGATGCGCCGGTGCTCCCAGGTGTTGGTTTCATCATCCAGAATGGCGTAGGCTGCGTCGGGGTTGGCATCGCGCGGCTGTCCGACCGAACCGGGGTTGATGATCTGGCGGCGTCCGTTGAGCTGGCGCGGCTGGCGGTACGCCGGCATGACGACGCTGGTATCGCCCTGGTCATTTTTCAACTCGTAGATCACCGGCTGATGCGTGTGCCCGACCAGGCAGTACGGCGTTTCGAAATGGGTGAAGTTGAGCGCCGCGATCAGCGGTTCCAGGATGTATTCCCACACCGGCTCGCGCGGGCTGCCATGCGCCAGCGTGTACTGGCCGATCACGAACGTCGTCGGCAGCGCCTCCAGATAGGCCATATTCTCCGGCGTCAGGGTGGCGCGCGTCCAGTCGACGGCTCTGCGCGCATCGGGGTTGAAGGTGCGGATATCGAGCCGACCGAGCGCCGCCCAGTCGTGGTTGCCCGCCAGACACAGATGCGGCAGCGAACGCAGCAGATCGACGCATTCGTTGGGGTCTGGCCCGTAGCCCACCACATCCCCCAGACACCAGACGTAATCCCACTCTCCTCTGGCATCCTGGAGGACGGTCTCAAAGGCGGTCAGATTGGCATGAATATCGGATATGATCAGAATACGCATTGCGCCCGGCCTGTTTCGTGTACGCCCGGCCTGCACGGGCAGGCCCCGCAGAGTCGATCGACATCTGCTCGTTTGACGTCATCATGATACCACTGATTACGCCAGCTCATCGGTAAATTTGCTGTGAACGCTCATCATCCATCCCGGTTCCGGATCCACAGTGGCATCGCGCTGATCCTGATCCTGGCCGCATGCGGAAGCCCGGCCCCAGTCGAGCCGCCGACGGCCAGCGCCCCCCCGTCCACGCCGCCGCCATCCCCCGCGCCGACATCCGGGTATGCCGCGCTGCCCCCCGGCTGGACGGACGAGAGCGCACTGCTGGCCGGCCTGTGTTTCGAAAGCGTATGGGATGCGGCGGGCCAGCGCGATACGTTCGTGCTGCGCGGCCCGGACGATCTGAACCGGCTGTACGATCTGGCCGATCACAGCGGGCTGTGCCGCCGCCCGGTGCGGCGCGCGCAGGCCGATTTCAGCGGCGGGCGCGTCATCGTCGGCACGTGGACGCGCGGGCGCGGGTGCAGCGCGCAACACGTCATCCGCGAGGTGCGGCGCGACGATCTGGCCCGGCTGTTCGCCCTGACCATCGAGCTGCGCGTCAGCGGAACCTGCCCTTACGACCTGGTGCGCCCGTTCTGGATCGGGCTGCCCGGGCTGGCCGATTACGACGTCCGCCTGATCGTCGCATCGCCCCGTGCCGCCCCGTGATCCCGGCTTGGATGGCTGTCATTCAACTGGCATTGTCGGAACATCCGCAAAACAAAAGCGCCCCTGGCGGAGCGCTTCTGTCCGGACGCCGGGAACGGCGTCGGCCTGAGGAGGAAACCCGGATTAGAGGGCGTTGACGATGTTGGAGAAGATGTTCCCGATGGCCGGGCCGAGCAGCGACAGGATGACGATGACGACGACGGCGACCAGAACGAGGATCAGAGCGTATTCGACCAGACCCTGACCTTCTTCACGCGGCATGTAGATCATGAGTGCAACTCCCTTGATGAACACAGGTTTCGGCGCCTTATTGGCATTTACAGCATAACACCGATCCGCTTTTGAAACAATATGTAATGTTGACAAGGTTTGTCAGGGTTTTGTCAAATTCATCCGGTTTTCACAACGGTTTCCGGTTCACGCTCGTCGGGCGGCGCGGCCAGATGCGCCGCCAGCGAGGCCAGTGCAGCCTGCACTGCCGGCGGCAGCGTCTCCGCCGCGCTGAACTGCTGCGCCCAGTAGTGATCGTTGATCGCCAGCGCGCGGACGCCGACGCGGGTGTAGCGGCTGGCGCTGGCCAGCAGATGCGGGATCTCGTGCGCACCGTGGTAGCGCACCGTCGCCAGCATGACCTTGAGGCTGACATCGCGCCCCTCCAGATGCAGCGTGAAGGCGGCGCGGCGCTCATCCGTCCAGCCGGCGGCTTCGGCGGCGGCGATCGCCGAGTCGACCCGGACGACGGTCTCCTCGCACCAGCCCGTCAGCGCCGGGAAACGCGCCCGCGCCGCGCTCAGGATCGGCGCCTCAACGGACTGGCCGCGCAGCGTCAGCGCCAGCGCCTGGAAAAACACCCGGATCACCCGCCCGATTTTCGCCATCCCATTTCCCCCGGCATTCACTCCAATCACGATCAAGTCCCATCAGCGGCGCAGCCGCAGCCGCCGCAGATATTCAATTAAGGCGACGGCGACGATCCCCCCCTGCACCAGCAGCGCGCCGATCAGCCAGCCCGGCAGCCCGGATCCGCGCGTCGTTCCGCCGCCCGACGGCGCGTCCGCAGCCCCGGCCGTATCGATCAGCAGATCGGGCTGGGCCGCCGCGGTCACGAAGACGGCGATTTTGGTCGCATCCATCGTCGGCAGCGGGCTGGGCGTCGGCGCGCCCACTGTCGCGCCGGGCGGCTGCACCGGGATGAGCGCCGGGATCGGCGTCGCCGTGCGGAACACGAACGGCGTGATCGTCGGCGGGAGCGGCGTCGCGGTCGGCGGCGGCGTCTCGGTCGGGCCGCCCGGCGTCGGCGTGAAGGTGCCGCCGCGCGGCGGCACGAGGAACACCGATCCGGCATCGAGATCGCGCACGTCCGTGATGCCGTTGAGCGCCATCAGCATCGGGATATCATCCCAACTGTAGCCGTAGATCAGCGCGATATCGCCCAGCGTATCGCCCAACTGCACCTGATGCTGGATGTTGCCGCGCTCGTCCGTCCCCAGAATGACCACCGACGGGCGGGCATTCCGCCCGGAAGTGCCGCCCGAACTTCCGCCGGAACTTCCGCCGCCCGCCGCCGGCGCTGGCGCATTGGCGACGGCCACGCCGCCGCCGGCATTGCCGAACACCAGCACGTAGGCCGCGCCCCAGGCGGAACGCGCGATGCCGATCCCGATCTCGCTGTAGCGGCTGTTGACCAGACCGGCATAGTGCACGCCGGAATTGACCCAGAAATTCCACGCCGAGCTGACGCTGGCGTTGGTTCCCCCGTAGATATTCTCCGAGACGTCGCTGCTGGGGTAGCCGGCGGCCAGCGCCCGCGTGCGCGGGCCGCTGCCATCGGGCCGGGTGTGCGCGATCATGCCGGTCTCCGCCATCCACTGGGCCTGGTTCTGCGCCGCCGCACTGAGCGCCCCATTCAGACTGTACGGCGGCACGCCGACGGAGGCGCGCAGGTTGTTGACCCGCGCCAGCAGATCGCCCACCTCGTCCTGGGCAGCCAGCGGCTGCGCCAGCCCGACCAGCACCAGCAGCGCGATCGTCGTCACTGTAAGGATCATCCTGTTCATGCCCGGCATTGTAGCGCACACCGCGGCATCTGAGTACGGGCGGTTGGCCGGCGCCCTTGACGGCGGTGTTTAAGTCGATTATGATTAATCAGGATTGACTAATCAGGACTGGATATGCGCTCACGACAACTGCTGCTGCTGGGCCTGCTGCGCCGCGAAAGTATGCACGGCTACCGGCTGAACGAGTTCATCGAGCACGAACTGTCGATATGCACCGATCTGAAGAAGCCGACAGCGTACTTTCTGCTCGATAAGCTGGAGCAGGCCGGCTGGATCGCCGTCACCGAAGCGATCCAGGACAGCGGACGACCGCCGCGGAAGATGTATGCGATCACACCGGCGGGAGAGGCCGCCTTTCAGGCGCTGCTGCGCGACCATCTGCGCGAGCTGGATCTGTCGCGCTTCACCGCCGATGCCGGTTTCGCCTTCATCGACGCGCTGGATCCGGCGGAGAGCATCGATCTGCTGGAAGCGCGGCGCGCGGCGCTGGCGGCGGCGCTGGATGAGGCGCGCGCCGCCCCGCCCCATCCCGGCGCACTCAATTTCGTCATCCGCCAGCGGATCGCCCACCTTGAGGCGGAATACGACTGGCTGGAAAGCGTGATCCAGGAACTGCGCGCATCCATTCACAGGGAGGACTCATGACTGCCGTGACCGCATCCGACGACAAACTCGACTTCAAACGCATCCTGCCGGTCTTCCTGGTCGTGCTGATCGATCTGCTCGGCCTGACGATCATCATCCCGCTGCTGCCGCTGTACGCCGCCTCGTTCCAGGCCGATGCCGCCACGATCGGCCTGCTGGGAGCCACTTACCCGGTGATGCAGTTCATCGGCGCGCCGCTGCTGGGCCGCCTGTCGGATCGCTACGGGCGCAAGCCGATCCTGCTCCTGAGCCAGATCGGCACGCTGATCGGCTTCCTGATCCTGGGCTTCGCCAACACGCTGGTGCTGCTCTTCTTCTCGCGGGCGCTCGACGGCCTGTCCGGCGCGAACATCTCGACCGCGCAGGCCATCATCAGCGACAGCACCAGCGAAAAGACGCGCGCGCAGGGTCTGGGCCTGCTGGGCGCGGCCTTCGGGCTGGGGTTCATCGTCGGGCCGGTGATCGCCTTCATCGCGCTGGGCCTCAGCGGCAACAATTATCATGTCCCGGCGTTCATCGCGGCGCTGTTCTCGCTGCTCTCGATCGTACTCACCATCCGCCTGCTGCCGGAGACCCACCCGGCGGAGAAGCGCGGCACGGCCAGCCAACGTTCCCCGTTCAGCCTGGGCGCGATGATCCACGCGCTGCGCACGCCGCTGGTGGGCATCCTGCTGGTGCTGATGTTCGCCCAGCAGATCGCGTTCGGCGGGATGGAGCAGATCCTGGCCCTGTTCACCCTCAACCGGCTGGGGATGAACGCCTCCGGCAATTCGGCGCTGTTCGTTTACGTCGGCCTGATCGTCGTCATGGTGCAGGGGTACTTCATCGGCAAGTGGAGCCGGGCGCTGGGCGAACGCAGGCTGATCTACCTGGCGCTGGGTCTGCTGACGATCGGCCTGCTGCTGATCGCGCTCGTGCCGCCCCAGCCCGTGCCCTGGTACTCGCGCGAGGCGGTGACGCAGGAACTGAGCGCGCGCGGCACGCGGGCGCATGAGATGCCGGTGACCCAGGATATCGCCATCGAACTGCCGCCGGATGGCCATACCGGCTGGGCCGGCCTGGCCGTGCTGCTGATCGCCATGATCCCGGCGGCGGTGGGCGGGGGCATCCTCCAGCCGTCGATCAACAGCCTGCTGACGAAGCAGGTCGATCCCTCCGAGCGCGGCGGCATCCTCGGCATCAGCGCATCGTTCCTCAGCGCGGCCAATGCCTTCGCCCCGCTGCTCGGCGGGCTGCTGTTCCAGATCGGCGGGGCGACCGCGCCGTTTTTCCTGTGGGCGGCCCTGATGGGCATCCTGTTCGCCGCCTCACTGGCGCTGATCAAGCCGCAGACCCCGGCGGTGGCCGCGGCCTGACGGGCCGGCCTACCCGGATCCGGGTCGAACTCACGCGGGCGATCGTCACCGGGCGATCGCCCGCATTTTTCAGGGGCATCCGCGCGTAACTTCAACGCCGGTTTACGTGTTCTTAAAGATGAACTCATCTGACTCGCAGACAAGATCGCGGACAATAACCGTATCCCGGTCAATCATTAGATTCTAAGGATTATCATGCCAGTGGAGTCGCTCATTCTGCTCGCGGTGATCGCGCTCATCAGCTATGTGATCGGGTCGTTCCCGACCGGCTATCTGATCGCGCGGTCGCGCGGTATCGACATCTTCGCCCACGGAAGCGGCAACATGGGCGCGACCAACATCGCCCGCGTCATGGGCGGGGGATGGCGCGGCATCCTGTGGGCGGTGCTGGTCTGGTTCCTCGACAGCGCCAAAGGTGTGATCGCCATTCTGATCAGCCTGCGGATCCTGCCGGAGAACCCGGCGGGGGCCACCGTGATCGCCGCGCTGTTCGCCATCATCGGCCACAACTGGTCGCTGTTCATCGCCATCATCACGGGGAAGATCCGCGGCGGCAAAGGCGCGGCCACGGCCTTCGGCACGCTGCTGATGATCGTACCCGTGCAGGTGATCGCGGCCATGCTGGTGATCGGGGGCGTCATCATCGCGCTGACGCGCTACGTTTCGCTGGCGGTGCTGATCATGTTCGCGCTGGCCACCGTCTGGATGATCGTGCTCTTCTCGCAGCACCTCATCCCGTCCGAATTCATGGCCTACTCGCTGGTCATGGCGGCGCTGCTGGTGATCCGCTTCCGCACCAACATCAAGCGCCTGCTCGAAGGCACAGAGCGCCGTCTGGGTGAACCGGCATGACCGCCGGAATTCCCGATCCGCTGCTGGCGTGGCGGTCGGAATTCCCGATCCTGGAGCGCACCACCTACCTGATCTCCAACTCGCTCGGTGCGATGCCGCGCGCCGTCTATGACGCGCTGCGCGCCTACGCCGACACCTGGGCGACGCTGGGCGTGCGCGCCTGGGGGACGGGGCTGGATGAGGCCCCATCGTGGTGGGAACTCAAACGCGCTGTCGGCGATCTGATCGCGCCGCTGCTGGGCGCGCCGCCGGGATCGGTGCTGATGCAGGAAAGCGCCTCGTTCGCCAACGCGCAGTTGATCAGCGCGCTCGATTTCAGCGATCCCCGGCGCGATACCGTCGTCGTCAGCGATCAGGATTTCCCCTCAGACGTCTACAGCATCGCAGCCATGCTGCCGGCCCCTATGCGCATCGTGACCGTGGCCAGCCGCGATGGGATCGCGCTGGCAGCCGACGATCTGCTGGCGGCGATCGACGAGCGCACGCGGCTGGTCGCGCTCAGCCATGTGCTGTTCCGCTCGGCTTTCATCCTGCCCGCCGCCGCCATCGTGGAGCGGGCGCACCGGGTCGGCGCGCAGGTGCTGCTCAACGGCTACCATAGCGTTGGCGTCATCCCGGTCGATGTGACGGCGCTGAACGTCGATTTCTACATCGGCGGGACGCTCAAATGGCTGTGCGGCGGGCCGGGCGGCGTCTTCATGTATATCCGCCCCGATCTGCTGCCCGCGCTGCGCCCGCGCATCACCGGCTGGTTCGCGCATCCGCGCCCGTTCGCCTTCGAAGCGCAGTTCGAGCTGCGCGACGACATCTACCGTTTCGCCACCGGCACGCCCGCGATCCCGGCGCTGTACGCCGTCCAGCCCGGCGTGCAGATCATCCGCCAGATCGGCATCGACGCCATCCGCGCCAAATCGCTGCGTCAGACCGGCCTGATCGTCGAACTGGCTGACCGGGCCGGGTACGCGGTGCATTCGCCGCGCCGGGCCGATGAGCGCGGCGGCACGGTGACGGTGCGCCCGGATCACGCTTACGCCGTCAGCCGGGAACTGCTGGCGCGCGGCTTCACCGTCGATTACCGGGAGGGGGCGGGCATCCGCATCGCCCCGCATTTTTACACCGCTGACGACGAGATCCGCGCCTGCTTCGACGCCATGGCCGATATCCTCCAGACCGGAGCGTGGCGTCGGCATGAGGCCGATCGCGCCTTCGTCACCTGAAAGGGACGCCCATGACCGCACTCAGGAACCCGATCGCCGACATCCTGGCCGTCCAGCCGGTCGTCGTGCTCGACGGCGCGCTGGCCACCGAGCTGGAGCGGCGCGGCTGCGACCTGCGCGACCCGCTCTGGTCGGCCCGCGTCCTGATCGAACAGCCCGACCTCATCCGCCAGGTGCACTACGACTATTTCGCAGCCGGGTCCGACTGCGCGACCACGGCCAGCTATCAGGCGACCTTCCCCGGTTTCGCCGCGCGCGGTCTGGATCACGACGCGGCGGCGCGGCTGATGCGCCTCTCGGTCGAGCTGGCGCGCGAGGCCCGCGATGCGTTCTGGGGCGATCCCGCCCGCCCCGCCGCCCGCCCGTACCCCTTCGTGGCCGCGTCGATCGGGCCATACGGCGCCTACCTGCACGACGGTTCGGAATATCGCGGCGATTACCACTTGAGCGTTCAGGATCTGATCGACTTCCACCGCCCGCGCATGGCCGAACTGATCGCGGCGGGCGCGGATATGCTGGCGTTCGAGACCATCCCCTGCTGGAGCGAGGCCGAGGCGCTCGTCCGTCTGCTGGCCGAATTCCCCGGTGTGACGGCGTGGATGAGCTTCAGCGCGCGGGATGGCGCGCACATCAGCCACGGCGAACCCTTCGCCGAGTGCGCCGCCCGGCTGGACGACGTCGCCCAGATCGCGGCGGTCGGGATCAACTGCACCGCGCCGGAGTTCATCCCGGATCTGATCCGCGCCGGGGCGGCGGTCACGCGCAAGCCGATCCTCGCCTACCCCAACAGCGGCGAGACCTGGGACGCCGCCGGCCAGACCTGGCGCGGCGAGACGTCGTGCGCGCTGTACGGCGATCAGGCCCGCGCCTGGTACGAGGCGGGCGCGCGCGTCATCGGCGGGTGCTGCCGCACAACCCCGGAGCACATCCGCGAAGTGGCCGCGCTGCGCGCCCATCGAGTCTGAAGCGATACTCGAACCGGTTCACCGCCCGACCGGCCCGCCGGAGCATGGCCAGCGGCTGGCTGGACGGGATCCGCGCGCCTGAACGCGCCCGGCTGCGCGCCGCGCCTACACCGGCTCGGCCAGCGCGGACGCCGGCTCCGCAGCCGGCTGGCGCGGCACGACGATCATCGGCATGCCCCCCTTCGCGCGCAGCGTGAACATCCGCTCCGGTTTGACCGTATGGCCGGGGGCCAGCCGCAGCGCGAAACGCTGAGCGATCGTCGCCAGGATCAGCCGTGCTTCCATCATGGCGAAGGCGTTGCCGATGCAGACGCGCGGCCCGCTGCCGAACGGCAGATAGGCGTATTTCGGGATCAGCTTCTCGTTCTCCGGGCGGAAGCGTTCGGGGTCGAAGCGCTCCGGATCCGGGAAGAAGCGGGCATCGCGGTGCACGCCGTAGATATTGAGCAGGATCACTTCGCCCGGTCTGACCGGCCAGCCGCCGATGACGACATCGGTGTTCGGCTCGCGCGCCGTGGCCCAGGCGGGCGGATACAGGCGCATCGCCTCTTTGATGACCATCTCGGTATAGGGCAGGCGCGGCAGATCCTCCAGCGTCGGCGGGCGATCGCCCAGGACGGAATCGACCTCGGCGTGCAGGCGCGCCTCGACCTCCGGGTGCTCGCTCAGGCAGTAGAACGTCCACATCAGCGCATTGGACGTCGTCTCGTGGCCGGCCCCGAACAGCGTGATCGCTTCATCGCGCACCTGTTTGTCGGTCATGAAGCCGCCGTCGTCCTCGTCCTGCGCCAGCAGCAGCATCGACAGCAGATCGCCGCGATCTTCCCCGGTGCGGCGGCGCTCGTCGATGAAGCGCTGGATCAGCGCATCCAGCCGGGCGATCTCGCGCTTGAAGACGCGGTTTTCCGGGATCGGCAGCCAGTTCGGCGTCGGGATCAGGCGGTTGAAGCGTTCGTTCATGATGCTGAGCACGGTCGTCACCGCCGCGCCGATGGCATCGGCTTCCGGCCCGACCTCGGCATTGAACAGCGTCTCGGCGATGATGCCCATCGTCAGCTCGGCCATCTCCTGATCGATCGGCTGGGTCGAGCCGGGCGTCCAGGCGGCGATCCGGCGCAGCGTGTGTTTGACCATGACATCGGCATACGCCCCGATGCGTTTGGTGTGGAAGGCGGGCTGCGTCAGGCGGCGCTGCCGCTTCCACGACTCGCCTTCATTGGTGAACAGCCCTTTGCCGACCACCGTCTCCATCACCTGCTTGGTGATGGCGGGCTTGTTGAATTTGTCGGCGTCGGTCACCAGGATCTGGTGCATGAGATCCGGGTGGCTGGCGATGAAGCCGATGTACGGCCCGAAATGGATGGTGACGAAATCGCCATAGCGGCGCGCCTCCAGCAAAAGGCTCAGCGTATCGCGGCTGAAAGCGCGCATGTTGCCCAGCGGGAAGCGCCCCGGCGGGCCGGGCGGAAGCGTGCGTGCGGCCATGTGACCACCTCATCGACCGACTTGTGAAAGACAGAACAATGACAGCATACGATCAGTGCGGCGGTCTGGCAAGCAAGACTCACGCGCTGTTCAGGAACGCGGCCTGAACTGGATCACGCCGCGCCGGCCATTCGTGCGCCAGCCGGGATCGACCGCATCCAGCGCTTCCGCCTGGCCGGGGCGCAGGCCGACGATCGGATCGCTTTTGAGCGTGCGCAGGGCCAGCAGCGGCGCCGGGAACGGCCCGACCGCGGCGGCGAACGGCGTCTCCGGCGGCCACAGCGCATCGCCGACCAGCCGGCGGTAGTTGGCGTCCCCCTTGACGATGACCAGCGCCGCATCCCTGAAGTGTTCGTGCAGGAAATCAGCCGGGAAATCCCAGAGGAAGCGGGCGCTGTTCCACAACAGATCGGGCCGCAGGATCAGGCGCTGATCGAGGATCGCGCCGTTCAGCCGCTCCGCCAGCGCCTGATACGGCGTGCGCCGCCGATCAGCCAGGCGCGCCAGCAGCTCGGTGGCATCGGCGAGCGTGGCATCGCTGACGAACGTCGGGTGATGTTTCAGGTGGACGATCACCTGCGGGCACAGACCGTCGAGCAGCGCATCGACCAGCGCAAAATCGAGCGCCAGCTCGGAACCGGTGTTGTCGGCGATCAGATGCACGACCGGATCGACGCGATCCCGCAGCGCCGCCAGCGCCGGGGCGCGCTCATCGACCAGCAGATCATCCGGGTGGGCGTCCGTGCCGTGGGCCTTGACCGCCTCCAGGCTGAGATCGATGCGGTTGCCCCACAGCGCGAAATCGATCAGGTATTCCAGCCGCAGCGGATCGTCCGGGTCGATGGCCAGCGCGGTATCGAGCGTTTTCCACAGCGTCGGGCTGGCCAGCTCTTCGGCTTTTTTGTGCGCAAACGGATCGACCCCCGTCTCGTACCAGCGCGTGTATTCGATGATCAGGCGGTACAGATAGACCTCCGCGAACCACCACTCGGTATCGAGCCAGGTATCGCCATCGTGGGCGCGGTAGGCGGCCATCCACTCCGCGTAGTCGGGCGCGGGGCGCGTCAGCGGCGGGATGACGGCGTCAGCGGCCATTTCGTCGGCCAGCCGCAGCAGATCGGCCCGATAGTCCGCCGGGGCATGCGCGGCAGTCTCGCGCACAGTGCCGGGGACGCGGATGCGCATGGTGTGGTGGGCAAAGGCGTTGTCGCGCGTGCGGATCGGGGCGGGACGCTGCATCGGGATCACCTCATTGTCGGCTTCGTTCAGGGAATAGCCCCGATCATGCCGCGGCGCGGACGGCGCTGCAACGATCGATCCGGCGCGCCCTCCGGCCTTTGTGTATAATGGCATCCGGAGGATACCTGCGCATGATCAGACGCTCGCTCATCCTGTCGATCGCGGCTGGCCTGACGGTCGGTCTGCTCGTCGGCTGCCAGCCCGCCGCGTCCGCACCGCCCACCGCGAACCCGGAAACGTTCGTGCCGCTGTTCTGGCAGCGCGACCCGACGGCGATCGTCTTTCGCGCCGACCGGGTCAGCGGCGATCCGGACAGCCTGGAATATGCCGCCGGCATCCCGGACTGCACGATCTACGGCGATAACCGCGTGGTCTGGGTCAATGTGCTCGGCCCGTTCGAGACGCAGGTGCTCTACGACCGCATCGACGACGAGCGCATCTACGCCTTCATCGAACGGATGACGGTGAGCGGACGTCTGTTCACGTTCCAGATCCCGACGCCCGACCCGGCACAGCCAGCGCCGACGCCCGATCCGACAGAGGAACGCGAGACGCTGATGCTGGCGGTCAGCGGAAGCACCCACGTCACCGATGCCCGTTCCGGCTGGGGCGAAAATTACTACGAGCAGGCGGTGGAGGTGTGCAAAACCCTGTCCGGGACGCCCGTCCTGTTCGAACCGATCGAGGGGGCCTGGCTGACCGCCGTCCCCGATCCGGAGGCAGCGCCGGGCACCAGCGTGACCTGGGACGCGGCGACGCTCGGCCTGTCCCTGGCAGGGGCGGTGAACGGGCCGATCTGGATCGATCCCGTGCCGGCGGTGCTGCTCTGGCGCTACCAGCGCACCCTGCCCGACTCGGTCACGTTCAACGAGGACGGCGTCTACTACCGCATCTACCTTCAGGTGCCGGGGATCACGCGCCGCGCACCGCCGCCGCCCGCCGCGTGAAGCCCTATCAGCCGATCTTTGGAGGGAACCGTCCACAGCCATGTCCGCTTCGCCAGCGCCCAGTCTGATGACCGCGCTCAACTTCACCGAGATCGATCTCCACGCCAACCGGGCCGGCGATCTCAGCCTGGCCCAGGCGGAACGGCTGCGTAAAAGCTGGCGGCGCATGCTGTGGGTCACGCTGCCGATCGTGATCGCCGTGCTGATCGGCGCTTCGCTGCTGATTTACCTCGGCCAGCGCCAGAACAACGGCATCATCACGTTCATGGGGATCGCCCTCACCGTGCTCAACGCCTATCTCGTCGGGCGGCTGGCGCAGGCGCGCTACCGCTTGAGCGCCGATCTGCGCCCGCCGATCGTCGTCCAGGATGGGCAGGTCGAACGCACGCTGCGCATCGTCGGGCGCGGGCGGCTGTACGTGCTCAAGATCGACGGGCGCGAGCTGCTCGTCACCCGCCCGATCTTCAACGCCTTTGAGGACAGGGCGCGCTACCGGCTGTACCGCACGCCCGCCTCGAAGCAGATCCTCTCGGCGGAGCGGCTGTGACCCGCACGACGACCGTCGTCATCCTCGCCGATCAACTGCTCGACCGGCATCCCGCCCTCGACACCCACCCGGATGCGCGCGTCCTGCTGGTGGAGAGCGCGGCCCGGCTTCAGGCCCGGCCCTGGCACCGTCAGAAACAGGTGCTCGTCCTCAGCGCGCTGCGCCACTACGCCGAGCGGCTGCGCGGGCGCGGCATCCCCGTCGATCACCGGCGCGCCGCCACGATCACGGACGGGGTGCGTGCCCACCTGGGCGAACACCCCGGTACGAGGCTGGTGACGATGGCCGCCGCCGAATACGCCGCCCGGCAGATGCAGATGCGCTGGGCGGAGCGGCTCGGCGTCCCGGTGACGGTGCTGCCCAACACGCAGTTCCTGGTCGGCCAGCACGATCCGTTTCCGGGGACGAATAAGCGCGTCATCATGGAGACATTCTACCGGGCGCTGCGCCGGCACTTCCGCGTGCTCATGGATGGCGATCAGCCCGCCGGCGGGGCGTGGAACTTCGATCACGACAACCGCAAACCGCTCCCCCGGACGATCGACCCGCCGCCCGCGCTGCATTTCCCGCCCGATGCGATCACGCGCAGGGCGATCGCCGAAGTCGAGGCGTCCGGTCACGGGTACGGTTCAGCGGCGGATTTCGCCTACGGGGTGACGCACGAGGATGCCCGCGCCGCGCTGGACGACTTCATCGCCCGGCGGCTGGCCGCTTTCGGCGCGTATGAAGACGCCATGACAGCCCGTCACCGGACGGTCTTTCACTCCGTGCTCTCGCCGTATCTCAACCTCGGCCTGCTGACGCCGCTGGAGGCGATCGCGGCGGCGGAGCGCGCCTACCGCGCCGGGCAGGCCCCGATCAACAGCGTCGAGGGCTTCATCCGCCAGATCATCGGCTGGCGCGAGTACATGTACTGGCAGTACTGGCGGATGATGCCGGAACTGGCCGAGCGCAACGCCTGGGAAGCGCGCCGCGATCTGCCGGCGTTCTTCTGGACGGGGCGCACGCGCATGGCCTGCGTCGGCCACGCGGTGCACGGCGCGCTGGAGACGGCCTATCTGCATCACATCCAGCGGCTGATGGTGATCAGCAATTTCTGCCTGATGGCCGGGATCGAGCCGCGCCAGGTCGTGGACTGGTTCATGGCGCTGTTCATCGACGCCTACGACTGGGTGATGCAGCCGAACACGATCGGCATGGGGCTGAACGCCGACGGCGGCCAGACCGCGACCAAGCCGTATATCGCCTCCGCCAACTACATCCACACGATGAGCGATTACTGCGGCGGCTGCCGTTATGACCGCCGGGCGCGCACCGGTCAGCGGGCGTGCCCGTTCAATCTGTTGTACTGGAATTTCCTCATCCAGCACGAGGCCGCGATGCGCGCCAACCCGCGCTTCGGCCAGGCGGTGCTGGGGCTGCGCTACCTGAGCGCGGACGAACGCGCCGCCGTGACCGAAGCGGCGGCGCGCTGGCTGGAACGGGTCTGGGAGGCGGGCACAGATGACCCCGACGCAGGAACGGGCGAATAACAACCATTACTTCATGCAGGTGCTCAATTACTACGAGCAGGATCTCGCCTTGAACCAGAGCGGGCAGCTCAGCCCGCGTCAGCGCGAACTGCTGCGCCTGATCGATCGACGCAAACGGAGCGCGGTCATCTACGGGCTGGTCGTCCTGCTGATTGTGCTGATCATCGGCGCGGGCCTCGTGCTGGCGCGCCCTGAATTCCGCGGCTGGATCGAGAGCGTCCTCAAAACCGAGGTCGGGCGCATCGGCCTGGCGATCCCGGCGCTGGCGTTCGGGTTCGCGCTCATCTGGATGGTGTGGCTGCTGATCCGCCGCCCGTGGAGCCAGCAGAACCTGATCGTGCGTACCGTCGAAGGGCCAGCGCGCATCCGCGAGCTGAGCTTCCCCCCGAACTCGACCGCCAATCTGATCGCGCAGTACGCTGCGGGCGATGTCGCCTCGTTCCGGGTCCGGATCGGGCAGCACGTCTTCTTCGTCGCGCCGCTGGTGGGGCGCGGCTTCGCCAATGATCAGATCTACCGCGTCCATTTCACCCAGTTGGGCCGGGGCGCACGCGGGCGCTGGCTGCTCTCCGTCGAGCGGTTGTGACGGACGGGCCGCGTCAGGCCAGATCGGCCAGGCGCTGGCCGCGCGCGACGTTCTGCCCGGCTTCAACGTGGATCGCCGTCACCTGCCCATCGACCGGCGCGGTGACGCGCAGCTCCATCTTCATCGCCTCGAGCACGATCAGCGTCTGGCCGACGTGCACCGCGTCCCCCGGCTGGATGAGCACCGCGCGCACCTGACCGGGCATCGGCGCGGTCACGATCCGGTGCGTCGGGTCGGGATCGACGCCGCCGGGATGCCGGACGCGCGGCGCACCGGTGCGCGTCACGATCACCGCTTCGCCGTCGATGACGACGTGGCGCTGCGCCGCCGCCGCGCCGACGCTGACGGTATGGGCGCTCTCCCCCGTCGCGATGCGCCAGCGGCCCGGCCCGTCCGGGATAGCGGTGAAGGTCAGCGTCTGTTCGCCGACAGTGAGGCGAAACCGACCGTCATCCAGACGGGTCAGCATTGCGGTGTACACCCGATCGTCGATGCGATAATGCCCGGTGAACATGTTCGACCGCTCCTAACAATCCGGTAGCTGCGGGAACAGCGCGCCCGTGTAGCGCAGCAACTGCACCCTTTCCGTCACGGGGAAGCTGAACTGCACCGTCAGCACGCGGTCGGATGCCCCAACGAGCGCGCGATCGACCGCGGGGGCCAGCCGGTCGTAGTAATACACCAGGTACGGCAGATCATTGTTGACAGCGTTGAAGATCCGCAGCGTCACCCCGTCAGCGGTGCAGGTGGTTTTGAGCAAGTACGGGGTGTAATTTCCGAGCACGACCTGGAAATAGGCATCGTCGAAGTAATCGGGCAGTTCAGCGGCGGACGTGCCGCCGGGAAGGTGCAGCAGCGAGAAGAAGACCAGCGCCCGCAGTGCATCGTTGTACCAGGCGACTGTGGTGCGGTCGGTGTTGTTCTGCGACGCATCCAGATACCACGACGATTCGAAGACCGGATCGCCATAGGCCAGCACCGTGAAGATCTCGCGCGTGCCGGGGGCGGGCACAGGGCCGAGATCGGGCGGCTGCGCGGCGGCGGGCCGGGCCAGACCGACGATCAGGCTGATGCCGATGAACAGGGACAACAGCTTGGGCACAGGCGTACTCCTCCGATACGGATCCAGCGCGAACGGACATCCCCGATTATAGGCCGAAACCGCCCCCTGCGCCGTCGCGGACAGGAATCTCACACGGAGCGGCGCGGATGCCCCTTGATCTCCGGCTGTAGTCCGATATACTGGATTTACATCCAATAAACTGGATTAATGTTGAAAAAAACATGGACTCCGTTCAGCCTGATGACATCCTCAATCCGTCGGTGCAGCGGGCGCTGGCCCTGCTCGAGCTGCTGCGCGCCCGGCCCGCTGGCGTCCCGCTGCACGAGCTGCTGAGCGGGCTGGATATCTCGCGCAGCTCGCTGTTCGCCCTGCTGAACACGCTCAAACAGCTCGGCTACGTCGAACAATCGGAGCGGCGCGGCAGCTATCGCGCCGGGCCGCGGCTTCAGGCCTGGTATCAGCCGGCGCTGCTGCCGCGCGGGGATCTGCTGTCGTTCTTTTACCACGAGGCGGCGGTCGCCGAGTGCGGCGAAACGCTCGCGCTGGCCGTGCCGGCGGCGGACGGCGTGATGATCCTCGCCCAGGTGGAAAGCCCGCAGCGCGTGCGCAGCGTCTTCCGCACCGGTGAAGTGTACGCCGCCGGGCAGAGCGCCGCCTACGCGATCCTGCATGCGGCATCGGATGCGGTCATCGAGCGGGGTTACGCGCACCGCGCGGATGCGGAGGCCGTGGAGCTGGCGCTGCCGATCTGCCGGGACGGCGTGCAGCCCGATGCCGCGCTGCTCGTCAGCCTGCCGGCCTTCCGCGCCGACGCGCCGACGCTCGACCGTCTGCTGCTGCTGCTGCGCGAGAGCGCGGCCCGGATCTCGTATCGTCTGGGCGCGCCCGCCTACACCCCGTTCGTCCGCCAGCCCGAAGCCGATCTGCCAGCGGTCGTGCCGATGGACGCCGATCAGATCGAGGCCTTCCTGCGCGGCCCGTGGACAGCGCGCCTGGCCTGCCTGCGGGCCGATCAGACGCCGCATGTCGTCCCGGTCTGGCAGGCGTGGGACGGTCAGCAGTTCTACATCCCGGCCTGGCGCGGCTCGCAGTGGATCGAATACGTGCTGGCGCAGCCGAAGGTCTCGCTGGTGATCGATGAACCGTGGCCGCCGCTGCGCCGGGTCACGGCGCGCGGCACGGCCTACCCGCTGGAATCGGACGAAGCCGCCCGTCAGCGGCTGCTGCGCAGCCTGCGGCGGCGCTACCTGGGCACGCCGGCCTGGCCGTCCCCCGATCAGACGGCGATCGACATCTTCCGGATCGTCCCGGATACGCTGCGCGGCTGGCAGGGCATCGTGGCGGTGTGAGCGCTGTGGACGTCCAGGTACACGATCTCACATATACCTACAGCTCGCGACGGGGGCCGCTCCAGGCCCTGCGCGAGGTCACACTCAGCGTCGCGAGCGGCGAATTCGTGGCCCTCATCGGGCCGAGCGGGTGCGGCAAATCGACCCTGCTGCGCCTGCTGGCGCATCTGCAGCAGCCCACAGCGGGGACGATCCGGCTGGACGGCCGCCCCCCGGCGGAACGAGTGGCCGAGAAACGCATCGCCTGGATGGCCCAGCAGCCCGCCCTGCTCCCCTGGCTGACCGTGCGCGACAACATCACGCTGCCGGGGCGCATCAACCCGCGGCACGGCACGACGGCGATCCGGCAGGTCGATGCGCTGCTGCGTTCGGTCGGCCTGGCCGATTTCGCCGGGGCGTATCCGTTCATGCTCTCCGGCGGGATGCAGCAGCGCGTGGCGCTGGCGCGGGCGCTGGCCCTCAACGCCGACCTGTGGCTGATGGATGAGCCGCTGGCCGCGCTCGACCAGTTCACGCGCGACCAGATCGCGCGCGAGGTGCACAGCCTGTGGCTGGAGACGCGGCCCACGGTGATCTGGGTGACACATCAGATCCACGAGGCGGTGCTGCTGGCCGACCGGGTGCTGGTGATGACCCCGCGACCGGGGACGATCGGCGCCGATCTGCCGGTGACGCTGGCCCATCCCCGCGATGATACCGCGCCCGAATTTCAGGCGCTGGTGCGCCAGCTCCGGCTGGCGATCGCCGGACAGGGGGAGGTGATCGATGCACCGACGCGCTGATCGGGCGCGGGGCGGCGTCATCGCCATCCTGCTGATCGTCGGCCTGCTGGCCGCCTGGGAAGCGATCGTGGCGCTCCGGCAGATCCCGGTTTACATCCTGCCCGCCCCCGGCCGCATCCTGCTCACGCTGATCCAGAATGCCGGCTACTTCCTCGATGCAATCGCGATCACGCTGGTGGAAGCGCTCACCGGGCTGATGCTGGGGGCCGGGGTGGGCATCGCCCTGGCCAGCCTGCTCTCGCTGCGCCCGGCGCTGGAACGGGGCGTGATGACGATCGCCGTGTTCGTCAAATCGACGCCGCTGGTCGCCATCGCCCCGCTGCTGACGATCTGGCTCGGCTTCGGCATCCTGCCCAAGATCATCCTGACGGCGCTGCTGACGTTCTTCCCGGTGCTCGTCAACGTGCTCAGCGGTTTCCAGCGCGTCGATCCCGTCCTGCTCGACACGCTGCGCTCGTGGAACGCCAGCCGGCGGGAACTGTTCTGGCATCTGCGCGTGCGCGGGGCGCTGCCTTATCTGTTCGCAGCGCTCAAGATCAGCGCGCCGCTGTCGCTGATCGGCGCGGTGGTGGCTGAATGGACGGGGGCCTCGCGCGGCATCGGCAAGGTGATGTGGCTGGCGTATACCAACCTCAACCTGCCCTATCTGTTCGCGGCGATTTTCATCCTGACGGTGGTCGGTCGGCTGCTCTACGCCCTGACGCTGTGGGCGGAAAAGCGGTTCGTCTTCTGGCTGCCGCTGGATGACGCATAGCGCTTTTTTTCTCGTTTCTCTTCTCATCTCAGGGGGTATGATGCGTAGTATCCGATTTCGTTTCACAGTCGCACTGATCCTGCTGCTGGCGGCGCTGCCCGGGGTGACGATCCTGGCCCAGACGGCCACCCCGGAACCGCTGCGCATGACGTTCATGGCCGGGTATCGCCCGCAGGCCAACCTGCCGTTCGTCGGCGCGTATGTGGCGCAGGAACTGGGCTTCTTCGCCGAAGAAGGCCTGGAGGTGACGATCGAGCATTCAGCCGGAAGCGGCCAGCACCTTCAGTTGGTCACCACCGGTGAGGTGCAGGTGACGACGCAGGACGCGGGCGTGCTGCTGCGCCGCCGCGCCGATCCCGGCCTGCCGCTGGTCTCGATCGCGCTGATCGGCCAGCGCGGCCAGCAGGCTTTCGCCGCCCTGGCGGACTCCGGCCTGGAGACGCCGGCGGACTGGGTCGGCCACACCGTCGGCTACAAGGGCACGCCGCCGCCCGATCTGTTCGCCCTGCTGGCCGCGTTCGACGTCGCGCCGGACGCGGTCGAACTGGTCGATGTCGGCTACGATCCGCGCATCCTGACCGAGGGGGCGGTGGATGTCTACCCGCTGTTCCGCTCCAACGAGCCGTATCTGATCCGCAAGTGGGGCTACGACATCGTGCTGTGGGATGCCGCCGATTACGGCGTACCGACGCTGGGCCTGAACTACGTGACCAGTGAGGAGACGCTGGCGGCCCAGCCGGAACTGCTCACGCGCTTCCTGCGCGCCGCCCTGCGTGGCATCGAGTACGCTGGCGAGCACGTCGATGAGGCGGTCGCGATCGTCCTTGAGTACGCTGGGCCGGAGACCGATCCCGATCACATGCGCTACATGCTGGAGACCGAACTGGCGGATGCGCGCAGCGAAGTGACCGAGGAATACGGCATTGGCTGGCAGACGCTGGAGCAGTGGCAGGCCCTGCGCGACATGCTGGCGGAATACGGGGTCGTCGTGCCGGAAGACGTCAGCGGCGCCTTCACCACCGATCTGCTGGCCGCGGTCTACGGCATCGAGTGAAGCGGCCTTGCTCCGGCTGATCCAGGCCGGAACGCAGCAAAACAGCGGGGCAGTCGTGTGACTGCCCCGCGCGCTGATCTGAAACTGCCCTGCGGCTTACGTCGGATTATCGATATGCCCCCCATCTGTCGCGTCCCAGTAGATCTGGATCACCGTCAGCGTGGTGTTGCCGATGCGCAGATGCGCACGCGCCGGCACAAAGACGAACCGATCGGGGTCGATAGGAGCGCGGTTGATATACGTCCCGTTCAAACTCCTCAGATCCTTGACCCACAACTGCATCGCGCCGTTCTTGGCCACCCTGACCTGGAATTCGCACTGACGGTGGCTGATGGCATTGTCATGCCGCAGGTAGATGTGCGCGTGCGGATCGCGCCCCAGCAGATCGCCATCCAGAACCGGCACCGGGGGGACATCGCGCCGATCGACGAAGCCGAGCATGAAATAGATCTCGTTCTGCCGCACGAACAGCTTGCGCTGCGTCATGGTATTGGCCGCCACCACCTGCTGTTTAAGCGGCGCGTGGGGGTTGCGCAGCGGGTGCTGGTTCGCAGCGGGCAGATCCTTGAGCGCCTGGCGCGTCGTCCGTTCCATTTCGGCGTCATCGGCGATCACGTACAGCGGAGAGTTCGGGGACGGCGTCGCAACCACAGCGGTTTTCGGCAGCACGTCGGGCGTGCGCTCCTGGATTTTCAGCGTCTGAAGGCGATCGGTCTGATCGGCCATCCCGATGGAACCGCTGGCGTGCCCGTGACCCGACCGCATCACCGCCAGCTTCTTGCCCTCCGGGGACAGGGCGTAAGCATCGCTCGTCACAACGAACAACTTGCGCTGCTCAAGCTGTTTCAGCGCCGCGTCGATTTCGGCAGGGGTATAAGACGCCTTGAAATGCTGTAAGACCGCTTCGCGCGTGCGGCGGGTGGATGCCTCTTCTCGCGCCAGATAATCAAAGATAATCAGCGCAATTTTACTAAGACTGGCTGGCTGACCTATCGTGTTCATCATCAGCGCACCTCCCCCTTAAACCTTCTAATTACGACTATAACATAGAATCTTTACTTGCAACTCATCTGTTTTAGAAACTCCATTTAGTTATGATTAAAGTTTAATCAACGAATATCAAACACATGTTCACATCAACTATTTTTACGTTTAGACTCAACAGCAAAATCACAGGTAATACAACTTGATAAGGCGGCAGGTGCTGCCGCTGAACCCTGGTGCTCACTCCGCTGCGATCGCGATCATCCGGTGGGCGCTGGCCCGCTCAGCGGATCGCCCGTGATCTATACCAGAAATTAACCGTAACGAAAACTCAGTACTTCAGTACGGGGGGTGTGCCCCGGCCCGCGGACGATCAGCAGTTCCCCCGGCTGGGTGTAATCGTTCTGGCTGGGCGGGGTGAACTCCCCGCGCGTGAGCAGATGCTTGAGCGCGGCGATGACCGCGCCGTGGGTGCAGATCCAGAGGTGGCGATGCGGCGATGCGGCGTAGTCGGCGATGAACGCGCGCACGCGCTCGCGCAGGCTGTCGAACGTCTCATCGATCGTCTCGTTCAGGCGCGGGTCAGGGGCGAAGGGATACCCGGTGGCCCGCGAGACGATATCCGCCGTCTGCTGGCAGCGGATCAGTTCAGAGCGCAGGCCGATATCGCAGGGGTAGGCTTTCATGTGCTCGGCCAGCCGTTCGATCGGCGGGATCCCCTCCGGCAGCAGCGTGGCCGTCAGGATCTGATCGCCGTAACCGGTGCGGCTGCGCGTCGCCAGCCCATGCCGGAAGATATACCAGGTCTGCTCAGCGTGCATCATCGGCCAGCACCTCTTCATATAGATTGAGAATATCGGCGGTGACAGCCGCCCAGTTCAGATCTCTGACTTTGCTGACCACCTCGCGGCTGATCTGATCATGCTTGTGCCGGTCGGTCAGCAGCAGTTCCATCTGGGTGGCCAGCAGCAGCGGGTTGTTGACGGTGGTGATCAGCAGTTCATGCTTTTCATCGATCAGGCTGGAGATGCCGGCCACGTTGGTCGTGATGACGGGCGTGCCGCAGGCCATCGCTTCCGCGGCGGCCATGCCGAACGACTCGTAGTGCGACGGCATGACGACGACATCGGCGGCGCTGTAATACAGCGGCAGCACTTCCTGCGGCTGCTGACCGGCGAAATGGACAACCGGCGTCAGCTTGAGGACGCCGCGCAGCGTTTCGAGCTTGCTCAATTCCGCCGACCATTGATCGCGCGGCTGGGAGATATCGCCCCCGATGATGTACACCCAGACCTTCAGCTCCGGATTTCGGGCCATCATGATGCGGGTGGCGTAGAGGAGCATGTCGATCCCTTTGAGCGGCTCGATCCGCCCGCAGTACAGGATGACGTGATCTTCAGGCGGCATGTCGAGCGCGCGCCGGGCCTCCGCCTGATCGATCGGATGAAAGCGTTCCAGATCGACCCCCGGCGGGATGACGGTCACCTTGCCGGGATCAGCCCGGTACAGATACTGGAGATACAGCATATCGCTTTCGCTGGGCGCGATGATCCGATCCACCGCATCGACCAGCCGGTATTCGGCTTCGATGCGCTGCATATCCTCCCGTTCGGGTTCGTTGCGCGCCACCAGATTCTTCATCAGCGCCAGCGTGTGGAACGTCATCACGATCGGGAGGCGCGGGGAGAGCGCGGCGCGCAGATCCAGCCCGGCCAGCCCGGAGAGGTAGTAATGGCAGTGCAGCAGATCGTAGCGCGCGCCCTGCTCGTCGATGAAGCGCAGCGTGTTGGCGACGAATTCCGGCACATACTGCATGAGCTGCTTTTTGGGAACCGGGCTTTCTGGCCCGGCGGGCACATGGATGACGCGGAACAGCGGGTCAACCGGCACGACATGCGGCTGGAGTTGATCCTGACTGCGGGTGAAGACATCGACGGCGATCCCCTGACGGGCGAGCTGACGGGACAGCTCCAGCACGTAAACGTTCATCCCCCCTGTCTCCTTACCCTCCTGCGAGGCCAGCGGACAGGTGTGGAACGAGATCATGGCAACGGCGCGAATCGGCACGATCGGATTCTCCTCAGTTCTGCGCCGCTATTGTACTCACACAACCAGCGGCGCGCGCTATAGAACCTGATAAACGTCAGGGAGCGTCCCGCCGCCTGCCCCCGAATATCTCAGAGCGTGTCTCACGTTGTGGTGAAGCATCCGCTTCAGCCCTCACCCTGTCTGGCCTGCGGCCAGCCTGTCCCTCTCCCAGGGGAGAGGGACGGTGTATCTCTGCGGCCTGCGCTGCAGTCGCAGGGGGTGAGGGTCAGCGCCAGCGATTGCGATACGCTCAATATCTCAATCTCAGATTGACTTTCGCGCCCCGCTCCACTACACTAGGTCTCAAATTGCCCCGCGAGCTGGCGCAGTGCACAGGGTTGCTGCCAGTTTGCTCGAACCGGGTCCTGCGCGGCAGGACTTCTGAACCGTGTCAGGGCCGGAAGGCAGCAGCACTAAGGAATGTATCCTGGGTGCCGCAGGCGCGCCCGGTTTGAGCAAACTGTCCGCAACCCCGTTTTTTTGCCTTCGGGTGACGAACTGGCCGCATGAAACGCTCAGCCCCGCACGACACGCAACCCACCCGCACGATCACCGCAGATACCGAAACCGTATCGACGCTGGCGCGCCGCCGTTCCCTGCGCCTGACCCCCTCGCTCGGCTGTGCGCTGGTCGGGGTCGTCGCGCTGATCGCGCTCATCGGCGCGATCGGCTGGCTGGCCCTGCGCCCCCGCCCGGTGACGATCACCATCGACGGGACGCGCTATTCCGGCGATACCCGCGCCAGCACGGTCGCTCAACTGCTGACCGAGCAGGGGATCGTCCTGCGCGCTGAAGATCGCGTGCTGCCCCCACCGACCGCGTCCCTGCCCGATGACGGCCAGGTGGTGATCCGCCGGGCGCGCCCGATCCTGCTCACCGTGGACGGCGCTGACGCGATCGCCTGGGCCGCCGAGGCCGATCTGCCCGCGCTGCTGACCGCACACGGCATCCGCCTCAGTGCCGCCGATCGCCTCTGGATCGACGGTCAGCCCGCGCCAGCCGACGACGCAGCCGCCTGGCCAGAGGCGTTCGACCAGATCGTGATCCGGCGCGCTGTGCCCTTCACCGTCGAAGTCGATGGCGTCCGCCTGACGATCGCCAGCGCCGAGCCGACCATCGCCAGCGCCCTGTACGCCGCCGGCATCCGACTGCACGCCGCCGACCGGATCACGGTCGATGGTCAGCGCGCCCGCCTCAACACCCCTCCGCGCGCGGGAGCGTTCGTGCGCGTCGAACGCGCCGCTCCGGTGCAGATCGAGGTGGACGGCAGGACGATCAGCACGCGCACCGGCGGCGCGGCGGTCGCCGATGTGCTGGCGGAAGCCGGGATCGCGCTGGCCGGGCTGGATTACACCGTCCCGAGCGAGGCCGCGCCGATCACGCCCGGCATGACGGTGCGCGTGTTCCGCGTCAAAGAGGTCGTCATCGCCGAGGACAGCCCGATCCCGTATGAGACGATCGTGCAGGCCGATGCCGATCTCGAACTGGATCAGCGGGCGGTGATCCAGGCGGGACGTCCCGGGGTGCAGCGCACGACCGTGCGCATCCGCTACGAGAACGGCGTCGAAGTCGCCCGAACGGTGGAGTCGTCCTACCCGGCTGTGGCCGCCCAGGACGAGATCGTCGCTTACGGGACGCGCGTCGTGATCCGCACGCTGGACACGCCCAACGGCCCGGTCGAGTACTGGCGCACCTTCCGCGTTTACGCCACCAGCTACCATCCGGCGGCCTTAGGCGGGGATAACATCACGGCGACCGGGCGCATTTTGCAGCACGGCATCATCGGGGCCGATCGCGATCTGCTGCCATTCGGAACCGAGATCTACGTCGAAGGCTACGGGCGCGGGGTGATCGCCGACACCGGCCCCGACCGGGATTCGACGCGCTGGATCGATCTCGGTTACAGCGATGAAGACTGGGTCAACTGGCATCGCTGGGTGACGATCTACGTGCTCACGCCAGTTCCCACATCGATCGATTATTTCCCGCCGCCATGAGCGGCGCTGGCCGTCAGACCACCTGCTCGCGCCCGCTGAGCTGCCCGCGCAGGGTTTCGATCGTCGCGCGCAGCGCGCTGTCCACTTCCAGCAGTTCGCTGATGGTATTGCAGGCATGCAGCACGGTGCTGTGCTTGCGCCCGCCGAACGCCTCCCCGATCTGAGGCAGCGATGCCTGCGTCAGACTGCGAGAGAGATACATCGCCACCTGACGGGCATGGTTGATGCGCTCGGTGCGGCGCGGGCCGATCAGATCGACCGGCGTGACCTGAAAATGACGGGCCACCGTCTCGAGCACGCGCTGCACAGTCACGGCAGCGCGCGGGCGGCGGAATCCGTCGAGCAGTTCCTGCACCAGCTCAAGGGTGATGGTCTGGCCGCTGTAGACGCTGGCGGCCACGATCTGGTTGAACACGCCTTCCAGTTCCCGGATGTTCAGCCGGGCGTGCTCAGCCAGCAGCAGCAGCACCTCGCGCGGCAGCAGCAGCGAACGCTCGCCCGCCCACAGGCGCAGGATCGCCAGGCGCGTTTCCAGGCTGGGCGGCTGGAGATCGACCACCAGCCCGCCTTCAAAGCGCGAGCGCAGTCGGTCTTCCAGCGTGCTCAGCTCGCGCGGGTGGCGATCGCTGGCCAGCACGATCTGCTTGTTGAAAGCGTGCAGCGTATTAAACGTATGAAAAAACTCTTCCTGCGTGGTCTCTTTGCCACCGATGAACTGAATATCATCGACCAGCAGCACATCGACGCTGCGGTACTTTTCGCGGAACATGGCGGTGCTTTTGTGGCGCAGGGCATCGATCAGATCGTTGGTGAACGCCTCTGACGGGACGTAGAGCGCGCGCAGATCGCGTTTCATGCATTCATGCGCCACCGCATGCAGCAGATGCGTCTTGCCCGTGCCCGGCGCGCCATAGATGACCAGCGGATTGTACGCCGCATCCGGGCGCTCGAAGATCGACTGCGCCGCCGCGTACACCAGCGCATTCTCCGGCCCGGTGATGAACCGGCTGAAGGTGAAGCGCGGGTTGAGGACATTTTCCGGCAGATCAGGGCGGCGCGGGCGGGCGATCTGCTGGTGCAGCGGCGCGCGCGGCTCCGCCGAACCGCCGGAGGCGGCGGCATCCGGCGTCCCGGTCGCGTCCTGTTCTTTAAGCAATTTAAACAAAGGCATATCTTCATACGAAGGCTGCGCCGGGTCCGCCGTTCTGCTGACCTCGAAGCGCAGTTCGACCGGGCGTCCGTAGACATCGGTGAGCACCCGGTGGATGTTGCGGTACAGCTTGTGCTGAAGCATGTCGCGCGCGTAGGTGTTCTTCACGCCGATGACGAACGTCTCGCCGTCCGCGGCTTCCACGCGCAGCAGCAGCGCCCCGCGCACGTAAGTATTGTAAAGCGCGCGATCGAAATGAAATTCGAGCTGCTGAAGCGTCAGACTCCAGGCATCTAAAGGCAGAAGACCTGAACCGTTCACGGTCGTACTCGCTTAATCCGATCATCAGCCGCTTCGGCTGATCCGAAACCGACAGCATCACAGCAGACACCCGCCTGTGCCCTGGCACAGCGCATGGGCCGGGATCAACCAACCGTGTGTTTCGACGTGTTCGCTTCTGATTTATCTCCGGGAAGCCAGAGCGAGGAACTCCGGCAGTGCATCCCCGGCGGATGAGGCAGTCATGCCCGTCTGTGATGTACCAGTCAGTATACTTCAGGTTGCATCCTGACTCAATCGATCGGACTGCGACAAACCTTAAAAATCGCGATTTTTTAAGGTTGGGATTTTTACTGACTCATCTCCACTTCATTTTTTCCCCAGGCCTTTATCGCAGATTATCCCACAGTCCACGGTATATATCCCAGGTTATCGCAAGTCTCAGGGATATACTGGCGAAAAATTTGGGAAATAACGGGTATTAAATCGACTGAGACTCAGGAATTGGGCTGCGCCAGCGCTGAGGACGGATGTTTTAACATTGGGATAACTACTGCCACCGCGAGTCAACATCCGGATCTGATCAGTCCATTTCTCGCTCAGGCTCTAGATGGACTGGGTTGAAATCCCAAATCCATTGTTTTTATAATAAGAATAAGCTGAAGGCCTAGACGACCGGGGCACAGCGCGCCCTGCTGTCTCACGGCTGCCCAAAGGTCATGAGCGAGTGCTGCGCGAGTGCAATGCTGAAAGCGCCGAGGTGCACCATGACGAATCGCTACTACGACCACTCGAACTCCGGGGAATTCAGCCCACAAGCCGAATCCGACGACGACCACGATATCTGGGGCGATCACGAGCCAATCAGTGCCGAGCATCAGGGGGTGATCAAAGTCTCAGCGCGTTCCCGCTCGACAGCGGTCGCCGGGGCGATCGCCGCGGTGATGCGCGAACGCCACCTGGCCGAGGTGCAGGCGATCGGGGCTGGCGCGGTCAACCAGGCGGTCAAGGCGCTGGCCATCGCCCGGGGTTACCTGACCGAAGACCACATCGACCTGATCTGCACCCCCTACTTCACCGAAGTCGATATCGACGGGCAGGAACGGACGGCGGTTCGGTTTCGGGTTGAACCCCGACCGGCTACAATGACATGAAGACGTAAAATTCGCGTTGGGGCGCGCCGCAGCGCTCCCGGGAAGGGATGAACACCACCGTCATGCGCATCGATCTCCATCTTCACACCACAGCCTCCGACGGTCAGTACAGCCCGGAAGCGCTCGTCCAGCGCGCGCGCCGATCCGGCCTGAGCGTGATCGCGATCACCGATCACGACAGTGTTGACGGCCTCGCCCCGGCCCAGGTGGAAGCGCAGCGCGCCGGGGCGCTGCCGCCGGTGCGCGTGCTGCCCGGCATCGAATTGAGCGCCGAGGACGAAGCCGGGGATGTCCACATGCTCGGCTACTGTTTCGATCCGCAGTCCGCTGTTCTGCTGGAGCGTCTGACCGCTTTTCGCGCCGGTCGTTACAACCGGGGCCAGATCATGCTCGCCAAACTGGCCGAGCTGGGGATGCCGCTGGAGTGGTCGAGCGTGCTGGCCTACGCCGATGCCGGCGGCCAGACCGCCAGCATCGGCAGGCCGCACATCGCCCGCGCCATGATCGACGCTGGCTACGTCAGCAGCGTGAATGAAGCGTTCGACCGCTACCTGCACAACGGCGGGCCGGCCTATGTGCCGCGCACCCGCCTGACGCCCGAAGAAGCGATCGCCCTGATCCACAGCGCCGGTGGCGCGGCGGTGCTGGCCCACCCCGGCGCGCTCCCCGATCCGCTGGCTGTGATCGAGCGGCTGGCCCCCGCCGGGCTGGACGGCGTCGAGGTCATGCATCCCAAAAATGACCCCGATATGCGCCTGAACCTGCTGGCGCTGGCCAGACGGTACGATCTGATCGTCACCGGGGGATCCGACTTTCACGGGGATGAGGATGATACCGCGCACCTGATCGGAGTCGAGAACCCGCACGCCGAGGCGCCGGCGCGGCTGGAAGAGCGCGCCGCCCGCTATCGCTGAGCGGGCGGCATCAGGTCAGACCGGGGTAGTCGAGCAGCATCACCTCCAGCGCCAGACGCAGGTTGGCGTTGGTTTGCAGGGTCGTTTGCAGCGCGCGCGTGGCCCGCAGCGCGTCGAGGGCCTCCTGCGCCGACATCCGGCGCGCCAGCGCGCGCAGTTGCTCTTCGCGATCGAGGTTGGCCAGCGGCAGATCCGCCCGTTCAGCCAGCAGCAAGACGTCGCGCCAGTAAGTCAGCCACAGTTCCAGCAGCCGGGCCAGCGCCTGCCTGTCCTTCGCCAGCCCCTCAGCGGCGGCGAACCGCCCGGCGCGGTTCATGCCGATCAGCGCCTCCAGATGATCGAGCGCCTCGTCGCGCGCCTGCAAAGCGGACGGATCGTGCAGCGCCTGCACCGCCCAGCCGACGCGCCCGCCGCTCAACCGGGCCAGCAGCAGCGCGCGCTCCGGATCGGCCCCGAAGCGCCTGACCAGGCCGGCGGCCAGTTCATCCGCCGGGACGGGGCGGAGCTGGATGATCTGGCTGCGGCTGAGGATCGTCGGCAGGATGTTCTCCGTCGATGTGGCCAGCAGCAGCAGCAGCGCCCCCGGCGGGGGTTCCTCCAGCGTTTTCAGCAGGGCATCCTGCGCCTGCGGGCGCGCCAGATGGAAATCGCGCAGCAGAGCGATGCGGTAGCGTCCTTCAAACGGCTTCAGGGCCAGCGCGCTCATCACCCGCCGGATCTCTTCGATCTTGAGCACGCCGCTGGCTTCGTCGTGCCGGGCGTCGATCACGTCCGGGTGATTGCCGCTCAGGATGCGCTGGCACGCGCTGCACGTCCCACACGGGCGCAGCGCTGCATCCGCCTGCAGGCAGTTGAGCGTCATCGCAAACGCGCGGGCCAGCGTCTCTTTGCCCAGCGCCTCCGCCCCCAGAAACAGATAGGCGTGGCGCACCCGCTGATGCGCCAGCGCGCGCTGCAGCCGCTCCACCGCCCACTGATGGCCGATGATGCCCCAGTCGTGGACGGTTTCCGACTCGGACGGTGTAGGGTGAACCGAGACTGTCATGATGGACAGTATAACTGAATTAAGCCGAGACTGCTTTACATTCCGATCTGAGTCCGTTATAGTGATTCAGAGCCATCGGCCCACACCGGAAGCGAACAACCGCATCATGCGCACCAAACGCATCATCCATGTCGAGCTGCCGCCCGGCACACCGGAGCTGAACCCGTCCAATTACATCAATCGTGAATTGAGCTGGCTCAGCTTCAACCGGCGGGTGCTGGCTCAGGCCCAGGATGAAACGATCCCGCTGCTGGAACGGCTCAAATTTCTGGCGATCGTCAGCAGCAACACCGATGAATTCTTCATGGTGCGCGTCGCCTCGATCATGCAGAAGCTGAAAGCCGGCCTGCCCTCCAACCGCCCCGATGGCATCCAGTACGGCCCGCTGCTGAGCATGATCCGCGCGCAGGTGATCGACCTGATGACCGAACAGCGGCGGCTGATGGGGGTGCTGCTGCAGCGCCTGAACGATTACGGCGTCAGTATCACCGAGGTCGCCCACCTCTCGCAGGCGGAACGCGAGGCCCTGCGCCGCTATTTCTACGATGAGATCTTCCCGGTGCTGACGCCGCTGGCCGTCGATCGGGCGCGCCCGTTCCCCTTCATCTCGAACCTGAGCCTGAACCTGGCGGTGCTGCTGCGCAACCCGGCGGAGAACGACCGCCCGGACTTTGTGCGCCTCAAGATCCCGCCGATGCTGCCGCGGCTGGTGCACGTTCAGCCGATCATGCGCAAATACGCCAGCGCCGATCACCCCGGCGAAAGCGGTCAGGAGACCTATATCTGGATCGAGGATCTGATCGCCGCCAATCTCGACCTGCTCTTCCCCGGCATGGAGGTGCTGGAATACTCGACGTTCCGCATCACCCGCAATGCCGATATCGATTACGAGCAGGAAGAGGACAACCCCGATCAGGACATCAGCGATATCATCGAGGAAAACCTGCGCGAACGCCGCTTCGGCGATGTCGTCCGGCTGTCCGTCCCCGCCGGGGCGAGCCGGGAGATCGTCGATCCGCTCGTCGAACAGCTCGGCATCGACCCCGAACGCGATCTGTATGAAGTCCGGGGGGCGCTGGGCGGGGCGAGTCTGTTCCAGCTCGCGAGTGTCGATCGCCCGGAACTCAAGTATCCGCCGCACGTCCCCCGGCAGATCGACGCCCTGATCGACGAAAGCACGATCTTCGACGCGATCGCGCACCGCGATTTTCTGCTGCATCACCCGTATGACTCGTTCGCCCCGATCGAGACTTTCTTCCAGGCCGCCGCGCACGACCCGGACGTGCTGGCCATCAAGGCGACACTGTACCGCGTCGGGCGCAAGTCCCCGATCGTCCAGGCGTTGATGGATGCCCGGCTGGAAGACAAACAGGTGGCCGTGCTGGTCGAACTCAAGGCGCGTTTTGACGAAGAGAACAACCTGGAATGGGCGCGCGCGCTGGAAGAGGCGGGCGTCCACGTCACCTACGGCGTGGAAGAGCTTCCCGTGAAGACCCACGCCAAGATCGCGATGGTCGTCCGGCGCGAGGGGGATGGTGTGCGCCGCTACGTGCACCTGGGAACCGGCAACTACAACAGCAGCACCGCCCGCCTGTACACCGATCTGGGCCTGCTCACCTGCGATCGCGAGATCGCCGATGACGCCACCCGGCTGTTCAACCGGCTGACCGGTTACGCCCCGGCCACGACGTATTCGCGTCTGCTGGTCGCGCCGGATTATCTGCTGATGTCGCTGCTGGCGCTGATCGACAACGAGATCGCGGCGGCGCGCAGCGGCAAGCCCGCCCGGCTGATCTTCAAGATGAACCAGTTGGAGGAGGATGTCGTCATCCGCAAACTGTACGAGGCGTCGCAGGCGGGCGTGCAGATCGACCTGCTGGTGCGCGGCATCTGCTGCCTGCGCCCCGGCATCCCCGGCCTGAGCGAGAATATCCGGGTGCTCAGCATCGTCGGGCGCTTCCTCGAACACAGCCGGATCTTCTACTTCCACAACGCCCCGCCCGATCAGCGGCTCTACCTGGGCAGCGCCGATCTGATGCGGCGCAATCTCTACAACCGGGTCGAGGTCGTCTTCCCGATCCTCAGCCCGCGCATTCAGCGCCAGGTGCTGCGCATTTTGGCCACCTCCCTGGCCGATAACGCCAACGGCTGGGATCTGCAGGCGGACGACAGCTACATCCGCCGGCGGCCCGCCCCCGGCGAAGCGCGCATCGACAGTCACGCGATCTTCATGGAAGACAGCTTCGGCATGGAGGCGCTGCCCGCTTTCCTGAGCCGGTAAATGGGCGATCGGACAGCGACTCGATATCGCATTTGCACAGTGTTGCATGTACAATTGAGTCTTAAGGGAACCTGAAATCACATTCCCCGCAACATGATGCTGTTGATGAAAATTGCTGCGCTTCTTCTCTGACTGCTGTTGTGTGAATAAATCTCAGTTGTTATAGAGGAGAGACGCACATGAGTGGCAACCCCACGCCCAACATGGGGGTCAACGGATCCCATGACAACGGTGCGGCAGCAGTGGGCAGTGCCGGGGGCGCATCTGCGCACGAGCCGCGTTATGAGCTGTGTGTCATCGAGGGCGATGGGATCGGCCATGAGGTGATCCCGGCGGCGCTGCGCGTGCTCAGGGTCGTCCTGCCCGATGTGATCATCCACCATTTCCATGCCGGATGGGACGTGTTTCAGCGCGAGGGCACGCCGCTGGATGATGCGGTGATCGAAACGGCGCGGCGCGTCGGGGCGGTGCTGTTCACCTCTGCCCAGTCGCCGTCCTACCCGGTCGAAGGCTACTATGTGCCCAGCGTGCGCCTGCGCCGCAGTCTGGAGGTGTACGCCAACCTGCGCCCCACCCGCCATTATCCGGTTCCGTCCGCCCGCGAAAATGTCAATCTGCTGGTTGTGCGGGAGAACACCGAGGATCTCTACGCCGGTTCCGAACACAGTGAGCAGGATGCGGCTGGCGGCAGCATCGGCGTGACGGAGAAGATCATCAGCGAGGCCGCGACCCGCCGGGTGGCGCACAAAGCCTTTGAGCTGGCGGTCACTGGTGGACGGCGGAAAGTGACGGTCGTCCACAAAGCCAGCGTCATGCCGCAGTCCGACGGGCTGTTCCGCAAGGTGGCGCTGGAAGTCGCCGCTCAGTACCCGGAAATTTACACCGATGAACTGCTGGTCGATACAGCGGCTTACTGGATGGTCAAAGACCCGGCGCGCTTCGACGTCGTGCTCACCCCGAACCTGTACGGCGACATCCTTTCGGACATGGCGGCGGCCTGGGGCGGCGGTATCGGCCTGGCCCCATCGCTGAGCCTCGGCGATCAGGTGGCGATCGCCGCGCCGGTGCACGGCTGCGCCCCCGATATCGCCGGCAAGAACATCGCCAACCCCAGCGCGACCATGCTCAGCCTGGCGATGCTGCTCAGCTATCATTGGGGCCGGCGCGATCTGGCCTGGCAGATCGAAGCCGCCATCCGCGCTGCCCTGCATGAAGGCAGTCATACTGCCGATATCGACCCGACCAACTATCTCTCCACCACGGACTTCACCGATCGGGTGTGCGCCCACCTGACGGCGATCGTCAAAAACGCCAGCCTGGGCGGAGAAGTGTTGTAGTCGCTCACCTGCGGCGCGGCCCACTGCGCACGGATTCATGAATTTTGGGTGAAGAATCCGAACAGGTGATGCAGGGCGGCTATAATGATGATATGGTTTACATTATGACCCAGCAGCCTGTCATGGCTGAAACGAATTCGCTCATGCCTGTTGCCCTCATCGTCGATGACGATCCGATGACGCACGCCCTGTACCGGCATCTGCTGGATCGCGCCGGCGTCGCTTCAGTCAGCGCCATGAACGGGGCCGATGGCATCGCCAGCGCGCAGGCCTCCCGCCCGGACTGCATCATCATGAACATCCACATGCCCGTGATGGACGGTCTGACCGCCTGCCAGCAGTTGAAGAGCGATGCGCGCACCGCCGATATCCCCATCCTCATCTGCAGCGCCGCCCTGGAGGCATCGGATCTCGAACTGCTGGAGCGCAGCGGCGCCGACGCGGTGATCACCAAACCCATCCAGTCGCGCACGTTCATCGATATTGTCAAACGCCTGCTGGGCGTTTCCGCCTGAACGGACAGCCCCCGGTGATGGAAAAGCGCCCTGCTGCGATATCTTTATGTAGTGCCGGTGTAACACGTGATAGCATGGTGTATGTGCCGATTACGGGCACGCCGCTGGCAGTACCTTATTCAATCGGATTTATACGAACGCTATGGCAACCATCCTGATCGTCGATGATGAAGAGGGCTTCCGCCACATCCTGCAGGTCGTCCTGCAGCGTGCCGGTCATCAGATCCTTTCCGCTGGGGATGCTGTGGAGGCGCAGCAGGCGATCCAGGCCAACCGGATCGATCTGATCATCCTGGATGATATGATGCCCGGCATGAGCGGCAGCGACCTGTGCCTGCAGATCAAGTCCGACCCGCTGCTGCGCCATATCCCGGTGTTGATGCACAGCGCCAACCCCAAATTGCACAACAAGGCTTTTGTGGAGAGTATCGGGGCGGATGGCGTCCTGCTCAAGCCGACGACCCCGCGCGATGTGACCGCCGCCGTATCCAGCATCCTTCAGGCCAATGTTTGAGCCGGTCGGCGCGCCCCGCAACCTGGCGCGCCGCTGTGCGTAGAATGCGGACAGGGATATCCGTCTTTCAGCATGAAAGGCTCATCATGCGCCGTCTGATCAAAGAATTCTTCATCCTCGGCTTCACTGCGATCGCCGTGCTCTACCTGATCAATCCCACAGCGGGCATTCTGGAATTCGTGCCCGACAATCTGCCCGTGATCGGCAATCTGGATGAGGCCGCCGCCGTGCTCATCATCCTGGCGACGCTGCGCTATTACGGCCTCGACCTCACCCGCCTGTACAAACGCGAAGATCCCGCGCAGATGGGCAGCGCCAGCACCTGGCAGCCCGGCGCGGACGCGGCCCGCATCCCGCGCGATCCGTATGAAGCGCCGACGGTGATGGTCGAGCGGGAAGAGGAATACCGGCGCCGCACGCGCTCATGATGAACGGCGCAGCCGCTGGCGTTCATCATCCTGATCCTGTGCCCCCAGCAGATCATCGAGCGACATCCGCTGCAGCCGGGTCGTCGCCAGCATGACGCGGATTTCCGGGCCAAGCTCGCCATCATCCCGCAGATGCGGCCGCAGATCGGGGATGCCCTGGGTCTCCCACAGGAAATAATGCGTGGCCAGCAGCAGATCGTCGGTGAAGACGCGCAGCGTCCACGGGCCGCCCAGATCGTGCGCTTCGTGCAGGGGCAGCCGCGCCGCCGGTGAGATCAGCGTGCGCCCGGCCTCCAGATCGTGCATGTCTTCATGGATGAACAGGATCTGGCCGCCCGCGTCGATCAGTTCGAAGCGCACCCGCCCGATCGCCCCGGTCGGCAGATCGAGCACGACGAACGGCTGGATGAAATCGACATCTTCCGGGATCGGGCGCGTGCGGTACAGCTCCGGCGCGCGCCGGGCGCGAAACACCATCAGGCCGATATCGACCGGCAGCAGGCCGATCCGCTCCGGATCGTGGCCGCTGGCCCGCAGCGCTTGAATGGCATGTTTGAAGGCCCGGTTCCTCTGCCCGGTTCCGGTCACCTGGGGGGACTGCAGCCGCCACTCCTGCGTGGTCAGCCGGGGCGCGAACTGCTCGCGCGGGCGGCTGGTATTTGCGCCGCGGCCCCGATTTCCAGCCCCGCCGCTGAATCGTTCGGCCCGGTCGCGCTCTGGCTCGCTTCTGGTCCCGTTCAGATCCTCGATGTGCGCATTCAGCAGTCCCAGACCCAACAACAGCAGAAGCACCCCCAGCCAGTTGCCATCGAACAGAAGGGCGACGCCGCTGATGATCAGGAGAAAACTGAGCAGGATCTCGATAATGCGCGAATCGTTCGCCATCGCTGTATCTCGATCGACCTATGACCGACGTCCGTTCTGCTGGCCGCTGTCGGATCCGGCGTGCTCGCTGCGGCGCAGCAGATCCTCCAGGCTCATCGGCGTATCATCCGCCTGCAGGCGCATCCGCCCGGCGGGGGCGCGGGCGGCATCCCGGTCGCGCGGTTCAGCGCGCAGCCGCGCGGCATCGCGCGCCGCCTGACGCGCCGCCAGTTCCGGGAAGCGCTCGGCGAACGTCGGCACGATCGTGAACGCATGCTCGCCGATCAACCGTCCATCGATGAAAACGCGCAGATCCCATTCCCCTACTTTCAGCGGGGCCGGGTTCTCCGCCAGCGGCAGGTGGTGATCGGGGATGAGGTTGTTATCGCCCGGACGCAGGTACTGTTTCATCTCGTGGATGTACTGCGGCTCCCCGCCGCGATCGACCAGTTCCCAGCGCACGATGACCTCGCGCTCCGCCGCTTCCGGGGGGACGAACAGGGTGGCGAACGGGCGGATGCCATCCTCGTCCCTGGATGCCGAACGCGTGCGGCGCATGGTGACGCCGTCATGCCCCATCTGCATCGCGATCAGGCCGATATCGAGCAGCAGGACGCTGCCGCCCTCACCGCCGCGGCGGCGGGCGCGCTCGGCGGCCTCGCGGGCTTCCGCCGTCATGCGGCGGGCGGTCAGCGAGGCGCGCGACCGCTGGAGCAGCTCGCGCGGGTGCAGTTCGACCAGGGTGACCGCCGCCGCGACGCCGAACAGCGCCAGCAGCGCGATGCCGACCAGCGGCGGCACACCGCTGAGCAGCGCGACTCCGGTCACCACGCCGAGGATGGACAGCCAGAGAAGGTGGCGTTTGCGAATCCGCATCACAGATTTTTTCCAGTCTCTTCCGGTCAACGCCAGTGCCGCGCCCGCGGGGCCGATCGTCAGCGCGGTCTGCTCTTACTATACGCCACAATGGGTTTAAAAGTTGCGATCAAGTTGAGGCGATCTGCGCGGCATAGGCGCGCGTCAGGGCGGCCCATTCCTCCAGGGTCAGCGTCTCGGCCCGGCGCCGCGGATCGACCCCCGCCGCCTGGCTGAGCGCCGCCGCCGCGTCCGCCGTCAGATGCAGCCCTTCAGCCAGCGCGTTCTTGAGCTGTTTGCGCTTCTGGCTGAAGCCCGCCCGCACCACCCGGAAGAACAGCGTATCCGACGGGACGCTGACCGGGGGGTGCTCGTAACAATCCAGCCGGACGACCGCGCTGTCCACGTCCGGGCGCGGGTAGAAAGCGGCGCGGTTGAGGCGCATGACGATCTGCGGACGGGCGTAATACTGCGCGCTGATCGACAGCACGCTGTGCTCACCGGGCCGGGCGATCAGGCGCTCGGCGACTTCGAGCTGCACCGTCAGCACCAGGCGGCGCGGGCGGTGCACCCGTTCCAGTAGAAAACGGATGATGGCGCTGGTGATGTAATACGGCACATTGGCGCACACCAGGTATGGCTCCGGGCCGATCAGGGCATCGAGATCGACGGTCAGGATGTCCTGATGCACGATCGCGACGTTGGGCAGCGCGTCGAGCCAGGCCAGCGCCGGGATCAGGCGGTCGTCCAGTTCGACGGCGATCACGCGCCGCGCCTGAGCGGCGAGCACTTCCGTCAGCCCGCCCAGGCCGGGGCCGATCTCCAGCACCGTATCCTGCGGGCCGATCTCGGCCAGCGCGGCGATCTTGCGCAGCGCGTTGGGATCGTGCAGGAAGTTCTGGCCGAGGCTCTTTTTCGGCTCGATGCCGAGCCGCTCCAGGATCGCTTTCGGGTTCATGCGTCCATGATAGTGGATCGCCGGGCAAAAGGCCAGCGCGTCAGCGGGGATCGGGGCCGAAGCGCGCGATCAACTGCGGGCGGATGGCGCGCGCGGCGCTGCCCCGATGATCGATGGCATTCTTGACCTCCGGCGTGACGTCGCTCATCGGCACGCTGTATCCATCCGGGATGAAGATCGGATCGTAGCCGAACCCGGTCGTCCCCGTGCCCGGGACGCGGGCGATGCGCCCTTCCACCCGCCCCTCAGCCTGGATCGCGCGGTCATCGCGCGGATCGACCACGGCGATCACGCAGACGAACCGCGCCGTCCGCCGGTCATCCGGCACCGCCTCCAGCTCGTGCAGCACCCGGGCGATGCGCGCTTCCGCCGTCGGTGCGTAGCGGGCCGAGTGCACGCCGGGCCGCCCGTCCAGCGCATCGATCACCAGGCCGCTGTCGTCGGCCAGGGTGAGCAGACCGCTGGCGCGGGCATAGGCCCGGGCCTTGTGCACGGCATTTTCGGCGAACGTTGAGTACGGCTCATCGACTTCGAGCGCCGTCAGGCCGATCGTCCTGAGATCGACCAGCCGGAACGGCAGATCGGCGAGAAGCTGGTCATACTCGCGCAGTTTGCCCGGGTTGGTGGTGGCGATCAGCAGCGTGGGCAGCGAATCGGCGGTCATTCGTGCTCCCTCAGCACCGCGTCGATCATCCAGCAGTCGGCATACGGCGGCTCATGCTGACGCGACAGGGTGAAGATGTACGTCGCACTCCCGCGCCTGCGGTTGATGACGCGGACGCGCTGCTGCGCGTAATCCCCCAGCACCAGCATCACGCCGACCTCGGCGCGCTCGAACCCGACCATCGGCGCGTAATCGCCCCGCTTGATGATGTGGATGAACCGCTCGATCGGCCCGGTGACCTCCTGATTCTGCGGCGAGGCGAAGCGAAACGCCAGGCGGATGCCCTCGTTGTCCGGCGTGAGGTCGTTGTTCTGCAGCGCGTCGAGCTGGATTTTGACGACGTCATCCGGACTGAGATCGGGATTGGGTTCAAAAAGATACGGCGATACGGATCTCACGATCGACACCTCCTCTCGCACGTCGTGCGGTTGACGGGTCACGGGGCCAGACCGGGCAGCACACGCCAGATGATCCAGCCGTTGAGCGCGATCAGCGCCAGCGGCGGAGCGGCCAGGATCAGCAGGCCGGGCCAGCGCCCGAAGCCGATCCGCTCGGCGGCCCAGCGGGCCAGCCCCTCCCACCCCCAGGCGAACATCAGCGCCAGCGGGATCAGGGCGACGAACAGATACCGCCCCTGAAACTGCACGAACGTCAGATTGTAATAGCCGTACTGCGCCAGACTGGCCAGCACCGCCAGCGCCAGCGCGCCCCAGATGAGCGCGCCCGGCGGATCGGCTCCCCACCGGCGGCGTCCGGCGAGCGCCCGTCCCAGGCCCGCGCCGGCGGCCCCAAGCAGCAGCAGCCCGATTCCATGATACACAATTTCCGGCAGTGGGGCCGCCATCCAGCCGAACTGCCCCCAGAAGCTGTTGAACGTCGTCGTGAACAGCGCGCGGACATACTCGCTCAGGCCCACCTGGGCGATGAAATCGACCGTGCGGAGCTGGCCGACGACCACCCGATCGTGCGCGCCCAGCCCGAACAGATCGGGCGGGCCGTAAACCGTCAGGTTGCGCAGCCACCACAGCGCGCCCAGCGCCACCGCCGGGATCAGGAACAGGCCGATCTGACGCAGCGCGCGGCCCGGCCAGCCGGCGCGGCGGTCGATCAGCGCGGCATGCAGCATAAAAATCAGCGGAAACAGCCCGAGCAGCAGCAGGGTATTGAGCTTGATCAGCAGCCCCAGACCGGCGATCAGCCCCGGCAGCCAGGCGGGCAGACCGCGCCGGGCATAAATGGCCAGCGCCGCATACGCCGCGCCCATCAGCGCGAAACTGAGCGCGTCATTGTTGACCGAAGCCAGCACCGCCAGATGCTGCGGGACGAAAGCGGCGATGCTGGCGGCCAGCAGGCCGAACGCCGGGCGCGCGGGCGCGATCCAGCGCGCCACGCTGAACGCCGCGACGATGACGCCGACGCCGATCAGGACGGAGAACAGCCGGAGCGCGACCAGGCTGCCGCCCGTCAGCGTGAAGAGCGGCGCGGCCAGCAGATAGTACAGCGGCGGCTGATGATCCTCGTATTGAACGCTGGCCAGCCGATCGAGCAGCGGCGGGGCGAAGCGCTCCGCCTTGAGCCGATCGAGATAGGCCTGATCCCAGTCGCCCGGTTCGATCACCGGGCAGCAGCCCACCCCCGCCACCTGAGCGATGTAATTGTAATGCGCGGGTTCATCCGGAGCCTGCCAGGCCGGGGTGCGCAGGGCGTAGGCCGTGCCCAGCACCAGGTAACAGGTCACGATCAACAGCAGCACCCATATGCTGGCGCGCCCCACAGGCAGGGACTGCTCATCAACCCGGCTTGTGCGCATCCTCGTCATCCCGTCAACAGGCTCAACCTGAACCGAATGATAACGCCTTCTTAACCGCATGCGAATGGTGTGTCGTATTTTCAGGTTTGGACTATACTACATTTCATCTACGGTGCAGGCAGGGAGGGAGCTGGCAGTTCATGTCCACCAATCAACAGCTACAACAAGCCTATCAGCTCATTCGCCAGGGGAACAAACAGGAGGCGATGCGCATCCTCGTGCCGATCGTCAAGGCGGATGCGAGCAATGCCGATGCGTGGTGGCTGCTGGCGAACGCCGTCGGCGACCCGAACCAGGCCCGCCGCGCCCTGGAACAGGTGCTGCGCCTGCGCCCGAACGATGACAAGGCCCGGCGCATGCTCGACCGGCTGGGCGGCGGAAGCCCCGGCGGTGCTCCGCCAGCCCCGTCCGCCAGCACAGCGCGCGGATCCTTCAGCCCTGCGCCAGAGTCCGATCCATTCGGCCCGCCGGCCCAGAGCGGCGGCCTGCGCCCGGCTGCGCCAGCCGCCAACCGCGATCCGTTCGCCAGCTCCGATCCGTTCGGCTCATCGGATCCGTTCGGGGCATCCGATCCGTTCGGCGCACCCGCCGGTGGGCAGCGCGGGGTGCAGCCGCAGCCCGCGTTCGGCGCGTATCCGCCGCCGCCCAAACCGAAACGGAACAACGGCTGTCGCAACCTGCTGCTCGGCTGCGGGGTGATCGCCCTGCTCTGCATCGGCATCTGCGCGGGCACGATCGTGATCGCCGGGGCGCAGGTGCGCAATCTCCTCGAACAGGCCGCGACCCAGAACCCGGAGATCGGCGGCGCGTTCCTGAACATCTTCGGCTCAGTCCTGCAGGGCAACACGCCCGATCCCTCGGCGCTGAACACGCTGGCCGCGGGCGGCTTCGGCATCACGGGCGAGCCGGCGCTGCAGACGATGATGGCGCAGGCCGCGGGGACAGCCGGTGGCCCCGCCCTCAACGCGATCGGTACAGCGGCTGTCGGCGGCGATCTGGGCCAGGCGGTCAATCAGGCGATGACGCAGGCCGCGACCCAGGGTCTGAACCTGGGGGCGCTGGCCAGCGGTGGCATCAACTACGCCGTCGGATCGCCGCTGCCCGCCAACCTGAACAACGCCGGCACGATCGCCATCGGCGGGTCGGTCAGCGGCATGGTTCCGATCGGCGGCGCGCCGCAGGGCTACACCTTCAACGGGCAGCGCGGGGTGCAGGTGACCATCGCCGCCACCGCCCAGAACAACGGCTTCGATACCGTGCTCGCCCTGTACGGCCCGGATGACCGCCTCTTGGCCTACAACGACGACAGCGAGGTCAGCGGCGAGGGGTACAATTCCCGCATCGACTTCACCCTGCCCGCCGATGGCGAGTATACGATCCTCGTCCACTCGTTCGGTGGAGCTTCCGGCGGGGCGTTCACCCTGACGCTGGATCGCAAATAGTGACCGACCGCCCCACGACAACGGCCCCCCTGCATCCTCAGGGGGGTCGCGTTTCTCTGCGCGAGCTGGCACGGCTGTTCCTTCGCCTGAGCGTCCAGGCGTTTGGCGGGCCGATCGCCCACATCGCTATGACGGAGGATGAGGTCGTCGCGCGGCGCGGCTGGCTGTCGCGGGCGGAATTCCTCGATCTCGTCGCGGCGGCCAACCTGATCCCCGGCCCGAATTCGACCGAAGTGATCATCCACATCGGCCACCGGATGGCCGGCATCCGCGGCGCGATCGTGGCCGGCGTCAGTTTCATCGCCCCGGCCTTCCTGATCACGCTGGCGCTGGCCGTGCTCTACCGCGAATACGGCGCTGTCCCGCAGGTGGAAGCGGCGCTGTGGGGCATTCAACCGGTCATCCTGGCCATCATCGCGGTGGCGGCCTACCGCCTCGCCCCGACCGCGCTCAACAGCCCGGCCCTGATCGGCCTGGCCGCGATCGCGCTGGCGCTGCTGGCGTTCTCGCCGCTGCCGGACGTGCTCGTCTACGTCGGCATCGGGCTGGCGCACGCGCTCTACCGGCAGCGGGCCGTCCTGGGAGCCTGGATCGCCCCGCTGCTCGCGCCCGCATCCCGCGCGGCGGAAGGCGCGGCGGCGGTCGCCAGCCAGCCGGGGTTGGTCGAGATCGGCGCGTACTTCCTCTATCTGGGCAGTGTACTCTTCGGCAGCGGCTACGTGCTGGTCGCCTATCTGCAGGCCGATGTCGTCGCGGGGTTCGGCTGGCTGACCGGGCAGCAGCTCCTCGATGCCGTCGCCATCGGCCAGTTCACCCCCGGCCCGGTGCTGACCACGGCGGGCGTCGTCGGCTACCTGACCGCCGGCCTGCCCGGCGCAGTGATCGCGACCGTGGCGATCTTCCTGCCTGCGTTCGTCCTCGTCATCCTGACCGCGCCGCTCATCCCGCGGCTGCGGCGCAGCCGGTTCCTCAGCGCCTTCCTCAGCGGGGTCAATGCGGCGGTGATCGCCGGCATCCTGTGGACGGTGTGGACGCTGTTGGGCGCGGCGCTGGCCGTGCCCGGTGGATCCAGTGCCGCGATCGCCGTCGGCGGGGTCGATGCGGTGGCCGCGGCACTGGGGATCGGCTCGGCGATCGCGCTGACGCGCTTGCGCCTTAACGCGACCTGGCTGGTGATCGCTGGCGCGCTGGTCGGTTTGGGCTACCGGGCGCTGCTCGGCATCTGAGCGCGATCGCTGTCGCGATCGTGATCGCGCTTACGGCAGTGTAATCGGGCTTTCCTGGCGCTCCGTGCCCAGCAGACCGCGCTCGGCGGCGACGATCTCCGGATCCAGCTTGACGAACAGCGGCGCGGGTTCGCGCAGGGCCTGCCCCGGCTGGAGCGCCGACGGCTGCCAGCGCCCGACCGCCTGCGAACCATCGTAGACCAGCGCCTCATGCGCGCGCTCGCTTTCCTCGAACGTCCGGATGCTCAGCTCGCCGAACAGCCGTCCGTCATAGCCGAGGTATTCATGCACCGCCTGCGCGCTGAAGGGCAGGAACGGGGCCAGGATCGTCTTCAGGTTATCGATGACGCGCAGCACCGCGTAGACCGAGCGCGCCGCCGCCGCCGGATCGGTCTTGATCGTCTGCCAGGGTTCGTGCACGCTCAGGTAGCCATTGGCCTCGCGCACCAGTTCAAATGCGGTTTGCAGCGCCTCGCGCAGTTTGACGGCGCTGATCAGCTCGCCCACCTGCTCGAAACCGCGCTCCACCCGCGCGATCAGCGCCGTCTCCGCCTCGGTCAGTTGGTCGTATTCGGGCACGCGCCCCTGGTAGCGTTTGTAGGCGAAGCTGAGCATCCGGTTGACCAGGTTGCCCCAGGCCGCCAGCAGTTCGGTGTTGACGCGGCTGTAGAACCCGTCCCAGGCGAAATCCGAGTCGTGCGTCTCCGGCAAAGTGGCGAGGACGTAATAGCGCACGGCATCGGGCTGGTAGCGTTCCAGAATGTCCGGAACCCAGATCGCCCAGTTGCGGCTTTTGCTGAACTGCCGCCCTTCGATGTTCATGAACTCGTTGGCGGGCACGTCATACGGCAGGTTGAGCGGCACGGGGCTGTCCGGGTTGTAGATCCCGTCCACGCCCATCAGCTCCGCCGGCCAGATGATCGTATGGAAGGGGATGTTGTCCTTGCCGATGAAATTGTAGATTTTGGCGTCCGGGTTGTACCACCACTGCTTCCAGGCGTCCGGCTGGCCGATGTTGTGCGCCCATTCGATGCTGGCGGACAGATAGCCGATCACCGCCTCGAACCAGACGTACAGCCGCTTGTCGTCCCAGCCGGGCAGCGGGACGGGGATGCCCCAGTCGATATCGCGGGTGATCGGGCGTCCGCGCAGGCCGTCGGCGATGAAATTGCGGCTGAAGCGCAGCACGTTGGGCCGCCAGTGGCTTTCGTGCTGATCGAGGTAATCCAGCAGTCGATCGGTGAAGCGGCTCAGATCGAGAAAGTAGTGTTCGGTCTCGCGGATGACCAGGCGTTCATCGGGGTGATTCTTGCTGCGCGGGTTGATCAGTTTGGTGGCATCGAGCAGATTGCCGCAGTTGTCGCACTGATCGCCGCGCGCATCCGGGTAGTGACAGATGTAACACTCCCCTTCGACGTAGCGGTCGGGCAGGAAACGCTTCTCCCGTTCGCTGTACAGAAGCTGCTGCTTCTCGCTGTACAGATGACCGCGCTCCAGCAGCAGCAGGAAGAGATCCTGCGACACCCGGTGATGATTCTGCGTATCGGTATGGGTGAACAGATCGTAGCTGATGCCGATCTTCTGCTGCGTCTGCAAAAAACGCCGGTGATAGTGCTCGAAGATCGACCGCGGCGTTACCCCTCGTTTATCGGCTTCAACGCTGATGGGCGTGCCGTGGCTGTCCGACCCCGACACCATCAGCACATGATTGCCCTTCAGACGATGAAACCGGGCGAAGACATCGGCTGGCAGATAGGCCCCGGCCAGATGGCCGACATGCAGATCGCCGTTGGCGTAAGGCCAGGCGACGGATACATGAATGTACTCGGGCTGCGTCATGGGCGGTGTACGTCCTCTCGTGATGCTCCGCGGGCGGCGGATGATGACCGAACAAGATTGCCGACAAAGAAAACCGCCTGTCAGGTCGGGAACATCCCCTCACACAGGACAGGCGGCGTCATGACAGTTGACGGGCGCGGCCAGGCCGCGGACAGTCAGTTCAACAGGCGCACGACAGCGAGCCAGTCCCGGCGGGAACGCCGGCCAGGCATTCGCATGAAGCGCGGGGTGAGCGGGATGATACGTGCGTCCATGCGCACCAGTATAGCAAAAACACGAACGCTGGTACAATAACATCCGCCGGTACACTTTCCGCATGGGCTGGCAAGTGAGCCGGGTAAGAACAGTCTGGCGCACCAGACGAGGACTGCGGGCCGGGCCGCGATGAACAGTTGACGCTGCGGCTGTCTGTCACAACGGGGGAGATATGCGACTCACTGGTCTTCTGCTCGCGCTCATCGGGATCGCGCTGATCCCGGTGCTGACCGGCCTGACGCAGGCCGATCCGACGCCGCTGCCGCGCACCGCCGTGGCCCAGCAGCCCGGCCCGGCGATCATGCCGTCGATCACACCGCTCAACTTCAGCGCGCCGGGGGCGCAGGCCGTCCCATTCGGCATGCCGCTGCCGACGCCCGTCCCCGGTGCAGCGAACGCTCAGCCGACCTTGCTGCCGACCAGCCCGCCGATCGTCCAGACTTCCGCCAGCAACCCCGGCTCGGTGATCGTCATCACCGCGACGCCCCAGCCCGGGACGATCGTCGTGCCCGCCGGCCAGATCAGCAGCACCGTCGGCAACCTGGCCGGCTCCATCTTCGATCTGATCGGCGGCATGGTTTCGACGCTGTGGGGCTTCGTCGGCCAGCAGGGGGGCTGGCTGCTTCAGGTGCTGTGCTGTTTCGTCCCGTTCATCGCGGCCTTCGCCTACCTGACCCGCCGTCTGCGGCGCATCCTCCGCTGATCTGGGCGCACTCATCCCCAGCCGAGCGCGCGCACCAGGGCCAGCGCGCCGCCCAGCAGCAGGACGAGGGCCGCCACGATCAGCGCCGCGTTCAGCCCCTCGCTGCGCGCGGGGTCGGCGCGCTCGCATTCCGCCAGATAGTGCAGCCAGCGGCGCGCGCGCGGGTGATCGATCGCGCGCAGCAGCGCGCGCGCTTCGTCGTACCGCCGCTCCCGGATCAGGCGTTTGATCTCAGCAAACTGGTGATCGGCCATCGCATTTTTCCCCCGGCCCCGCCCGCGATCGCCCGACGTGCGCGCACATCCGGATGATAACATCACCGCAGGCTGCATGCAGTCCGTTCGATCGGAAACAGGATGATCGTTCTTTCTGTCGTCCCTCCGGGCGAAAAGATGTCGTTGGCGCCGCCTGCTGCCGCTGTCCCCCGCCCGGATCGGCATCCAATCGAGCGCGGATATTTTTTGCGCCGCACGCGACTCCGATTACAATTAGGCGCAGTGTGCCCGCCCTCGCCCAGTCGTTCTCTCCAGCGGGCCTGCTTGCAGCCGGGAGCAGTTATCGGGATGATGTGGACAAAAGGTATGGTTCGGGGGCTGGTGGCCCTGCTGGCCGCCGGTCTCGTCCTGATCAGCGGGATGGCGATCGGATCCGGCTTGCCGGTCAGCGCGCAGGTGGAGCCTGTCGAGCCGGCGCTGGAGATCAACGGCGTCAACACAGATGAACTCGTCGGCTCCCCGCAGACGTTCGCCATCACGGCCAACGTCACCGACTCGCTCGGGCGCGCCGCCATCGGCCTGACCGAGGCCGATTTCGCCATCACCGGCGACCTGGCTTCGTTCAGCCGCATCATCCGCGTCGAGAGCTTCGCCGCGGACAATCTGCCGATCTCCGCCGCGCTCGTCCTCGATATCAGCAGCAGCATGGCCGGCGAGCCGTTCGACCGCATGAAAGAAGCGGCGCTGACCTTCATCGACACGCTGCGCCCCGGCGACTCGGTCGCTGTCATCGTCTTCAGCAGCTCGGTGAATGTCCTGCTGCCCTTCACCGCCGATCTTGATGCCGCACGGGCCGCGATCGCGGCGCTGCCGCTGGGCGGGGAGACGGCTCTACATCAGGCCGCCTTCGACGCGGTCGCTTTCACCCAGGGCGCGCCCGATCCGCGCCGCGCGATCGTGCTGCTCAGCGACGGCGCAGAGTACGGCGGACGATCCCGCGTCACGGGCGAGGAAGCGCTGCTGGAGGGCCTGCGCGCCGGCATCCCGGTCTTCTCGATCGGCCTGGGATTTGGCGCTGACCGCTCATTCCTGGAGACGCTTTCCGGCGTGACCAACGGTCGCTTCTACGAGTCGCCTTCCCCCGACGAGCTGGTCTCGATCTTCCGCACGCTCGGCCTGCTGTTCACCAACCAGTACCTGATCACCGCCCAGGCAGACGGCCTGCCGCTCGATGGCACGGTCTATCCTCTGACGCTGACCGCGCAGGTCGAGGGGCGCACGGTCAGCGCGACCGGTCTGCTGCGCGCGCCGGTTCCTGTGCCGATCGTCACCCTGGACGAAATCCCGGATCCGATCGCGGAACCGATCACGATCAGCGCGCAGGTGACCGCCGACGATCCGGTAGCGTCGGCCAGCTATACCTCCAGCATCCCGTGGGATGTCCCGCAGCCCGCCGGGCCGACCGCAAGCATCGACGCCCGCTCGCGCTACGATTTCCCGCTCGATCCGCGCATCATCCCGCCCGGTGTCTATCCCTTCGCCTTCACGGTGACCGACAGCGACGGCGACTCGGCCACGGCGGAGACGACGCTGAGCATCCCGGTGCTGGCGCCGGAGATCCGCATCGACGGCCTGACCGACGGTGAGACCATCAGCGGCGACCGCGTCATCAACCTGAGTTTCGTCAGTCAGTCGCCCATCAGCCGGGTGGACTGGTTGATCAACGGCGCCGCCGTCGCGCGTCAGGCAGCGCCGCCGTTTTCGGCGCAGATTCCGGCCCTGCGCCTGGGATCGGGGGCCTACATCCTGACTTTGCAGGTGCAGAACGAGACCGGCGGCACGACGACGCGCGACATCCCATTCATCATCGCCCCCAGCGTCGATCAGACGCGGACGGCGCTGGCTCCGACGCCGACTTTCACGCCGACGTTCACCCCGTCGAACACTGCGACGTTCACGCCGTCGAATACCCCGACCGCCACCTTCACCCCGTCCGATACGCCCACGGCCACGTTCACCCCGTCGGCCACCTTCACGCCGTCCGATACGCCCACGGCCACGTTCACCCCGTCCGATACGCCCACGGCCACGTTCACCCCGTCCGATACGCCCACGGCCACGCTCACCCCGTCGGCCACCTTCACGCCGTCGGATACCCCGACCGCCACCTTCACCCCGTCCGATACGCCCACGGCCACGCTCACCCCGTCGGCCACCTTCACCCCGTCGGATACGCCCACGGCCACGCTCACCCCGTCGGCCACTTTCACGCCGTCGGATACCCCGACCGCGACCTTCACCCCGTCGGATACGCCCACGGCCACGCTCACCCCGTCGGATACCCCGACCGCCACCTTCACCCCGTCGGATACGTTCACGCCGTCACCGACGTTCACGCCGACGATCGATCTGACGGCGCAGATGCGGATCACGCAAACCGCCCTGCTCGCCGAAACGCGCGCGGCGCTGGCGACGGCCAACGCGGCTGCGCGCGCCCTCGGCACCGCCACAGCGGAGAGCCGCATTCAGACTCAGGTCGCCTTCGGGTACACAGCGACGGCCAGCGCCAACGAGCAGGCGACGGCTGCGATCGCCGCCACCCAGCGCCAGGCGACCGCGATCGCGGCGCGGACGGAAGCGGCGCAGCAGATCATCATGATGCAGGGGACGCTGAGCGCGCTCGCCGCGACGGAGGCCCGGGCGACGGCTGACGTCGCCACCCAGATCGCGAGCACGGCCACCCAGCAGGCGATCGCCGACGCCACCATCACGCAGATCGCCGTGGAGATGCAGCAGACCGAGGTTGCGCGCGTCACCGCGACGGCTGCGGGCGTGGCCACCGCCACGGCGCAGTCCGTGATCAGCACACAGGCTGCGGAGGCGCAGCGCATCGCCGATGCGACGATGACGCAGATCGCCGCCGAAATCCTGACGCGGACAGCGATCGCGGCGCGCACGGAGATCGCGGCGCGCACGCAGGCTGCCGCCACCGCCACCGCCGACGCTGAACAGACCGCCGCCGCCGCGACCGCTCAGGTAGGGCTGACCGCGACCGCGGGGGCCGTGCAGACCGCGACCGCGCTCCCGGCGACGGAAGTGGCGCTCAACCTCGCAGCGACGGCCACCGGCGCAGCCGCCCCACCGACGCCCACCATTACCCGGACGCCGGAGATCACCGCGGAAGCCACTGAGGAAGCCACCGCCGAGGCAGCCGCGGAGACCACCCCGGAGCCGGCGGATGCCCAGACCAGACCGATGCCCTCGCTCGAAGTGCCCAGCGATCCCAGCGGTCTGGTGATCGCCTGCGCGCTCATGCTGATCGCGCTCTCGATCATCTACGTCGTGCTGCGCCTGCTCGTCAGGCTGCTCTTCCGCCGCCGCGACGGCGATGACTGGTCATAGCGGCGCTCAATCGAAATCCGTCGGCAGGTGCGGATCGCGCAGATGCTCGAAGAAACGCGCGATCTGCCCTGCCGTCACCCGCCCGACGGAAAGTTCTGGCAGTTCATCGAGCCGGAACCAGCCGACCTCGCCCGTCTCGACGTTCTCCGGATCGGGGTCGCGCTCCGGGTGGATCAGCTCACAGCGGAAAAACAATTTGTAAGCGTGGAACAGAAACGGGGGATGCGGATGCTTCTGCCGGTCATACGCCGCCAGCAGTTTGACCGCGCGCGCCCGGTAGCCGGTCTCTTCCCAGATTTCGCGCACGACATTTTCGCTGGCGCTCTGGCCGATGTCGGCCCAGCCGCCGGGCAGCGTCCAGCGGTTGTTGTCGATCTTTTCCTGCACCAGCAGGATGCGCTCATCGCGGAACACCACGCCGCGCACATCGACTTTGGGCGTGGCATGGCCGGCCTGCAGCAGCATCTGCGCCTGCACGGTTTCTAACGGGGCATCGGTGTGACTGGCGGCGATCTCGGCGGCGATCGCCAGCACCTGTTCGTAGCGCTGGCGGTCAAACGGAGGGGGATTGTAGTGCAGGCCGGACTGCGCGATCGCCTGCAGACGCTGCGCCCAGTCCAGCCAGTGCGGTACGGTCATCGCTCACACTTTCATCCGGTATGGCCGATCAAGATGCCTGTCATCATACCGCAGGACGGCGCTGACCGATACCGTCCTGTGGGAGACACAGCACCCCGCCCACCGGATCGATACAAATCCAAGTGGGATATCTGGCCTCAGTGCAGTATATTCAATAGCAGTATCTGCACGCCGGATCAGGATCCATGAATCTCATCGCCTTTCATGCACTGGTTCGATCGCTTGAATTTTCGCCCGATGCCGCCAGCGCGGCGACCGCTCTGGTCGATGCGCTGACGGCGCAGGGAGGCCGGGCCGTCGTCGGCCTGCTCAAAGCGGGGTACGGCGGGATCGATCTGATCGCCACGGTGGATACGCCGCCCGGCCCGCCGAGCGCGGCGCTGCTGCACTGGCTGGCCCACCCCGATGCCGAGTGGCATCACTGGCGCCGACCGGAACTGCTGACGGCATCCAGCACCCCGGATCTGGCGGCGCTGGATGGCGAGGCCCTGATCATCCCGCTGGGCGATACCACGCTGTACGGCGTCCTGGCGGTGCAGGGCGGCGCGCTCACATCGGGCGAGATCGTGCTGGCCGCCGGTCTGCTGGCCGCGCGGCTGGATCGGCTGGCCGTGGAGCGCGCCTGGCGCACCTCCACCGCCCGGACGGCGCAGCAGGACGACTCGACGCTCATCGCGCTCAACGAACTGGGCCGGGCGCTGGCCAGCGGCCTTGAAGACGAGGCGCTGTGGTCAGTGCTGCACGAACACATCAATCTGCTGTTCGACGCCACTTCGTTCTTCATCGGCCTGTACGACCGGGACACGGACACGCTGGCGCTCCCGTTGATCAGCGAGGACGGCATCCTCACCGCAGGGGATGCCATCCCGCTGTGCGGGTTCAGCCGCGCCGTGATCGCGCACGGGATGGAGCTGTATTTCCACGATCTCGAAGCGGAGGCCGATCGGCTGGCCGCGCTCGGCATCCGGCCCGACCCGCGCGAACCCGGTTCCTACGCGCTGTCATGGATGGGCGTGCCGCTGCGCGGGCGCCACCATGACGTCATCGGCCTGATCGCGCTGCAAAATATCGCGCCGGCCAGTTTCGACGATGCCAGCCTGGCGCTGCTCATCAACGTCGCTCAGCAGGTCGCGCTGGCGCTGGACAACATCCGCCTGGCCACGTCAGAGCGCGAGCGGCGCACCATCGTCAACGCGCTGACGGAACTGGGCCAGATCGTCAGCTCATCGCCCGATTACGATGAAGCGCTCGATCACATGCTGTCGCAGCTTCAGCGCATCACCCAGTACGACAGCGCCAATATCCTGCTCGCCCCGCACGGGGAAGAAAGCGGGCCGCACCGGCTGCTGCTGTACGCTTTCAACAGCCCGGAGCTGTTCCTCAAAGGGACGGAGATCCTCATCCCGGAGACGCATCCGATCGGGATCGCGATCGCCGCCCGTCAGCCCATTCAGATCGAGGACGCAGCCGCGCATCCCGGCTGGGATATGACGCTGCCGCTGCCCGATGTTCGGCAGACCCGCGCCCTGCTGATCATGCCGATGATCGTCTACAACCGCGTCGCCGGCGTCATCACGCTGGTGCGCTTCTCGCCCACCCCGTTCACCGAAGCCCAGGCCAGCAGTGCGCTGGCGCTGGCCCGGCAGAGCGCCATGGCGCTGGAAACGGCGCGCCTGCGCGCTCAGTATCAGGCCAGCTACCAGCTTCAGGAAGCGCGCGCCCGCCGGCTCGAGTCGATCCACCGCATCAGCGGCGTGATCGCGTCCTCGCTGCGGAAAGAAGAGGTGCTCAACGCCGCAGCGCGGCTGCTGGTCGAACTGTATCAGGTCGATCACTGCGGCATCGTCATGTTCGATGCCGATGGCCCGGACGGCACGTTGGTGGCGGAATATCCGGACATGGGCCACGTCGGCCTCAGGCTGCACGGCCAGAGCCTGAACCTAGAGCGCATCCTCGGCGCAGGACAGGCCGTCGTGGTTGAGGACAGCGACGAAACGCAGGACGCGCTGCGCGCCGTGGGCGCGCGCATGGCGCTGCTGGCGCCGATGATCGCGCGCGACAAGATCATCGGCAGCATCGGGTTGGATCTGTTCGACCGACGCCGAAGCTTCCCCGAAGAGGATCGCGAGACGTTTGTGACGATCGCCGCGCAGATCGCCATGGCCATCAGCAACGCCGAGCTGTATGAAAAAGCGCTGGAGGCCAGCCGGCTGAAGAGCGAGTTCCTGGCCACGATGAGCCACGAGCTGCGCACCCCGCTCAACGCCATCCTCGGCTACAGCGATATGCTGCTGCAGGATTTCTACGGCGCGCTCAGCGCGCAGCAGCGCGATCGGATCGAACGCATCCACCGCAGCGGGCAGCATCTGCTCGCCATGATCAACGACGTGCTCGACCTGTCGCGGTTCGAAGCCGGCCAGGTGACGCTGAACCTGTCGCCGGGCCGGGTGTCCGATCTGGCGCGCGAGATCGCCGCCGAGCAGCTTCCGCGCGCGCAGGCCAAAGGCCTGACGCTGACGCTGGAAACCGATCCCGACGAGCCGCTGGCCCTGATCGATCCGAATTACCTGCGCCGCGCCCTGGCCAATCTGATCGACAACGCCATCAAGTTCACCCATCAGGGGGGCGCTGTCGTGCGCGTCGGAACCCGTCAGGTGAGCGAGAGCGGCGGGGCGCTGCAGCCGGGCCGCTACGTCGAAGTCCAGATCCAGGACAGCGGCATCGGCATCCGCCGCGAGGATCTGCCGATCATCTTCGAGACTTTCCGGCAGGTCGATGGGTCGGCAGTCCGCCAGTATGAAGGGACGGGGATGGGGCTGGCCCTGACGCGCCAGATCATCTCGCTGCATGGCGGCGTGATCGCCGTGATGAGCGAGGTGAACCGGGGATCGACGTTTACCATCCTGCTGCCCGCCGCGCCCGCCGCCGGCCTGCCCGCGGAAACCAGCTCGGTCGAGAGCGATGACCGGCTGCTGATCCTGCTGTTCGAGGACGACGTCGCCCAGCAGGAGCTGATGCGCAGTTCCCTGAATCCGCAGGAATTTCAGCTCGTCGCCACGGTCGAGCCGCTGCGCGGGCTTGAGCTGGCCCGCACCATTCAGCCCGATGTCATCATCACCGACCTGATGATGCCGGACATGTCCGGCTGGGATGTGCTGCGCGTGCTCAAGAGCGATCCGGCCACCGCCGAGATCCCGGTCATCATCATGTCGATCATCGATCAGCGCATGATGGGCCTGTCGATGGGCGCATCGGATTATCTGATCAAGCCGGTCAAGCGCGAGGCGCTGGTCAATCTGCTGCGCAATTACCGGCTGCGCGCCGAACGCCGCCTGCGAAAATGAACCCGCGCCCGGAGCAGGCGCGGGTTGACCTAAGGTATTTTTCGTGTGAGCCGGATGCGGTGAGGGGGAGAGTCTCGTCCCGCGCGCCGTCTCACGCCGAACGAAATAATCCGTATATTTTAGATTCAACCTCGCTGCATCCCCCGCTCACAGTGACAAATGTCATGTTTTGTCCGCCGCCGCTGTCATACTGATGTCCGATCGCGCTCGCGGCGTTCGGATCGCGCGCCGATTTCGCGCCGAACGGGCGGGCCGCGCGTCAGGTATAATCGTCCCATCTCATGCGCAGTTCACCGGATGGAGATCGCAGCCATGCCAGCAGGATTATTCTACGAGGATTACACGATCGGAGCGCACATGGTCACCCGTGGGCGCACGATCACCGAAACCGACATCGTCAACTTCGCCGGGCTGACCGGGGATTACAACCCGATGCACACCGACGCCGAATACATGAAGACGCACATGATGGGACAGCGCATCGCCCACGGCATGCTCGCGCTCAGCTACGCGGTCGGGCAGGCGTATCAGCTCGGCTTCATGGAGGGGACGATCCTGGCCTTCCGCGGGCTGGAGATGAAATTCTCGCTCCCCGTCTTCATCGGCGACACGCTCCACGTCGAACTGACCGTGCGCGAGAAGAAGGATGCGGCGCGGCTGGGCGGCGGCCTGGTCACGCTCGACGTCAAGATCGTCAACCAGCACGGCAAAACCGTGCAGAGCGGCGAATGGACGGTGCTGGTCGCATCGCGGGCGGCGGGTACGCCGGCGGAAGGGTCGGCGTCCTGAGCCATGCGCGCCATCCACCCTTTCAACCGCGACTGGCTGTTCCACCCCGGCGGCTTCATCCCGCATCAGGCCGATGATACGGGCTTCCAGCGGGTGCACCTGCCGCACACCAACATCGAGCTGCCGCACCACCAGTTCGACAATCGGCTGTACCAGTTCCTTTCGACCTACCGCCGGCGCTTCACCCTGCCCGAACCGCTGAACGGACGCCACCTGTTCGTCGATTTCGACGGGGCGATGATCAGCAGCGAGGTGTTCCTCAACGGCGTCGCGCTGGGCACGCAGGACGGCGGCTACGTGCCGTTCTCATTTGACCTGACGCCGCATCTGGTGGCGGGCGAAAACGTCCTCACCGTCTACCTCGACTCGACCGAGCGGACGGACATCCCGCCGTATGGCGACGTCGTCGATTACCTGACGTTCGGCGGCATCTACCGCGATGTGCGCCTGCGCTACGTCGATCCGATCCACGTGGCCGATATCTTCGTCAAACCGCGCGACGTCCTCTCCGCCACGCCGGTGGCCGAAGCCGAGATCACCGTGCGCAACCTGAGCGGTCGCGAACGGCGGATCCTCGTCTCCGCCTCGATCCCGCACACGACGGCCAGCGCCAGCGCGACGATCGCGGCAGCGCCGGGCGATACCGTCGTCACGCTGAGGCTGCCCGTCCCCGGCGCGGCGCTGTGGTCGCTCGATCAGCCGACGCTGTATCAGGTCAATGTCTGCCTTGACGACGCCGACGCTCCCGCTGAGCCGTTCGACGCCGCCGAGCAGCGCTTCGGCTTCCGCGAGGCCGTCTTCAAACCGGAAGGGTTCTTCCTCAACGGCCAGCGGATCAAGCTGTTCGGCCTCAACCGCCATCAGACCTACCCGTTCATCGGCGGGGCGGCCCCGGCGCGCCTGCAGCACAAGGATGCCGAAATCCTCAAATACGAGCTGGGCTGCAACATCGTCCGCACCAGCCACTACCCCCAGTCGCCGCATTTCATCGACCGCTGCGACGAGATCGGCCTGCTCGTCTTCGAAGAGATCCCCGGCTGGCAGCACATCGGCGACAACGACTGGAAAGCGATCAGCCTGCGCGATCTGGAGGCGATGATCCGCCGCGACCGCAGCCACCCGTCGATCATCCTGTGGGGCGTGCGCATCAACGAGTCGTATGACGACGAAGCGTTCTACACCGCCACCAACGCGCTGGCTCATCAGCTCGACCCGACGCGGCAGACGGGCGGCGTGCGGTTCTTCCTCGGCAGCCAGTTCCTGGAGGATGTCTACACCTACAACGACTTCTCCGATGACGTGGTCGAGCCGCAGGAACTGCCGCATCTGATCACCGAGTTCAACGGGCACATGTTCCCGACCAAATCCTACGACAGCGAAGAGCGCCAGGTGGAGCACGCGCTGCGCCACGCCCGCATCCAGAACAAACAGATGGGGATGGACACCGTCACCGGCGCGATCGGCTGGTGCGCCTTCGATTACAACACGCACGTCTCATTCGGGGCGGGCGATCGCGTGTGCTACCACGGCGTCTCCGATATCTTCCGCCTGCCCAAGTTCGCCGCCGATTTCTACGCCAGCCAGCAGCCGCCGACGCAGCGCGTCATCCTGCGCCCGGCGACCTTCTGGACGTTCGGCGAACGCGCTGGCGCGGGCGTCGAGCCGCTGTACGTGTTCTCCAACTGCGATGAGATCGCCGTGTACAAAGGCGGCATCCTGCGCGGACGCTACCGGCCCGACCGCGAACAGTTCCCGCATCTGCCGCACCCACCGTTCCGGGTCATGGGCTTTTCGCTGACCGAGGTCTTCGGCAAGAATTATCAGGAACTGCACATCATCGGCTACCTGAACGGCCAGCCCGCCGCCGAGATCCGCCTGAGCGCGGACGGTCTGCCCGCCCACCTGGAACTGCGCGCCGATGATCCGGTCATCCGGGCCGACGGCTCGGACATGACGCGGCTGGTCGTGCGCCTCACCGACAAGTACGGCAACCGGCTGCCCTATCACACCAGCGTGATCGGCTGGACGGTCGAAGGCGATCCCGAAACCGGGCGGCTGGTGGGCGAAAATCCGTTCCCGCTGGTCGGCGGGCAGGCGGCGGCTTTCGTCCGCGCCGGGACGAAACCGGGCGCGCTGACGATCGAGGCGCGCGTTCTCTCCGCTTACCCGTCCCCGCTCAGCCCGGCCCGCGTGACCGTGCGCGTGGAATGACCGGCATCGACCGGGGGACGCGATCGATCCGACTGCGTCCCCCGGTCAGACTCTCAGTGCATCAATTCTCGCGCAGCAGCGTGAACAGCAGACCGCCGAAGAGCGCGCGCACGCCGTTCGCATCGCCGCCCAGGCTGGTCGGCACGGCCCGGACGGATCCCTGAGCTGTCCCGGCGGCGGGCGGCAGGGCCTGCGGCGTATACGGCGCTGCGATCGGCAGCGGCGACCACCACAGGCGCAGCACGCCGCCGGACTGGCCCGCCCAGACGATGGCGCTGCGATCGGGCAGCAGGCCCGCCGCCATCGGCTGGAGCAGCAGCGGGCTGTCCTCCGCCGCACCACCGGACAGATCCTGCGCGGTCAGATCGACCAGCGGCGCGATCGTCTCATCGGCAAAGGTGAACTGCACCACGCTGGCCCACGGCGCGCGCTCGGGCCGGATATCCGCATCCATCAGGGCGATCAGCAGGCCGCTCTCGTCCGCCAGCCAGTCGACGCCTGTCAGCATCACCGACTGCGGAGTACCCGCCCCGCCCAGCCAGCGGGCCAGCGACGCCAGGCGCGCGATTTCGGTGACCGCGCCGGTCTCGATCTCGATCACGCTGACGACCGCCTCTCCCCGTTGAAAGAAATTCTGCACCAGAGCCAGGGAGCGCCCGCCGGGGGACAGGCTGAGCGCCCCGCCGAGCTGCGCGGCCTGCCCAGCGTAAATGGTGTAGAACGAGTCGCGCCCGGTCGCGATCGGCGCGACCCGCTCCGGCGCGCCGCCAGCGACGGCGATGCGGTAGATGCCGGTTTCGTCCATGCCATCGGCCCGGAACAGGGAGCGCACGAAATAGATCGTCCGGCTGTCGTGCGACCAGACCGGGGTGTAATCGACCGGAAGTTCAGCGGGGACGGCGGAACCGCCGAGCAGTCCTCCCACATACCCGTCATCGGTCAGATTGCGGATGATGCCGCGCTCGCGGTCATAGAGCAGCAGGTCGGCGTCATTCAGGTAGAGCGCGCTGTTGTCGTGGAAGACGGCATAGCGCCCGTCCGGGGAGATGATCAGCCCATCGGCGCGCACGCCCTGCGGATCGGCGGGCGCCGAACAGACGGGCGCGGATCCACCGCCGACGGGCAGCAGTTCGACCGTGCATACGCTGTTCAGCCTTTCATCGAGGTAGGCGAGCGAGCGCCCGTCCGGAAAAACGGTGGCAGCAATTCCACTCACCAGTTCGCGGGTCATCTCGGTGCGGACGAGCGTCAGCGCCTGCGGGGGAGCGGAAAGCGGCGGCGGGGTCTTTTCCCCGGCCACGGGGTCGATCTGGGCGGCGGCGGGCAGGGCCAGGACGGCGGCGATGAGACTGAACAGCAGACGGATACGCATACGGCATCTCCTGTATCAACAAACAGGGGACACAGACAGCGAAGTGTCTGTGTCCCCCCTGATCGAACCCCCGGAATGGCAACCGGATCGACTATCGTCTTGAGGACGGTTTTCTGCCGCCGGTGCGCAGCTTGCGCGCAGCGAAGATCACACCGACCAGCCCGACGATCATCATCGCCAGCGCGGGGATGGCCGCCGCGCCGCCGCCGACCACGCCGTCGAACAGGCCGGTATCCGGCAGCATCTCCGGCGTCGGGATCAAGCCGACGAAGCCGCCCGGCGTCGGCGTGGTGACGCCGCCGCCGCCGACCCCCTCGACCGTCGGGGTGGCTTCCACGATCACGCCCGGCCCGCCCGCCTGGGCCGTGGCCGTCAGGAACTGGCTGACGATCTGGGTGGCCGTCTGGTTGAGCGCGCCGATCGCGCCGCCGTCCGGCGTCGGCGTCAGCGTGGCCGCCACCGGAGTCTGGATCAGGCTGACCGGCGTCGGGGTGCGCGTCGCCACGATCTGGCCCGACGGCGTCTCCGGTTTGACTTCTTCCGTGGGCGCGCCCGCTTCCGGCGTCTGCGACAGGCGCGCGACCGCCGTCGAGGTGGCGGCGAACGCGCTGATCACCTCGGTCGCCGTCAGCAGCGCCGGGTCAAGCGTCGGCTGCAGCGTCGGCGAAGGTTCGGGTGTATTGGTCGGCGTCTCCGACGGCGTCAGCGTCGGCGAGGGGGTGTCGGTGAAGGCGATGGCCGTCAGGGTGGCCAGTTCATTGCCGCGCGCCTGCGTCTGCGTTGCCTGGAGGAAGGCGATCTGCGTGGCATTGAACTCGCTGACATACGTCGCCGTGATCGCCTCCGGCGACGGCCCCTGCGGCTGGGTGATCAGAATCACCGCCAGCACCAGGCCGCCGATGAAGGTCAGCATCATCAGGATCGCGAGGATGACGAACGCCCGGCTTGTGCCGCCGGGTTCGGGTTGATCGTCCATCGGCGGCAGCTCTTCACCGGCCCCGAAGTCGATCGGCGGCAGTTCGGCCTCATCGCCGAAATCGAACGAACTGCCCGAGTCCCGCCCCGAGTCCCCAAAAAAATCGTCATCGAAGTCAAAATCACTGCGGTTGGACATGACCCCCCCTGTTCAGCGGCGGCGCACGGTCTGGAAATCCCGGTCTGCTTATACTTCCCTTAGCAGGATGCGCACTCCGATCATCAGCGCCCCAGATTGTAATCCACTGTCTGCGCAGCGGCAATTTTTTGCCGCCGTTATTTAACGCCCCAGCACTTCCAGATTGGCCAACGGGACCATGACGCGATCGCCGCCCGCCAGTTCGACTTCCGCGCAGGGCACACGCAGTCCATTGTCGATCACAACGGGCTGTTTTGGCAAGCTGACCACCTGTCCCAGTGACCCAGCCTGTCGCCCCCCGGTCAGCCGTACCTGCGTCCCCGGCTGCAAACTCAGGCTGAGCAGCGGCGGGCCGGGGCGCTCGCCGGACATCGGCACGGTGATGATCACCTCCGGGCGGCGCATATCCGTCCCGGACGGCGTATGGGCATCCAGCAGCGCCTGACGACCGTCGTATTCGTCCAGAAATTGAAAGTTCGAGGTGCTCATGCGCATGCTGCCGAACCCCTCGGTGAGCAGGATCGCAGCGCTCATGCCGAGCGCGCGATCGAGCAGATCGGGTTCGAGCGACGGCGCGATCACGCCCGTCAGCCCCTGGGTCTCGATCACATCGAGCGCGGCGGTGCGCAGCGGTTTGCGGGTGATGATGATCCCGCCGCGGTACTGCATATCGAGCGAGTCGGTGCGCACGGACTCGATGCCGGTCGCCGGTTCGATGCGCAGCACGCCGATCGCCCGCCGCCCGTTCCCCCACACCCCTTGCAGCACGCCGCCCGCCGTCTCGATGATCACCCCGCGTCCCGGGCGGATATCGACCACGGTGCCGTTCAGGCCGGCCTCCAGTTCGATCGTCTGCGGGTGGCCCTGTAGGATGATCTGCCCGTTGGCGACATCGACCAGCCGCCCGCTGATCGGCGCGAGCAGCTTGCGCCGCCGGCGCTGGGCGATCACCTGGCCTTCCTGCACCTCGTCATCGAGATCGATCAGCATCAGCGACTCGAGCAGCGCCGGGTCGCGCAGGCGGAAGAAGCGCGCGCCGTCGATCAGCGTGTATTCGGCGCTACCCTGCCCGCGCGCGACGATCTCTTTGATGGTGACGCGCTGCATCTTGCCGACATCGACGATGCCGACGACGCCTTCGTCCAGCATGCGCTCGCGCCGGATCAGCGTCAGCGGCAGCAGATGCCGCTGCTCAGGAAAGTAAGTTCCGGAGGTCATCGATACTGTCCCCCTGTTTCGGGATATCCGGCTGGCGCGGCGCGCGCCCGGCCCGGGCCTGTTCCAGCGTCTCGGCTTCTTCCAGCGCCGCTGCGATCAGATCTTCAGGCGCTGGTTGCGGCTGAGCGGCTGGCGCGCCGCGTCCCCGCCGCTTCGGCCCGCGGGCGGCTTTTTCGGCTTTGCGCCGTCCGGCGCGATCCCCGCGCGCGCCTTCATCCTCGTCAGGAGCGCGCTTGCCGGCGATCACATCCTCCGCGATCTCGGCCCGCAGCCAGTCCTCGTCGATCGCGCGCACCGGATCGCCGGTCGCCTGGGCGTACCAGGTCGAGATCTGGTTGGCGCGGGCGCGCACGTCCGCGGCCAGCGCCAGCGGACGCCCGCGCGCATCGATGATCAGCCCTGCCGACCCGCCGACGACCTCCAGCCGGACGCGGCGCTGACCGGCGATCGTCAGACCGCGCCCGGCGGTGATCGTGACGCGGGCGCGCAGACCGATGCCGAGCGGGTACACCCACAGCGCGCCGGCTTCGACCCGGTGGGTTTCGTCTGTGCCATCGGGCAGGATCAGGCGCACGGTCGCCGCCGTCTGACCGGGGCGCGGCGTCCCGCTCAGGCTGATGGCCGTCCCCAGTTCATCCAGCCCCTGGGCATCGAGGAGCTGGACGGCGGCCTCCGGGTTGATGCGCGCCAGCGCGCCCAGGGCGGGCAGCAAGGCCGTTGTATCGAGTTCCAGCCGGGTGATCCCGATCGGCTGAAGCGCGTCGAGCATGAGCATGGCGGCCATGCCGGGCCGCCCCGTGCCGACCAGCCCGCCGCCCGCGCCGATGATGCGTTCGAACGGGGGCAGCGGCGCGCTGACATCATCGATCGCCTGCGTCGGCGTCCATGCCGGGCGGGCGGCATCCAGCAGCGTCGCGATCGCCGTGCGCAGCAGCGCATGTTCCAGGTACAGGCCGCGCAGATCTTCCGGGATGCTGCCCGGTCGCAGCGTCTTGTTGAGCGCATACGCCCGGATCTCGCTGTCGCTGGCTGTGAACGGCAGCCAGCGGCGGATGGACGCCGTCCCGGCGGCATCGAGCAGCGCGCCGGCGCTCTGCCCCAGGCCGATATCCGTGCGGATGCTGGTGGCCAGATGCCCCTCGACCACGGCGGACATGGTGCTGGTGGCGCTGCCGATATCGAACGCGGCGAAGTTTTTGCCCGGCTGGGCCTGACCGAGAAAGTTGACGATCAGCGCATAGCTCTGCGCGTTGGGGAGCACGCCCAGCCGCGCCATGTGCCCGACGGTCTCGAACCCGACCCCGCGCGAGCCGGAAACCGCGTCGAACGCCTGCGCGAGCTGCACCTGCGCCCCGCTCAACGCCTCGTCATCCAGCGTCGGGCGGACGTTATCGGCGAACAGGACGGCGGTCAGCCCGTCGAACAGCCGGGCGATCGCCGGGCGCGCCGCGCTGTTGCCCGCGTACAGGATGACCGGGCGCGCCGCCAGCGGCAGCAGGCGCACCGCAAGCTGCGCGCGCTGCGCCAGCTCGATCACCGGATCGAGCGCGCCGTCTTCAGTGCCGCCGACGATGAAGAACAGATCCGGGTAGGCGCGCACCATCGCGTTGAGCTGTTCCTGCGCTGACCGGCCGTCTTCGAGCGTGTAGGTATCGACGATGTCGATATACGTGCCCGCCGCGGCCCGCCGACCGCTGGTGATGCTGATCTCCGGGACCAGCCCCATCAGGATGGTGCGCAGCGGGCGGCCGATGCTGGCCGTCGCCAGGAAGACATCGACGCCGGAGCGATCGGGCTGTTCCGGCGTCAGGATCTGGCCATCGCCGCCGATGAGCTTGCGCCCGGCGATCGCGCCGAGGTCGCGCACGACGCGGGCCAGCCCCGCCGAGACATCGCCGATCGGGAACCCGGCGGTCGTCAGCGTCTGGGCCTCTGCGACGACGGCGTACACCCCCTCGACCCGGTCGATGAGCAGGGCGCGCGTGGTCGTGTTGCCGAAATCGACGGCCAGGATCGAGGTCGGGCGATCCGGCGTACCGGCGGGACGCGCTGTCCGACTGCGCATGGCTTACCCTCCCGTGACCGTCGTCAGCACGAAGGCGATCCGCTCGCTCAGGATCGCCAGGCTGGTCAGGATCGCCCCGCCGTACAGCGCGCCCAGGGTGACGGCGATCACCCCCTGCCCGACGGCGCCGAACACGCGGACGGGCAGCGGACGGCGCACGCTGTCATCCGGCTGGCGGCGGCCCAGATACTGGAAGTAGATCAGGGTGCTGAGCACGCCGAGCAGGATCAGGACTCCGTTGATGAGATCGGTCTGCGCGCCGGTGACGACCCCGGCGGCCAGCGGGATCAGCGTGCCGCTGATCGCCCCGACCAGCGCCACCGCCGCGCCCAGACCGATCAGGAACGCCAGGCCGAGCGAACCGAGGCGCGCCAGACGCCCCGACGCTTTCATGAACAGCAGCAGCCCCAGCAGCGGCGGGATCAGGCCGACCGCCATACCGCCCGCATCGCCGGAGAAGAGCGTCGCCATCAGCCACGGGCGGATGACGCTTTCGATAGCGATGATCGTGACGTAGGCCGCGGCCAGCCCGACGAAGACGTAAACCGCGATCCGGTACAGCACGTTATCGCCCAGCAGATAGCTGAAGATCATCAACGTGAGGGCGAACCCCACCCAGATACCGATTTGCTCGGGACTCACCGTTTCTCCCTCCGCTGGCGGGTGCGCTGCGCCAGTGCGCGCGCCAGGGCGCGCACGATGTTGATCGCGCTGCCGAAACTGATGATCAGGATCGCCGCCACCAGCCCGCCGGTCATGCCGTCCCAGCGGGCGGCGCGCGCATCGAGCGTGATCGGCGCGACGGGGGGCGGCGCGGAGGCCGCCGCCGCGCCCGCGCCGGGATCCGCGGGGGCCTCCGCGGTCGGCTCCGCAGTCACCGCCGGAACAGGGGTCAGCGTGCGGGTCGGCCTGGGAGTGCGGGTCATCGTGGGCGGGACCTGCGTCATGTCGGCCTGCTCCGGCGCGCCGGGATCCCGTTTGGCGCTGACCGCGTCGCGCGGGATGACCGCGCCCGGCGTCCCCGGCGTGTACGGGATCACCTCGACCAGTTCGGCGCTCACCCAGCCCTGCGTCCCGTCCGGCAGCAGGACGTTGATCCAGGTGCTGTCAGTATTGTAACCGATGAACGCCGCCGGCACTCCCGGCCTGAGCTGGCCGATGACCGGGTTGTTCGTGCCCGGCCCGCCGCGCACGTTGATCGTCTGACCGCGCGTGCGCACGCTGGGCGGCGGGGTGGGCGTCAGCGTCGGGGTGAGCGTGACCGTCGGCGTCGGCGTGAAGGTCGGCGTATGGGTCGGCGTCGGTGTCAGCGTGGCCAGCAGTGGCTGCGGGCGCTCGCCGCGCGGCACGCTCTCGACGCCCGCTGGCTGTCCATCCGCGGCATCCGCCTGCGCCGGGGGCGCATCCGTCCCGATCAGGCTGTGATAGGTGAAGCCATCGGCGAAACCGACCAGCAGCCCGGTCAGCACCGGCAGCGATGCGGACAGGCCGGCGCGCGTATACGGCTCGATCAGCGGGGCGGCGGAGTAGCTGACCGCGGCGATCACCGGCGCGTCGGCCAGCGGCGCGATCTGCTCGGCGTAGCCGCGCACCGACTCGACGCGGTCGCTGATCACGGCGATCAGGGCGAAATCGGCCAGACTGCGGATCGTCAGCCCGGTCACCTGGCCGCGCAGATCCTGAAGCAGGAACGACGCGGTGTTGGCGGCGAACGCGCGCAGGCCGAGGAAGCCGCCGGGCAGGAAGCGCGTCACGAAGTAATCGCGGTTGGCCTCCAGGCGGTCGATCTGCAGGCGCGCCAGAAAAGCCGGATCGCTGTTGAGGCTGGCCAGCAGCGTTTCGGCATGCAGCAGCCCGACGCCATCGCCACCGACGACGACCGGGTAAGCCCCGCGCAGCAGCACATGACGCAGCAGCGCGTCGGCGGTCACATCCAGCTCGGCGGCGGCGCTCGCCCCGTATTCAACCGCTATCAGGACGACCGCCCCCGGACGGAGGGCCTCAACCGCGGCGAAAGCCCGCTCCTGGCGGCTGCCAGCGGCGAACGCGCCCGGCGGCAGCTCGCCGAGGCGCAGGCCGGGCACGACCTGCGGCAGCGCGATGGCGATCAGCAGCAGCAGGCCGATCGCCAGCCGGTCGAGGCGCGGGCGCTGACGGGCGCGCCGGCGGGCCGGT
>DAOUBU010000100.1:0-13186 GCA_034432395.1 Anaerolineae bacterium
ACCGGTTTTTTGGGCCGTTTCCAACCCCTGAATCACCGCATGACCACCTGTGATTTTCATCACAGGTTCCTTAAATTGGCCAAAGTCCAGAATCGGCGGAGACATCTCCGCCGATCCTCATCCAGAATGTTCGAACTGGATCCAAGTGAGCTGAGGGACCTGGATTCGAACCAGGATTAACGGATCCAGAGTCCGCGGTTCTACCGTTGAACTATCCCTCAAGATATTCAGAACTATAGCATCTCATCCCGCCGCGATCAAGGCTGAGTTGGGCCGCTCGCACCGGCTCAGCGATGCGTTTCCGCCTGCGCGATGCGCCGCTGAAGCCGCTCCGGCCCGAGCGTCTGGATGATCTCGTACAGGTCGGGCGTGTTGGTCTTGCCGGTCAGGGCCACGCGCACCACCATCATGACATCGCCGAAGTGACCTTTGAATGTGCCCGGCTCGGCTTTCTTGAACGTCTTGACGTCGCGGGCGTAGCCCAGGCGCTCGGCCAGGGCGCGCATCGCCGCCAGCCAGTCGTCTTTGCTCTGCTGGAAATCGAACCGGGCGACCTCGTCCAGGATGGCGCGCCGGTCATCTGGCGGGACGCTGGCCGGGAACGGGTAGCCGTCGCGGGCGATGGCGGCTTCGTACAGCGGATCGAAGAAGAAGCCCACCGCGCGCTCGATATCCGACCAGTTGATCAGATCCTTGCGCGGGGCATCCCCGGTGCGCTCGACATTGAAGACGCGCACGCTGTAAGCGCGATCCGCCTCCAGCACCGCCGCCAGAGCGGGGTCGTATTGACGCGCCCAGGTCAGCCCGTACTCGAAAGCCTGTTCAGCGGTGTACGTGGCGATCACGTCCTTGCTGATATCGTTGAGCTTGACCAGATCGAACAGCGCGCTGCTCACGCCCATATTTTCCAGTTTGAGCGGGAATTCCGTGTACGGGACGGTCGGGTTGGCCTTGCGCCAGTCGTAAAAATCGGAGTTGGCCAGGTTGAGCAGGTATTCAGCGACCGCCTCTTTCGGGTAGCCCCGCTCGTAGAAGTACATGACGTTGGCTTCCGGGTCTTTGCGCTTGCTCAACTTGCGCTTGGAGGAGCCGTCCATTTTGGCGATCGGCGCGATGTGGGCGAAGCGCGGCGGCTGAAGGCCGAAGTACTGGTACAACTGCAGATGCAGCGGCGCGGAAGGCAGCCATTCGTCACCGCGGATGACCAGGTTGACGCGCATCAGCGTGTCATCGACCACCACGGCGAAATGATAGGTCGGCAGCCCGTTCGACTTGATCAGGACGGTGTCCTGGTCGTTGACCGGCATATCGAGGTCGCCTTTGACCGCATCGGTGAAGCGGATGCGCGCTTCCGTCGGGTAGGGCGCGCGGATGCGGATCACCGGGCGTTTGCCGGCCTCCAGTTCAGCCCTGACGCGCGCGAGATCGGCATCGCGCCATTTGGCATACGGGCCGTAATACCCCGGTTTGACGTGCGACGCCTCCTGAATTTTGCGCATCGTCTCCAGCTCGTCTTCGGTGGCGAAGCACGGATACGCCAGCCCCAGCTCGACCAGCCGCTTGCCGAAGACGTCGTAGAGATCCATCCGCTGGCTCTGGGTGTATGGGCCGTAAGCGCCGCTTTCCACCTCCGGCTCGATCTGGGTGATGCCCTCATCCGGCGTCAGCCCGAAATTGATCAGGTTGCGCACGATCGCCTCGACCGAGCCGTCCTGTTCGCGTTTTTTATCCGTATCCTCGATGCGCAGGATGAACACGCCGCCGCTCTGATGGGCGATCGTGCGCGAGACCAGCGCCGCCATGATGCTGCCGATGTGGACGAAACCGGTCGGACTGGGGGCGAAGCGCGTCACCCAGGCCCCCTCCGGCAGCGCCCGCGGCGGATACTGCGCCAGCAGTTCCTCCGGCGTGCGTGTGACGTGCGGGTAGAGCAGGTCGGCCAGTTCGTGGTGGACAGCAGTCGTGGACATGATCGCCTTTCAGGTTGGGGTGATGGTGCGGCTGCGCATGATCACACTTTCAGCCAGGCCGATGCCGGCCAGGGTGGAGAGCAGCGATGTGCCACCGGAACTGATGAACGGCAGCGTCAGGCCGGTGACGGGCATCAGGCTGAGGTTCATGCCGATCGAGACGAAGGTCTGGAAGAAGATGAATGAGGCCACGCCGTAGCAGATCAGGCTGCCCAGCGGGTCGGCGGCGATGCGCGCGCCGCGCAGGATGCGCACCACCACCACGCCGATCAGGATCATCACCGTCATGCCGCCGACGAAACCGAATTCTTCGGCGATGACGCTGAAGATGAAGTCGGTATGGCGCACGCGCAGAAAGCGCCCGGTGTTCTGCGGCCCCTGGGCGTAGCCTTTGCCGAACAGGCCGCCGGAGCCGATGCTGATGCGCGCCTGAAGGATATTGTAAAAGGCGTCGCGATCGCTTTCCGGGCTGATGAAGGAGATGATGCGCTGGCGCTGGTACGGCTCCATGCGCGCCCAGACGACCGGGATCGTGACCGGCGCGCTGATGATGATCACCGCCAGCGCGATCGCGATGTGGCGCAGGCGCAGGCCCGATGCCCAGACCAGCGTCAGCCACAGCACCAGAAAGACGATCGTCATGCCCAGGTCGGGTTGGACGAAGATCAGCGCGGTGGGCACGGCGATATGCAGCAGCGATTTCGCCAGCGTCCAGATGCTGTCCAGCCGCTGATAATTGCGGGCTAGGTAAACGCCCAGCGTGATGATGATCAGCACTTTGGCGATTTCGGATGGCTGGATCGGGATGCCCAGGTTGAGCCAGCTTCGCGATCCGCCGTCACCCTCGACGCCGAAAAAGAAGACGGCCACCAGCAGCGCGATCATGATCAGATACAGCCAGCCGCTCAACCCGCCCAGCAGACGGTAATCGAGCGCCGCCAGGCCCAGCAGCACTGCGAAGCTGATCAGGGCGTAGCGGATCTGGTTGGGGACGCGGTTGATCAGATCCGGGTCGATGGCATCCAGCGTGGCGCTGCGGATCATCAGGATGCCGAACAGGGTGAGGGCGACCGACACCCCGAACAGCACCCAGTCAAAACGACGCCAGATCGAGAGATTGACACCCATGCCGGTATGCGGGAAGCCTCTTTTTCTGCTGACGAGAACGTCCTGCCCGGCATTGCGCCACCGATGCGCTTAAGCTGCGCCGGGCCGACTCCGCAATTATAGAGGACGATGGGCCGATGACAAGCGACAAGTGGGGGCGGCCAGAAAACGCGGGCAGCGCGTCACGCTCCCCTGACATGAGGCGATCGGTTTGAGCGTGCGCGGGGTCAGTCGGCGCGATCGTCGATGGGCCGCGCATCCTCCGGCTCGGCTGCTGGCTCGGCGGGTATGTCCGGCGCATCCGCTTCCGACGCTGCGGCTTCGGCGATCGATGCGGGGGCGAGGGCGGCTTCCGGATCGTCCTGCTCGATCCCCTCATTCGTCTTGGTGAACGGGATCTCGGCCACCAGCAGGCTGTCCCGCTGGCGGCGCTGCAGGGCGATATCGACATTGTCGGCATCGATCGCAACGTATCTGGAGATGACGGCCAGGATGTCCTGTTTCATCGCTTCCAGCCGCTCCGGCGGCAGGTTGATCCGGTCATGGACGAGGATGAACTGCAACCGCTCTTTGGCTTTGCTGCTGCTGCCCCGGCCCGGGCCGCGCCCCAACATCCGCTCGAAGAATGATGCCATCACCGGCCCCCGTCAGGTGTTCTGGCCGCCACCGAACCAGCGCGCGACCCGCTTCAGGATGTTATTATTATCGTCCAGCGGCATGAATGGGACTTCCTCACCCATCAGCCGCCGGGCGATATTGCGAAAAGCCTGGCCCGCCCGCGAGGTATCGCTGAGGGCCAGGGGAACGCCGCTGTTGGAGGACTGCACCACATTTTCATCTTCCGGCACGATGCCGATCAGCTTGATCGCCAGGATGTCGGTCACGTCTTCGGCGGAGAGCATTTCGCCCCGGCGCACCATCTCGATCTTGACCCGGTTCAGGATCAGATACGGGGGTTTCTTGCCCTCGGCCTCCATCAGGCCGATGATGCGATCGGCATCGCGCACCGCGCTCACTTCCGGGTTGGTGACGATCAGGACTTCGTCCGACGGCGCGACTGCATTGCGGAAGCCGCGTTCGATGCCGGCGGGCGAGTCGATCAGGATGAAATCGACCTCCGGACGGAGCTGCTCGGTGAGCTGGATCATGTCCTGCGGGCTGACCGCGGTCTTGTCGCGGGTTTGTGCCGCCGGGATCAGGTACAGTTCCGGGAACTGCTTGTGTTTGATCATCGCCTGGCGCAGTTTGCAGCGCCCTTCGACGACATCGACCAGGTCGTAGACGATGCGGTTTTCCAGCCCCATGACGATATCGAGGTTGCGCAGGCCGATATCGGCATCGATCAGTACGACGCGCTGATTGAGCCGGGCCAGCGCCACGCCGATATTGGCCGTGGTCGTCGTTTTGCCGACGCCGCCTTTGCCGGATGTGACCGTGATCACTTTTGCGCGATGGCCGCCCGCCGCCGGGCGCGGCGCGCTCATGATGGCCGGGGTCGGTACTGGCGGTCGTTCGGGCGTCGATGGCCGCGCAGCGGTCACCGGGCGCGGCGCTGTCGGCGTGCGCGACGGCGTGCCGGGAACCTGCTTCGATGCCGGCGCGGGCGCGCCCGGCGGCGTCGGCGGCTGGTGCTCAGTGCGCTCCGGCATGGCGCGCTCATGACCTGGCTGCTGCGGTTCGTTCTTTGGCGAAGTCACAGATCCCCCTGTGAAGTACGTTTCAATCGCGGCGGCTGCAGGCCCGTTCAGTCACGGGCATCCAGCCACGGTTCAACAACAATCCCACCCTCGACGATCAGCGCGCGTTCCGGCAGCGGTTTGTGCCGTTTGTCCACCGGCGAGACGCTGATGTAATCGGCGATCCGGAGCTGCGTCGGGGCCATATCGAGCGCGCAGACGACGGCGGTTTCATCGCCGTAAGCCCCGGCGTGGATCGTGCCGCGCAGCCGCCCCCAGACGATGACATCGCCCCCGGCTACGATGCTGGCCCCGGCGTTGACATCGCCCAGCACCACGACATGCCCCGGACTGCTGACCGTCCGCCCGCTGCGCAGTGTGCGCCGGATCAGGATGCCGGTCGTGCCTTCTTCCTCCGAGTGGTAGCCGGCGCTGTCCTCGGTCACCCACGCTGTTCGCGTTGTAGTGCCGGTGTAATGCGCGCGCAGATCCAGCGCCGCCGCCGCGTCGATGCTGGTGTAGCTCTCGCTCTGAACCGCGTACAGGTTGATGCCGCGCCGCTCCAGCATGGCCTTGATCGACCCCAGTTCATCTTTGCGGACGGGCCGTGCGCCGACATCGAGCGTGATGCGCGCCCCGGCGAAGAATGCGCTCTGGGTATCAATGCGGCTGGCCAGGTCAGCGATGACCGCTGACCAGTCCTCACCTTCGCTGATCGAAACCAGCAGGCCGTCCTTGACGCCCTTGATCGCAATCGACTGCTCCCGCATGGCGGAAACATCCTCGGAGTACCAACAATTTATTATAACTATAACGGTTTTTCCGCGCTTTGCTATCCGACCTTCTAACCACCCGCCCTGTGGAGGGGGGGCCGGTCAGACGCCGGCGATCCGCAGCAGTAGCGCCAGCGGCAGCAGCGCGAACACCGCCGGCGCCACCAGCCGGATCACCCCGCCGGAAGCGCGGGTGGATTTTTGCAGCCACTGCCCGAAGGCGTAGACGGCGTAGGTCATCCAGACGAGCTGGATCATCAACAGCGGTAACAACAGTGTTGAGGCATCGGCCCCGAAATAGAGCAGCCCGAACACCCCGAATGAGCCGTAAGCGATCATCGTCACCACGCCGACCGGCGGATACCAGCGGGCGAGGCGCGCCAGGCCGATGATCCCCAGCCCCAGCCCGATCGGCCCGAACTGATTGGCGACCAGCTCGATCAGCTTGAGCCAGCGCGATGACTCGCGCCAGGCGTTCCCGATCAGATACGGAACCTGCAGCCCCTGCATTTCCGCCAGCGCGGGCGAATACCCCCACCAGTCGGAGGCGGCATAGGTCTGGATCAGGCTGACCGCCCCGGCGGCGGAAATCCCGATCAGCGCCAGCCAGTACAGGATGGGCAGGCGGTGATCGGTCAGGAACAGACCCAGCCCCAGCGCCGGGACGAACAGCACGAACAGCGGGTCATTGAGCACGCCGATCAGCGCCAGGATGAGCAGCCCGTAGGTGTGATGCAGGCCGAGGCGGCCCACCGGCGGCGAATCGGGCCGCGGGTTGCTGACGAACAGCCCGTCGATGAGCAGGAACAGCGTCCAGACGGCGGTCAGCGTCGTCAGGCGCAGGCTGCGCGGCTGGCCGACTGCGAAGACGAACAGCACGCCGAAAACGGCGATCGCCAGGCCGCCGGCGATGATCAGCGGCTGGCTGCCGGTCAGGCCGACCGGGCGCGCGGCGAGGCGGCGCAGCAGCCACCAGGCCCCGCCCGCGCCCAACAGCGCGATCGCGCCCGCGCCCAGCACTTCAGCGGGGACGAGGCTCTCCGCGCCGCCGGTCTGGATCCAGAATGACGGCGTGAAGGCCAGCGCCAGCGCGCCGACCAGCGTCAGCGCCGCGCCCATCGGGCGCAGGATGAAGCCCATGCCGATGATCACCAGCGCCAGGCCGGAGGCGCGCAGCAGCGGCGTATCCCCGATCACCATGAAGGCCAGCCAGGCGGCGGCGCCCGCCAGCAGCGGCGGCAGCCAGTAACGCGCGTGATGGAACAGATAACCCGGTTTGAAGCCGATCTGGCCGGCAGGGGTCATAGGCTATACATCCTTCAAGGCGACGCGGCGGACGGATTGGTTTGCAGTTCGGGCGCGGGGGCCGTCGGCGGGATCGCCTCCGTCGGCTGAGCGCCGTTCGCCGGCGTCGTCAGCGGCGGCGCGATCTCGGTGCTGATGTTCGTCTGGCCGCGTTCGCTGCGCAGGCGGAAGTAGGCCTCCAGCGTTTCGACGACGATCGGCAGCGCCACCGCCGATCCCTCACCGCCGTTGTAAACGAAAGCCTGAATGATGATCTCCGGGTTTTCATACGGGGCATAGCCAACGAACCAGGCATGAGCCGGCCAGTTGCCGGGCCGGCACAGGCCGAGCGGGCGCGCGATCTCATCGCAGTATTCCGCCGTGCCCGTCTTACCGGCGACGGCGACATACGGCAGATTGGCCCCCTGCGCTGTGCCGCTGGTCACAGCCAGGCGCATGCCCTGCTGCACCAGCTCGATATTTTCCGTGCTGACGAACGGCGGACGGTAGTCCGGGTTGAAGCGCAGCCGCGAGCAGAAGCCGCCATCGAAGCCGTAATCATCGGGCAGGTAAACGGTGTACGGGCGCATTTCATCGATGAACGGATCCGGGTTGACGTCCACCTGACCGACGTAGGAGTCCGGATCGCAGCGCGTCGGGTTGTAGAATTCGCTCGTCGGCTCGCAGGTGCAGGCCAGGCTGGACGGCCCGCGCATGATCATATCCTCCAGGTAGAGCAGGCGGATCGGTTCGCCGGGGGGCACGGTGTCCAGGTTGACATGGCGCAGCACGTCGGGCGTGAACGGCTCGATCAGATTGCCCTCCACATCGAACGTCTCGCGGATCACGGTGGGGTGGTAGAGCACGCCTCCGTTGGCGACGGCGGCCACCGCGGTGATGAGCTGCAGCGGCGTCACATTGACGTACCCCTGGCCGAAGACCGCGTTGTAGGTATCGCCGGTTGACCAGTTCTCCCCATACAGCCGGCGTTTCCAGTCCGGTTCGGGCATGCGGCTGGCATTTTCGAACGGCAGCTCGATGAACAACTGCGAGCCGATGCCGAAGCTGGTGGCGTAGCGGAACAGATTGATCGGCCCCAGGCCGTCCGGGCGCAGCACGGCGGGCGAGACATTCGGGTTGCCCCCGCCGACCTGATAGAAGTAGACATCGCACGACTGGGCGATCGCGCCCAGCATGTTCAGGTTGCCGTGGCCGTTGCGGTTCCAGCAGACGAAGCGCTGGCCCGCCGCCGCATCATTGGGGGCGTAGCGGTTGGGCAGGATCAGATCGCCGGGATCGTTGAGCAGGCTGAAGGGATCGATCACGTCCTCTTCCAGCACGGCGGCGGCGCTCAGCACTTTCCAGACCGAACCGGGCGGATAGACCGACTGCGTCACATGGTTGACCAGCGGCGTCAGCGGGTCAGCCGCCAGATCGAGGTAGTACTCGGCGTCGATGGCGCGGGCGAAGCGCGAATTGTCGTAGCTGGGGTAGCTGACCAGCGCCAGGATCTCGCCCGTGCGCGGGTTCATGGCGATCACGCTGCCCGTCTCGCTGACGATGCGCCCGGCGGTGGCATTGAGCAGGGAGATGCGGTTGCGCAGCGCGGTTTCCGCCGCTTCCTGTAGTTCGACGTCGATGCTCAGGCGCAGGCTGTAGCCGGGGATCGGATCGACGCGCTCGACCTCGCGCAGCGGACGCCCGGCCACATCGACCTCGTTGACCACGCGCCCGCGCGTGCCGGACAGGATCGCCTCCTGCGAATATTCCAGCCCGGCGTAGCCGATGCGGTCGAAGGCCGGGTTGTACCCCAGCGCCAGCAGTTCGAGCTGACGTTCGGGCGAGATCGGCCCCATGTAGCCGATGATCTGCGAGGTCAGCGCGCCCGTCGGGTAGGAACGCACAGAACGCACCTCGATGCCGACGCCCGGCAGTTCGAAGCTGTCTTCCAGAAGCTGAAGCGCGGCATCCAGCGGGATATCGGTCGCGATCTGCACCGGGCGGTAGGGCGCGATCCCCTCGCCTTCGCGCACGCGCTCTTCGATCGATCGGATCCGGCTGCCGCTGGCCGCCGCCGCTGCCGCAGTCGGGGGGATGCCGGTGAGCGCGGACACCCGATTGTAGATCTCCAGCGTGGCGGCCTCACTTGCCGGCAGATCCGCCGGCACGATCGTGACGTTGTAGGCGGGCACATTGAGGGCCAGCATCACGTCATTGCGATCGCGGATCGTGCCGCGGGCCGATGGCAGCGGCAGTTCGCTCAACCGGTTTTCATCCGCCGCCGCCTGGAAGAGTTCGTAATCGACGATCTGAAGCTGGTACATGCGGATGCCGAAAATGGCGAAGACGGCGAAGACGATCCCGTAAAAGAAGGTCAGCCGCCATCCCTGAAATGGGTACAGACGCTCCATGTTTTCACATGCCTCAATACTCTGTGGTCACAACGCGGGCGCTGCGCGCGCTGTCCAGTTCGGGCGGAGCCACCCGCCGCTGGATGAAGCGCATCACGACGTAAACGGGCAGCATCACGACGAGGTTATAGGCCGCGCTGGGCAGGATGTTGCTGTTGAAGACGCCGACCGGCTGCACGACGAAACCAGCGCCGATCAGCACGACCAGCAGCACGATCTTGATGAGGAACCCGCCTACGAGCACCATGCCGATATACGTGAACACACCCACCCGGGCGAGCTGGCTGCGCAGCGCTTCGAGCAGGGCGATCACGATGAGCAGGCCCAGCGTGCTGGTTCCCACCGGCGCCGCCGAGAGCAGATCCTGCATGATGCCGCCGACGAACGCCCAGACGATGGCCTGCGCCGGCGTGGCGTGGATCGACCAGGCCAGCACGATCAGAAAGATCAGATCCGGCTGGCCGTTGAAAAGGCGGATCTGCGGCAGAAAGGTCGCCTGTGCGGCGGCGGCCAGCGCCAGGATGGGAAAACTCAGCCAGATCATCGCCCTGCGCTAGCGAACGGTCGGGTTTTCGAACGAGGAGAGATCGATCGGCTGGAAACTGGTCACCACCAGCACGATCTCCAGCGTGCTGAAGTCGATCAGGCTGCGCACCTGCGCTTCCTGGTACAGGTCGGCGGTGCGGCTGATGCTCGTCACCTGGCCGATGGTGATATCGGGCGGGAAATTGCCCCCCAGCCCGGAGGTGATCACCAGATCGCCGACCTGGATCTGCGCCCCCAGTGGCACAAAGGTGAGCAGCAGATTGCCCGATTCCTGACCGCGCACCGTCCCCTGAGCGCGGGTGGTCTGCAGCCGCGCGCTGACCGCGCTGGAGACATCGTTGACGAGCAGCACCTGGGCGGCGTTCGACCGGCTGGCGATCACCCGCCCGACCAGGCCCTGCTCGGTCACGACGGGCATCCCCACGGCCACGCCGTCGCGCGTGCCCCGGTTGATGATGATCGTGCGCAGCACGCTGTTGGCGTCGTAACCGATGACGTCGGCGGTCAGCGTTTGCTGGTTGCGCCGGGTGCTGGTATACGACAGCAGATTGCTGAGCCGGCGGTAATCGCTTTCGATCTCGCGCAGTTCGACCAGCTCGCTCTGGAAACGTGCCAGCGCCTCTTCCAGTTCGGCATTGCGCCGCTGCAGCGACTGAATCTCCGCCAGATCGCCGACGCCGCCGCTCAGGTTGATGGCGGCGCGGTTCATCACCTCGCTCAGCGCATTGAGCGGGATCGCCAGCAGCGCTTCGACCGGCGCCAGCGCGCCGCTCTGGCCGAGCACGATCACGATCAGGCTGAGCGCAATACTGAATCCGAACAGGATGCCGCGCCCGCTCAGCCGTCCGCGCACTCCGCGTATGCTGCGCTGAAGACCTGTGCCCTGTGCCACGAGTGTTACCTGAGCCAGTACTATCCTTAAAACCGATACCTCTGAGGGCATTATAGCAGATCGGGATCGCAGGTACAGGGAAGCGGGGGAAAAGCGGCGGGCAGCGTCGTCGGGGCGGCGATCAGCCGTGGCGGGTGCTGCCGCGCTCCAGGCCCACCAGCAGCCGACGCAGGTTGTTGTAATCCTCCAGCACGCGGCCCGCGCCGCGCGCGACGCAAGTCATGGCGTCTTCGGCGACATAGGTGCGGATGTTGACTTCCTCGGTGATCCGCTCCGCCAGCCCGCGGAGCTGGCCGCCGCCGCCGGCCAGGCAGATGCCCGACTCCATCAGATCGCCGACCAGCTCCGGCGGGGTGTCGTCGAGCGCATCCTTGACGGTGTCGATGATGATCGCCACCGATCCGCTGATCGCCTCGCGGATTTCGATCGTGCTCACTTCGATCGAGGTGGGCAGCCCGTTGACCAGGTTGCGCCCCTTCACGGGGTACATGCGTTCCTGGGGCAGGGGGTAGGCCGAGCCGATCTCGATCTTGATCCGTTCCGCCGTCGGCTCGCCGATCAGCAGATTGTGTTTGGTGCGCATGTACTGGACGATGTCCTCGTCCATCTCGTCGCCCGCCACGCGGATCGAGCGGCTGATGACGATCCCGCCGAGCGAGAAGATCGCCACTTCCGTCGTGCCGCCGCCGATATCGACGATCATGCTGCCGCGCGTTTCCTGCACCGGCAGGCCGGCCCCGACCGCCGCCGCCACCGGCTCTTCGATCAGGTAGACTTCGCGCGCGCCCGCGCTGACCGCCGCATCGTAGACGGCGCGTTTTTCCACCTCGGTCACGCCGCTGGGGATGCCCACCACGACGCGCGGCCTGGGGATCGGAACCCACGTCTGCTCGTGCGCTTTGCGGATCAGGTGAGTGAGCATCGCCTCGGTGACCTCAAAGTCGCTGATCACGCCGTCGCGCACCGGGCGGACGATCAGGATGTCTTTGGGGTTTTTGCTCCACATCTCTTTGGCGCGCGCCCCGACCTCGATCGGACGCCTGGTCTTCTTCTCGATCGCGACGAACGAAGGTTCGTTGATGACGATCCCTTTGCCGCGCACTGCGACCAGTGTGTTGGCCGTCCCCAGGTCGATGCCGATATCCAGAGAGAACAGGCCAAAAAAATAATCCAGCGGGCTTAACACGCGCGACTCCTCTGCGGCGGAAAACAGCGCGAAATTATATCATACCGTTGTAACGTATCCTACTGGCGCAGGGAGGGCGTACCGATGCCGCGGGGGATGCGCAGCGCGCAGCGGCGCGTGCGCGGGGCAGTGCTGGCGGCGATCCGCGATCAGCGGCTCATTGCAGCCGGCGCGCACGTGGTGGCCGCGGTCAGCGGCGGGGCGGACTCGCTGTGTTTGCTGCACGTGCTGGGCGATCTGCAGGCGACGTTCGGCTTTCGCCTGACGGCGGCCACGTTCGATCACGGGCTGCGCGGGGCGGATGGCGCGGCTGACGCGGCCTTCGTCGTCGAGCTGTGCGCCCGGTGGGGCATCCCCTGCCATGCCGGGCGCGCTGCCGCGCCGTTGAGCGAGCGCGCCACTGGCATCGGGCTGGAGGCGGCGGCGCGCCGCGCCCGATATGAGTTTTTGCTGAGTGTTTGCCAGCAGGTGGACGCGGATACCGTGGCCGTCGGCCATCACGCCGACGATCAGGCGGAAACGGTGCTGCTGCGTCTGCTGCGCGGTTCCGGGCTGACCGGCATCGCCGGGATGACGTTCATCGCGCCGATGCCGTATGCCCCCGGCATCCGTCTGATCCGCCCGCTGCTGCGCCTGCGCCGCCAGGACTGCGCCGCCTACTGCGCGGCGCTCGAGATCGCCCCGCGGGAGGACGCCACCAACGCCGATCGCGATTTGCTGCGCAATCGGATCCGTCTGGACGTGCTGCCCCTGCTGCGCGACATCAACCCGCGCATCGAGGTCGCCCTCAACAGCCTGGCTGAGATCGCAGCGGTCGATGAAGCCTTCTTAGATGCAGCGCTGCAGAGCGCGACCCCGGATGAGCGCCGCGAGCGCAGCGCGATCGCGCTGCCGCGCCGATCGTTCCGCCAGCTTGCGCCGGCCCTGCGCCGCCGCTGGATCGTCAGCGCGGCCCGACGCCTGATCGCCGATGAGCGCGCGGGGGTTGATTACGAGCACGTGCTCGCGGCGGAAGCGCTCGCCTTGCGCGGGGGGACGGGGAAGGTCGCCCTGCTCGGATCCGGGCTGCGGCTGCGGCTGACGTCCGCCGCTGTGGTGGTCGAGCGCTGGCAGGATCTGGCGGACGAGAAGGACGCCCCCCCGGCGATCGATCCGGCGACTGATGGATCGTAAGTCCAGACCGGGATCCGGATGTACAATGTCGAAAATGCCTTCATCATTCAGTGAGTCTATTTGTGTCAATTTTGTAAATTTGCTCAGTTGCAAAGATAAAGCGGAAGTAGGCAACACCTAAAGGTGGATGTTGTAGACGAGAGCTTTAAGCATGGGTTCACGACGCTG
>DAOUBU010000101.1:0-52991 GCA_034432395.1 Anaerolineae bacterium
TGATCGTCGCCGATGAAGCCGTCAGCATGGTCGATGTCAGCATCCGCATCAGCCTGCTGAAGATGCTGCACGAACTGCGCTCCCGGTTGGGGCTGACGATCATCTTCATCACCCACGACCTGGCGCTGGCCAAGTATTTCGCCTGGGAGGGCCGGATCGCCGTCATGTATCTGGGCCGGATCGTCGAGATCGGGCGGACGCAGGATGTGATCGCACATCCGCAGCATCCCTATACGCAGGCGCTGCTGGCCGCCGTCCCAGAGGCGGATCCCGATCTGACCCGGCACAAACACGTGCTGCGGCTGCGTTCCGATGAGATCCCCAGGCTGACCGACATCCCGCCCGGCTGCGCGTTTCATCCGCGCTGCCCGTTTTTCGTGCCCGGCCTGTGCGATCAGGCGGTGCCGCATCTGGCGGCCATCCCGAATGCCGGGCAGCAGGTCGCCTGTCTGCCGCTTCAGCGGGGCCAGCCCCTGCAGCCGACCGCGCCCGCCGAGGTCAATGGGTAACCGATGATGAACGATCGCGAGGCGCTGCACGGCCTGATCGGTCTGAGCGGGCTGCTGGGCTTCGGCGGCTTCATCCTCTTTTTTCTACAACCTTCCGGCAGCGCCGAGCAGGTGTTAAGCGTATGCAGCGGGCTGATGGGGTTCGCGCTGTTGGCGCTCATCGTCCTCGTCACCCGGCTGCGGCGTCCACGATCGGAGTAGCACGATGACACGTCTTTCCCCGACCACGCTCGAAACCCGCGTCGGTCAACTGCTGTTCGTCGGCTTTGACGGCCTGACCGCGCCCGATTACCTGCTCGACTGGCTGCGCGCCGGGCGCGTCGGCGGGGTGATCCTGTTCGCCCGCAATATCGCCAGCCCGGCACAGGTCGCCGCGCTGACCGATTCGCTGACCGCCAACGCGCCCTACGGCGTCCTCATCAGCATCGATCAGGAAGGCGGCACCGTCGCCCGACTGCGCGACGGCTTCACCGAAAGCCCGGGCGCGATGGCGCTGGCCAGCGCCGCAGACGGCGAACGACTGGCCGAGCGCGTGGCCGGGGTGCTGGCGGCGGAACTGCGCGCGCTGGGCATCCACTGGAATTACGCGCCCGTCGTGGATATCAACCAGCACCCGGACAATCCCTCGATGGGGACGCGCACCTTCGGCACGGATCCTGAACGGGTCAGCAGGCTGGCCGCGGCGGTAGTGCGCGGTTTGCAGAGGGCGGGGATCGCCGCCAGCCCGAAGCACTTCCCCGGCGCAGGCAATACCAGCATCGATACACACATCGCCCTGCCCGCCCTCGATACGCCGCTGGACCATCTGCGCGCGGTCGATCTGCAGCCCTACCGCGCCGTCATCGCTGCGGGGGCGGCGTCGGTGATGGTCACGCATGTGCTGTACCGCGCCCTCGATCCCGACCACCCCAGCACGCTGTCGCCGATCGTCGTGCGCCAACTGCTGCGCGGCGAACTGGGCTTTGACGGCGTGGTGACGACCGACTGCCTGGAGATGCAGGCGATCACCAACCACTATGGCCCGGGCGAAGCGGCGGTGCTGGCGGCGCTGGCGGGCATCGATGCCATTCTGTTCTCGCACACGCGGGAGAAACAGGAAGCGGCCTATGCGGCGCTGCTCGATGCCGCGCGCAGCGGACGGCTGCCCGCGTCGCTGATCGATGCGGCCAACCGCCGCCTGGCCGCGTTCAAAGACGCCTATCTGCTGCCCCGCGCCGATCCGGGCATCATTCGATCGCCGGATCATCTCGCGCTGATGGCGGAGGCCGCCCGCGCCGGGACGACGCTCGTCCGGGGCAGCGCAGCGCTCCCGCTCAGAGCGGATCGCTCGATCGGCGTGATCGAGTTCCCGTCAGCCTTCGACAGCGGCATCAACGAAGTCGATGGGCTGACTGGCTTCAGCCGCCTGCTGCGCGCGCGCCTCCCGACGGCGGCGGTCGTCACCGTCACCGATCCACATCAGGGGGACGCAGCGCTCGCGCTGGCCCGGCAGACCGATACGCTGATCCTGGTCACGCGCAGCGCCCATCTGAACGCCGACAAAATCGCGCTGTGCCAGCGGGTGATCGACGCGGCGCAGCGCACGGTGCTGGTCTGTCTGCGCAACCCCTATGACGCCGCCGCCCTGGCCGGGGCCGATACCGTCCTGTGCACCTGTGGCGACAGCGCGCCGTCGCTGGCCGCCGCCGTGGATGCCCTGCTGGGCGATTACGTCCCGACCGGACGCCTGCCGGTCGCGCTCAACCTGCCATGACCGTCCGCACGGGCCTTGAAGTCCTGCGCGAACGCCGCTTCGATCGGATCGCCGGGCGGCGGATCGGCCTGCTGACCAATCCGAGCGGCGTCACCCGCGACCTGGAGAGCACGATCGATGTGCTGCGCCGCGCCCCACAGGTCGATCTGCGAGCATTGTTCAGCCCGGAGCACGGTTTCGCCGCCGCCGCCGCTGATGGCGCGCCGGTCGCTTCCAGCATCGACCGGCGCACCGGCCTGCCGATCCACAGTCTGTACGGGGCGACGCTGCGCCCAACGCCGGAGATGCTGGCCGATCTGGAAGCGATCGTCTGCGACATCCAGGATATCGGCGTGCGCTATTACACCTACGCCTGGACGATCAGCTACCTGCTTGAGGCAGCGGGCGCAGCCGGCCTCGACGTCATCCTGCTCGATCGGCCCAACCCGCTGGGAGACGCGGTCGATGGCGATCTCGTCCAGATCGATCACCGCTCGATCGTCGGCGGCGCGCCCGTGCCGGTGCAGCACGGCCTGACGCTGGGCGAGCTGATGACGCTTTACAATCAGCGCTGGAACCCCACCCCCGCCGCGCTGCACGTGATCGCCTGTGCGGGCTATCGACGGGGGATGACGTGGGAAGCCACCGGGCTGCCGTTCGTGCCGCCATCCCCGGCCATGCCTCACCTCAGCACCGTCCGTCAGTACCCCGGCGCGTGTCTGATCGAAGGCACGAACCTGTCGGAAGGGCGCGGGACGGCATTGCCGTTCGAGATCTGCGGCGCGCCGTTCATCGATGCGCCCGCGCTGGCCGAACAGCTCAACGGCTTGAGGCTGGAGGGCGTGCGCTACCGTCCGCACCTCTTCACGCCGACGGCCAGCAAGTACGCCGGGGAGGTGTGCGGCGGCGTGCAGGCCCACATCACCGGCGCGGGGTATCGTCCGCTGCTGGCCTGGGTGGCGGTCATCCGTGAGATCCGCCGCCTGTATCCCGATCAATTCGCCTGGCTGCCGCCCGCTCCCCAGAGCGGTCTCATGCCCTTCGACCGGCTGGCGGGCGGCCCTGCGCTGCGCCAGCAGATCGAGGCCGATGCGCCGCTGGACAGCCTGGCGGCGGCGTGGGACGTGACGGCTGAGGCCTGGCGCGAGACGCGGCGCGCCTGTCTGCTGTATGAGGATATCGACCATGCCGATCGACCTTGAGCCGCTGATCGCGGCGCATCTCTCTGTCACCTTCCCCGCCTGCACGATCTGCGTCAGTCATCACGCAGACGTCATTTACGAAGGGGCGTGGGGCAGCATCGATCCGGACACGCGATCGATGCCCGTCACGACGGAGACGCTGTTCGACCTGGCGTCCGTCACCAAGCTGTTCACCACGACGGCCTTCCTGTCGCTGGTGAGCGAGGGGTGGGCGAAGCTGGATGATCCGCTGATCCGCGTCATCCCGGAGTTCGGCAGCATCACCCCGCGCCCGATCGAAGGCGGTCAGGATCCGCACACCCGGCAGCGCCAGCCCACGCCGCCCGATCTGGCCGGGAAAACGGTCGATCCGGCGTCGATCACGTTTCGTCACCTGCTGACGCACACCGGTGGCCTCGCTCCGTGGCGCGACGTCTATACCGTCGCGGGCGATGCGCCGCCGCCGCCCGATCAGCCGATGCCGCCGGATGCGCGGCGCGAACGCTGGCAGCGCGCCCTGGCCGCGCTGACCACGTATCCGTTCGTCGCGCCGCCAGATGGTGTCGTCCGCTACAGCGATATCGGCCTGATGCTGCTCGGCGAGGCGGTCGCCCGGCTGGACGGCAGCGGCGATCTGGAACGGGCGATCGACCGGCGCGTCGTCCAGCCGCTGGGGGCCGATGCAGCCGGGCAGATCCTGTTCAACCCGGTGCGGGATCATGGCCGGGCGCGGGCGGGGATCGCCCCGACGGAAGATGACCCGACCTGGCGTCAGCGCCGCGTGTGGGGCGAAGTCCATGATGAAAACTGCTGCGGGCTGGGCGGGGTGACGGGCCACGCCGGACTGTTCGGGACGGCGCGGGCGGTCGCCGCGCTGGGGCAGCGCTGGCTGCGCGATCCGGGCGCATTCGGCATCGCGCCGGATCTCGCCCGGCAGGCGACAACGCTTCAGATCGACAGCGCGGGCACGCGGCGCGGGCTGGGTTTCGCGCTCAAAGCGCCCTCCGACTCGATGGCGGGCGACCGAATGAGCCAGCGCGCCTACGGACATTCCGGCTTCACCGGCACAACCCTGTGGATCGATCCTGAGGCCGGGGTCGTCGTCGCTTTGTTGACCAACAGCGTCTACTATGGGCGGCACAGCCAGGCTTACGCCAGCACGCACAGCTTCCGCCGCGCCGTTCACGATGCGATCATGGAGCAGCTCGCATGACCCGACTCTACATGGGCATCGACGGCGGCGGCAGCACCCTGCGGGTCGCTATCGTCGATGAAGCGCTCACCGTCATCGCCCAGGCGCAGCGCGAGACGGTCAACCCCAGCACCATCGGACGCGAGACGGCGGCCAGACGCATTCAGGATGCCATGCGCGAGGTGCTGGCGGCGGTCGGACAGCCGGTGGCGGCGGTCGGGATCGGCGTGGCGGGCGCGTCCGCCGTCTACGCGGAAGACTGGCTGCGCGCCACCGTCGGCGCCGTGCTGCCGGATGTCCCGGTCGTCGCCAGCATGGATCACGAGATCGCGCTGGTCGGCGCGCACGGCATGCGCCGCGGGGTGATCGTACTGGCGGGCACGGGCAGCGTGGCCTGCGCCATCAATGCGCGTGGTGAATGGGCGCAGGCTGGCGGATGGGGCTATCTGCTGGGCGATGAGGGGAGTGGGGTCTGGTTGGCGCTGGAAGGACTGCGCGCCTTCGTCCGCTATCACGACGGCGTCGCGCCGGAGGCCGCCGATCTGGCCGGGCGGATGCAGCGCGCTTTCGGCTTCACCCGCCCCGCCGACGTCATCCCGTGGCTGTATCGTCAGCCGCCCCCTACCCGCGAACTGGCGCAGTATGCCGACGTGGTGCTGCGCGCGGCGGACGACGGGGATCTGATGGCGCGCGACATCATCCAGCGGGGGGCGGCGGCGCTGGCGCAGATCGCGCAGGCTGCGGCGGCCCGCGTCGGCGCCACCTTCACCATCCGGTTCTGCGGTGGGCTGTTGACCGCGGATAATGCCCTCAGCCGCGCCCTGTGCGAGCGCCTGGGGCTGGATGCGATCCCGTACCCGCTCTATCCGCCCGTGGTCGGGGCGGCGCTGCTGGCGCGGGATTCGCTCCCTTGAGGGTTGGCTTCGCCCTGGCTCAGTTTCCTGTCCGCAATTCGCTTTTTCCGGGGATATTTTCATGCGTACTGAAGACCCGAATCCCAACACGCTGAACATCGATCAACTGGATACGCTGACCCTGCTTCAGGTGATCAATGCGGAAGACCAGACCGTCGCCGCGGTCGTCGCCCGCGCTTTGCCCGCCATCGCCCGCGCCGTGGATGCGATCGCGGCGCGGATGCAGCGCGGCGGGCGCCTGTTCTACATCGGCGCGGGAACCAGCGGACGCCTGGGCGTCCTCGACGCCTCGGAATGTCCGCCGACGTATGGCACACCGCCGGAACTCGTCCAGGGCATCATCGCCGGTGGGGATTACGCCCTGCGCCATTCCATTGAAGGCGCTGAAGACGATGCCGCGCAGGGCGGTCACGATCTGCGGGCGCATGACCTGAACGCCAACGACGTGGTCGTTGGCATCGCGGCAAGCGGGCGCACACCGTATGTGCTGGGCGCGCTGGCCGCCGCGCGCGAGATCGGCGCGTTCACGATCGGCATCGCCAACAATGTCCCCTCCCCGCTGCTCGATGCCGCCGATATCGCCATCCCGCTGGAGACAGGCCCGGAGGTCATCGCAGGCAGCACCCGGATGAAAGCGGGAACCGCGCAGAAGCTGACGCTCAACCTGATCAGCACCGGCACGATGATCCGGATCGGCAAGGTGTATGGCAATCTGATGGTCGATGTGCAGGCCAAAAACGAGAAACTGCGTCAGCGGGCCTGCCGCATCGTCGCCCAGATCGCCGGGGTCGATCTGGAAACAGCGGCGGCGCTGCTGGAACGGGCAGATTACGAGGTCAAAACGGCCATCGTCGTGGCACGGCGCGGCGTCGATGTCGGCGAGGCGCGAGCTTTGCTCGATGCCGCCGGCGGGATCCTGCGCCGCGTGATCGGCTGATCCATCCGCACAGGGAGGCGCATTCATGCCCGATATGCTGGTCAAACTCTACGCACTGCCGCCGCTCGAGCCGGAAATCGCAGCGCTGGCCGATCAGGGGATCGCGCTGCGCCGCGCCCTCGCCCCGGAAAAGCATCTGGTGGTCGAATGGGTGAGGGAACACTTCAGCGAGTACTGGCAGAGCGAGTGCGAGGTCGCCTTCACCCGTCAACCGCCGAGCATCTACCTGGCGATACATGACGGAAAGCTGGTCGGCTTCGGCTGCTACGAAACCACGGCGCGCGGGTTCTTCGGCCCGACGGGCGTCGATGAGTCGATGCGTGGACGCGGCGTGGGCAGGGCGCTGCTGATCGCCTGCCTGCACGCCATGCGCGAGATCGGCTACGGCTACGCCATCATCGGCGGCACCGGGCCGATCGAGTTCTATCAGCGCGCCGTCGGCGCAATCGTGATCCCCGACTCCACGCCGGGCGTGTACGCCAGCCTGCTGCGCCGCCCGAAACGAGAGTCACAGGGGTAAGATATGTCTGCCCGGACAGGTATCGCGACATGGTACAATGTCGGCTGATCAATCATCCTGCTTCGCCGCTTTGAGTATGAGACCCTCATGCGAATCGTTGGTTTGATGTCCGGCACTTCAGCAGATGCGATCGATGCAGCCCTTTGCGCCATCGACGGCCAGCCGCCGCAGCTCGAAGCCCGGATCGTGCAGGCCATCACCTATCCTTACCCGGACGGCTTCCAGGCGCGCATCCTGGCGGCGTGCAGCGGTGGCCGCGTCGATGAACTGTGCGATCTCAACTTCGCACTCGGCGAATTGTTCGCCCAGGCCGCGCTGGCGGTGATCGCGGCCAGCGGCTTCCAGCCGCATGAGATCGACCTGATCGGCAGTCACGGGCAGACGTTCTGGCATACCGTGACCCCGGACGGCGTGGTGACGGCGACCCTGCAGCTCGCCGAACCGGCTGTGATCGCCGAGCGCACGACGATCACGACCATCAGCAACTTTCGCTCTCGCGACGTCGCGGCGGGCGGGCAGGGCGCACCGCTGACCGGCTATGCCGACTGGCTGCTGCTGCGCCACCCGACGCACTGGCGCGCCGTGCAGAACATCGGCGGCATCGGCAATGTGACCTTCCTGCCGCCGATCGCCGATCGGGAGCGCTTACCGACCGCCTTCGACACCGGCCCGGGCAATGCGCTGATCGACTCAGCGGTGGTCTACATCACCGGTGGGCGTCAGACCTACGATCGCGATGGCCTGCTGGCGCAGTCCGGTCAGGTGGATGAGGACTGGCTGCGCGCGCTGCTGGGGCATCCCTATTACGCCCTGAAACCGCCCAGGACGACGGGGCGCGAGCTGTTCAGCCCGCAGATGGCCCGGGAACTGGTCGATCAGGGGCGGGCACGCGGCCTGAGCGATGCCAGCATCATCGCCACGCTGACGGCGCTGACAGCGCACAGCATCGCCGATGCCTATGCCCGGTTCGCCCCGGCGCCGATCGCCGAGGTCATCCTCAGCGGCGGCGGGCGCAGCAATCCGGTCATCTACAACCTGCTGCAGGCGCTCGTCCCCGGTCAGGTGCTATCGAGCGATGCGATCGGCATCGATGGAGACAACAAAGAGGCGCTGGTCTTCGCCGTGCTGGCCTACGAAAGCTGGCATAACCGTCCCGCGACCCTCCCGTCGCTGACCGGGGCGCGGCACAGTTCGGTACTGGGCGATATCACCCCCGGAGCCAATTATCGCGATCTGATCCGGCGCACCTGGTTGAATGGGCAGGAGTCAGAGAGCGTCTGACGCTGCGGTGATGCCCCCGCTGCCCCCTCACCCCGTCCGGACAGCGGCCAGCCGGACGCTGCGCCGCCGATGCAGTGCTATCGTCCCTGTCGATACGATATGTTATACTTTCCTCAGATCTGAGCGGCACTTCACTATCCCGGCACAGACGACTGACGAGACGATGATACGACATTTCCTGGACCTGGCGGATTGGTCAAGCCCGGACATCCGCGATTTGCTCGATCGGGCAGTTGAGCTGAAAGCAGAATGGCGCAGCGGCGGCAACCCGCCCCTGCTGCGCGGCAAGACGCTGGCAATGGTGTTCCAGAAGCCATCGCTGCGCACCCGCGTCAGCTTTGAGGTGGGGATGCAGCAGCTCGGTGGGACGGCGATCATGCTCGGCCCCAACGAGATCGGGCTGGGCAAGCGCGAGAGCATCCCCGATGTCGCCCGCACGCTGGCGGCTTACACCCAGATCATCATGGCGCGCGTGTTCGACCACCAGCACGTGATCGAACTGGCGCGCTGGGCCGGCATCCCGGTCATCAACGGCCTGACCGATGATTTTCATCCCTGCCAGGCGCTGGCGGACGCGCTGACCATCCGCGAGGCGCTCGGCGGGCTGGAGGGGGTCACGGTCGCCTTCGTCGGCGATGGCAACAACGTCGCCGCGTCGCTGGCGCAGGTGATCGCCCACACCGGCGGGCACTTCCGCATCGCCACCCCGCCGGGCTACGAGCTGCCCGCCCCGGTGGTCGAAGGCGCGGCCCGCATCGCCGCCGCCAACGGCGGTTCGATCCGGACGATGACCGATCCGTTCGAAGCGGTGAGCGGGGCCGACGTCGTCTACACCGATACGTGGGTAAGCATGGGCCAGGAAGCCGAAACCGAGGCCCGCCTGCCCGTCTTTCAGGGCTATCAGGTCAACGCGGCGCTGCTGGCGGCGGCGCGGCCCGGCGCGCGGGTCATGCACTGCCTGCCCGCGCATCGCGGCTACGAGATCACCGACGAGGTGGCCGACGGCCCGACCTCGATCATTTTCCAGCAGGCCGAAAATCGACTGCACGCACAGAAGGCAATTTTGACTACACTACTGATTGATAGTCATGTGACCGCCGATTCGATCGCACAGCCGCGGTGAGACCGATCAGGACAGGATAGGAAAGCCAATGCCGGGAAATCGTCAGGTGTATGAACAGGCGATGAATGCCGGGCACAGCGCCGCCTGGGATCAGGACTGGGTCGTCGCTGTCGAGGCCTACGGGCGCGCCATCCGCGAATTCCCCAACGACCCGGACGCGCACATCCATCTCGGGCTGGGGCTGCTGGAACTAGGCCGGCTGGATGATGCGTACAAAGTGTACGCGCGCGCGCATCAGCTCGCCCCTGACGATCCGATCCCACTGGAGAAGAGCGCCGACGTGCTGGAACGACTGGGGCGGCTGCGCGAAGCGGCCCAGCAGTACGTCAACGTCAGCGAGATCTACCTCAGCCAGCGCGACCTCGACAAAGCGATCATGAACTGGGAGCGGGCCACCCGGCTGACGCCCGGCCTGATCCAGGTGCACGCCAAGCTCGCCCAGGCCTATGAGCGCATCGGTGACAAGAAGAAGGCGATCCGCGAGTATCTGCTGCTGGCCTACAATTTCCAGCGCACCAACGACAGCGACAAGGCGCTCAAAGCCGCGCAGCGCGCGCTGCGCATCGACCCGGGCAGCGCGGTCATCCTCAACACGATCCGCGCGCTGGAAGCCGGGCGGCCCATCCAGCCGCCGCCGCCGGATGATACGCCGGCCCAGGTGCGCCCCGGCGCGTTCGACAAAGAGGCGCGCGGGCTGGCCGGCAAACGCCCCGGCAGCGCCGAGGCCGAAGCCGATCCCCTCGGCCCGCTGGGCGAGGCCATGACGGATGCGCTGGGCATGCTGGCCCTCAACGTGATGGAGAGCGGCCAGCTCGAGGCCGCCGCGGAAGCGCTCCAGGCGATGGAACTCCAGCGCCAGGGGGTGCGCACAGAGGCGATCGAGGCCTACCGCCGTGCTGAGACCCGGCTGCGCATGCCCGCGCTCAAGCTCAACCTGGGCGCGCTGCTGCTGCTGGACGATCGCCCGGCTGACGCGCTGAAGCCGCTCACCGAGGCCGGCCACGACTCGCAGCTCGCCCCGGGAGCGGAGCACGGCCTGGCGCTGGCGTACCTGCGTCAGGGCAAGCACCGCGAGGCGATCCGCCACTTCCTCAACAGCCTGGAACTGGTCGAAAGCCAGTTGTCGATGGTCAGCGAATTTTCCCTCGATGCGATCGATGCGCCCAGCATCTACCAGACGATCAGCGCCCAGATCCCGACGCTGACCGATGAAGCCAGCGAGCGCACCGCCAAACGGTTGAAGGAAATGCTGGAGGGCAAAGAGTGGAAGGCCCGCCTGCCCGATACGCGCCGCCAGTGGGAAGAAACCCTGCGCGAGCAGGGCATCAAAGGGCTGCTCGACATCCTCCAGACCGAGGGCGGCGACCGGCTGACGCGCTCGATCGCCCTGATCGACCGCTACATGCGCCAGGGCCTGCTGACGCTGGCGATGGACGAGGCGCATTACGCCGTCGAATTTGCGCCCAACTACCTGCCGCTGCACATCCGCATGGCCGAGATCATGATGCGCGAGCAGCGCGTGCGCAGCGCCATCGCCAAATACAATGTCATCGCGCGCACGTTCATGGCGCGCGGCGAGTCGGATCGGGCGGCCCAGATCCTGATGAACGTGCTCGAACTGGCCCCGCTCGATATCAGCGTGCGCGAAAGCCTGATCGAACTGCTGGAAAGCCAGGAACGCTGGGATGAGGCGCTCGATCAGTACATCGACCTGGCCGACACCTACCATCAGCTCGGCAATTTCGACCAGTCGCGCGATACCTACGTCCTGGCGGAGCGCATCGCCAACCGGCAGAACGCCCCGACGGAGAAGATCATCCGCATCAAACACCGGATCGCCGATATCGACCAGATGCGCCTGGATATCCGCCGGGCGCAGAAAACCTACGAAGAGATCATCGCCCTCAACCCGGAAGATGAGCGCGCGCACCGCATGCTGCTCGACCTGAACTACCGTCAGGGCAACACGGTCGAGGCGATCCGCCGCCTGGACAAGCTGTTGAGCGTATACGCCCGGCAGAAACAGGTCAACCGCATCGTCCAGACGCTGGAGGAACTGGTCACCCTGTACCCGAACGATACCGGCCTGCGCTCTCGCCTGGCCTCGATCTACAAGCAGTTGGGGCGCGTCAACGATGCCATCGTCCAGCTTGATGCGCTGGGCGAACTTCAGCTTGAGGCCGGTCTGAACAAGGACGCCGCCAACACGATCCGCCAGATCATCGCCCTCAACCCGACCCACGCAGACGAGTATCGCAAACTGCTGGCGCAGCTCGGCGGCTGACGAGTGAACGAGGACGCAGACGGTGGAGCAGATCATCTGGGCGATCGAAGGGCTGTCCCCATCGTCGATCATCGATATCCTGCTGGTGGCGCTGGTGCTGTTCGGCCTCAGTTTTCTGGTGCGCGGCGCGCAGGGGGTGACGCTGCTGCGCGGCTTCATCATCGTCTACGCCGTGGCCGTCATCGTCTCCAATGTCCTCAATCTGACCGCCATGCGCTGGCTGCTGCAAAACCTGATCACGCTCATGGCGGTCGCCATCCCGGTGATCTTCCAGCCCGAGCTGCGCCGCGCCCTGGAACGGCTGGGCCGGGCCGGGGCGTTCAGCGCGCGCACCACCCCCGATGAGGGCCGCGCCTATCTGATCGAGACGGTGGCGCAGGCGGCGGAACGTCTGAGCGAGCGCCGTCACGGCGCGCTGATCGTGCTCGAACGCGGCGTCCGCCTGGATGACTACATCCGCACCGGCGTCCCGCTCGACAGCGAAGTCAACCCGCAGCTCCTGCTGACGATCTTCTGGCCCAAAACGGAGCTGCACGACGGGGCGGTGATCATCACGCGCGAAGGCCGCGTGGCCGCCGCCGCCGCGGTGCTGCCGCTGTCGAGCAGCCGCAGCGTCGCGCTGGCCGGCCTGGGCAAGCTGGGCACGCGCCACCGCGCCGCCCTGGGGATGAGCGAGGTCAGCGACTCGGTGGTGGTCGTCGTCAGCGAAGAGACGGGGCGCATCACCCTGGCCACCGGCGGACGGCTGATCACCAAACTGGATGGCAAACGCCTGCGCACGGTGCTGACCGCCTTCTTCAGCCCGGCGCGCGAGGCGACCACGCTGCTGGGCCGCCTGCGCGATCAGATCCGGCTGCTGCTGGGCCAGCCCACCGCCGCAGAAGGGCAGAAACTGCCTTGATCCCGGCTTCACCCCGGCTGCGCCGCAGCCTGATCGAGAATGCGTTGTGGTTCGCCGGTTTGCTGGTCGTGGCGTTCTTCATCTGGCTGACCGCGACCGCGGAGACTGACCCGATCGAGCAGTGGCGGCTGGCGGAGCGCATCCCGATCCGCATTCAGCCCGATGCCGGGCTGGTCATCATCAACGCCGATACCCTGACGACGTATGCCACCGTCCGGCTGCGCGGCCAGCGCTCGGTGCGCGAACTGCTGGCGGCGGACGATATCACGGTGACCGCCGATCTGCGCGGGCTGGGGCCGGGCACGCACACCGTCCCGCTGACGGCCAGCGTCGCCCCCAACCGCCGCGTCACCGTGGCCGGGATCTCCCCCAGCCAGATCACGGTCGTGCTCGATCTGCAGGCCAGCCAGTTCGTCCCCGTCTCGATCGTCATTGCCACTCCGCCGGCGCTGGTCTTCTCGGCGGGCGCGCCGGAATTCGACATCCCTCAGGTGCTGGTCAGCGGCCCGGCGGGGCTGGTCGCCCAGGTGACGGAAGCCCGCGCCGCGCTCGATCTGGCGGAACAGCGCGAAACCTTCAGCGGCGATGTGCGCCTCAGCCCGGTCACAGCCGATGGCCGGACGGTGGCCGGCGTCACGCTGGAACCGGCGTCACTGCGCGTCCGCGTGCCGATCAATCGCAATTCCGAAGTGCGCGAGGTGCGCGTGCAGCCCAACCCGGTCGGCCAGCTCCCGGAAGGCTACGTGCTGACCTCGTTCGATTACGACCCCCGGATCGTTTACGTCGGCGGGCCGGCGGACGCGCTGGAGCGCCTGCCCGGCACGCTGCTGACGACGCCGATCGATCTGAGCGGCAAGACGGCCAGCTTCGAGGAACAGGTCACGGTGCAGCTCCCGGATGAGAGCCTGGTGGTCATCACCGGGGCGACGATCACGGTGCGCGTCGGCGTCGATACCCAGATCATCACCCGCCAGTTCGACCGCGTGCCGATCGCCGTCCTCGGCGCGCGCGAGGGCTACACGTACACGCTTGACCCCACCGAGGTCTCGGTGCTGGTGACCGCCCCCGCCCCGATGCTCTCCAACCTGAGCGCTGACGCGGTGCGCGTCTTCGTCGATGTCAGCGGTCTGGAAGGCGGCAGCAGCACCCCTGTCGCGCCGCTGGCCACGCTGGACGGGGAAAGCCTGCTCGTCGATGCGGATCCGGGCAATGTGGCGGTGCTCCCCGCGCTGGTCAACGTCAGCGTGACCGCGCCGGACAGCCCGTAAACCGGCATCCCCCGGCGCAAGCGCGCCCTGCCGAACGGGCGCGCCTTCTGCTACAATGATGGTTCGATCATCATCAAGTTGCGTGGTCACTCAGGATGGGGCAGCGAAAACCCCTGGTCGCCCTGGTGGGGCGGCCCAATGTGGGCAAAAGCACACTCTTCAACCGGCTGGTGGGCGAGCGCATGGCCGTGGTCGATGACATCCCCGGCACGACGCGCGACCGCTTGCAGGCCGAATTCGACTGGCGCGGCGCGGTCTTCACCGTCGTCGATACCGGCGGCATCGAAGTCTACGAGCCGAAGGGCGCGCGCGATACTGCGCCGCTGGCCGAAGGCAGCGCCGAATTCGTCCCGCAGATCCGCGCTCAGGCGCTGATGGCGGTGCAGGATGCCGACGTCATCATCATGGTCGTCGACAGCGAACACGGCATCACCGCCGCCGATGAAGAAGTGGCCGAGATCCTGCGCCGGACGCAGAAACCGGTGCTCGTGGCCGCCAACAAGGCCGACCACGTCAGCAAGTTCGATGCCGCGGTCGAATTTTACGGGCTGGGGCTGGGCGAGGTCTTCCCGATCAGCGCCATCCACGGGCTGGGCGTGGGCGACCTGCTCGACGGCGTATACCGCGCGGTGGAGAGCGCCAACCTGTTCCAGCTCGACGATGCGGACGATGAGCGCCTCAAGATCGCCATCGTCGGGCGGCCCAACGTCGGCAAGAGCAGCCTGCTCAACCGGCTGATCGGCGAGGAACGGGTGATCGTCAGCCCGGTGGCCGGAACCACGCGCGACGCGATCGATACCGAGATCCAGTTCCACGGTGAACCGGTCGTGCTGATCGATACGGCGGGCATCCGCCGGCGCGGGCGCATCGAGCCGGGCGTGGAGAAATACAGCGTGCTGCGCGCCTTCAAAGCGATCGAGCGGGCCGATGTGGCGCTGCTGCTGATCGACGCCGTCGAGGGCGTCACCGATCAGGATCAGCATATCGCCGGTTACGTGATGGAGGCGGGCAAGAGCATCGTCCTGATCGTCAACAAATGGGACGCGCTGGAAAACAAGGACAGCATGACGCTGCACGAGTACGAAAAACTGCTGCGCGTCAAGTTCGACTTCCTGCCCGATCCACCGATCCTGTTCATCAGCGCGCTGACCGGCCAGCGCATCCATCAGGTGCTGGAGACGGCCCGGCGCGTCTGGGAGGGGCGGCACTTCCGCATCCCCACCAGCGCCCTGAACAAGCTGGTGCGCGACGCCATGCAGCAGCACACGCCGCCGATCCGCGGGTCGCGCCGCCTCAAGATCCTGTTCGCCAGCCAGGTGGCGATCGACCCGCCGGTGATGTTGTTTCACGTCAACGACCCGCGGCTGGTGCACTTCACCTACCGCCGCTATCTGGAAAATCAGATCCGCAAAGCCTATCCCTTTGAAGGCACGCCGATCCGCATGAGCTTCCGCCCGCGCAGCCAGGACGACAGTTAGCGCAGGATCTCGTAGACGAGGGCCGGCTTCTGCCGCCCGCGGATCTTCAGCTCGCCCAGCGCCTGCGCCTGCACGCGCCCGTTCAACTGCCGGGCGACCGACTCTTCGACCAGGATCTGCCCGGATCGGGCGGCTTCCTGCAGGCGCTTGGCCACGTTGACGGCGTCGCCCACGGCGGTGTAATTCATCGCGCTGTCCGTCCCGATGTAGCCGACCACCGCCTCGCCGCAGTTGATGCCGATGCTGAACGCGATCGTGTCGCGCCGCTGGGCGGACAGCTCGCGGGCCGCCTGCTGCAGCGTGAGCGCCGCCTCGACCGCCGATCCCAGGTGATCCTCCAGCGGATCGGGCGCGTTGAACAGCGCCATGATGCCGTCACCCATGTATTTATCCAGCGTGCCGCCGTAGCTCATGATGACGTTGGCCGCCAGGCTGAGGTAATCGTTGAGCATCTCGACCACCAGCTCGGGCGACATGTTCTCGCTGTAGGCGGTGTAGCCGCGGATATCGGCGAACAGCACGGTGATGAGCTGACGCTTGCCGCCCAGCCGCAGGGCGTTCGGGTTGCTCAGCACCTCATCGACGACCTGATGCGGCACAAAGCGCTGAAAGGTCGTCCTGATCTGCTGCTTTTCGCGCTCTTTGGTCTCGATCAGCGTTTCGATGTAGCGCGCGTTCTGGATCGCGATCGCCGCGTAATCGGTCAACGCCGAGAGCATGGCCGAGTCGTTCTTCTGGAAGACGCCCGCCGCCGGCGAGACGTTGCGCACGCCCAGCACGCCGATCGGCTGGCCCGCCAGCACCAGCGGCGCACAGGCGATCGAGGTCAGCCCGCGCACCGCCTTTTCCGGGGTGAAGATGATCGGCTGGCCGGTCTCCAGCGCCCGCTGGGAGACGCCGATCGCGGCGCGGTCGGTCACGATCTCCTGCACCGCTTCGGCGCGGCTGGCGGTGACCTTCTTCTCCGCCGAACACAGCAGGTTGTCCTTGACCAGCAGATAGAGGAACCCTTCCTCCGCGCTGGTGACGCGCACCGCCGCATCGACCACGCGCGGCAGAAGCTGATCCATGTCCATCAGCGCGGTGACGCTCTTGCCGACGCTGTAGAGGATGTTGAGTTCCTGCACACGGCTTTGCAGCTCGCGGTTGGCGGCGATCAGGCGTTCGGTCAGCGCGTCTTTTTCGCGCCGCAGCCGCGCATCGGACAGGCTGCGCGCGATCGCCATCAGCATCTCGTCGATCGAGAACGGCTTTTTGACGTAATCGCGCACGCCCAGCCGGTACACCTCCACCGCGACCTCTTCCGAGCCGTAGAAGGTCATCAGGACGACGGGGATGTTGATCCCGCGCTGCTGAAGTTCGGCCAGCAGTTCGGCCCCGTTCATGCGCGGCATCTGGTAATCGAGCAGGATCAGATCCGGCGGCTCGCGCAGGATCAGCTCCAGCGCCTCCATGCCGTCGCGCGCCGCCAGATGGCGGTAGCCATGTGGGGTCAGCACATAATCGATGATGAATTCGCGGTTTTCCTGCCCGTCATCGACGACGAGGATGAGTTCGCCGGCCACCGTCTGCAATCCTGTGGATTTTGTAATCTTCTTAAGTATAGGCCAAGATCAATGACTCTGCATTATCCGTGAGATGCACCACCAGCGAAACAACCCGAAACTCCCACCCCCGCCGCCCTGAATTTTGTATGAATCTTTTTCCGTCTTCCGGCCACCACGGGGCGCGATCGCACCGGGGCAGGCGCGCGCGGCATCCCCTTCTGGATTGTGCCGCTGATCGGGCGGATATATAATCGGGATATGTTCACACTGCTCGCTCCGCTTCCTGCCTCCGGCCCGGCATCACCCCGCCCCCGCCTGCGCGGTCAGGGGATGCGCTATCTGGCCGGCGAAGCGCTGCAAACCCTGATCCTGCTCGCCATGCTGGTGACGCTGGTCAATCTGAGCTGTGGGCGTTTCGTCGTCGAGGGGACAAGCATGGCCCCGAACTTTGAAACCGGCCAGTTCATCCTGGTCAGCCGGGTGCATTACCTGCTCGAAGCGCCGCAGCGCGGGGATATCATCGTCTTTCAGTATCAGGGCAACCCGGAAGACGATTACATCAAGCGCGTGATCGGCCTGCCCGGCGAGACGGTCGAACTGCGCGGGCAGCAGGTGTACATCGACGGCGTCCGGCTGAACGAACCGTATCTCAACGAGCCGTGCACGCCGCGCGCCTGCCCCGATCGCATCTGGGAGCTGGGCGCGGATGAATTCTTCGTCATGGGGGATAACCGCAATCACAGTACGGATTCGCGCGCGTTCGGGCCGATCCAGCGCCGGTACATCATCGGCGAGGCCGTGCTGCGCTACTACCCGCTGGAAGCGGTTGGCTCCGTCGCACGCATACGAGTAGATGAATGATCGCTTCCCCACCTGTCGAACCATCGCCCCCCCCGCGCCCGCGCCTGCGCCGGCAGAATCTGCTGCGCGAAGTCCTGGAAACGGCGGTGCTGATCTTTCTGGTCTACACCCTCGTCAACCTGGCGTCGGTGCGCTTTTACATCGAAGGCCCCAGCATGCAGCCGAGCTTCTGGGCGGGTCAGTTTTTGATCGTCAGCCGGGCGCATTACCTGTTCAGCGAGCCGGCGCGGGGCGAGATCGTCGTCTTCGACCCGCCGGGCGACGATAACCAGCCCGACGACCCGCTGCTGATCAAACGGCTGATCGGCCTGCCCGGCGAGACGGTCGAACTGCGCGACCAGCAGGTCTACATCAACGGCGTCCGGCTGGATGAGCCGTATCTGAATGAGCCGTGCGAACCCGCGCGCTGCCGGGATAACACCTGGGAACTGGGGCCGAACGAATATTTCTTCATGGGCGATAACCGCAACAACAGCCGCGACTCGCGGGTTTTCGGGCCGGTCACGCGCGATCGCATCATCGGCGAAGCGATCATCCGCTACTGGCCGCTGAAGGATATCGGGATCGTCATTCACTACCGCTTCCCTGAACCCTGAGCTTCAGCCCGGGCCTGGAGGCGCATCGTTCGTCCATCAATGGTCGTTCCTCACGAAAGGGGGCAAGGATGTCCGTGAAAAACACTCTGCCGCAGCATGAATCAGCGCAGCAGCCCCACCCGCAGCCGCGACCCTGCCCACAGTGTCAGTATGGTTACCTGCAGCCGCACCGCTCGACGTTCCAGACCACGTTCGCCGGTCAGTTGTTCACCGCTTTTGATCAGCCGGCCTGGAAATGCGATATTTGCGGCTATCATGAATTCGATGCCGCGGCGCTGGCGCGCATCGCCCTCTTCACCCAGGGGGTGACCGTGAACGATATCGATGAGGATGCCGGGCGCACCGCCAAGCTGCCCCCGGCGGCCTGCGATGACAGCGACGCCAGAGCGCTGCGCAAATACAAAGCGAAACCCTGATCGCCCTGCGTCGATCCCGCGCCGGTCACACCGCCGGCAGCGCAGGGCAGCGCATCCTCAACTGGGAGGCCGATGGTGCCCGGCAGCATGACGCTCACCGATGCTGCGATCGCGATCGCCAGTTTAACCGCTCTGATGCTGGTGAGCGGCATTCTGTTCGCCGTGATCGCGCAGCCGCCGCGCAGCCGGGTCAGCCTGTGGTTCGCCGCCTTCTGCGTGTCGCTGCTGCTGTGGAGCCTGGTCTCGCTGACCGGCCCGTTCGAGGAGCTGCGCTTCGGCCTGGATGAGCAGCGGCGCGCCTACCTGCTCGCCACGCTGATCGCCCTCTCCACCGGTGCGCTGTATGCGTTCAGCTACGCTTATGCCGCGCCGCAGGGCCGCTTCGCCCGCTGGCTGCTGCTGGCCGCCCCGCTGGTGCTCGCCGGCGGGATCGGCCTGATCTGGAGCGGCGGCGTGTTCACCGGTTCCGCTTCGGTGGACGGCGCTGCGGATTTCCGGTTTCAACCGCTGGCGGGCATCGCCCTGGGGGCGCAGTTCATCTACGCTCTGGCCGCTTTCGGCATCATCATGTCCGGCGGGCAGACGACGCGCCCGCTGCGTCTGCCCACCGCATTGATGCTCGCCGCGTACAGCACGCTGGCGTCGCCGGCGCTGCTGTCGTTCCCGCTGGCCATCCTCCTGGCGACCACGGCGGCGGCCTGGATGGGCTACGTGGTGCAGCGGCGCATCCTCTATCTGCCGCTGGCCAGCGTGCAGGATGAGCTGCGCGTCGCCAATCAGGATCTGCGTCAGGCGCTGACCGATCTGGCGCAGGAACGGGAGCGCAGCCGCCAGCTCATGGATCAACTGGAGCAGGCCGGGCGCGATCGCAGCCGGTTCATCGACGATCTGGCCATCAAACTGCGCACTCAGCTCACGCTGGTCAGCGGTTACAGCGAACTGATGCTCACCGGGGCATATGGCGAGCTGAGCGAGCGCCAGATCGACCGCATGACCCGGCTCAACCGCAGCGTGGTGACGCTGAACAGCCTGATCAAACACATGCTCGATCTCAACCGGATCGAGGCGGGGCGGATGAGCCTGGATCGCTCCCTGTTCCCGCTGCGCCCGGTCATCGATCGCGCTGCCGACTCGGTGGAGATACGCCGGACTGAAAAAGGCGTGAATCTGGCGCTCGAGATCCCGCCCGATCTGCCCCCGCTCTACGGCGACTCCGACCGGATCGAGCAGGTCTTCACCGAGCTGCTCGAAAACGCGATCAAGTTCACGCCGGCCCGCGGGGAAGGCACAGCCCCCGCATCGATCACGGTGCGCGCCCGGCTCATCCATGTCGCCAGCGGCCGCGCCGCCGCGTTCGCGCTGCCGGTCGTCGGCTGGCTGGGCGATGGAGACTGGATCGTCGTGGAAGTGATCGATCAGGGGATCGGCATCCCCTCCGGGGAACAGGCCCGCATCTTCGAGGAATTCACCCAGCTCAACCCGGATTCGTATGAGGGATCGGGCATGGGCCTGGCGATCTGCCGCCGCCTGATCGAACTGCACGGCGGGCGCATCTGGGTGAAAAGCCAGCCCGGCCAGGGGAGTACCTTTTTCGTCGCGCTGCGCCCGGCGGGGGAACGGCGTCAGCCCGCGACTTAAACGCACAGACACCCCGTTGTTATGTTACACTATTGCAATAGAAAGGCGTGCCTGGCCACCCCTTATCCTGCCGACCGGATCCAGTCATAAGCAGAGGCTGCGATGACAGCGCGGATTCTCGTCATCGAAGACAACTCGGACAACCTCACCCTGATCACCGATGTCCTGATCTCCCTGCAGTACGAGGTACTGTCCGCCCGCGATGGCGTGGATGGCCTGGAAGCCGCCCGCAGCCAGCGCCCGGACTTGATCCTGATGGACATGTCCCTGCCCCGGCTGGACGGCTGGGAGGCGACCCGGCGCATCAAAGCCGACCCGGCGCTGAAAGCGATCCCGGTCATCGCGCTGACCGCGCATGCGATGGCGGGCGATCGCGAAAAAGCGCTGGAGGCCGGCTGCGATGACTATCTGTCCAAGCCGATCAACCTCAAAGAACTGGCGGCCAAACTCAAGCACTATCTGACCGTTCGACTGGAGTGAAAACACCGTGCTGGTGCTGATCGCTGATGACAATTTAGACAGCCGCAAACTGGTGACGGAGATCATCCAGAGCATGCGCGTCGATGTCGTCACCGCCGCTGACGGCCAGGAAGCGCTCGAAAAGGTGCAGCAGCACCGGCCCGACCTGGTCATCCTCGACGTCAACATGCCGCTCGTCAGTGGTTTTGAGGTCGTCGAGCGCATGAAGGCCGACCCGGCGACGCAGGCGATCCCGGTGATCATGCTGACGGCGCTGGGCGATATCGAATACCGCGTGCATGGCTTGAAGCTGGGCGCCGATGACTACCTCTCCAAACCATTCAGCCCGCGCGAGCTGATCGAGCGCGTGCGCACCCGGCTGCGCGTCAAAGGGGAGACCGATGAACTGCGCAAGACCCAGCAGATCATCCGCGACACGTTCGAGCGCTACGTCGCGCCGTCGGTGGTCGATCAGATGCTGCGCAACCCGACCGAGGTCAAGCTGGGCGGCAAAATGCAGGAAGTCACGGTCATGTTCAGCGATCTGCAGGGCTTCACCAGCATTTCTGAACACACCGATCCCGAACTGCCGCTGACGATCCTGAACGCTTACCACACCCTGCTGGTCAATGTCATCCGCGATCACGGCGGTACGGTGGACAAATTCATGGGCGACGGCGTCATGGCGCTGTACAACGCGCCGCTCGAACAGCCCGATCACGCGCTGGCCGCCGTGCAAACGGCGCTGTCGATCCGCTCCCGGTTGAGCCAGTTCGTCGAGCAGTTTGCGCCGGAACACCGGATGCGCATCAATTTCGGCATTCACACCGGGCCGGCGGTCGTCGGCAACGTCGGCGCGCCCGACCTGATGAATTACACCGCCGTGGGCGATACCGTCAACCTGGCGGCGCGCTTGCAGCAGGTGTGCACCGATGGGCGCATCTTCATCAGCGCGGCCACGCAGCAGCGCGTGATCGGCCGCGTGATCACCCAGCCGATCGGCGAGCTGAAGGTCAAAGGCCGCGTCGAGACCGTGCCGACCTTCGAAGCCCTGGCCCTGGAATAGCCCCGCATCATGCTCTCGACCCCGAACCGCCCCGGCGATGGCAGCGAGGCCGCCCTGCGCGCTGCGCTGTGCGCCGTCGGGCGTCTGATGTACCGCAGCGGTCTGATCGACGCGGCCAGCGGCAACCTGAGCGCGCGCCTGCCCGACGGCTCGATCCTGACCACGCCGAGCGGGTATGCCAAAGGGTTTCTGGAACCGGACGACCTGATCGTCGTCGATCGGTCCGGCCAGCGCCTGCGCGTTCAGCCGGGGACGGAGCATCTCCAGCCGACCAGTGAGCTGCTGATGCACCTCGAATGCTACCGCCAGCGGCCCGATATCGGCGGCGTGGTGCACGCGCATCCCCCGACGGCGGTCGCGCTGACGGTGGCCGGCTATGACTGGAACCGGGCGATCATCCCGGAGGCGTTCGTCACGCTCGGCCTGATCCCGGTCACGGCTTACGCCAACCCCGCCAGCGCCGAAAACCAGGCGGCGATCCGCGATCTGATCGCCCAGCACGATGCCATCCTGCTCAGCCATCATGGATCGCTGACCGTGGCCGATACGGTGTGGAATGCCTATCTGCGCCTGGAGACGCTCGAACATACCGCGCGCATCCTCTACATGGCCGAACAGATCGGCGGCGCGCGCGACCTGACGCCCGACGCAGTGCGCAAGTTGATCGAGCACCGTCAGCGGCTCGGTTTCGCCCGGCCCGGCGATGAGGCGCGTTTTGCCCCTCTGTTAAAGCGCGGTGAACATCCGCCGTCCGCCCCGGATCTGTCTTGACAGCCGGGGGAGCCGCTGGTATCCTGTCCCTCGTGAACGGCCCTATCGTCTAGAGGCCTAGGACGTGGCCCTTTCAAGGCCAAAACACGGGTTCGAATCCCGTTAGGGCTACATCAGCATGAATCAATAAGCGGGAACGAGACAGCGCGTTCCCGCTTTGTTTTGGGGGTTCCCCCCGGCGGATCGAGGCCGCCGTCACCGGTTGGCGCGCGGTGAACAGCCGCAAGCGCGGTCAGGCTCAGGTTCCAATCTGCCCTGAGCCTGACCCGTTGAAAAACGCCTCACCCGCCGACGACGCGCACGTTGTCGATGGCCCAGAACCAGTCATTGCCGGCGGTCAGCATCGACCAGGTCAGCGTCATCGTGGCTGCGCCCGGCGGCACGATCACGGACACATCGACCGTCTCATTGAGGTTGGATCCGTCATCCGCGGTGGTGACGCTGTCGTAGCGCAGCAGTTCGACCTGTTCGCCGGTATCGAAGGTTGCGGTGAGCACGGCGACCTGATGATCCTCCGGGCGCCAGTGCGAGTCGAACGTGATGAAGACACGGGCGACGCCGGTCACCGCAAGCGCGGGCGAGGTGAGGAAGGTGTTGTAGTCCATCTCATCGGTCGTGCCCGCGTTGAAATCATCCCACTCGTCCGGATCGGCGACGGCGAACACGCCGAACGCTTTGGTGAACGCCCCGCGTTCCTGCTGATCGGCGGACGTCCAGAAAGGCATGGTGGTGAAGCTCCAGCCCTGCCATTCGGTCGTCCCCTGCGGCACGGTGTCCGGCGTCGTCACCGTCCAGCCGGCGGGCGGCGTGTGCGTCCAGCCGAGCACCGCCGGATCGATCGCCTCATCGACGGCGGGCTGCAAACTGCCGGCCAGCGCGTCGAAATCCTCGCGGTAGGGCAGCGGCACAGTGACGACCGCCGGCGCTGCGGTCACCAGGATGTTGTCGATCGCCCAGTACCAGTCGTTGGTCGCGTTGAACATGCGGAAAACGAGCTGGACGGAAGCAGCGCCCGCCGGGACGGGCGCCTCAAAGACGAGGTGGAGGTTCTTCTCTTCACCAGCGCTGCCCGGGCCGTAAGCCAGCAGTTCGACGCTGTCGCCGCTGTCGAACACAGCGGTCAGCGTGGCCTGCTGCGTATCTTCCTGCCAGTAATGCGAGTCAAAGGCGATGCGGATCCGGCTGACGCCGTTCACATCGATCGCCGGCGAGATCAGGCTGGTCTCGTAGATGCCGCCCTGCGACGCGCCGATATGATAATCATCCCATTCATCCGGATCGGCGACCATGAAGATGCCCTCGGCGCGGGTAAAAAGGATGCGATCCTGCGGGTCGGTAGCATTCCAGAACGGCATCGTGGTGGCGCTCCAGCCCTGCCATTCGGTCGTCCCCTGCGGCACGGTCTCCGGCACGACGATCGTCCAGCCGCCCTGCGAGTCGGTGTTCCAGCCGAGGATCGGGCCGACGTCTTCATCAACCGCCGGCTTGAGCGTGAAGTCGTTGAAATCTTCCGCGAACAGGACGGTCGCCGGGTCGATCGGCTCGACACTGGCAGCCGGTGTGACGGTCGGCGCGGGGGTGGGCGTGGCCAGGTTCGGCGTCGGGATCGGCGTCACTTCGGGGCGCGGACGATCGCAGAGCGTTTCGCGATCCAGCCGCACATCGGCGGTCACATGGATGTTGTCGATCGCCCAGTACCAGTTGTTACCCGCCTCGATCAGATCCCAGGTCAGCACCAGCTCGGCGGCGCCCGCCGGAACCGGGATCTCGAGCGCGATCGCCTGGTTCTGCTGGGCGATGTCATCGGCGCTGTCGGCATCGTAGCGCAGGATTTCAATCGGTTCGCCGCCGTCGAAACGGGCGGTCACCCGCGCAACCTGCGGCGCTTCCTGCCGGTAATGCGAGTCGAAGCGCAGCGTGACGGTGTTCACGCCCCGCACGTCGATGATGGGCGTGCTCAGGACGCTGTCGAACGTGCTCACCGCAGCCGGGTTGTTCCGATCGTCCCACTCATCGGGGTCGGCCACCGCAAACACGCCGCTGGCGCGCGTGAAGTTGATGCGATCCTGCTGGTCGGCGCTGTTCCAGAACGGCATCGTGGTGAAGCTCCAGCCCTGCCATTCCGGCATCCCTTCGGCCATCCCCTCGCGGTTGGTCACCGTCCAGCCGGCGGGCGGCGTGTGCGTCCAGCCGAGCACCGCCGGATCGATCGATTCTCCCAGCGCGGGGTTGAGCGGCAGGCCCTCAAAATCTTCCACCAGCAGACAGCTCCCCGCTTCGGCTGATTCCGTGGGGAGCGCGGTCGGCTGGGCCGCCCCGGCAATGGTGATCGTCCTCACCGCGAGCGGGGCAGCGCCGCCCCCGGCATACGCGCGCACCTCATACGTCCCGCCGATCTCAGGGGCTGTGATGTAGAAGTGCCCGTTGTAAGCGCCGTTCGTCCCCGTCGAAAGGCCGTCGGGGCGGCGGACTGGATCGCCGCCCTGCGGCAGCAGCACGATGTAATCGTCCAGCCCGCCGGGGAGGTTCGTCCAGGTGACGGCGATCGTCTCGCCGGGCATGTAGCGATCTCTGTCGGTGGTCAGCGCGACCGCGATATCGCCCTCGACGGTGAACGGATGCCGCGCCTGCACCACATAGCCGCCGTCCGGCCAGTTGTAGTAAACGCGCGCCTCGTAGTCCCCGACCGGCAGACCGTAGAAGGTGTGGCTTCCGCCGACGATGCCGCGCGTGTAGTGGTAGTTCGCGCCGACCCACTGATCATCCGGTGAACCGGCCGCAGCGATGGCGACCCAGTCGCGTTCATTGCCGGGCAGCCCCGACCACAGCACCTGCACGCCTTCGCCAGGGCGATAGCTGTCGCGCGCGGTGCGGAAGAAGGGCGTCGCATCGCCCACTGTGAACGAGGCCTCCGGCGACCAGTCGCTCCAGTGGCCGTGCTGGTTGCGGTAACGGACGCGCCAGTAGTAGGTGGTATTCGGGGCGAAATTGCGGAACTCCGTCTCGGTGATGTCGTCGCCCGCCTGCAGCTCGACGCCGCGATACCAGTTGCGGTAGTGCTCCAGATGGTCGAACACCGGCGACTCGTAATCCCCGCTGCTCGTGGTCACCTGCCAGCGCGAGGACATCATCGGCACGCCGTCCGGGTCGCTGTACGCCGAACCGCGCAGGATGACGGCCCCGGTCGTCTCGATCGCGCGGATCACCGCTTCGCTGGCCCGGGGCGCATCCGGGTGACGGCTGCTGCGCGTGATGGTGAAATCATCGATCAGCCCCTGCGGCGCGGTCGCCGGATTGGGCGTGTAGCCCGCCGAATACCGGCGCAGGCGCACGCTCGGCGTATCGCCCGCGGTCACGTCGATGCGCACATAGCCGAACGACGCATCCGAGGCGATGACCGGGGCGAAATCCTGCGCAAAAGCATACATCGGCCAGGCATCGATCGAACCGCCCGCGACGGCGATGTTCATGAAGGTGTGATTGTGGTCGCTGTCGTGACCGCGGTTGTAGTTATGGGCGTGGCCGTAAAAGTAGAACGTCGGGCGGCCGCAGTCGCTGGCGAACTGCTCCACCTGATCCACCAGCCGTTCGGTGTTCGGTTTGAAGCCCACGCTCCAGATCTCGTCGAATTCGCTGTTGTGGTGCAGCAGCAGCATGACGAAATCGATATGTTCCGCGGTGCAGGTGTTCTCCAGCAGGGCCGCCAGCCAGCGCTGCATCAGCGCCGTCAGCCCCGTGGTCGGATCGCCGGAGAGCAGGTTGCTGTCGAGCACGATGAAGCGGACGTTGCTGTAATCCTGGAAATACCAGCGCTCCAGATACGCCGGGTCAAATTCCGGATCTTCCGGCAGGCCCAGGGCCGTGAACGACGCATTTTCCGGGTAATGATGATAGGTGTAGTAATTGACGGCTGTCCCCGCCGCATCGTAATCGTGGTTGCCCGCCGCGCCGATCGTCTGGACGCGCCCCTGCAGCACCTGGCGCGCCGCAAACCACGGCGCATACTCATCATACGCGCCCACGTCGGCATTATCGCCCAGCGTGAGCAGCACCTGGACGGCCTCGGCACAGTCATCCGCCGTGCCGCACACTTCCGGGACGATCAGGTTTTCGTTGATATGGCGGAAGAGGATGCGGTTGTACGTCGGGTTCAGTTGGCCGGGCTGCTCGTCCGAAGTGCCGACGATCGTGAAGGACTGCTCGCTGCTGGCCAGCGGCGCGGACATGAAGCTGAGCACCGGGCTGAAATCGGCATCCGCCGGGCCAGACCGCACCTGATAGTAGTAGCGGGTGAACGGCTGCAGATCGCGGAGCTGCACTGCATGAAGCTGCGTCGCGCCACCCCCGAATTCCGTCGATGTGCCGACGGCGGTCAGATCCAGTGCGTCGGCGCTCAGGCCATAGCGCACCTCAGCCTGCGCGCTCGCATTCAGCGGCGTCTCCCAGATGATCCGAATAGAACTTGTCCCCGTCTCGTCATCGGCGATGGCGGACTCCAGGAACGGGCCGACGAGGATCGAAGCGGCTGGTGGCTGCTGCGCGTAGGCCGCGCGGAGCAGCAGCGCCCCGCTGATGACCAATACCGCGAACCCGATCAGGAATACATGTACCCGTGCTAACCGTCTCTGCATCACGATCCCCCTCAAAGCAAAAAAACAACGGTCTGGCATCGACCAGACCGTTCAGACACTATCCCGCTTCACTTAAACGCAAAGCCAGAATTGGATTAAGCCCTGAGCGCGTTTGTGTGAACGGGATGTTATGGGGCGCGGGATCGGCGTGCGGGGCGCGCCGCCCCCGCGTCGATCAGCCGTAGCGGGCGATGAACGTCGGCACGTCGTTCAACTCGTGGAAGCGCGCGGCCAGCGTGGCGCGATCCCAGTCCCACCAGGCGATGCGCAGCAGCGCGGCGATCGTCTCTTCGTTGAAGCGCGTCCGCAGCGGGCGGGCCGGCACGCCGACGGCGATCGTGTACGGCGCGATGTCGCGCGTCACCACCGCCCCCGCGCCGATCACCGCCCCGTGGCCGATCGTCACGCCCGGCATGATCGTCGCCCCGTGGCCGATCCAGACATCGTGCCCGATCGTGCAGCGGTGCGCGCGCCGCCAGTCGAAAAAAGCGTCGTCGTCCGTCGCGGCAAAACCGAATTTGACGCGCCGGTAGGTCATATGGTGCTGGGTGACGCGCTCCATCGGGTGGTTGCCCGGGTTGATGCGCACGTAAGCGGCGATCGAGCAGAACTTGCCGACATCGGTGTAGATGATGTCCGCCGGGCCGGCGGTGTACGAATAATCGCCGAAGGTGGACTCGATCAGCAGCGTGCCGCGCCCCAGTTCCGTCCACGCGCCCACGGTCGAGTCGACGATCAGACAGTCGGGGTGGATGGTCGGCTCGGCGGACAGCATCCCGTCATGCTGCGGTCGATCGGCGGGGTGCAGAGGGATGTAGGGCATCGGCTCAATCCTCGACGAACAGCTCGGCCCGATCGCGCGCGGGCAGATGCGCCTGCGCCGCCAGCCGAACGATGTGCGCATCCTGATAGATGAAATGCCCGGCGCGCAGCGTGCCGCGCACGCGCGGCTGGGTGTGGCTTTCGTCCACCAGCGCCAGATCGGCGCGCTGGCCGACGGCGATCCGCCCGCGGTCGGTCAGGCCGACGGCGGCGGCGGGGTTGGCGCTCACCAGTTTGAGGCTCTCGTGCAGCGGCAGCAGGCCGTCGCGGGCGATCTTGTACGCGCTGTGCAGCATGGCCGCTGGGAAGTAATCGCTGGCCAGGATATCGACCAGGCCGACGCGCAGGGCGTCCAGCGCGGACAGATTGCCGGTGTTCGACTCGCCGCGGTAGGCGTTGGGCGCGCCCATGATGATGTGCATCCGGTGGGCACGGGCGGCCTGCGCCGCGGCCAGGTTGACCGGGAACTCGCTGATCGTCATGCCCATGGCCGCCTGCGCCGCGACCTTGTCCGCGGTATCGTCGTCGTGCGCGGCCAGGATCGCGCCGTGTTCGCGGGCCACCGCCGCGATCCCGCGCACGACTTCCCAGTCGCGCTGGCGTTTTTCCTCGATGCGATCGGCATGCGCGCGGACGCGCTCAGCGATCGGCGCCAGTTCGACATCGGTGAACCCGTACCATTCCTTGAGGAACTGGATGTTGCGCGTCGCGTCGGCGTACTGCCCCTGCCCCGGCGTGTGATCCATCACCGAGACCAGATCGACCAGCCCGCGCCGCAGCAGATCGTCCAGAATGGGGACGGTCGTCGGGTTGTTGACCTCGAAGCGCGCGTGCACGCGCAGATCGATCAGCAGCGTGTGCCTGAGGGCGTTGACGGTTTCGATGATGCGGGTCGCCACATCCTGCCGGCGCAGATCGCCTTTCATCCAGGCGAAGGCGACGGCGGCGTAGGCCGTGGTGATGCCCGCCGCCGCCATGCGTTTGTCCAGCTCGTACAGCGCCAGATCGACGGGGAAGAAGGCGCGCGGGCGCGGCTCGATATCGCGCTCCAGCATGTCCCCGTGCAGATCGATCAGGCCGGGGACGGCGGTCAGCCCATCCAGATCGAGGCCGGCGGGTAGCGCGCCGCCTTCGGCGATCTCGGCGATCAGCCCGTCTTGCAGCCGGAGCGCGCCCCGTTCGACGATGCGATCAGGCAGGATCAGGCGCAGGTTGGTCAGCCACATGGTCAATCTCCCCCTGGATGACGGACAATTTCAGTTCGACATCGACCAGCGCGCGGATCTCCTCCGGGTGGTGGAAGATGCCGATCAGGGTCACCCCGGCGGCCTTGAGTTCGGCCAGACGGGCGGTGAGCGCGGCGCGCGCCGCGACGTCGAGCGAGGCCGTCGGCTCATCGAGCAGCAGCAGCCGGCGGGGCGCGATCAGCGCGCGGGCGAGGTTGATCTTCTGCTGTTCACCGCCGCTGAACGTGGTCGGGTAGGCCTGCCACAGATCGGGCTTGACGCCGAAATGGTCGAGCCAGCGTTCGGCCTCCGCGATCGCCGCCGCCGCATCCTGCCCCATCAGCAGCAGCGGCTCGGCGACCAGCTCCAGCGCCGATACGCGCGGGCGCGGGCGCAGAAACTGGGTGACGAAGCCGATCTCGTCCCGGCGCAGGATCATGATGTCGCTGTCCGCTGCTGTCGCCAGGTCGATCGCCCCGGCGCGCGCGTGATAGATCGCCTGGCCGCCGGTGGGGACATACGTCCGGTACAGGCAGCGCAGCAGCGTCGATTTGCCCGCGCCATTCGGCCCGCTGACGAGCATGAACTGGCCCTCGTCCAGCGTGAACGAGACATCGGCGAACGTGCCGACCTGACGATCGAGATGGTGGATCTGAAAGAACTTGGTGAAACCGCGGACGTCGAGGAGCGTCATGCCGATACCTGCCCTACAATTTGGCGTGGACGAGCTGCTGCGTGTAGGCGTGCTGCGGATCCTCCAGCACCTGATCGGTCAGGCCGGTCTCGACGACCTGCCCACCGCGCATCACCATGACGCGATCGGCCAGCGTGCGGATGACGCCCAGATCGTGCGAGACGATCACCGTGGCCATGCGCCGCTCGCGCTGGAGGCGCTTGAGCGTATCGAGCACCAGCGCCTGCACCGAGACATCCAGCCCGGTCGTCGGCTCATCGAGCAGCAGAAGCTGCGGCTGGAGCGCGATCGCTTTGGCGAGCTGGACGCGCTGCTGCATCCCGCCGGAGAGCACGCGCGGCGGATCGTCCATACGGTCGAGCGGGAATTCGGATGCGGCCAGCGCCGTCCGCGCCGCCTGACGCAGCACCGCGTAGCGCCGCTCCCCGGTGATGAGCAGGCGTTCGGCGACGTTGCCGCTGCTGGTATAGCGCATGCGCAGCCCCAGGTGCGGATTCTGGTAGACGATGCCGATCTGCCGGATCTGGACGTCGCGGCGGGAGAAGCGATCCAGCGTCAGCAGATCGACGCCCTCCAGACCGGGCACGTGCAGGGTGTACGTCCCGGCATCGGCGGGTTCCTCCAGATTGAGCAGACGCAGCACGGTCGATTTGCCCGATCCGGACTCGCCGACGATGCCCAGCACCTCGCCCCGGTAGACATCGAGATCGACCTGCTGCACCGCCGCGATGCGCCCGTAGCGTTTGCTCAGCCCGCGCGCGCGCACCAGCGGCGGCTCGGTTTGCAGAACGGGCGGCGCGCTATTCCGGTATGACGGGCGGTCTGAGGTAGCCATGATGATAGAAGTTCCCTTCATCGTCGAAATACGTCGGGCCGATGACGACGGCCTCCCCGCGCTGCGCCGCGATCACTTTCTCGGCATAGCCCGTGTCGGACAGCTCGTAAATGGCCGAGCCGTCCGGCTGCGGGATCTCGTTCATGAACTTGTGCTGTGTCCCGGTGCGGTAATCGGCCCAGGCGCGCTGATCTTCAACCGCGAAGGGCACATCGTCGAATTCGATCGGGTGCACGTCGGTATACGGCGGCACGGCGTAGATGCGCTTTTCGCGCCCGGCGCTCAAGATCGTCAGGTGCTCGGCCTGATGCAGCTTGGGGGTATCCCAGCGCGGGATCGGGCTGGGGCTGATCAGGTAGCGCCGGTGCACCAGACTGGGATAGCTGGCTCCCTGAAGGAAATGTTTGTAGCGCACGAGCTGCTCGTACAGCACCAGCCACATCTGGCCGTAATCGGCGTCGGCGTGCATTTGCAGCGCCGCGGACGTATCCGGCTGGACGGCGCGCAGCGGTTCCGGATCGGGCACTTGCAGCACCAGCACCTGCCCCTCGCGCAGGATCTCTTCCGGGATGCGATGGCGGCTCTGCAGGATCGTCGCCTGTAACGTGTCCGTCGTCGTCGCGCAGCCGGAGGTGCGGCGGATGAAACGGCGCAGGTTGGCCGCGTTGACCGAGTCGTCCGCGCCCTGGTCGATCACCTTGACGACGCTCTCCGGCCCGACCAGCGACAGCGTGGCCTGCAGACCGCCCGTGCCCCAGCCGCGCGCGATCGGCAGTTCGCGGCTGGCGTAGGGAACCTGATAGCCGGGGATGGCGATCGCCTTGAGGATGCGGCGGCGCAGCTCGCGCTTGGCGAAGGCATCGAGGAAGGCGTAGGCGTAATCCTCGCGCGGGGATGCCAACGCGCGCAGTCTGGGTGTGTCAGCGGCGTGATCGGTCATGGTGCGGCCTCCGGCTGGGCGGGCTGTTCGACCGGCTGCGGCTGGCTTTCGCCGTAGGTGGTGGCGATCACCTGGCGCAGCCGATCCAGTACGCTGGTGAACGTGACGTAGTGCGGCAGTTTGAAGTGAATGCAGAAGCCGGACGCCTCCACCGACTCGGTGTGGTACAGCACAAATTCCTCTTCATGCGCCGGGTGCGGGTCGCTCTGGTTCATCTCCATGTCCAGCGTCGCGCCGGCGATCAGCTTGACCTCGTTCCAGCCCAGCGTGGCCGTGAAGCCGAGCTGAAGCCCCTTGCGCTTATCCTCCGCCGGGCTGGCCACCTCGCCCTGGCTGACGCGGACGCGCCCGGCGCTGAACGTCTCGCCCGTGATCGGGTGCGTCACGTTGACTTCCGCGTAGGCCAGCCGCAGCTCATTGACGGTCGGGTGGATCAGGCCGTAGCCGCGCATGCTGGCATAGCCCAGCGCCAGCACGCCGCCGGTATCGGCACGCGCCAGCGCCTGCAGCCGATGCGGACGCGGCGCGGGGAACAGGATCGGATCGCGGGTGACATCCGGGATATCCGCCGGATGCAGTTCGGGGGGCGGCGGCGCGGGCAGCAGCAGCCCGTTCTGACGCTGCCACTCCGCCACCAGCGGATATCGCCCGGTGAGCGCGGCGGCTGTCGTCCTATCAGCATCGGCCCCGTCCAACGGATCCTCACCGCGATCGACCGGGGCAGCGGCTTCAGCGTCGCGGCGCGTCGCCCCGTCTTCATCGAGCACGTCGAGCCGCAGCAGGCGATGCGAATAATCGAGCGACGGGCCGAGGATCTGCCCGCCGGGGATGTCTTTGAACGACGCCGAAATGCGCCGGATCGTCAGCAGATCGTCCGCGGTGACCGGGTGGGCGTAGGCCAGGCGCGGCTGCGTCGAGCGGTAGGCGCGCAGCAGCAGCACAGCTTCGTACAGATCGCCGCCCGTCTGGGCGATGGCCAGCGCCGCCAGTTCCGGCGCGTACAGCGATCCCTCGCCCATGACCCGATCGACCAGATACGGCAGCGCCGTCTCGATCTGGCGCACCAGCTCCGGCGTCACCGGGCCTTTCAGCCGGTGATACAGCGCCTCCGATGCCTGAATGGCGGCCTCGCCGCCTCTGGCTGCGATGTACATGGCCCTATCCCTCCGCGATGACCGTGCTGCGCGGCAGTCCGATCACGGTGCGCCCGGAGAGCAGATAGATATCCCAGCCGAGCGGGTAGCGGCTGCGGGACGCGCGCAGCGCCCACAGGTCGGCGGGCAGGCCGCCCAGCCGGATCGCCGCCGTCCCGCGGATGCCGGGGCCGCTGAGCGTCCACCGATCGCCGTCAGCGAAGCTGCACCCACCGATGATCAGCGTCGCGGCGGTGTCCGGGTGGGCCAGCTCCCCGGTGGATGCAACGGCGATCGCGTCCAGCGCGGCCCGATCCGCCGCCGCGTAGAAATGATACGCCGCGGTTTCCGGCGGCAGCAGACGCGCCCCGGTGGCGGCCAGCATCCCGCGCAGGGTCTCGTGCGGCGTGAAGGCGCTGGTCTCCAGATCGAGCAGCGTCTCCGCGATCAGGGCGAACGGATCGCCGAGATCAGGCAGAACGAACTGTCGTCCGGGGTAGGCGAAGGCGTTCATCAGCGCGAGGAACGTCTCGCGCATGCGCCGTTCGGACGGGGTGTATTCGGGATGGGTCACGATTTCATCGAGCATGATCGGTCAGAACGTCTCCAGTTCAACGCGCGTCGCTTCCACCTGCGCCAGCAGCGCGCGATCGGCGGCGGCCTGGGCCGCGGCCTGTTCGCTGACGAACGCCTCGATCCGCGCGGTCTCGATGCCGGCCCGGTAGGCGGCATCGATCACGGCGATGCCCAGCGCCTGCACCCGGTCGCGCCCGGTCACCAGCGCGTAACCTTCCACGCCGCTGGCCAGGGCGATATGCGCCTCACTGACCAGCACCTCGCCGAGGTGAAAGGCCGCGCCGGTCACGCTGTCGGTGTACGGCAGCATCACCAGCCCGGTGCGGTTGACCAGCACGCGCACCTCACCCAGGAGGGGCAGCAGGTCGTCCGCCAACTGCTTGACCGGCTCCGCCGGGGCATGAGTCAGCGTCGTCAGCAGGGATGGCATCGCAAAACTCCTTGAGAAAAAAGCCGCTCTCGAAAAAAAGGGTCGGCTCAGCGCCGCGCGAGCCGACCCCGATCCAATTTACCGCAGAATTTAGCGCGCGCGCAGGTCGATGTTGAGCAGACGGGCGATATCGCGCAGCGAGTTGTACAGCGCGTCGATGCTCTCCACGCCGGCGGCCGCGCTCGGATCGACGTAGTAGCGCTCCAGGGCGTCAACCAGTTCCTGGTTGTTGGCCACATCGAGCAGCGCTTCCTGAACGGCCTGCTTGAAGCTTTCCGGCAGGTTGGCGTTGATGGCGAACGGGGTCTCCGGGATCAGCGGCGACTGGTGGAAGACGACGATGCTGCCCTCCGGGCAGGTCTCGTAGATCGCCATGATCTCTTCCTGGGTCATCGGCTCCAGGTACGGCCACTCTTCAGCGGTCGCCGGGCCATCGATGTTCATGTTGTTGTAGCCGCACAGCTCGAAGCCGACTTCATCAGCCTGAGTCGGCAGGTTGGCATCGAAGGTCGCGGCGGCATCGACGTTGTCGTTGACCACGGCCAGCACCGCCGACGGGTGATTGCCCGCGAAGGTCACCGACATGAATTCTTCGATCTGCGCCGGATCGGTGAATTCGCGATCGAGCAGGATGTCCGTCGACGGAACCAGATAGCCGCTGGTGCTGGCCGGGTCGGTGAAGGCGAAGCTGCGGCCTTCCAGATCGGCGATGCTGGTGATGCCGCTGCCCTTCTTGGTGAACATCAGGCTGAAGTAACCGGGGATCTCGTTCAGATCGACCTCGGTCTCGTAGTTGGCGACGGCGATCGCTTCGGCATTGGCGACTTCAGCGGCCAGGATGTACGAGAACGGGCCGACTTCCATCGCGTCCGCGCGGCCAGCGGCCATCGCTTCGATGACGGAGTTGTAGCTCGTGCCGGTGATGAGCACCGTGCGCACGCCCAGGCGCTCTTCCAGGTAAGCGCGCAGCGGCTCGACCGCGGCCAGCGCTTCTTCGACATTGTCACCGGGGTACACGCCGATGATGAAGGTCTCCGGCCAGCCCGTGCGATCGACTTCCTGGGCGGCGACGAAACCGAACGACAGCGCAGCGAAAACCAGCAGACTGAGGACGACGACGAACTTCTTCATAACCTGAACTGCTCCTTAAGCTCCATACCGCAGCACAAACCTGCACGCTGGCGCAGCACCTTCGGCCCTGCGGCCTCAGATCAGGCGCTGACGCAGCCAGCTACTGAAACGATCGATGATCGTCACAGCCACAACCAGTACCAGCGCTGCCCCCAGCACTTTGTCGTAATCGCTGGTTCCCGTGTACTTGAACAGCAGGAAACCGACGCCGCCCGCGCCGACGTAACCGAGGATGGTGGCGTGGCGGACGTTCGACTCGAAGTAGATGATCGAGTACGAGATGAACAGGGGCATCGCCTGGGGGATGACGGAATAGATGAAGGTCTGAATGGCGTTCGCGCCGGTCGCGCGCACCGCGTTGACCTGCGCCGGGTCGATCTGCTCGATCGCCTCGGAGAAGACGCGGCTGATCGAGCCGACCGTGCCGAAGGCCAGCGCCAGCACGCCGGTGAACGGCCCCAGCCCGACCGCCGCGACGAACAGCAGCGCGTAGACCAGCTCCGGGATCGAGCGCAGCAAGTTGAGCAGCAGGCGCACGCCCTGGTAGACGATCGGATGGGGCGAGGTGTTGCGCGCGGCCAGCAGCGACAGCGGCAGCGCCATGATGACCGCCGACAGCGTGCCGATGATCGACATCTGGATCGTCTCGAATACGGCGGAGATGATCGGCAGCCAGCCGATCTGCCACGGCTGGCCGAAGACGTCGATCGTGCTGCGCGTGATGGTGAACTGGGCGATCGGATTACCGAACAGGTCGATCGAGACGTTGTGCACGCGATCGACTTCGAATTCTGGCGGCAGCATGCGCCCGATCAGGTTGATGATGGCGATGAACGGGTCAAAGAACGAGGTGACGCGGTTGGTCTCGCTCGGGCCGACGCCGGACAGACTCCAGCTCAAAATGCCGACCGCGATCAGGATCATCAGCAGACCGCGGAACGTCAGCTTCGGGAATGGGCGCAGCAGATCGGCGCGCAGTTTCTCCGGGTCGATCGGCACTGCCGCTGCGTTCGCCTGCGCCCGCTTCAGGGTGGCTTCGGCCATGATTTATCCTCGCTGCTGCGCTACTGGTGCATCGACATCGACGGGCTTGCGGCCAGCTCGCTGACCGGCTCCGCGCCGTCGTAAGGGGTCATCGGCGCGGTCGGCTCTTCCTCAGCCGGGGGTTTATCGAACCGGTAGATGGCGTCCAGCGTCGGCTCGTCCAGGCGCGACGGCGGCCCATCGAAGACGACATGGCCTCTGGCGATGCCGATCAGCCGATCGCAGAAGTCTCTGGCCAGCTCCACCTGATGGATGTTGATCAGCGTCAGCACCCCGACCTGCCGCGCGACCTGCGCCAGATCGCGCATCACCTGCACCGACAGTTCCGGGTCGAGGCTGGCGACCGGCTCATCCGCCAGCAGGATTTTCGGCTCCTGGGCGATAGCGCGGGCGATCGAGACGCGCTGCTTCTCCCCGCCGGACAGGCGGTCGGCGCGGAACTTCGCCCGGTGCAGCATGTTGACCCGTTCCAGACTCTTGAGGGCGATCTCGCGGTGTTCGCGGCTGAAGTAGCCGAAGAAACTCTTGACCGTGCCGTTGTAGGCCAGCCGCCCCGTCAGCACATTCGTGATCGCGGGCAGGCGTTCGACCAGGTTGTACTCCTGCCAGATGAAGCCGATGTGCCGGCGCGCATGGCGGAGCTGCTCTTTATTCATCGCCGTGATCTCTTCGCCGTCCAGCACGATCCGGCCTTCGGTCGGCTTCTGCAGCCCGTTGATGCAGCGCAGCAGCGTCGATTTGCCCGCGCCAGAGCGCCCGATGATGCCGATGATTTCGCCCCGCGCAGCGGAAAGCGAGATCGATTTGAGCGCTTCCGTGCCGTTCGCGTAGACGACGCGCAGATTGGTGATTTCCAGCATGAACCGGCAGCCTTTGCTCATCTGACACAGCCTGGACAAGCATAGAGACCGGTTGTTAAGCCCGACGCAACTTTCTATTAAGTGATGATTATGCGAAGGCTAGTGTCTGGCTGTCGGGCGGCGATTTGACCCGTGCCGGGCCGCGTTCATCCACCGGGGACGATCCGCCACAGGCCGACGGCTGGCTGCCGCGCGCGCAGCAGCGACTCGACCGTCAGCGGGCCGGGGACGGGTTCGATGATCGCCTCAATTCGCGCTGACGGGTCGAGCGCGTAGTTGGCGCGGATCGTCTCCAGCTCCGCCTCCCACATCGTCAGCAGCACATCCCCCGGCGCGACCAGGATCGGTTCAGGGTAGCGGCCCAGTTGATAGTAGTTGGCGATCACGCGGGCGTAGGGTTCGTCGGCGATCGGCAGGGCCAGCCGCACGGATGTCCACACCAGCCCTGGCTCCGTCCGCCCGGCGTAGCGCTCGACCTCGGCCAGCACCGCGCGGACGGTCGCGCTGTAGCGCGGGTTTTCCAGCGCCTGGATCGTGGGCAGGTAATGCGAGAAAGCGGGCAGGACGATCAGCAGGGCCGCCGTCAGCCAGCGCGGCGGACGGCCAGCGGCGGGCAGCGCCGCCAGCCGCCAGACCAGCAGGACGATCAGATAGGTGAAGTAACTGCCCGCGCCGGCCAGCAGGATCGGCGCGCTGAAGGCCAGCAGCAGCGCCCCCTCGCGGATCAGCAGATTCGGCGCGCGGCGCACATCGAGCAGCAGCGTCCGCCCGTACAGGACGATCAGCGGCAGCCCCCAGCCGACGAAGCGGGCGGCATCGGCCCCGGCGGTGGCCAGTTCGCGCAGACCGCGCGGCTCTTCGCGGGTGAAAAAACCGAGGAAGTTCTCGACCCACTGCCCCACGTCGATCAGGACGACCGGCAGATACAGCGCCGCGGCGAACAGGCCGATCAGGGCATACGCGCCGAACAGGCGGCGCAGCGGCCAGCGCCGTTCGAACGCCGCGCCCGTCAGCGCGATGGTGCCGATCAGCCCGCCCAGCGGATGGGCGATGCCGGCATACGCGATCAGCAGGCCGATCAGCGCCAGCAGGGGCGGGCGGGGCGGATGCGCCGCGCGCCGGATCAGGCCGAGCGTCACCAGCAGCAGCGGGATCGTCACCGACTCCGGGCGCATCACCCACAGATGCGGGTAGACGAACACCGCCAGCGCGGCCAGCGCCGCGGTGACCCGGTCAGCGGCGCGGTTCGAGCGGACGAGAAACCAGGCCGCTGCCCCGGCGGCCAGCGCGAAGAGCAGCGACGCGGCGAAGTAGTTGTGCGTCAGGCCGAACGGCAGCAGTGCCATCAGCGGGAAGGCCGCCAGACTGAAGCCGTAAGGGAGCTGGTAGATCGGCATCCAGTTGTGCCACAGCGTGCTCAGCAGCGGTTGGCCGCGCATGAGCGAGAAGGTGTGCGACAGCGACTGCACCCCGTCGGTCGTCGGCAGCGGCAGATTCAGCCAGAGCGCGATCTTCCAGAGGATCAGCGCCACCAGGATGAGCGCGAACAGCCCCGGAACGGGAACAAGGCGGCGGACGGCGGTCATGGGGTCTGCATCGGTGCGATCGCGATATCGTCCAGCACCAGCGTCTGCGCGGCGGGCACGGGGACGACCCCGAAGCCGAAATGCCCCTGCGGCGTGACGATGGCGTACTGGTTGTCGATCCAGGCGCAGAAACCGAGCGGGCCGCGCGGCGCGTAGGGCGCGCGCAGGACGGGCGCGCCGTCGATGAAAAACTCCGCGCCGTCCGTCCGCCAGTCGATGACGTACTCATGCGGCTGGCCGAGTCGATCGAGCGGCAGCGCGGCCTCAGCGATGCGCATCACCCGCTGAAGCTGCGGGTAGAGCCGGCGATACACCGCCGGCGCGCGCATGAGCAGCATCAATGCCGGCGCCACCGGGGCCAGCGCCAGCGTCCGCCAGTGCGCCGCGTCGATGGTGGCCGCCTTCCAGCCGTGACCGGGGACGTCGTGCGCCAGACGCATCTCATTGGGCGGCGCGCCGTAAAAGAACCAGATCGCCGCGGGCAGCCGGGGGATGCGCCGGGCATCGGGCGAGAACGGGTGATTCCAGAAACCGAAACCCGCCGTCCCGACCGGCGGCAGCGCCCCTTCGAACCAGGCCCGGACGCGCAGCGTGAGCGGCGGACGCCAGCGAAAATCGTACCCCGGGCGCTGGCGCGTATGCTTGAACCCGTAGTCGGTGATCTGCGCGTTGCAGTAGCGGCGCTCGTGCAGCGGCGGATCGGTCAGCCGCAGGGCGCACGCCGTCCGTTCGACCCGCCCGCCGCCGACCTCGGCCACATCCCATGTCAGGCCGAGCGTGCCGTCGAAAGAGTCGTGCAGGGCGGGCGGCTGGCTCATGCGCCCTCCGCTGGCAGCGGCAGCGATACAGTGATCGTCGTCCCCACACCGGGCGCACTGTCCACGTCGATGCTGCCGCGCTGCAGCGTCACGCAGTCGTGCACGATCTTCAGGCCCAGGCCCGTCCCGGTCACATTGCCGGTATTTTTGCCGCGGTAGAACGGCTCGAAGATATGCTGGCGGGTTTCCTCATCCATGCCGATGCCGTGGTCGCGCACAGTCAGGATCAGCCTGTCCCCGCCATCCGAATGACGGGCGCGCGCCAGGGTCACTTCGACGACGCTGGCGGCGGACGAGTATTTGAGCGCGTTGCTGATCAGGTTGCGGGCGATATAGCGAAACAGGCGCACGTCGATGCGCACCTCACCGACCTCCCCCTGCGTTTCGAGGATGATCGGGCGCTCGCCGGTCGTGCCGATCAGTTCATGGATGATCTCGCGCGTCAGCGCCGCTGCATCGGCAGCCGTGTAATTCAGAATGGCGGTATCAGCCTGGAACTGGAGCACCATCGTGATATCTTCGAGCATCGCCTTCAGTTGATCGACCGCCTGCTGGATGACCGTCAGGCGCTCCCCCCGGCCTTCCGCGCTCATCCGGTCGTGATAACGCTCGAGCATTTCAGCGGCGCTGCGGATCCGGGCCAGCGGGGTGCGGAATTCATGCGAGATCAGGTTCATGAAGATCGTCTTCAGCCCGCTGAGCTGGATCTCCTGCTCCAGCGCCGCCGAAAGCTGCTCCTGCTGCCGGGCCTGCTCCAGCGCCTGGCGCTGCGCCTCTTTCTGCCGGGTGATATCGCGGGTGCGCCCGACCAGGCCGACGATCTCCCCCTGCTCATTGCGCAGCGGCACTTTTGTCGTGACCAGGGTATACCGTCCGCCGTCGAGCGTTTCGACCTCGCGCTCCTGCTCGACGATCATCTCGCCCTTGAGGACGCGCGCATTTTCCTGCGCGATCGCCACCGCCATGCGCGGCGTCAGCCCGCTTTCCGGGATGCGGCCCGGCAGCACATCGTGCCCCTCCATCATGGGAAGCGGCTGCCCCCCCCGGTTCGATAAAATGACGCGCTGATCGGAGTCGAGCACGTAGACGTAGTCGGGCAGGTTGTCGATCAGCGTGCGCAGCAGGTTGCGCTCGTGTTTGAGCGCTTCTTCCGCCTGCCTGCGTTCGGTGACATCGCGCAGGATCATCACTGCACCGCTCTGCACATCCCCGGTCTGGATCAGGCTGGTGCTGGTCTCCAGCCACAGGATGCGTCCATCATCGCGCTTGAATTCGATCGTGTTCTGGACGTCCTGCCCACTGATCAGGCGCAGAATGCCCGCCTCGATATCCTCCGCGACCTTCTGCGCGCTGAAAAACTGCGTCCAGACCGGGTCAACGAACGAGCGTCCGATCGAACTGGAAGGCGGCGCGCTCGTCAGCAGGCTGGCGTTGGGGGTGATGTAGCGGATCGTCAGGTCGGGGTTGATCAGCAGGATGATATCCCTGGAGTAGCGCTCCACCAGGGTGAAGATGGCGTTCTTCTCCGCCAGTTCAGCCCGGCGCAGATCCTGCTGCGCCAGCACGTGCGTCCGCAGATGATGCGACATCACGGTGACGATCCAGACGACGAGATTCATCGTGATGAGATTGAGCAGATACTGCGGCGGATAGCGCAGCGACAGCCCGGCGATCCCGATCGTGGCGATGACGGCGATCGCGATCAGCTCGCTCAGCGGCAGCAGCAGCCCGGTCTGCATGATCGGCAGCACCAGCAGGATCAGATAGAGGATATTCATCCAGGTGTTCGGGCCGTCGGTGTTGATGGGGAACGCCGCCGCCAGCGCGATCAGCACCGAGGTGTAGATCAGTAGGCGCAGCGCCAGCATGTAATAACCGCGCCACGCCAGCGTGTATAAAACACACCCCAGCAGCAGGACGCACAGCCCGATGAAGGCATCCAGCGGCGCGCCAGCCGGATCGCGGACGAAATCGTCGATCAGCGTGATGACGACAGCGATCAGGCCGGCGGTGATCGTCAGCGTGACCGCGCGCATCACCATGAGCGCATCCAGCCGCGCCGCGGGATCGACGATCCGCTGCGTCGGACGCTGGAGATACGCGCACATCCGGGCCAGTTTCGATCGCTGCACAGTCACAGGCTCAGGCTCTTCCCGACGGAGAATAATCCTTCAGTAAGGATTGTTCATATAGTGTAGCGCAGCGCAAGCCCGATCACGTTGAATGTGGATTAATCTTGAATTGATGTTGGTGTGGAAAATCGCGCATACTGGGGCTATCACCTGAATGCGGAAGGATTTGTTGATGCTGCCCGATCGCCTGCACGCCTACGAAACAACGCCGCTGCACGAGCTGCTGGCCGTGCTGCTGCGCCAGTACCGCCGCCCGCTGACCGGGCGCGGGGTGAAACTGAGCGACGCCGAAGCCGCTGAACTGGCCGAGGCCATCGTCCGCGGGGAAGCGCACCCCCAGGCGGACGCCGTCCGCGCCGCGCTGGTCGATCTCATGGCCGAATCGGAGGCGGTGTTGGCCCGCTACGGGCTGACCTTCCCCGACTCGCTGGCGGTGACGATGGAGTCGATCGGCGGCTGGGAGACCACAGCGGAATTTCTGGAAGTGGCCAACGAAAAAGCCAACGCCGAGCTGCGCCTGTCGACGGGGGCGGCGCTGCTGGTGGCGTTGGGCGGCACGGCGGATGAGGCACGGCTGCGCCGCTGGCTGGCCGCACTGGCGGCCCAGCCCGATGACCTGGACGGCGTGATCGCCCGGCGGGTGCTGGCCGAACTGCCGTCCAGATCGTGAGCGGCGGGTCACTGCTGCGCGTTGTGATCCGGGGTGGTCTCTGTGGAGCTGGCTGAGGCCTGATTCTGGCCATCCTGCAGGCCGCGGCGGAAGTTGGAAACCGCTTTGCCCAGTTCGCCGCCGATGCGCGACACGCGCCCGACGCCGAACAGGAGCAGCACGATCGCCAGGATGATCAGAAGTTCAGTGGGGCCGAGGTTCATGGTTTATCCTCAGTAATCTGCCTGCATGGGCCATGTGGATGATCAGAGTATATCCCGTTGTCGCGGCGGTCTCAAATGAGACCGCCGGGCGGAGTGTATTCGCACGGGGCGTCCTGCATCTCCGCAGTGGACACCGCCCCTGAATGCCCCCGCTGCCCGCTGCGCCTTCCGGCGCGCCCGCCGCTTACAGCAGACCGGCGGCCTGCTCCGCCTGCGTCAGCGCGTGATCGAGGCGCTCCAGCCCGGCCTGCACGTCCGCACGCGGGATCATCAGCGGCGGGCAGATGCGCAGCGCCGACGTGCCGCAGCCCAGGATCAGCAGGCCGTTGTCGATCGCCAGCCGCTCGGTCTGGTCGCGCACGGCTTTGGCCGGGGTGCGCGCCGCATCGAGCACCAGTTCGACGCCGATCATCAGCCCGCGCCCGTCGATGCGCGCGTGCCGCAGCGTCGGGTGATGCGTGCGCATCTCTTCCAGCGCCTCCAGGATGTATTCGCCCTGCTCAGCGGCATTGGCCATCATGCCGTTCTCGATCAGGTCGAGCGTGGCCAGCGCCGCCGCGCACGATACCGGATTGCCGCCGAACGTCGTGCCGTGCGTGCCCGGCGGCCAGCTCATGATATGCTTGCGGGCGATGATCGCGCCCAGCGGCATGCCGCTGGCGATCCCTTTGGCGGACGCCACGATATCCGGCTCGACGCCGAAATGCTCGATCGCCCACCATTTGCCCGTGCGCCCGATGCCGGACTGGACTTCGTCGGCGATCAGCAGGATGCCGTGCCGATCGGCGATCGCGCGCAGTTCCTGCACGAAACGTGCGTCAGGCACGATGTAACCGCCCTCGCCCTGGATCGGCTCCAGGATGATCGCCGCGACGGTATCGGGTGGGACGAGCCGGCTGAAGAGCACATCCTCGATATAGCTGGCGCAGATGCAGTGCGCCCGACAGGCGCTTTCCTCGCGCCCGTGCAGACAGCGGTAGGGGTTGTTGTACGGCACATGGTAGACGCCGGGCAGGAACGGCGCGAAGCCCTGCTTCTGCACCGTTTTCGAGGCGTTGAGCGAGAGCGCGCCCATCGTGCGCCCGTGGAATGCGCCGAAAAAGGCGATGATGTTCTGCCGTTTGGTGTACCAGCGCGCCAGCTTGATCGCGCCCTCGACGGCTTCCGCCCCGCTGTTGGTCAGGAAAACGCGCGCCTCTTCTTTGAACGGCGCGATCTGCTCCAGTCTTTCTGCAAGGTTCAGTTGAACTTCATAATAGTAGTCCGTCCCGGCGATGTGCAGGAACTTCTGCGCCTGATCGACGATCGCCTGGACGACGCGGGGATGGCTGTGCCCGGTCGAATTGACGGCGATGCCAGCGGCAAAATCGATGTACTCGTTCCCATCGACGTCCCACACATGAGCACCCTCGCCGCGCGCCATGACGAACGGGTAGCGTGGGGTCATCGACCCGGACATGATCTCATGATCGCGCGCGATCAGGGACCGGGCGATCGGCCCCGGACGAACGCTGATTTCAACAGCCATACAGTCGTTTCTCCAGCTCTGCTTCGGTGATGACACCTGAAGACGGTATCCGATGAGTCTGTATGCAGCATTATAGGCCGCCGGTCGCAGATGAGCAATCGATGACCGGATCTTCAGTTCAACCTGCACAAACCGGTATGCCACACCCGCTGTGAGGGATCCACAAACGGCGTGCTGCGGGCGGAGTCCGGGGGCAGCACATCAGTCGCGCGCGGTGATCGCAGGCGGCGGCCTGTGTTATACTCAACAGCGTCGCAGTCCGCATGTTCACCGTGAGCGTAATCGTGGATTTTCTCGGCATTGGCGTCCCCGAACTCATCCTCATCCTCATCCTGATGTTGATCGTCGCCGGGCCGAAGCGGATGCTCGCCTGGTCGTATCAACTGGGCCGGTGGGTGGCCATGCTGCGCCGGATGTGGTCGCAGACCGCCGCCATGCTTCAGCGGGAATTTGACGAAGCCGGGGTCGATGTGCGCGTGCCGCGCGACCTGCCGACGCGCTCGGACATCCAGCGCGAGGTCGCCCGCGTGGTCGATAAATACGGCGCTCCGGTTCAGGAACCGCTCAAAGACGCCCAGCGCGATCTGCAGGCGACGATCGACGCCGCCAACCAGGCCGCGGGAAAACCGGCGGAGAAACCCTCATGGGCGCGCCTCGGCCCGACGCCCACCCCCGCCAAAGCCAATACGCCGGCGGCGGCCCCCAACCGGCTGGCCGCGCTGGGCCGCGGCGGCCCGGATGCGCCCGGATCAGCGCCACCCCCTGCGCCGCCCGATCTGGGGACGTGGTCAGCCGCGGGCGGCTCGTCCCCTGCTGACGAGGCAGACGGGGCCGGTTCGTTCGGAACGTGGTCAGCCAGCCGTTAAAAGCCCGCACCCCGATGCTCAAAGCGTTCTACTCCGATATTTTCGTGCTGCCGCTGCCGCCGGAGCACCGCTTCCCGATGGCCAAATACCAACTGCTTTACGAGGCCGTCCGGGAGGCGGGCACGGCGCAGGTCTTCCCCGCCGCGCAGGCCACCGTCGATCAGCTTCTGCTGGCGCACGACCGCGATTACATCGAGCGCGTGCTGGCTGGCCGGCTGACCCCGTTCGAGCAGCGGCGCATCGGCTTCCCCTGGTCGCCGGAATTGGCCCGCCGCAGCGTGACCACCGTCGGCGCGACGATCCAGGCGTGCCGCGCCGCGCTGACGGACGGAATCGCGGTCAATCTGGCGGGCGGCACGCATCATGCCTACCGCGATCACGGCGAAGGCTACTGCGTCTTCAACGACGCGGCGGTGGCCGCGCGCGTCATGCAGACGGAAGGACGCATCCGCCGCGCCGTCATCCTCGACTGCGACGTCCATCAGGGCAACGGGACGGCGGCCATCCTGGCCGGCGATCCGACGATCTTCACATTTTCCATCCACGGCGCGAAGAACTTCCCGTTCGATAAAGAGCGCTCCGATCTCGATATCGAACTGCCCGACGGCACGACCGACGAACGCTACCTGACGCTGGTCGAAGAGGGCGCGCGCCGGGCACTGGCCGCCGCCGGGGCCGATCTGGCGATCTACCTGGCCGGGGCCGACCCGTATCACCGCGACCGGCTGGGCCGCATGGCCGTCAGCCGGGAAGGGCTGGCGCAGCGCGACCGGCTGATCTTCGACCTGTGCCGGGCCGCGGGCGTGCCGGTGGCCGTCACGATGGCGGGAGGCTACGCCCGCGAGGTGACCGAGATCGCCGCCATCCATGCCGAGACGGTGCGCATCGCTGCCGAATTTGCGCCGGGCAGGTAGATTCGGCCCGCAGCTCGATGCGGCCAGATCGAGCGCTCTCGCAGCGCATCCGGCACTTGTGACGGAAGGCACGACCGCGCTACAATACGGGCGCTTGGATCCCGACTGGCTGCCCGCGGCTTCCCGTCATCAGGAGAGTTTCCCTCATGCCCATGACTGCTTCGCGCGTCCGCATGTTCGTCTTTGTGGCTGTTGTTTGCGCTGCGCTGTTCATGCCGGTTTCGGCGCTGCTGGCTCAGGATACTCCGCTGTCCGACTTTGCGCGCACCGCCACCGCGATCGCGCAGACTGTATCCGCCAGCCAGCCGACACCATCTCCCACGCTCGACCTGATCAGCAGCTTCGCCGCCACCGCGACCGCGCTGGCCGGGCAGATCGCGACAGCGACGGCGACGCCCGTCCCGCCCACGGCCACGTCTGTGCCGCCCACAGCCACGTCCGTCCCGCCCACGGCCACGCCCGTCCCGCCCACGGCGACAGCCGTCCCGCCCACAGCCACGGCCACGTCTGTCCCACCCACAGCGACGCCCGTCCCGCCCACAGCCACGCCCATCCCGCCCACGGCGACGCCCGTCCCACCCACGGCCACGTCCGCCCCGGTCGAACCGACAGCGGAGATGACCGTCGAACCGACCAGCGGCCCGACTGAGCGTCCGACGCTGGCCCCGACGCCAGCGCCAACCGAGATCATCCAGCCGACGCCTGTGCCGCCGCCCACGGTCGAACCGCCGACCCAGGAAGGGCCGCAGGGCCTCACGACGCTGTTCCTGCTGCTCGGCATCGGCGCGATCACCCTGGTCGGCGGCCTCTCGCTGCTGCGCGATCGGTCGGCGAAAGACTAGTCGTATTCAGCGCGATCTCGCGCCCATTCGATCGCATCCACGACCGCCCGCAGCGCCAGGTCACCGGCGCATGCGGGCGCAGTGCTTTATGGCATGTTTTCGGGGATAGATATTTACGCTGGCGTCTCTAGACCGTGCCGTTCCATCAACTGGCGATCGTACAGGATAGTTTCTGCTGCACCATCCGCCACGATCGCCCCGGCGTCGAGCACGATCGCGCGGGAGCACAGCCTTGCAGCCAGCCGCATATCGTGGGTACTGATGAGCATCGTCGTCTCAGTGAATGTCTCCAACAGCGCAATCAGTTCCCGGCGTCCGCGTGGATCGAGGCCTGCGGTCGGCTCATCGAGCAGCAAAATGCGCGTATCGGTCGTCAGGATCGTGGCCAGCGCGATCCGCTTCTTCTCGCCCAGGCTGAGATGATACGGGACGCGATCGACATAGGCCATCATGCCGACCAGATCGAGTGCGCGCAGCACGCGCTGCCGAACTTCGCCCTCCGACAGCCCCAGATAACGGGAGGCGAAGGCTATGTCATCGTAAACGCGCGGCGAAAAGAGCTGGTCATCGGGATCCTGAAACAGCAGCCCGACCCACCCCCGGATCTGCTTCACCGTGGCATCGTTCAGCGGTAAACCGCAGATCGCGACCGAGCCAGCGACGGGACGAAGGATGCCATTCAGATGCAGCAGCAGGGTAGATTTCCCGCTGCCGTTCGGGCCAACCAGCGCGACTTTCTCGCCGGGAGCAGCCGTGAACGACACCTCATGCAGCGCGGGCTGACCATCGGGATAGGCGAACGACACGCGATCAACCCGAATGTGCGGTTCCACCGCCGCGCGCGCGATCACGATCTGACCCCGATCTGAATGCCGATCATGACGATAACAGGAACCAGGCCGAGACCGACATCCCGCCAGATCACGGGGGACAGCGGCGACCCGGCACGATGGTGATCATACCCCCGGGACAGCATCGCCGCGTAGACCCGTTCGCTGCGCTCATAACTGCGTAGGAATAAACTGCCAACCATCCCACCAGTCACCCGCGCCCGCCACAGCAGCGATCCCCGCTGTTGGCCACCGCTCCGCGCCGCGCGGGCGCGCAGCAGCCGTTCGGCTTCATCTCTGACCGTGAGCAGGTAGCGCAGCATCAGACGAAGCGTCTCCGTCAGCGTTTCCGGCAGCCCCAGACCGCGCAGCCCCACGATCAGATCGGGAATGGGTGTGGTCTGCGTCAGCAGCAGCGCGATCTGCGCCGCCAGCCAGCTTTTGAGCATGATCCCCAGAAACCGCCCCAGCCCTGCGTCGGTGATGGTCAGGCTGCCCGCCGTCAACAGCGGCTGGCCCGGTGTCGTCACCAGCAGGGTGATGGCTGCCAGCGCAAACGGCAGCGCCACCCCCGCCTGTCGACTGAGCCGCCAGATGCTCAGACGGCTGAGCACCGCCAGACTGCCGACCAGTATCCACATCAATGGATAAGCAGTCCAGGCGTATTCCGGCGTGCTGAGGACGCCGACGATGAGCAGAAAAGCGACGATCAGCCTGATGCGCGGGTCAAGACGCTGAAACAGACCGCCCGTCATGGCATCATGCGCGTTGGTCGGATGCATGCTCGGCATGAAGCTAGCCGGCGGCTGTCGGGTCGGATTCTTGCGCGCGGTCGGGCGTCCGCCGGCTCGTCAGCCGGGCGGCGACCAGGCTAAGCGCACCGACGAAGATCACCCCGATGATACCGGCGACGATCGTGGTGACGATCTCGCTCTCGATGAACGGAACCGTATAATCCGGCAGGATGGTGTACGGCGGCTCCTGCGCCGCGTCGATGAAACCGTGATCTGCCGCCACGCGCTCCAGGCCATCCGGGTTGGGATCAGCCAGCGGTGCAGCGAACGCCAGCAGCAGCGCCAGCGCGAAGCCGATCGCGATCCAGCGCGATCCGCCGTCAGCCCGTTCAGCCCCGTCGATCAAATCGGGCCGCGTCCGCTGGACGAAGGCCAGTGCCGCCACTGTGATCAGCGCCTCGCCGATACCGATCAGGACATGGACGCTCACCATCGCAGGCAGCGCGACCTCAAGGGGGGATGTTCCAGAGGCGGCCAGCTCCAGCGCGGTCGCGGCGGCGACAGCCACGACCGCCGCCCAGGCCCCGATGCCTGCGCCGATCAACTGCGCGGAGAACGTGCGCCCCATCGCTCCGTTGATCCAGCCATAGATCGTGTAACCGACCAGGCCGCTGAGCACCCCCATGTTGATCACATTGAAGCCGAGCGCGAGCAAGCCGCCATCCTGAAACAGCAGCGCCTGAACGCCGATGACGCTGGTCATCACGACCATCATCGCCCATGGGCCGATCAGGATCGCGACAAGCACGGCCCCCAGCAGATGCCCGGACGTACCGCCTGCGACGGGAAAATTGAGCATCTGCGCAGCGAAGACAAACGCAGCCAGCACGCCCATCAGCGCGATATGACGTTCACCAGGCCCCTGACGCACTCGCAGCAGCGCGTAACCGAGCAGGGGAATCAGCAGTACCCAGCCGAACAGCGAAACCGGCAGGTTGAGAAAACCATCGGGGATGTGCAGCGCCAGGATCGGGGGTATCATCGCACACTCCTTGTTGTAAAAATTTACAAAAGTGATTTTTTACAGAAACAACCAGAATTATACTCCGATGATTATGAGCTGGCCATGAACACGATCCGAGGCAGCATGGATACATCCACCCTGATCGAGCAGATCCAGGCGCAAGGTGAACGGATCACCCTGCCGCGTCGGCTGGTGATCGAAGCCCTGGGCGAAGATCACCGGCATCTGACCATCAGCGCGATCCAGCAGCAGATTCAGGCCCATTACCCCGGCCATTCGCTGAGCGAGACGACTATTTACCGTGTGCTCCAGTGGCTTAAAGGGATGGGACTGATCTCCCAGACCGACATGGGGGAAGCCGGTATCGTCTATGCGCTGACGGGCAGCCCATATCATCATCATCTGATCTGTCTGACCTGCGGGGCCGTGATCACGGCGGCAGATATGCTGTTCGATGCGCTGCGGGAAGGCCTGCTGCAGGAATATGGTTTCAATGCGCGCATCGAGCATATGGCGATTTACGGCCAGTGCCGCAACTGCCTAAACCCGCACGGCGCATGAGGGACGGGAACGAGGGCGTTCCCGATCTCCTTCTGGGATCGGCGGCGGGGATCGGCTACACTTACAAACCATGTGACGATTCTCTGGAAAGGAGATAATCCGCTGAAATCGATCGCCCTGCTGCATTACGCCAGCCCGCCCACCGTCGGCGGCGTGGAGTCCACGCTGGCCGATCATGCGCGCGGACTGGCCGCCCTGGGCTACCGCGTGCGCATCGTCAGCGGCGCGGGTGCGCCGTTCGACCCGACGATCGACGTCCACATCGATCCGCTGTTCGGCAGCCGCGATCCGGCGGTGCTGGCCGTCAAGCGCGAGCTGGACGCGGGCGCAGTCACAGCGGCATTTCACGATCTGGTCGCCCGGCAGCGCAACGCCCTGCGTGCAGCGCTGGATGGCTGCGAGGTCGTCATCGCCCACAACCTGCACACGCTCAATAAAAATCTGCCGCTGACCTGCGCGCTGCTCGATCTCGATCTGCCGCGCGTCATCGCCTGGTGTCACGATCTGGCGTGGACGAACCCGCAGTATCAACCGGAACTGCACCCCGGCTACCCCTGGGATATGCTGCGCCAGATCCAGCCGAACACGCGCTACGTGACGGTATCCGAACCGCGGCGGGCCGAACTGGCCGAACTGCTCGGCCTCGACCCGGCGGACATCGACGTGATCGTGCCGGGCATCGACGTCCCCCGGCTGCTGGCCTGGACGCCGCATCTGCTCGACTGGGAAGCGCGCCTGCATCTGCTCGACGCGGACGGGCTGCTGCTGCTGCCCGCCCGGCTGACGCGGCGCAAGAATATCGCTTACGCGCTGCGCGTCCTGGCGGCGCTGCGCGCCAGCGACGGGCGGGATTACCGCTTGATCGTCACTGGGCCGCCGGGGCCGCACAACCCGGCCAATCCCGGCTACCTGGGCGAGCTGCTGGCCCTGCGCGCCGAACTCGGCCTGAACGAGGCCGCCCATTTCCTCTACGAACTGGGGGCCGATGAAACTGGCGAAGGCGGTCTGCTGGTCGATGATGACACGATGGCCGCGCTCTACCGCACCGCCGATGCGCTGCTCTTCCCCAGCACGCAGGAAGGCTTCGGCATCCCGATGCTGGAGGCCGGGCTGGCCGGCCTGCCGATCTTCTGCGCCGCTATCCCGCCGCTGCGGGCGACCGGCGGCGCGGACGCCCACTACTTCGATCCCACCGCCGACGCGCCGGAAGTGACCGCCGCCGCCATCCAGCGCATGCTGACCGCGCCCGGCCCGGCGGCGCTGCGCATCCGCGCGCGCCAGCAGTACCGCTGGGAGGCGATCATCCGCGATCGGATCGTGCCGCTCATCGAGGAGGTATGATGTACCGAGCAGTCCTGATCATGGGATCAGCCGCCGATATCGACGCCTGGGCCGATTTCGGCCTGCGGTTGCTGCCGCCGGGGGGCGAACTCTTCCTGTGGGGCTTCGTCACTGCCGCCGAAGGCGCTTCGCTGAGCGAGGGGGTGCTGCCCGCGCAGAGCCTGCGCGAACCGCTCGACCTCAAGGCGCGCCGTCACGACGCGATCGGCGATGAGGTGCGCGTCTTCGTCGATTACCAGCCGATGGCCCGCATCATCGACGATGTGAACCAGATGCCCGCCGATCTGGTCATCATCCAGGCGGAGCGCCCCGCCGATCGGATCGGCGGGATGCCGCTGGATGAGATCCTGCACGCCCTGACCTGCGATGTCGTCATCGTCAGCGGCGGCATCCCGGCGGGGTCGGGCGATGTCCTGCTTTCACTGCGCGGCGGCCCCAACCTGACGCTGGGCGTGCGCACGGCGATGGCGCTGGCCGGGGAGGGCGCGATCACCCTCTTCCATGCCACCGACCACCGCAGCGTCGCCCCGGATCTGATGCTGATCGCCAACGCCGTGCCCCAGATCCGCCGCGTGATCACCGCCGATACCGATATCCTCAACGGCATCGTGCGCGAGGCGCACGGTCACCAGGCGGTCGTCCTGGGGGCGTCGTTCGGCAACCCGGAGCGCGGCGGCAAGACCGCCAGCCCGATCAGCGATGAGGTGTTCACGCGCACGCGGCGACCGGTGGTGCTGGTGCGCGGGGCCAGCCAGGAAACGTTCGACTTCCACACGCCGCGCCTCTCCGCGCAGCAGATGCTGCCGCTGTCGGCGCGCGTCGATCAATGGTTCGCCGAAAACACGTTCCACAGCAGCGAATTCGCCGATCTGCGCGATCTGCTGGCGCTCAAGGAGAAGCGCGGCCACACGATCAGCATCGCCCTGCCCGCCCTGAATGAAGAGGAAACGGTCGGGCCGATCATCGACATGCTCAAGCAGCACTTCATGGACGACGTGCCGCTGGTGGATGAGATCGTGCTGATCGACAGCGCCTCCACCGACAGCACCGTCGCGATCGCGCAGAGCAAAGGCATCCCGACGTATATCCATCAGCAGATCCTGACCGAGGAGGTCGGCACGTTCTCCGGCAAGGGCGAGGCCCTGTGGAAAAGCCTGTACGTCACCCGCGGGGATCTCATCGCCTGGATCGATACCGATATCACCAACATCCACCCGCGCTTCATCTACGGGCTGCTGGGGCCGCTGCTCAAGCATCCGCGCATCCAGTACGTGAAAGGCTTCTACACCCGCCCGATCCAGTCCGGCGGCAAGCTGCAAGCCTACGGCGGCGGTCGCGTGACCGAACTGGTGGCGCGCCCCTGGTTCAACCTGTTCTACCCGGAGCTGTCCGGCATCATCCAGCCGCTCTCCGGGGAATATGCGGGGCGGCGCAGCGCGCTGGAACAGATGCCGTTCTTCACCGGCTACGGCGTCGAGACCGGCCTGCTGATCGACATCCTCAACCGCTTCGGCCTGGAGGCGATCGCCCAGACCGATCTGGAAGTGCGGGTGCATCACAACCAGCCGCTGGTCAACCTGAGCAAGATGTCGTTCGCCATCCTGCAGGTGTTCATCGCGCGCCTGGAGTCGCGCTATGGGGTGGAACTGCTGGACAAGGCCAACCGGAGCATGAAGCTGGTGATCCAGGAACCGGGCCGCTTCGCGCTCGACATCGCCGACATCGGCGATCACGAACGTCCGCCGATGATCACCCTGCCCGCCTACCGTCAGCGCCACCCGCGCTCCGGCTGATCGATCCCCTCGGCCAGACAGCAGCGGACGCCCGATCGAGGCGTCCGCTCTGGACTTTGGCTATTTGAAAAAAGGATGAAACTGGGTCAAGGTTGAATCGCAACAGACAGCCGAGGCCCAGATCATCCTATGACAACTATCCCACAAAACACG
>DAOUBU010000102.1:0-8113 GCA_034432395.1 Anaerolineae bacterium
CGCCACCGAGGCGGGCGCGCTGGCCGGCAGCGCGGTGGTCACCGATGGCGCGCCGATCGCGGGCGCGCGCATCCTGGCCGCGCTCCCCGACGGCGCGCCGCTGATCGTCCGGCGGGCGCTGGGGAGCGGCACAGTCGATTATCTGACCGTCGATCCCGGCCTGGCCCCGCTGCGCGGCTGGGCCGGCCTGAGCGATCTGTGGTACACGCTGCACACCGCCCGCGATCCCGTGCCTGGCTGGGCGCGCGGCTTCACCGACTGGACGGCGGCGCAGGCGGCGGCGGAGATCCTGCCCGGCTTCGAGCCGCTGCCCGATGCCCTGCCGCTGCTGCTCTTCCTGCTGGCCTACATCGCGCTGATCGGGCCGCTCAATTACATCGTCCTCAGCCACATCAACCGGCGCGAATGGGCCTGGGTGACGATCCCGGCCCTGATCCTGGCCTTCAGCATCGCGGCCTATGCGCTGGGGATCCGCATCCGCGGCAGCGATGCCACGCTCAACCGGCTGACGGTGGTGCAGCGCTTCCCGGATACGGATCGCGCCCCGGTGGACGGCCTGATCGGCATGCTGGCCCCCCGGCGCGGGCAGTACACGCTGACGACGGACGCGGACGGGCTGCGCCCGATCCCGGCGGCGGCATCGGCGGGCGGCGGGCTGCTGCGCCGCGACCTCGGCGCGGGCGTGCGCATCGTCGAAACGGACGGCTTCGCCGCGCGCGATTTCACCGTCGATGCGTCGTATGTCGCCGGGTTCGCCCTCAACGGCCTGATCGCGGCCCCGGCGGTGGGCGGCAGCGCCGTCTTCAGCTACGATGTCATCGCCGGTCAGATGACCGTGCGCGGCTCGGTCACCAGCGATCTCGATGTCGTCCTGCATGACCCGGTCATCCTGGCGCGCGGCGTCAGCCTGCGCCTGCCGAGCGCGCTCGCCCCCGGCGCGATCGAAACGTTCACGCTCACGCTGCCCGGCGAAGGCGTGCCGTCCCCGGTTCCGCCGCTGCCATCGCCGGAAAATCAGTTCAACTTCCGCGGTGGGCGGGGCGACGACCGCAGCAACCAGAGCGGGCTGGACATCCTGGGGGCCAACCGCTACATCGGCGATCTGTTCCGCCTGAATCTGAATCCGTCGGTGGCGGATCAGACGAATCGGCGCGATACGTTTTTCGTCAACGCGCTGGTGGACGATGCTTACGGCGCAACCGGACGGGGCGACGCGCTGTACCTGGCCGGCTGGATCGAGGCCTTCCCGCTCACGGTCGATCTGCTTGATGCGGGCTGGGAGAGCGTCGGGCGCACGCTGGTGATCGCCCGGCTGGACGCGACCTACGACCGACCGCCCGGACGCTCGATCACCATCCCGCCCGAACGCTTCACCTGGGCGCTGCGGACGTACACCGGCCTGGGCGAGATCGTCCCGGTCAACCTGATCATGCAGCCGGGGGACGACGTCAGCTTCCGCTTCACGCCGCTGCCCGAAGCCCGGCTGACCCGCGTCGAGGCGATCCGCCTGCGGCTGGACGATCTGAGCGTGATGACCTCCCGCCGCATCCCGATCCAGGTCTGGAACTGGGATGCCGGGCGCTGGGACGCCTTCTCGGTCAGCGCGCAGACGTTCACCCTGCCCGACGTGGAAGCCTATCTGGGGCCGCTCAACGCGGTCGAGGTGCGGCTGGTGGCGGATGAGGCCGGCGGCTTCCTGCGGCTGGGACGGCTGGGCATCGAGCAGGTCGGGCGGTTCTGAACGTCATTCGATCGGTGTTCATCGCGCTCCCGGGCAATCGCGGAGCGCAGTCTTTGGGGAGATCATCCTATGTCTATTCCAACTGCACGCATCGAGGCCCTGCGCCGCATCCTGACCGAGCGCGACCTCGACGCCATCGCCCTCGTGCCCGGCTCGAACATGATCTATTTCACCGGGCTGCACCTGCATCTGAGCGAACGCCCGTTCATCGCCCTGTTCACCCGCACCGGCCTCGGTTTCATCATCCCCCGGCTCGAACTGCCGCAGCTCGCCCTGATCCCGGAACTGGCCCCGATCCCGTTCGCCTGGAGCGATGAGACCGGCTACCGGGGCGCGTTCGCGGCGGCGCTGGCCGAACTGCGCATCCGGCGGCTCGGCGTCGATGGGATGACGATGCGCGTCACCGAAAGCCTGACGTTCCAATCGCTCGATCCGGCGCTGACGATCACCCCGGTCGAGGCCGATCTGGTGCGCATCCGCGCCGTCAAAGATGCCGATGAGATCGCGGCGATCCGGGCGGCGATCCGCATCACCGAAGCCGCGCTGGCCGATCTGCTCGGCGAGATCCGCCCCGGCATGACCGAGCGCCAGATCGCAGCGCGCTTCGTCGAACTTCAGGCGGGGCATGCCGCCGGTGTCTCCGGGTTCGAGCGGGCCTTCGAACTGGTGCAGGCGGGCGTCAACAGCAGCAACCCGCACGGCGCGCTGACCGATCGCGCGGTGCAGACGGGCGATTTTCTGCTGCTGGACGTCGGCTGCGCGGTCGGCGGCTATCCTTCCGACATCACGCGCACGGTCGTGGTGGGCGAACCCACGGCGGACATGCGCCGCATCTACGAAACCGTGCTGGCGGCCAACAGCGCCGCGCGCGCCGTCGCCGGGCCGGGCGTGGCCATGAAGGCCGTCGATCAGGCGGCGCGCGCGGTCATCGAAGCGGCGGGGTACGGCCCGTTCTTCACCCACCGCACCGGGCACGGCCTGGGGCTGGGCGGCCATGAGCCGATCCCGCAGATCGCCGCCAATGTGGACGACCGGCTGCAGCCGGGCATGACGTTCACGATCGAACCCGGCATCTACATCCCGGAGATCGGGGGCGTGCGCATCGAAGATGACATGCTTGTCACGGAGACGGGGTGCGAGTCGCTGACGACGTTCCCGCGGGAACTGCGCGTGCTGTGATCGAATCGATCATCCAGCGGGGCGGGGCCTGCCTGACGGCAAAGGCCCCGCCTTATCACATCGACAGTTCATCGGATCATCCTGCTTATGAGGCGAACGCTTTGGCCAGATCCCGTGTGGCTTTGCTCAGTTTGGCATTGCGTTCTTTGAACAGGGTTTCCATGTACTGGTAATGACGCTGCGCATCCTCTTTCATGCCCAGCTCGTTGTACAACTTGAGCACTTCCTGATGCAGATCCTCGCGCTCCGGAACCTCGCGCAGCGCGCGCATGTAGAAACCGAGCGCTTCGTGCGCGCGATCGCGCCCCTGCGCGATATGGGCCATTTCAGTCAGCGCCTGCACGTACATGCCGCGCAGCGCTTCGCGGCGCTCCCGGATCCAGGGCATGTCGATGGTTTGCAGGAAGGGCGCGCGGTACAGATCGATCGCCCGCAGGTAAAGGATCGCCTTCTCGTGTTCGTTGTCGCTGACCTGGGCGCGGTTGACCGACTCGACGAAATCGGCGACGTCGTAATGGCGGATCACCTTGTCCGACGGCAGGTAATAGCCGCTCAGATACTGGGTCAATTCGTAGTTACTGCCATCGTCGATCTGACTGCTGATGCGCTCGGCGATCTTCCGCTTGGTGACGTGGAAGACATTGGTCGCTTCCTTGACCGACAGCTCCGGCCAGAACGTCTCAAAGATCTCCGCGCGCGTGACCAGCGGACGATCGATGAAGAAGAAGAACAGATTGCGGGGCAGCGAACCATCCCAACTGCTGATCGGGCGGCCGTTGACCAGGGCGTGACCGCGACCGAACGCATACACCTCGAGCTGCGGTTTTGGCTCATCCTCGACGGTGAAGAACATATCATCTTTGCGCATCTCAGCGCCGAGCACGACCGCTTTGCCCGATTTCACCAGCGAATACCAGGGCTGCTGACGCAGCATGCGCGAATTGAACGCGATCTGAACGCGCCGATCCAGTTCTTCAACCAGTGCATTGGCAAACGCTTCAAAATCGCGCGCCATCGGCAGCCGATCCAGCTCGTCGATGTACAGGATGACGCTGCGCCCCGTGCTCTTCGAGTATTCGTTCAGGTCTTCCGCCAGCGCCTGGCCGAGATCAGCAGAACGCGCATTGGTGGCCAGCACATGGCGGAGGTTGCGCCCGAAGCTGGCTCCTACGCGGGTCTGGAATTCGGCGACCAGCCCGTTGAGGAACTGCGGAATGGTGGTCTGTTCCGAGGTGATTCGGTAATACAGCAGTCCCGACTCGAGATGGCTCAAAAACGCGGAGAGGAAGGTGTTACCGGATGAAGGGAAAGCGAACGGATAGATGAGAATGACCCTTTTGCCCTTTGTTTTGTCTCGTATCTGATCAAGAGCATCGAGGATCAACTTGCTCTCAGTCTCGGCGATCATTGTATGGTATCCCTTTCAGGTTCCTTTCAGGTCAATGCAGATATAGAAATGACAAAAGTTTCAGCAATCGATCTGCTGTGCCGCCGATAAACCGCACCCGAATTAGTGGTTTTACAATCATGGCCAACGATCCGAAAATCCCACCACAAGCCCAGCACTACATTTTTTATAAATCACTGATCAAACATATTACAACCTGTAATGCAGCATTACAAGACCAATCCCCAATAAATCCTACTTAGCGGCCTGAAAAAGCGTACAACTCGTAATGCTTACAGCGATAACCAGCAAAACACCCAACTAACTTCAATAGCATCCCACTATGCTATTGTCCACAAAAATTGTTTTCAAATTGTAATCTCACCCTGCAACTCATCAAAGACTCATAATTTCCTGGCTTCTCCAGGTCTTCGCTTCTGGCTTAGAACAATCGAGAAATCAAAACCATTTGACCTCTGTCGAATTGCAATCAGTTGAAAGGACAAATGGAATGGCAAATCCCCTCATAATTCTATCCTACAAATCATAATACACATACACACTGATGTGAATTAAAATCCTGTCGATATTTTTATAATATCCATACAAATCCAGCAAACAATAGACAATCCAGTCCGGCTCAAAAACCGGTGTGATAGCAATGCGCTGGCGATCGATACCCCGGCCTTCAGGCTCATTCGTGATCGATCGCACCTTCTGCTATCATGTGACCGCGTTCGTCACTGCCGGCATATCCGTTCGGAGTCGTCATATGGTGATGCAGCCGCCGGCGCGCCCGGCCTGGCGCAGCGCCCTGGAACGCGCGCTGCTGCACGGCGAGCCGATCGCGCTGGCGATCATGCTCGGTGTATTCTGGTTTCTGCCGCTGGAGCGCGTGTTCGCGCTGCTGCTGGCCATCCCCGTGCTGATCGCCCGCCTCCTGATCTACCGGCGGCCCTACGCAGTGACGGCGCTGTACTGGCCGATAATGGCCTTCTGCGTATTAGCGGGGATCAACATCCTGTTCGCCCCGTATGGCTGGGGGCCGGTGATCATCGGGCGGCCGCTGTTTGAGCTGCGCGTGGATTACGACGTGCTCGTCGTCGGGCGGCCGCTGCTGGGGATGCTGCTGGCGCTGACGCTGGCCGACCGCGCGGCCCGGCGCGATCAGGTGGGGCAGGCCGGGCTGATCGGCTTCGGACTGCTGGTGGGGGCGCTGGCGCTGGTCGGCTCGCAGTGGACGGAAAAATCAGTCCCGTTCGCCGGCCTGATCGAGCGGCTGCCGGCGCTGACGCTGCCCGATTTTCGCTTCAACGTCAATGAGATCGGCGGCGCGCTCGCCTGGCTGATCCCGGTCATGCTGGGGATCGCCTGGACGCCGGATCGGGCCGGGCGGCCCCGGCTGATGCGCGCCATCCGCCGGGCGGCGTGGCTGGCATTCGGCCTGCAGATGCTGGCGCTCTATCTGGGGCAGTCGCGGCTGGCGATCATCGGCGTGATCGGCGCGCTGTTTTTCCAGATCCGTTGGACGCTGCCCGCCGGGCGCAAACGACATGCGGCCTATCTCGCGCTGGCGGCGTTCGCCGCGGCCCAGGCGCTGGTCTTCACGCCGGCCCTCAATCCCCGGCAGATCGATCGGATCGAGCGCGATGAAGACAGCCTGAACGCACGCCTGGAAATTTACGCCGCCGCGGGCGATATCATCCGCGATCACCCGCTGACGGGCGTCGGCATGAATGCCTTCCGCGCGCCGGCGGTGCGCGCAGACTATTACGTGCCCGGCTGGGATCGGCGCGTCCTGCCCCATGCCCACAACGAGCTGCTGCAGATCGGCGCGGATCTGGGCCTCCCCGGCATGATCTGGCTGGCGCTGGTCTACGCGCTGGCCGGGCGGATGCTCTGGATCGCCTACCGGCGCGGCGATTCCGCACAGCGGACGCTGGCCGCCGCCGTCGGGGCCGGGCTGATCGCCCATGGGCTGTACGGCGTGGGCGATGCCATCGCGCTGTGGGATCGCTTCAGCTTCGTCTTCTGGTGGCTGATCGGCCTGGCCGCCGGCCTGCATGCGCAGGTGACAGCGCGGGTCACCCGGACGGACGCGCCGTCATCAGGCGCGGTTGTAGACCTCCAGGCTGACGCCGTGCAGCGCGCGCGCCTCGTCTGAGCAGAGGAAGGCGATCGCGTTGGCGACGTCCTGCGGCGTCACCCATTTGCTGAAATCGGCGTTCGGCATCGACTGGCGGTTGGGCGGCGTGTCGATCACGCTGGGCAGCACGCCGTTGACGTTGATGCCGTGATCGCGCACTTCCGCCGCCAGCGCCTCCATGACGCGCTGCGCGGCGGCCTTGCTGGCGGTATAAGCGGCATGATTGGCCGTCCCTTTGAGCGCGGCGCGCGCCAGCACGATCACGATCTTGCCGCCGCCGCGTTCGAGCATATGCCGCGCCGCGCGCCCGGCCAGCACGTACACCGGGCGGGCGTTGAGCGCCATCATCCGGTCGTAGACGCCGAGATCGCCCCGGTGCACCGGTTCGCCGAATTCGTACCCGCCGACGGTGTGCGCCAGCATGTCGATGCGCCCGAAATGGGCCTCCGCCCGCTCGAACAGGGCCTCCACGCTGTCTGGATCGCCGACATCCGCCGCGACGGTCAGCACGGTGCGCCCGACCAGACCGGCGGCCAGCGCATCGAGCCGTTCCTGACTGCGATCGACCAGGATCAGGCTGGCCCCATTGGCCGCGAACGTCTCCGTCACCGCGCGGCCCAGGCTGCCCGCCGCCCCGGTGATCAGGGCGGTCTTCCCGCTGAAGTCGTAGCTCATGTATTTTTCCTCCCCATCCACTGCGCGGTGATTGTGGCCGCGCCGGGCCGCATGCGCAAGATGAAGCCCCCACTTCAGCACTCACCCCGTCTGGCCTGCGACCAGCCTGTCCCGCTCCCAGGGGAGAGGGACGCTGTACCGCTTATGCCGCGCGGTGTATACTACACGCCGCTCTGATCGGACAGTCTGCGAGCCGCGCTTGAAACCGCCCGCCATCTCATCCGTCATCCTGCCCTTCATCCTGTCGGTTTACGCTGCGCTGGCGCTGCTTCAGGCCGCGGCGGCCCCGTTGTGGGGCGGTCATGAGGCGGACTATTACACGGTGGCGCGCTTTCTGGTCGAACGCGGACGCCTGCCCACGGCGGCGGATTACCCGGCGGGCGATGCCGAGGTGCGCCAGGCGACACAGCCGCCGCTGTATTTTTTCCTCATCGCGCCGCTGATCGCGCTGTTCGACGACGGCCAGCCCGTCCCGCCGGGGATGCACCCGGTCACGATCTGCCCCGGCGGGGATGCCGAGGTGGGCCGGACGATCCTCTACCCGCCGACGGAGGCCTACACCTTCCCGCCGCAGGGATCGGCGCTGGCCGGTTACGCGATCCGCGTCTTGGGCATTGCGCTCGGCCTCGGCGCGATCGCCGCGACCTACCATCTGGGACGGGCGCTGTTCCCGGATAATCGGTGGATCGCGTTGGGCGCGGCGGCGCTCCTGGCCTGCGAACCGAACACCCTCCGCATGACCGTCACCATCAGCAATGACGGCCTGCTGCTGCTGATCGCGGCGCTCAACCTGCTGGCGCTGGCCCGCCTGCGGACGTCCCGCAGCCCGTGGCCGCTGATCGTCGTCGCGCTCACCGGCGCGCTGGCGGTGCTGACGCGCCTGCAGGGCTGGGCCGTGCTGGCGCTGGATGCGCTGATCGTGCTCGGCTGGATCGGGGCGCGGCTGTGGCGGCTGCGGCGGCGGGCGGCGCGCCGGGCCTGGATC
>DAOUBU010000103.1:0-52703 GCA_034432395.1 Anaerolineae bacterium
GCGCGGCGATCCAGAACGCCGGGCTGGCGGATGCGGTGCAGGTGGCGCTGTTCGACGCCTCGGAAGAGAATATCGGTTACCTGCGCGACGGAACGGTCTCGCTCGTCATCGCGCAGATCCCGTCTGACATGGGCTACCTGGGCGTCGTCTTCTCGATGGCGTACCAGCGCGGTTACACGTCGATCCCGAAGCGCGTCCCGACCGGTTATTTCGTCTTCACGCGCGAGAATGTTGACGACCCGGCCAACGCCCGCTTCATCTACAGCGGGAACTGAGCCGGCACTCTACATCGCAGTTCGTGTGTCATACAGCGTAGAGATGGGGTGGGCCGGCGCCCGCCCCATCTGACTTATGCATGAGAACAGGAAGTTTGCATGATGGCCGCCGTTGCAGCACGACAGCCACGCAAGCGCACGGGCGCGCTGGACGTGGTGACCAAGATCTGGGCGTACTTATTTTTGCTTTTGATGGTGGCATTCTTCTCGGTCACCGGCACAGGGTTTTTCACCCTGAATAACTTCTCCAACATCCTGGTGACCAGCACGCTGGTGGCCCTGATGGCCATCGGCCAGACGTATGTGGTCATCACCAGCGGGATCGATCTCAGCATCGGCTGGACGGTCGGTCTGGCATCGGTGGTTTCGGCCCGCACGATGCGCGATTTCGTCAACGGTGGGATGGATCTCGCCCCGGCCATCCTGCTCGGCGTGATCATCGCGCTGGCTGTATCGCTGATACCGGGGTTCATCAACGGCGTGCTGATCGCGCGCGTGCGCATTCCGCCGTTCATCGCCACGCTGGGCATGTTCGGGATCGTGCGCGGCGCGGCCTTCCTGCTCACCGATGGGCAGCAGGTCGTCGGCAATCTCCCGGACTCGCTGCGCCAGGTACTGCGCGGTATCGGGAATGGCAGTCTGGCGTACTGGGTTCCCGGACAGGGAATCGCCTGGTTCGAGCGACCTGCCGGCCTCCCGCCGGAGGTCATTCGCGGGGTGGCGCAGATTCTACCGTACCCGGTGATCGTCACCGCGATCGTGGTGGTTGTTTTCGCCTTCATTCTGGGGCGGACGCAGTTTGGGCGGCACACCTATGCCATCGGCGGCAACCAGGACGCCGCCGTGCGCGCGGGGATCAACGTGCGCCGGCATCTGATCGTCATTTACGTCCTGTCCGCGTTCACCGCCGGGATCGCCGGGGTGATGCATCTGTTCCGTTATACTGCGGGCGCGCCGCAGGCGGGTGAAGCGGCGCTGCTGCAATCCGTCGCCGCCGTCGTCATCGGCGGGACGAACCTGTTCGGCGGGGAGGGAAAGATCAGCGGCGCAGTCGTCGGCGCGTTGATCATCGGCGTCCTGCAGACCGGGCTGGTCATCCTCAACATCGATCCGCTCTGGCAGTTCATCGTCGTCGGGGTGGTGATCATTATCGCGGTGCTCGTCAATCAGGCGCAGGCGGCGCTGGAAAGGCTGCGCAGCAATGTCTGATCCGATTCTGAATGTCAAACAGGTGTCGAAATTTTTCGGCGGTTTGACCGCGCTCAACAAAGTCGATTTCCAGGTATCGCGCGGGGAAGTCGTCGCGCTGCTGGGCGATAACGGCGCGGGCAAATCGACGTTGATCAAATGCATCAGCGGGGTGTATCGACCGGAGCAGGGGCACATCTACTTCGACGGCACGGAGATCACCCATCACGCGCCATCGGAGATCCGCGACCGCGGCATCGAAACGATCTATCAGGATCTGGCGCTGGCTGAAAACCTCGACGTGGGCGCCAACGTCTTCCTGGGCAAAGAGAAGAAGCGACGGCTGTTCGGCCTGATCCCGGTCACCGATGATGATTTCATGCGCAGCGAGGCGGCGCGGGTGCTGGAAAAGCTCGACATTCACATCCCTTCATTAAAACAGCGTCTGGTCAACCTGTCCGGCGGTCAGCGCCAGGCGGTCGCGATCGCGCGTGCGATCTACTGGAACGCCAAACTGGTGATCATGGACGAACCGACCGCCGCGCTCGGCGTGCCGGAACAGCGCAAAGTGCTGGCGCTGATCCGTTCGCTGCGCGATCAGGGCGTACCGGTGATCCTGATCAGCCACACGCTCCAGGATGTTATGGCGGTGGCCGATCGCATGGTCGTGATGCGCCGGGGGAAGGTATCGGCCAATCTACCGCGCGAACAGGCGACAGAAGAGCTGATCGTGCGGCACATCGTCGGATTCGGTGAGACAGCGGAAGCGGTGTAGCGCAGCGATGGCTTACGATCTGCTGACTTTTGGCGAAGCGCTGGTCGAGATCATGCGCACCGACGTCGATCAGCCGCTGGATCGACCCGGCCCGTTCGTCGGCCCATATCCCAGCGGCGCGCCGTTCATTTTCACCGTGCAGGCGGCGCGGCTGGGCGCGCGCGCAGCCTGCGTCGGGGCGGTCGGTGGGGATGCGTTCGGCCGCTTCCTGCTCGACAGTTTCGCCGCGGACGGTCTGGATACGTCGATCATCCGCGTCATCCCCGATCACGCAACTGGCGTCGCCTTCATCGCTTACGCCCGCGATGGCTCGCGCGATTTTGTCTATCATCTGCGCCATGCCGCCGCCGGGCACATCGGCCCGCAGTCGCTTCAGCGCGAGATGTTCACCGGCTTGAAATGCCTGCATCTGACCGGGTCGTCACTGTCGATGCACGAGGATGCTTATCAACTCGGTCTGCAGGCGCTGGCCTGGGCGCAGGAAGCCGGCGCGCGCATCAGCTTTGACCCCAATCTGCGCCCCCAGTTGATCGATCTCAAGCAGGCCGCCAGCCGTTTCGCGCCGTTCATCGATGCCAGCGATGTCATCCTGCTCACGCAGGAAGAGCTGACCGCGCTGACGGGGCACGGGGCTGAAGCCGATGGCGCGGTGGCCTTGATCGGCGGAAAAGCCGGGCGGATCGTCGTCGTCCATGCCGGCGATCAGGGCAGCCGCGTCTATCAGATGGGGCTGTGCGGCCTGGAGGCGGTTTCGGCTGCGCCCTTCCCGGTCAGGGCGATCGATCCCACCGGGGCAGGGGATTGTTTCGACGCCGGGTTTCTGGTGCGCTGGTTGGCCGGCGCGGATCCGGTTGATGCCGCCCGTTACGCCAATGCCTGCGGCGCGCTGGCCTGCACCGAAAAGGGGCCGATGGCGGGCGCAAAATCCGCCGCTGAAGTCGAAGCCTTCATGCAGGCGCATCGTGAGTGAGCAGCAGCTTCTACAGCACTTTCAGAGGAGATGGAATCGATGACCACGATCAGTCCCGGACGGTGGCGCGGCCTGCGCCAGACGTCGCTCGATGGCGATGTGTTCGCCATCCTCGCCTTCGATCAGCGCGGCACGTATCGCAAAATGCTGCCCGAAGGCACATCGTTCGAGCGGGCGGTGGATGTCAAAGCTGAGATCGTCGCCGCACTGTCCCCCCATGCCAGCGCCGTGCTGCTCGACAATGAGTACGGTCTCAAATCCGCGCTGTTGATGGCGCGCGGCTGCGGCCTGCTCATGGCGCTGGAGAAGAGCGGCTACAGCGGGGATGCGACCTATCGCAAGATCGACTTCATCCCGGAATGGACGGTATCCTCGATCCGCGCAATGGGGGCATCGGCGGTCAAACTGCTGGCGTATTATCATCCGCATTCGGGCGCGCTGGCGGAAGCGATCGAAAGCGTGATCGCCGGGGTGATCCGCGATGCCCACGCTCAGGGGCTGCCCGTCTTCGTCGAGCCGATGTCATACAGTCTGGATGCCGCTGTCCCCAAAGAGAGCGCGGAATTCGCCGCCTCACGCCCGCAGGTTGTCATCGAGACAGCGCGCCGATTGAGCGCGCTGGGGCCGGATGTGCTCAAAATGGAGTTCCCGCACGACGCCGCCTATCACAGCGATCATGACGAATGGCGCGCCGCCTGCGAGGCGGTGAGCGCGGCATCGAGCGTGCCGTGGGTGCTGTTGAGCGCGGGGGTGGATTTCGATACGTTCGCTGAACAGACGCGCATCGCCTGCCAGGCCGGGGCTTCTGGCTGGCTCGCCGGTCGCGCCATCTGGAAAGAGGCGGTGACGATGGATGATGCCGGGCGCGCTGAATTCCTGCGCACGACCGCTGCACAGCGCATGCAGCATCTGGCGGAGATCAGCGTGAAATACGCCCGCCCGTGGACGCAGATCTACACCATGCCGGACTCGTCGTCCACGTGGTACAAGGGCCAGTGAGACACTGGCAACTGTGACAGCGGGGGCCGATCGGACGTACTGATCGGCCCCCGTGTACTGCGTTCTATCAGCGGCCGCTCGCGGGCGTCCAGGCCAGCCGATAAGCCGCCTTCTGTCAGGCTTTCCGGAGAAAGCCGCGCGATCATCTCTCTCGCGGACGGATTGCTCCGCCCGTCATGCGGCATACCCGGCGCTTTTTGCGGGACGGGCCGCCCCAATGCGCCTGCTTTGCCTTGCTCCCGCTGGGGTTTGCCAGCCGCGGCCATCACTGACCGCGCTGGTGGTCTCTTACACCACCGTTTCACCCTCGCCGCCCGGCTGGACGGCAATACACTTCTCTGTTGCACTGTTCCGTCGGGTTACCCCGCCTGGCCGTTAGCCAGCAGCGCTGCCCTGTGGAGGGCGGACTTTCCTCGACGGCGGATCAGCGACCCGCCGCCGCGATCGCGTGGCCGACCTGGACACCGATTCGATTCTACGTCAGTTTGCGCCCGCAGTGCAGCCTCAATATCCAGTGGATGATCCGCCGGAGAAGGGCGGGCAACCATAGGCCGACCGCGGGTTGATGCATGCCGCACCTTCACCTACAATGCGCCTGTCGGATGACGATGGAGTCCGTGTGCGGATGACGTCAGCTACTTCTTACCCGGCCCGCGTGCGCCCTCCGCGCTGGATGGCGCGCCTTCAGGCCCTGTCGAAAACGTACTTCGCTCCCGGTGACTGGGTCGCACTGGTAGTGGTCACGGCGCTGCTGCTCATGCCCGCTTATGCGCTGATTGCAGCCGGCTGGGCGATCGAGCCGGCGGTGCTCATGCCGACGATCGTGCTCAGCATCCTGATCGGCTTTGTGATCGCGCGCAGTGAATACGGCGAACTGCTCGGCCTGATGCTGAGCATCCTTTACGGCGGCAGCATCATTCTGATCGCCGCAGGTCTGTCCGTTGCGGGGAATGTCGAGGGGATCCGCGGCGTTTTTGACCGGATCCTGACCTGGGGATATGACGCCGTCACCGGCGGGATCAACCAGGATGATCTGGTGTTCACCGTGCTCGTCTCCGGTCTGTTCTGGTCACTGGGATATAACCTGACCTGGCACGTCTTTCGCATCGATCGCGTCTTCCGGGCCGTGCTGCCACCCGGCCTTGTCCTGATCGGCAATGCCGTCTATTACACCGGATCGACTCCGCTAGAGCCGTATCTGATCGGCTTTCTGTTTCTGACGCTTGTGTTGATCGTGCGTTCGAACCTGGAGACGCGCCAGTGGGAATGGTTCACCCACGGGATCCGTGTGCCGCGCCGGCTGCGCTTCCAGGTGTTCTGGATCGGAGCGCTGCTGGCCGCGATCGTGCTCGGAGCGGCCTGGGCGGTGCCACGCAGCGATCTGGAAGAGCGCCTGCGCCGGTTCCAGGAATTCCTCGACGCCGATCCCCTGCGCGAGCTGGGCGAGCTGTGGAACCGCCTCTTCTCATCGATCGAAACACAGGGGCCGACGACGACCGACTACTTCGGCAGTGATACCCTCGAACTGGGCGGCGCGATCCAGTTGGGGGAGGATCCGGTCTTCCTGGTCAGCGCCCCGAACCAGTATCGCTACTACTGGCGCTCGCGCACCTTCGATTTTTACGATCGGGGGCGCTGGACATCGGCTGCGGATACTCGACTGACCGACCCGGAAGCGCCGCTGGACATCCTGCCAGAAGCGGGATTGAGCGCGCGCGTTCAGGTGCCGCAGACGTTTTCGATGCAGATCCCGGCTTCGCGGCTGGTCTACGCCGCACCCCAGCCAGTGCGCATCGAGCTGGCGACGCGCACCGATCTGCGCTACGCCACCGATCGCAGCATGGTGGTGTCGGTCATCCGTCCGCTGCGCGTACTGCGCGCCGGGAACGCCTACGGCGCGATCAGCAGCATCAGCATCGCGACCGCCGATCAGCTTCGCAGCGCCGGCACGAACTACCCGGAATGGGTGCGCAGCACCTACACCGCTTTCATCCCGTCGCTCACCGGTCGCACGTTACAGCTCGCCCGCCAGATCGTGACCGAAGCCGGGGCGGTGACCCCCTACGATCAGGCGCGCGCGATCGAAACCTGGCTGCGCGCCAATATCGCCTATAACGAGATCATCCCGCCGCCGCCGGTCGGTCAGGATCCGGTGGACTGGGTGCTGTTCGACCTGCGTCAGGGCTACTGCAATTACTATGCCTCGGCGATGGTCGTCATGCTGCGCTCGCTGGGGATCCCGGCGCGTATGGCCGCCGGTTTCGCCCAGGGAGAATGGGATCCGCTGCAGGATGGTTACATCGTGCGCGAGCGCGATGCGCATACCTGGGTGGAGGTCTACTTTCCCGGTTACGGATGGGTCGAATTTGAGCCGACGTCCGCCCAGCTTCCGATCGATCGCGGCGATATGCCGCTGCCACGCCAGGGCCAGCCGACACCGCTTCCGACCAATACGCCCGAACCGCCGACCAGCACGCCGACCCCTCTGCCGACCAGCACGCCGGAGCCGGTGAATGAGGCGACCGCTGAAGCGACAACCGATCCGGAAGCGCTGAGCGCCCCGCCGACGGTCACGCCGACGCCGACCCCGACGCCGACGCCTGTGGTCGTGCCGCCGCAGCCCCCCGCAGAGGACTCAGCGCCGCGCCAGAGCCTGCTCGATCCGATCATCGCCGCTCTGCGGAGTCTATTCCTGCTCTTCCTGATCCTGATGGCCGTGTTTGCGCTGGGCGTCTTCGCCTACTGGTGGTGGGAGTGGCGCGGGCTGCGCGGCCTCAGCCCGTTCGCCCGCGCTTATGGTCGGCTCATGCGCTATGTCCGTCTGATCGGGGTGCGCGCGCAACCTCAGGAAACGCCAGAGGAACGCCGCAGGCTGATCGTTCGCCAGCTTCCGGCGATTGAGAAGCCGGTCACCAGCATCACCGGATGGTATGCGCTTGAACGTTACGGCGTCCCGCGGCCCACACGGCTCGATGAGACCAACGCCGACCGAGCCAAACTGGCCTGGCATGACGCGCGCAGTGGCATCCTGCGCCGCTGGCTGCGCCGGCGCATCCTGTTCTGGAAACGGGAACAGGATACATCCGGAGGTCTCACGCCGCCGCTGTAAACAGGCAGGCGCGTCATCAAATCAATGCTGAAGCTCGTGCCTGTGCTGGCCGCTGTGCTCGGTCTCCACCTCGTTGATCAGGCAGAACAACATCGGACGGCGCTTGGTTTCGTTGTACAGCACCTTGCTCAGGGCTTCCTGGACGCGCTCACGCCGTTTATCGTTGCGCGCCCCGCGCATGCCGTTGAGCACGTCGATGACCGTCGTCTTGACCAGATCGAGGATGCCGTTGGCATCGCGCATATAGATGAACCCGCGCGAGATGATCTCCGGGTCGCTGAGCACTTTGCCGGACTCGGCATCGACCATGACGTTGACCAGCATGAAACCGTCGCGGGCCAGGATTTCGCGTTCGCGCATGACCGATTTGCCGATATCGCCGACGCCGCTGCCATCGACGAAGACGTAGCCGCCGGGCACGCGCTCTCCGACATGAATGCCGCTTTTGTCCAGTTCGATCACGTAGCCGTTCTCCACGACGACGATGTTTTCTTTGGGGATGCCGGCGGCGATCCCCAGCCGGGCATGGGCGCGAAGGTGGCGCAGCTCACCGTGGATCGGCAGGAAGTAGCGCGGGTTGAGCAGGTTGATGAGCAGCTTCATCTCTTCCTGCGAACCGTGACCGCTGACATGGACGGGTGCGAGCGGATCGTAGATCACTTCGGCCCCGCGCTGGAACAACTTGTTGATCGTCCGGCTGACGCCTTCTTCGTTGCCGGGGATGGTGTGCGCGGAGACCACGATCGTATCGCCGGGCATGACGTCCAGACTGCGATGCTGTCCGGTCGCCAGACGCCCCAGGACGGCGGATGGTTCCCCCTGCGATCCCGTCGCCATGATCACCAGATTGTGCGGCTGGATCCCGTTGATGCGATTGAGATCGACCAGATAGTCATCGTTGATCCTCAGCAGGCCCATTTTACGCGCCAGCTTGACGTTCTCCGTCATGCTGTGCCCGGCGATCGCGAGCTTGCGATTGTACTTCACCGCCAGGTCGGCCACCTGTTGAATGCGCGAAATGTGCGAGGCGAAGGTGGCCACGATGATGCGGCCTTTGGCCTGGCGGAAGATATTGTCGAACGCGGCGTTGACGATGCTTTCCGACGGCGTCCAGCCGGGCTTTTCAGCGTTGGTGCTGTCCCCCATGAGCAGCACGACCCCCTTGCGGGAGAACTCGCCCAGCTTGGCGAAGTCGGGTTTTTTGCCATCGATCGGCGTGTTGTCGAATTTGTAGTCCCCGCTGTGCACCACGATCCCGAACGGCGTGTGAATGCCGAAGCCGACGCAGTCGGGAATGCTGTGCGTGGTGTGATAGCTTTCCACTTTGAACGGCCCGACTTTCAACGTATCGCCCGGTTTGAACACGTTGATCGTGGTCTCATTCAGCAGGCGGGCATCGCGCAGCTTCACCTCAAGCAGCACCGCCGTCAGCGGGGTGGCGTACAGCGGGATGCCGCGCAGCGCATCGATGACATACGATACCGCGCCGATGTGATCTTCATGGCCGTGGGTGTACAGGATGCCATGAATTTTGAGATCCTTGCGTTCGAGCAGATAACGGAAATCGGGGATGATGAGATCGACACCCAGCATGTCGTTGGCAGGGAACATGACCCCGGTATCGACGATGATGGCATCGTCGCCCAGTTCGAAGACAGTCATGTTTTTACCGATTTCGCCGAGGCCGCCGAGGGGGATGATCCTGAGCTGTTTGTGATTAGAGGGCATAAGTCGTCCAGCGCGGCGCGCTGTCGTTTTTCCTTTCCATAGACTCGATCCCGCCGCCACAGTAGGGTAGGCGCGGGAAAAATCGATATCGACTCATCAATAAACGCCGACGGGAAACAGGCCGCGGCGCAGCATATTCAATTCATTTCAGCAGGTCGGAGCGGTCTGCGACTTCCGACAACTTCCTGCATTATAACACACTTCTAAATACGCAAATTCAGTGGGCGCATCCGCGCGGCTCACCACTGATCGAAGGTCAGGAGGGCGTCGATCACGTCTGACTGCTCATCATCGGTGAGCAGGTTGAAGAAGGGGAGGCGCAGCAGACGGTCGCTGATATCCTCGGTCACGGGGCACTGCCCCGGACGCCCACCCAGCTTCTGCCCCATCTCACTCAAGTGAAGTGGCAGATAATGGAACACCGCCATGATCCCGCGCTGACGCAGATAGGCGATCAGGCGCTGACGCACGTCCAGCGAGGGCAGCAGCAGGTAGAACATATGATACGGCTGTTCGCGATCTTCGGGCACGATCGGCAGACGGACGCTGTGCTGCGCGGCCCAGCCCTGCAGCGCGTCCCAGTAGCGCTGCCAGATCCGCTGGCGTTTGGCCTGGATCTGATCGCGCGCTTCGAACTGCGCGTACAGATAGGCGGCCAGCACGTCCGATGGCAGGTAGCTGCTGCCGATATCGACCCAGGTGTATTTATCGACCATGCCGCGGAAGAAGCGGCTGCGGTTGGTGCCCTTCTCGCGGATGATTTCGGCGCGTTCGATCAGCGCCGGATCGTTGATGAGCAGCGCCCCGCCTTCCCCACAGGTGAAATTCTTGGTCTCGTGGAAACTCTGCGTCGCCATCGCCCCGAAGCTGCCCAGCGGGCGACCCTGGTAGCGGCCAAAAAGTCCGTGGGCATTGTCTTCGATCACCCGGATGCCGTGCGCTTCTGCGAGCTGCATGATCGCATTCATCTCGCAGGCGACACCGGCGTAGTGTACCGGTACGATGGCGCGCGTGCGTTCCGTGATCAGATCGGGCAGCAGCCGTTCATCCAGGTTCAGCGTATCGGGGCGGATGTCGCTGAAGACCGGGGTCGCCCCACGCAGCACGAAGGCGTTGACGGTTGAGACGAAGGTGAATGACGGGATGATCACTTCATCGCCGGGCCGCAGGTCGAGCAGCAGCGCGGACATTTCCAGCGCATGGGTGCACGAGGGGGTGAGCAGCGCTTTGGCGACGCCCAGCTCGCGCTCCAGCAGCGCATGACAGCGCTTGGTGTAGCGTCCGTCCCCGGAGATGTGACCGCTGCCAACCGAGTCGGCGATGTAACTCAGCTCATTCCCCACCAGCGTGGGTTTGTTGAAAGGGATCCGGATCTCGGGTTTCGCTGCTGTCTGACTCATCAGATCACCGCCCCAATGTGGTCGCCAGACTGTCGATGATTTCGTCCGCCCGGGCCGGAGAATCGCCTTCGACCTGGATCGTGGTCAGCAGCAGAGCGCCGTCTCCGGTGAGGACGACGACGCCCTCTCCACGCCGGATCTCCACGACCCGTCCCGGGATGCGCCCGACGTAGCGCGGCGTGACCTCAAGCCGGCGCGCGCCCCAGACGATCAGCTTGCGGCCATCGAACCGGGTGAACGCGCCGGGGTACGGGCGGGTGACGGCGCGGATCAGGTTGTAGATCGACCCGGTGTCGGCAGACCAGTCGATCTCGTTATCTTCGGGAAGACGCTTGCAGGTGTAGGTGGCGCGTTCATGTTCCTGCCGGATGCGCGGCGCAGTCCCGTTGATCAGCGCTGGCAGTTTGGTCTCCAGGATCTCCAGCGCCGCCAGCGTGACGCGCTCCATGACATCGGCGACCGCGTCATCCGGCCCGATCGGAATGCTTCGCTGATCGATGATGTCCCCGTCGTCCACGCCCGGGCCGATGGCGAACAGGGTGATACCGGTCTGCTGTTCACCGTTCAGAATAGCCCATACCGTGGGTGCGAAGCCGCGATACTGCGGCAGCAGCGAGTCGTGGAAGACATAGCACCCCAGCCGGATATGTTCGTAAATATCCGGTGGGATCAGGTAGCGCCAGCCGACGACCAGCATGAGATCGATCGGCGTCGTCTCCCAGAACTCGCGCCAGCGCGCCGCTCCCACATTGCGCGCTTCATAAAACTGTCCTCCGGCAGCTTCGGTCAGCGCGCGGATTTCGTTCATGAAAGGGGGTTCATGCGGTTCCTCGCGAAAGCTGAAAACGACCAGCTCGGCCTCAGGCAGCAGAGCGATCAGCCGTTCCAGAATTCGGTAACCCCGTCGGGTGGCGCATAACACAGCAACGCGCATGAGATCGATCCTTACCCAGCTAAACCCCGAAACCACAGGGGAGTTTGAAAGAGCCTGGCCCCGTGATGCCTGTCGAGCGTGTCGCGATCATGGGGTATCGGCTGACTCCGAGATGGCGAACCAACGATGAAACCAGATCTGCATCTGATCGGTGACGAAACCGGCCTGCTGATACAGGCGCTGCGCCCGCGCATTGCGCCCCTGGGTGACGACCAGCGCAGTGCTGGCCCCCTGACTCTTGAACCAGCGCACCGCCTGCCTGACCAGTCTGGCCCCGATCCCCCGTCCACGGGCATGCGCCCCCACCCCCAGCAAGCCGATCTGGCCGGCCCCGTCGCTGCGTATCTGGCAGGTGATATACCCCTGCGGCGCATCCTCACTGTCGGCGACCCACAGGCTCCCCTCGCGGAAATCGCGCTCTAACCAGACAGCATACAGCTCTTCACTGCGCTCGCGTGGGAAGTGCGGATCGGCGAAAAAACGCGAGTCGGTGTGAGCGGTGCGCGCGATCGCTTTCAGGGCCGGCAGATCAGCGGCGGACGCCGGGCGGATGCCCGGATCGGTGCTGCCGGGCGCGTCCGGGATCGTCAAGCGCAGGGTGACGCGGATATCCATCAACTGAAAATGATGCGCCTCAGCCGCGCGGATGCTGTCCAGGTCATCGGCATTGACCAGCCAGTACAGGCAGTCGATCTGGTTGTCGGCGCACCAGTGCAGCACTGCATCCGTTTCGGAAAGCGTCAGCGCTGGCCGGGTGACGCGCGCAATGCGCTTGTGGAAAAACGCACTGTCCCATTCCAGCAGCGCGCAGGGGGCGGTCATTCGGCAGCCGACTCCGTGGATGCGCGTATCGTGTACACCGGGCGTTCCATCGCGCGGGAGTGGATGCGCGCCAGGTATTCGCCGATGATGCCCAGCGCAAACAACTGCGCCCCGCTGAAAATGGCGATCACGGAGGCCAGGAAAGCGAAACCGGGGACAACGACGCCCAGAATCAGGGCGCGCCCGACCACATAAATGAGGACGAAGACGCCGAAAAGCGCCAGCGCGAAGCCGAGCAGGCTGGCGATTTGCAGCGGCAGCGTGCTGAAGCCGGTGATCATGTTGAGCGCATGGGTGATCAGTTTGCGCAGCGTGTAATTCGACTGGCCGTACTTGCGCTGCGCATGCGGCACGCGGACAGCCGCGAAGCGCCGGGTTCCCCAGGTCAGCAGGACGTCGATCGAGACGTAAGGGTTGGTGTACGTCGCAAAAGCATCGCGCAGAATGGTACGAAAAGCGCGGAACGCGCTGACCTCACGGGCGATCTGCACGCCCATGCTGCTCTGCAGCACCAGTTTGGTGATCTGCGACGCGAGATCGCGCAGCAGCCCGTGACGTTCGTGCTCTGGCGCGCCGTAGACGACGTCAACCTGATCGGTCAGCGCGGCCAGCAGCGTCGGGATCTGATCCGGGGGATGCTGCAGATCGTCATCCATCGTGATGATCACATCGTGCCGGGCGGAACGAATGCCGCACAGCAGCGCATTGTGCTGGCCGTAATTGCGCATCAGGGTGATCCCACGTACCCAGGGATGACGGGCCGCCAGCTCCTCGATGACCTGCCAACTGCGATCGGGGCTGCCATCATCGACCAGGATGACCTCGTAGCGATCGGTCAGCGCTGGCAGGACGCGCGCCAGCTCGTCGATCAGCTCGGGCAGACTCTCCGCGCCTTTATAAACCGGGATGACCACGCTGAGCGAATGCTGACTCATGATTGAGACCGGTTCCTCATCTGCACCGAGCGCTCGAGCCGCGCTGAACCCACGTCAGCGCCAGAAGCAGCCGCATGTTTACCCGTTCTCAAGATAGCGCTTCTGCAAAGCATCATGCACCCGCTGGACGACCGTCAGCACCTGATCGGGGCAGTGAGCGCCCGGTGTTCCGCCCGCCTCTATAAACGCATCGCGCAGGATACGGCCCCAGTTGCCCGTGCTGCGCAGCTTGGGATCGTTGATGAACTGTTCGATCGTCCGGGCCTCAACCCCGCTGGGCGGTTCAAGCATCCGCGAGAGACTGGTGTAAACCTCGTCGATATCGCGCGGGGTGACCTCATCGATATCGGCCATCGCCCGGTGCATGTAGCGGCGTTTCATCTCGTAAAACTCGGCCAGCCGCATCTGTGTACCGGCGGCGGTGGTGATGACGATATCGGAACCCTCGCGGTCAGAAAGCTCGTGCATGGCCATGAACGTTGCCTGATCGAGCGGGCCTAAGATCGCCCACAGCGTTTTATCTTCGTGCATCGGCCCCAGATCGCAGCCGTGCTTGCGGAAATAAGACTCGATCAGGGCATGGCTGAACTCAAAATCGGTGAGCACAGCCGCCATGCGTGAAGCCGAAACGGAAGTCGGCATACCGGTGCTTTCCACCGTGCAGACCCGCTTTGCGGTGTGCAGATCGGGGCGGATGCGGCCAACCGGGTTGTGCATGACCGATACCGCCACCCCTGACGTATCATCGTACAACATCGCCCGCCCGGCGGCGTTCGCCCGCTCTAACTGAAGCAAAGAGGCATACCGGGCCAATCCGTCAGAGGTGAGGTGCGGGCTGGTCGGCAGGTCAAGAAAGCGCCCGGTGATCGTCGAACGGCGCACATACTCCCGGACGTCGAGATAGTCCGGATCGCACGTGCCGTTGACGAAAGGCGATCCTTTGAGGACAGCGGCATTGGCGATCGCCGTCGCGCTTTTGAGGATGGTGTGAAAAGTCAGCAGGCCCAGCGCTTCAGAGCGGCCAGCCAGATCGATATGGATATGGCAGCCCTGGATGCGGAACATGTTGACGTAGTGCTGATTTTCCGGGTTGATGTGATAGCGCGCCTGCATCTGAGCCAGCCGCTCGGCGTATTCCGGCAGCAGCCCGTTCACTTCCAGCATCAGATCGACCGCTGTACGCACTTTGGGATGGTCGGTCATGCGGAAATCCGACTCGGTCGGATAGGTCGAGAAGATCGCCGTGATCATCCCGGTATCGACGCTGGCAGCGGTGAGGCACTGCATGATGCCGTTGAGCGCGGCGCGCGTCTTGTGATAGCCGATGCTGGGGGCGATGTGCGCCTCAACCTGATACTGGCAGGCTTCGCGATCCAGACGCGGGTAAATGCCGATGCGCAGGGCGTGCCGATAGTAGGCATCCATGAACGCCTGGACTTCCGCTTCGGTGGGCGCGTGGCCATCGCGATGCAGCAGACCCAGTTCGATCTCAGCGCCCAGCACGCGCATGCGCGTCACCGGATCTTCCGTTTCGTGGATGTTGGTATGGTTGACGCTCGGATTCAGGTTATATGGGGTGATGCTCTCGATAAACGAGTGCCCGCCCCGGTAACGCTTGCTGACCACGCTCCCCAACACGTACTGGTGATCGCCGTAGTGAGCGAGGATGACGTTCCCGCCCTCCGTATCCTGCGTGTACAGTGAGATCGGTACGCCAACCGCGGCGGCCAGGTCGTCGATCGGCAGCGTCGGCGGAGGATCGGCCTGAATGGCTTCCAGCGATCGATTGAACTGACGCTTCTGCCTTTCAATCTCATGCCAGGGAACAGCGGCGCTGAAATCCGTCAGCGTTTCATTGGTGGGCAGAGAGGTCATATCGAAATCCCGTGCCAGATCATCCACGCGAAGCATGAGAGCCAGTATGGTGTGAAAAACAGGAAGGAATGCAGTCAGGATGCATCTGCCCATATTGTGGCGTATTCGGCGTGAACGTACAAGATCAGACCCATTTTGCATCTGAGGTTTGTTCATGGATCACGCGATCCGCAATTGGTAATTCAATGGAATCCCGACTATCATTACAGACGTGAGTGCGATGCATGAACCTGCCCGGCTGTTTCTGCCTGTTGGAGCCTGAGCCGTTATGACGACGATCCAACCCCTTCCCCAGATCGAGATCACTTCTTTGACGAGCGTGCACGACACACGTCCCGCAGCAGTTGTCACCGGAGAGCGTTCCTGGGGGGCTGTCAGCGCGCTTATCGATTTGAATGCGATCGTGCAGGCGGAGCCATACCGGGTTGATGTTGAATATCTCGAAGACATGGCGCAGCATATGCCCCGTGAAGTGGAAGTGGTCTACGGGGTGGGCGGCGGCCTGGCATGTGATGTCGCCAAATACCTCGGCTATGCGACCGGTCTGCCGACGATTTTAATTCCCACGGCGCTCAGCAACGACGGCCCGCTGACGACCCTGGTGGCCGCACGGCAGGGCGGCACTGTTCACTACGTGCAGACCGGCCCGGCATCCAAGCTGATCATCGACTGGGACGTGATCCGCGCCGCGCCCGCGCACGTGCGCGGTGCGGCCATCACCGAGCTGCTGACGATCGTGACCGCGCTGCTGGACTGGCGTCTGGCCGCTGAGCGCAACAAGACCACGCCGCAGACGCGCTTCACACCGTGGGCCGCCGGGATCATGGCCGGGATCGCTCAGCAGGCGTTCAAGATCGCGCCCGGGGTCGGGCGCGGCCAGGTTGAGAGCCTGCGCAACCTGCTCGATCTGCTGTGTCTGTCGGTGCAGCTCACCAATCAGATGGGCCACAACCGCCCGCAGGAGGGGAGTGAGCAGTTTTTCGCCTATGCCGTGGAGGCCAAAGTCAAACCGACGCGCCCGTTCGCTTATGCGGATATCGTCGCGCCGGGCATCCTGGTGGCGGCTGCGATGCATCACCAGGACGTCAACCCGATCCGCGATACCCTGCTCTCCGCCGGCATCCGGCTGGATCAGCTTGAGCCGAGCGTGATCGAGGACACGATCAAAACGCTGCCCCAGTATGTGCTCAAACATAACCTGCCTTACAGCATTTTGAACGAAATCGATATGACGGCTGAGCGCGTTGAGGAGCTGATGCGCGCCACCCGCCTGAAACCGTAGAAACGACGCACAGCTCACCTGACCCCGGCTGTAGTCAAAAGACGCTGAGCCGTCGATGGCAGTCAGGTAAAACCTGGAGGACACACAACCGATGGGCGCAATCCATTTTGGCACAGACGGCTGGCGCGCCGTGATTGCCGATACCTTTACGTTTGCCAACGTCCGGCTGGTGGCGCAGGCTGTCGCCGATATGATCCGCGAGCGCAGCGCCGTCGCACAGCCGCAGATCGTCGTCGGGTATGATACGCGCTTTCTGTCCGATCGCTTCGCGATGGAGGTGGCGCAGGTCATGGCCGCCAACGGGATCATCACCTGGCTGACGCGGACGGACGCCCCGACCCCGGCGATCTCGTACAATGTGCGCAATCTGGGGGCGGATGCTGGCGTCGTCATCACCGCCAGTCACAATCCACCGCGATACAACGGTTTCAAGCTCAAGGCCGCGTATGGTGGCAGCGCAACGGCGGAAGAATGCGCCGGCGTTGAAGCGCGCCTGGAGGCCTTAGAAAAATCGGGCCGTGCGCCGCAGGTGATGGATTACCAGCAGGCGCTGGATGCCAACCTGATCCGGCGGTTCGATCCGTCGTGGCCTTACTATCAGCACCTGAGCACGCTGGTCGATCTCGATCGGATCAGCGCGGGAGAACTGCGCATCGTCGCCGATGCGATGTGGGGGGCGGGGCGCGGCGCGTTCACGAGCATCCTGGCGCGCACGCGCGCCCATGTCACGGAGATCCGCGGCCAGTTGAACCCTGGCTTCGGCGGGATCCACCCGGAACCCATCCTGAAGCATCTGAATGAACTGGTGGCCGCTGTTCAGCGTGAACAGGCCGATGTCGGCCTGGCGACCGACGGCGATGCCGACCGCATCGGCGCGATCGACGCGCGCGGTACGTTCGTCGATCCGCATACGATCATGGCGCTGGCGCTGCGCTACCTGGTTGAAGTCAAGGGGCAGCGCGGCCTCGTCGTCAAGACGGTATCGACCACCTTCATGATCGATGCGATCGCCCATGCGCACGGGCTGACCGTGCACGAAACGCCGGTCGGTTTCAACCATATCGGCGATCTGATGATGCGTGAGGATGTCCTGATCGGCGGGGAAGAGAGCGGCGGCATCAGCATGCGCGGGCACATCCCGGAGGGAGATGGCGTTCTGATGGGCTTGCTGCTGCTGGAGATCATGGCGCATGCCGGCGTTCCACTGCACGAAATCATCGCCGATCTCCAGCAGAAGTATGGCCCGGCTCATTACGGACGGATCGATGCGCGGCTGGCACGTCAGCGCCCCAAACGCGAGATCCTGGCCGATCTCGTCCAGCAGGCGCCCGCATCGCTGGCCGGTGAGACGGTCGCGCGCGTCGATACACTGGACGGCGTGAAATATTATCTCAACGATGATAGCTGGCTGCTCATCCGGCCCAGCGGGACGGAACCAGTGCTGCGCATCTACGCTGAGGCGCGTTCCAGCGCCGCAGTCCGGGCGCTGCTGGAAGCCGGCAGCGCGATGGGCAGCGCCGTCATTCGTGATGCTCAGGCTTCACGGTGACGCTGCCCGCTGTCAGGTATCGCTGCGGCGGCCCGTCGCGATCCGGTTGAGCAGATCGAACCAGAACGGCGCCCCCTGAGAGATCGCGATCACCGTGACGAACCAGCCCAATATTTTGACCAGGACGTTGGTCACCCAGTTCGGGTTGTTGCCGGGCAGGTAATTCCACAGGTTGCGCGACTCGGCACACGGATCCGGGATCAGCGTGGCAGGAGACGGGCAGCCAGCGGCGATCGGCTGGTAATCCCAGCCCATCGGCAGGCGCAGATTGAGCAGCGTGAAAACCGTATCGGAAACTGTGCTCACCTCTTCGATCAGATCGGGGATCGTGACCGTCGGCTGCACTTCCACGCGCGGCGTGACCTGTGCGTTGGCGCTGAAGGCGAGGGTGGGGACGGGGGTCGCGATTGTGGCCGCGCCAGCGGCATCATTCACCTCTTCTGGCGCGGGCATGACCTCTACGGGTTCCGGCGTCGGTGTCGGCGTCGATTGGACGACCGCCTGGGCTTCCTGAATCTGGGTCTGAAGCTGGCCGCTGGAGACCGCATCCTGGGCCGCGAGCGCCACGGCAGCGCGCAGCGCCGGATCGTCCCACAGGGTGCGGGCGATGTAGAGCGCATCGATATTGAAGATCATGGTCAGCACAAGGCCGACCGCCAGCGAGAGCTGGGCCATTTTGCGCCGGTACTGCTGCGAGAGCTGCTCCATGCGCGCGCTGAACCAGAATTCGATCTTGGCGCTGGCTTCCGGCAGGGTGCGCGCCGGGGCGAGCAGCGTTTCCATCCCTTTGCGGAAAAACTGATTTTCGATGTAGCGCAGCCCCTCCATCAGCGGGATCAGCTTGCTGCTTTCGTTATTGGACTGCAAGTCGTTGCGCATCGCCTCCACGCGGCCCAGCGCCTGCACCAGATTGAGACGTTTGCGCGCATTGTCGATGTCGTTGATGGCATTGCGGAATTCCTGAATACCGATGCCACCAGCCTGAAGACGGCGCAGCAGTTCGCGCATCTGCGCTTTTTCGCCGCCGTCCAGATCGCGCTCGATCACCTCCTGCAGGCCAGCATACAGGTCGATCGATGCTGTGGCGGAAATGACGTCGATCAGGGCCTGGGAAAATAACGCCGGCGGGATGCTGGTGACGCGCTGCGGTTCGCTGCTGGCAGCACTTTCGGCGGCCTGGGCGCTCAACCGTTGATCCGGGGTGATCTCCGGGCTGATCATGCGAATGAGGGGATGCGCCAGAAATTTGGTGCGCACGACCGGATCCGTCAGCATATCCTCGATCCCCGCTTTCAGATGGCGGGCGCGCGTATTGAAGATGCTGGTGATGACCCCGTTGATCTGGGTGACGATCACGCTGGCCAGGCTGAAAACGAAGATCAGCCCGATGATGACTTCAACGATCGCGGAATTGAGCATGGTCTTTCCCCCGTTGAGCGCGCGAAACCGTGCCCGATCGATCAGGGCGGCGATCTGACATCAAGTGTAGCAAATTGATCGTCCCGCTGCGACCGCCGGACATGCAGGGCGTGCGGCGTCGCTATTTCAGTCTGGTACAATAGCGGTGTTCTGGCCCGACTGAAGCTGCGGCGTTGTGTGGAAGGTGTGTCATGCCGACGATCCTGATCATCGACGATGACTGGATGAATCTGGAACTCACGCAGACGTTTCTCGAGCGGGAAGGGTTTGATGTGATCACCGCCAGTAGTGCCGATCGCGGGATCGAGGTGGCGATCCAGCAGCGGCCAGCGGTCGTCCTCTGCGATGTGCGGCTGGGCACTGAAAGCGGTTACGAGGTGTGTGCCGCGATCAAGGGGAACCCGGCAACGGCTGCTATCCCGGTGGTGATGCTGACCGCCTACGAGAAAGCTGAGGAACGGCAGAAAGCCAGAGAGGCCGGGGCCGATGATTTCATCAGCAAGATGGGGAATATGCCCGTCGTGATCAGGCGGGTGCGCGAGCTGGTGGGCGCTTAGACGCCGCACGGTTGACGTCAGGCAGCAGGGCATTAGTATCCATGCAGACGCTGGCAGTGATCAGTTTGGCGTGCTGACGATGTCGCTCAATCGCGGTTTGCGCACGGGATCGCCCCGTGGAACGGGAGGGCTGCCGCCCTGGGTCGTTTTTCTGGTGGCGGTCGCGCTGGTATTCGGTGGATTTTACCTGGTGCGAGGGGTGCAGGATTTTATGCGCACCGGCGGCCTGGGCGTCTCTGAGGCGACCGCCAGAGCGCAGATGATCAGCACGGCGACCGCCGTCCGGGTGACGCGCATGGCGACCAGCGGTTTCACCCCGCTGCCGACGGGCACGCCGATACCGGAATGTATCGACTTTCGGGTGACGGCCTCGAATGCCATTGTGCGCGAGCAGCCGTCATTCAACGCGCCCATCACCACCAGTTTCAACGGCGGCACGCTGGTGTGTGTGCTGGGGCGGGCGGAGCAGAACCCGGAGTGGTATGTGATCGATGCGGACAGGACGACGCGCCGTCGCGAAACCGCCTATATGCATGAAAGCGTGATCGAAGCCGTCAATCCGACGGCCACGCCCACGCGCACACCCACGCCGAGCCGCACACCGACCCCGCTGCCTTCCGTGACGCCGCTGCCGGATGCGCCGATCGCGCCGCCCTCGGTCACGCCTACCCCGGTGCTTGACTCGCGGGCGACGCTGCCCGGTCTGGCCGCGCCCACAGCAGCGCCCTCCCCGACACAGGCGGCGTCACTTACAGCGCCGGTTGAACCGGTCGAGGTTCAGGAAGTGGAAGGCGATATCCCGCCCAGCCCATGAGACGAAATTTCATCATTGCATCTCTGCTGCTGATTGTGGCGGCGTTCTTATTTGCCGGCGATGTCTTCCCATTTCTGCGCGGTGGGTTCGGCTGGCAGTGGCCGTATCATCCCGTCCCGTTCATCCGCCTCATCCCGCTCGGGATCGCGATCGGTCTGACCGGCGGAGTCGCGATACTGCTCTGGCGGTTCCGTCTGCGCTGGCAGATCGCCTGGGCGATCATCAGCGTGCCCATGCTCACACTGGCGGCGCTGGCGGCGCGTCATGACGATCCCGGACAGATGCTCATCCTGCGCACCCTCTCCCCGCTGACCACGGGTGCGCACGCGGCCGCCGCCGCAGTTGCATGGGATGAGCAGGGCTGGCTGGAATGGGCCGAGGTCATGCACAGCTTCGAGGGGCGCATCGCCCATGTCAACCTCGCCCCGCCGGCGCTGCCCATGCTTTATGCTGCCACTGCGGATCTGCTGGCGCGGCTTCCGGGGGCCGCTGAGATGCTCGGTACGCCGATCAAGGCGGCCCAGTGTCACAATTATGCGATGCTGATGTATACCCCGGCAGAATGGGCGGCGGCCTGGATCGGCGTCCTGATGCCGGTCTGGGCCGGATTGAGCGTCATCCCGCTGGCCGCGCTCGCCCGGCGGTTCTACCCCGATCAGGGGCCGGCTGTCCGCACGGCGCTGCTGCTCTATCCGCTGATTCCCGCGCTGCTCGTGTTCACGCCGACGTGGAATACCGTTTACCCGTTGTTCAGTCTGACGGCGCTGTGGCTGCTCGATCGAGGGCTGCGCGAACCGGGAGGTCGGCGTTTGCTGTCGATCGCCGCTGGCGGGGTCATCACCGGGGTGTCCGTGTTCATCAATTTCGCCTTCGTCCCCCTGGGGCTGCTGTTCGGCCTGTATGCGCTTGCGGTGTGGTATGGTGACGATCGACCGAGACGACGTCCTTTCGGGCAGATCGTGCGCGCCGGTCTCGTGTTCGCGGGTGGGGTGGCGCTGCCGTGGATCGGCTACGGGGTGCTGACCGGATCCTGGCCGTGGGAACTGCTCAGCGCATCGATGAGCATGCATCTGGAGTTAGAGCGGGACTATCTGCCCTGGATCGCACTGCACGCCTGGGACTGGATGCTGTGGACAGGCCCGCCGCTGATCGGTCTGTGGCTGCTGTCAGCCCGTCAAGGCTGGCGCAGTGCAGCAGGGCGGCTGTCCGTGACGCTGCTCCTGACGCTGCTGATCCTGCTGGTCAGCAATTTTGCCCGCGGAGAGACGGGCCGAGTATGGACGCTGTTCGCCCCGTTCGTCGTGCTTGCAGCGGCGGGAACGCTGGCGCAGGTGCGTTCCCGCCGCATTGAACTGGTGTTCGCCTGGGCCGCTCAGGCGGCCTGGTTGATCGCGTTGGTCGCGGCGATCGAGGCGGTGGTGGTGGAGCTGATGCCACCTCCCGATGCGCCCGCCCCGCATGCGGAGGTGCGTCCGATCGAGGCGCAGTTTGCCAGCGGCTTCACATTGGTCGGCTGGGAGGCTTCCGCCCAGCCAGAGGGCATCCTGCTCAACCTGAACTGGCGGGCCGATGCGCCGATGTTCACGCCGTACTGGATCTCCGCGCTGCTCGTCGACTCAGCGGGCCAGGTCGTTGGCCCTGCGGTGGTCTGGCAGCCAGACGGCACGCGCTTTCCGACGACCTGCTGGACGCCCGGCGCTGTGATCGGCGACCGCGTCATGCTTCCGCTGCCCCGCGGAGCGGACTCGGAAGCATACTGGATCAGTCTGGCGGCTTTCGCCGATGATCTCGGGATCAATCGCCTCCCGGTGCGGGTTCCGGGACAAGCCCCATCCGATCAGGTTGGACTGGGGCCGGTTGTGGCAGCGCGCTAGCGGCGGAGCGATGCAGCCAGCGGGTGTCGATCAGCGGCGCGCTGAACAGACGCATGAGCGAACCGATCACCAGCACAGCTACCAGCGACAGGCCGGCCCCGATGAGCGCTGAGCCGATCAGCGGGCCGATGAAGAGGGCGATCCCGATCACCTGATGATATGGCCCGGACAGCCGCTCCATCTCCTGCGGCGTCGTGCGCTCGTTGAAATAAGCGAACACCCCGACGACCGCGGCCATCGTCCAGCCAGCCCCGGAGAGCGCCGCGCCGATCAATGTCGGCCACAGCGTCGGGCTGAAGGCGATGATGGCACTGGAGGCCGCTAGGATCACCATGCTCAGCGCGATCATGGCGCGCACGCCGATCCGGTCGCTGATCGGAGCGGTGATCAATGAGATGCCCGCCGCTGCCAGCAGTTCCACCAGGCCGAAGATCGCGATGAACCCCTCACTGGCATCGAGATTTTCGACCAGATGCATCGGGATCAGCGCGTTGATGGCCGAGTAAGTGATGTGCGTCGTCAGGATTGCGATCACCACCGGGTAAAAAGCCCGGATGCGCCAGGGGCTGCCCGCGCCAGTCGGCCGCTTTTGCGGCGCGGTGGCCGGTGCCGGCTGCGCGTCTGGCAGACGGATCAACAGTGTCTCGCGCCAGCTCAGCAGGCCGAAGAGGAAAGCGATGACGAACATCAGTTGATAGTTCAGCGGGAATGGCGCCCACTCCAGCCAGGCCCCGAAGGCCAGCGCCGCGCCGGCCAGCCCCAGATTGAGGGCCAGCGATCGCAGGCTGAGCAGCGGGGTCATCCAGGGAGCGGGGACTGCCTCGCGCATCATCACGACGAACGCGATCGCCGCCAGCCCCTGAGGCAGAGCGACCAGCGCCATGCCGATGATCAACCAGAGCACGCGCAGTTCCGGGGCGAACAGCGGCGCGAACGCCGGGACGATGAACACGAAACGGAAGAAGAAGCCCGGCAGCACGAGCGCCTGTCTGGCGCTGGCGAAGCGCCGCAGCCACCAGTGCCCGAAGCCCGAGGAGATCAGCAGCACCAGCGCTGGCAGAGAGGCGATCAGGTTCAGATCGGCGGCGTCAGCTCCCAGGCGGATGGCGAATACCGAAACAAACCGCGAGGTCGCCGCCATGCCGATGCCGAAGAACAGGATATCCCAGACCAGGTGCAGGTAGTTGGAACGATAGATCGGTTCGCCCCGGTGCAGCGTATTCGTGCTGCTGGGAATTCCAAGCGACTTCAGAAGAGACATGATCGGCTCATCAACCTTGTTCAACTGCGCCAGCGGGTTGTACCGCCGGGCATGGATCAACAACGCGCATGTGAAACGTTTTATAGATCGCTTCATCCCACGAACAGACCGCATCCTTCAACGATGCGGGCCAATCGTAGTCTATGTTCTTGTTGTGGTGATGGAATTTACGGCGGAGTACTGTCTTTATTCACTAGGTCAAGCAGTGCAGCCCGATTACAGTGTAGTACAGACCTTTAGCAAACTCAATAGGCCCGGTCAGTGCAGTTTGCACCAGAGGTCAACCGTCAGATAGAGCTGTTTTGCGAACAGGATCTCGTTTCAGGAGAGAGCATGATGATCGCCGAAAAGCTGACCAGTCTTGAAATTGCGCGCCGCGCTGTGATGAAGCCCATGCGTGAATTGACCGCTGAACTGGGCCTGAGCGAGGACGATTACGATCTGTATGGCAGCCCGTACATCGCCAAGCTGCGGCTGGAAGCGCTGGACAAACTGCGCGATCGACCGGACGGAAAGTATATCGTCGTCACAGCGATCACCCCGACCCCGCTGGGAGAGGGCAAGACCACGACCCTGGTAGGGCTGGGACAGGCGTTCAAGCACCTGGGCAAACGCGGGGTGATCGCCATGCGCCAGCCTTCGCAGGGGCCGACGTTCGGCATCAAAGGGGGGGCAGCCGGCGGCGGTTACGCTCAGGTCGTCCCGATGGAGACCTTCAACCTGCATCTGACCGGGGATATCCATGCGGTCACCGCGGCGAACAACCTGCTGGCCGCGATGATCGACAATCATCTGATGCGCGGCAATGCGCTGCGCATCGACCCCGATACGATCACGTGGAAGCGCGTGCTCGATGTCAATGACCGGGCGCTGCGCCATATCATCGTCGGCCTGGGCGGGCGGGAAAAGGGCGGGGTGCTCCGCGAAACCGGTTTCGATATCTCGGTCGCCAGTGAGGTGATGGCGATCCTGGCGCTGACGACCTCGCTGAAAGATCTGCGCCAACGTCTGGGGCGGATCGTCATCGGGCTGAATGAAGATGGCGAACCGGTGACGGCGGAGCAGCTCAAGGCCGCCGGAGCTATGACGGTGCTGATGCGCGATGCGATCCGGCCCAATCTGCTGCAAACGCTGGAAAATACGCCCGCGCTGGTGCATGCCGGGCCGTTCGCCAATATCGCCCATGGCAACAGCAGCATCCTGGCCGATCTGTTCGGCATCAAACTGGGCGATTATCTGCTCACGGAGGCGGGGTTCGGCGCGGATATCGGCGCGGAGAAATTCTTCAATATCAAGTCGCGCTACAGCGGCCTGAAACCGAATGCCGCGGTGCTGGTGGCGACTGTGCGGGCGCTGAAAGCGCACAGCGGACGGTATCGGATCGTGGCGGGCAAGAAGCTGCCACCGGAACTGCTGGAGCGCAACGTCGCCGATGTCGAAGCCGGGGCCGCCAACCTGATCAAGCAGATCGAAAATGTCCGCAAGCACGGTGTGACGCCGGTCGTCGCTATCAACGTCTTTGATGGCGATCATCCGGAAGAGATCGCGGCGATCCGGCGGATCGCAGAGGAGAACGGCGCGCTTGGCGCAGCCGAAGCGCGTCATTTTGCGCAGGGTGGCGCTGGCGCGGTCGAACTGGCGGAGATGCTGGTCACGGCCTGCGAACGCCCGAACGAGTTCAAGCCGCTGTACCCGCTCGATCTGCCGATCAAAGACAAGATCGCCATCATCGCGCGCGAGATCTACGGCGCCGCCGACGTCAGCTACGAGCCGCTGGCGGAGAAGCAGATCGCGCGTTACGAGAGCAACGGCTTCGGCCACCTGCCGATCTGCATGGCCAAGACCCATCTGAGCATCAGCCATGATCCGGCGCTGCGCGGCGCGCCCTCTGGCTATACGTTCCCGGTGCGCGAGGTGCGCGCCAGCGTTGGCGCGGGTTTCATCTATCCGATCTGCGGCGAGATGATGACCATGCCCGGTCTGGCGGCGCACCCGGCGGCGGAGAACATCGATATCGATGAGAACGGCGAGATCGTCGGGCTGTTCTGAACGCCGGGATCAGTACGGCGACTGCGCCGTAATTCAGGTAACGCGAGCGCGATTTGCGTGTTACACTGAATGAACAGTCTGGCAGTACAGCGACGCTCGCTCGATTTCAATGCCGAGCGAGCGGATTTACGGAGGGACACAGGGATGTCGTTTTTCGGCAGCAGACGTCAGGTTGAACCCGCGCCGCAGATCAGCACAACGACGCCGCAGCCCCGTCCCAGCGTGGTTTCAACGCCGCAGCCGGTCGGTTTTGAGACCGTTCTCGGGGCGAACAGCGTCATGGAAGGCACGCTCAAGAGCAGCGCCAATGTGCGTCTGGACGGTCAGTTCACCGGGACGCTGGAAATCACCGGCAATGTGCTGGTCGGGGAGACGGCGCAGATCAATGCGGATATCCATGCGAAAAACGTCTCGATCGCCGGTGCGGTGCGCGGCAACGTGAGCGGGAAAAAGGTGCAGCTCTTACGCACTGGGCGTATCTGGGGGGATATTCGCGCTCAGGCGCTGACGACCGAGGAAGGGGCGTTCATCGATGGCAAGATCACGATGATCACCCAGGAACCGCCTGCTGAGGTCAAGACGGTCACCGGCCCGGATCGGCCTGCGGCGGATGAGCCATCCGGTCAACCTGAGGCTGGCGTGCAAGACGCCGCGCCAGCCGCTGCGGCGATCGATCAGGCCGCTGAAGTGCAGGCCGCTGAAGCGCAGGCCGCGGAGGAAGCACAGGAGCCACAGACCGATGCCGATACGCTTCCTGGGCAGGAAAGCGGCTCATCGGCCGAACCGAATGAGACGGAACGCCCTGAAGTGAGTTAACGCCGCATGATCGGCATCCTCTTCGTCTGTATGGGCAATATCTGCCGGTCGCCGATGGCGGAGGGCGTATTTCAGCATAAGGTGAACCAGGCCGGCCTGAGCCGGCTCATCCGCGTGGACTCAGCGGGAACCTGGGATGGCCACGAGGGCGAACCCGCCTCGGCGGGGACGCTGCGCCTGCTGCGGCAGCACGGCATCCCTTATGATGGCCGCTCGCGCCCGCTGACAGCGCGTGACCTCGATGAATTCGATTACGTGCTGGCGATGGATCGACAGAACCTGGCGTTCATCCAGCGGCTGGTACCCACGCCGAAAGCGGACGTGCGGCTGTTCCTCAGCTTTGCGCGCGAGTCCGGCCTGGTGACGGTCGATGAAGTGCCTGACCCGTATTACGACAATACATATGAGCGCGTGTATTCGCTGGTGACGGCGGGCAGCCAGGCCCTGCTCGATCACCTGCGCGAGCGCTATCGACTGGATGGGGGCGCGGGCTGACGGCTGCGCCAGCCCGCCCACCATCCTCTCGACTCAGCGCCCCTTCCATACAGGGGCGCGTTTCTCCACAAAAGCGAGAAAACCCTCCGGGCCGTCTTCACTGCTCAGGATCTGCTTTTGGAATTCGGCTTCGCGCGCCAGCGCCTCGTCATAGCTGCTGTCGAGCGCGGCCAGCATGGCCCGTTTGCCCAGGCGCAGCGCCATCGGGGATTTGGCGGCGATCGTCTGGGCGTAGGCGATGACTTCGTCCAGGAAGTTGTCCACAGGATAGATCTGGTTGGCCAGGCCGATGCGGACGGCTTCTTCGGCATCGACGTCGCGCCCGGTGAACATCATCTCCAGCGCCAGCCCGGTGCCCACCAGCCGGGGCAGCAGATACGTTCCGCCGCCATCCGGGATCAGGCCGATGCGGATGAACAGCTCGGCGAAGCGTGCGCGCGCGCTGACCAACCGCAGGTCGCAAGCCAGCGCCATGTCGCAGCCGATGCCGGCGGCGTAGCCATCCACGGCTGCGATCACGGGCAGGGGGCAGGCGCGGATGGCCTTGAGCGTCGGGCCGTAGACCTCGGTCAGCATGTAAAACGTGTTTTCCGGATCGACCCCCTGGGCGACCGCTTTCTTGATATCCGCCCCGGAGGAAAAAGCGCCGCCTGTACCGGTCAGGACGACGACGCGCGTGTTGTCCTGTTCACATTCGGCCAGCGCACGGCGGATGCCGATCATGACTTCGTCATCGACGGCATTGCGAACTTCCGGGCGGTTGATCGCGATCACAGTCACGCTGTCGTGACGGCTGACGAGCAGGACATCGTCGGTCATCGGAAAAATCCCTTCGCTGTGAACTATCTATTCAGTGAAATGCACGTGTTGTTCAACGGTCAGCCGATCGACGCGCAGTGCTGCTGCGCCCCGCCGGGCGTTCGCTGGAGCGTGTTGACCGCCGCGTTCCCGCATCTCCGTTGGCGGTCACGATAGGCGTATATTTGGCCTTCAAAGTGCGTTGAACTTCGGCGAGCAGCAGCTCGCTGTTGACGTAATCGCCTTTCATCGGGATGTACAGCCCGAACCCCAGCGGGATCAGTATGAGCGCCAGGATGAGCTGGTTGGCCAGGATCATGAACAGCCACAAGATGGCGATGATCGCGTAGATCCAGGCGCGTCCGACCGGGGTGACGCCATCCGGGACGATGCCGCGGATCAGGGTCTGGCCGCTGTGCTTTTCGAGAACTGCACGCAGTTCCGTCCGCCGCACGACCCGGGGCAGCGGCGGCGGGAACACGGATGACTCGAGGCTGAGGGCGAACTTGCCTTCTCTGTCCGTCCAACCATTGAGGTTGTATTTGCCCCCGCGACCGCTCAGGCGCTCATTCAGCGCGCTGATGCACTGCTGCACAGTTTTCTCGGTGTACATCACAAATTCCACGCTTGAACCTCAGCTCGATCTTCAATGGATCAGATCATCGGAACGGTCAACCCGCCATCGATGACAAAGGTCTGACCGGTGGTATACCCTGAAGCGGGCGACGCCAGATACAGGACGATCCCGGTCAGATCCTCCGGCTGGCCGACGCGCCCGGCGGGGATGCGCGGCAGCAGCGAGTCCATGATCAGCGGATTGGTCGTGATCGCCCTGGCGAAATGGGTATCGATCAAGCCGGGAGCCAGCGCGTTGACCTGGATGTTGTCCGGAGCCAGCTCCAGCGCCAGCGTCTGGGTGATGTTGATCAGGGCGGCTTTGGTCGCGCTGTAGACGCCCTGCATCCGGCCCGGGCGCAGCCCGTTGACCGAGGCGACATTGATGATCTTGCCGCCGCCGCGCGCCCGCATCAAGCGGACGGCACTTTGCGTCAGCCAGACCGCACCCATGATGTTGACCTCGATCGTCTTCTGCCACATGCTGTCTTCCGCTTCCAGGATCGGCCCGAAATGCGGATTGGTGGCGGCGTTGTTGACAAGGATGTCGAGCGCGCCATAGTCCGCCTCGATCTGCGCTATCAGGGCTGTCAGCGCTTCTTTACTGCCATTGTGGGCGGCGATACCGCGGGCATCGCCGCCGCACGCCCGGATATCCGCGGCCACGGCATCGAGCGCATCCTGTTTGCGGCTGCTCAGGATGACCCGCGCACCGGCGTCAGCCAGCGCCGCGGCGATCGCAGCGCCGATCCCGCGCGATGCCCCGGTCACCAGAGCGACTTTTCCCTGTAAATCAATTCCCGATGCCATCTCTTTTTCTCTCAATACTATTGGCATTTGTGTGGACAGTGCCAAGATTATGCGCCGCACCCGATCCGCCGTCAACAGGGAGGTACGGGCTAACAAAATTCGCACAACCTGCGGCCCGGTTCACCGCTAAACTGAGTAGCAGGTGAGTCAACGGATCCGGTTTTCCACCAGAATGTGCCTTATCGATGGCTGTATTTGACATCACGCGCACGATCCGCCCGACGCTGGCTGTGTGGCCGGGCGACGCGATTTATTCCCTCACAACTGCGTTATCTCTCGCGGCTGGTGACGCGGTGAATCTGATGACGATCCGGATGAGTCCCCATACAGGGGCGCATGCCGACGCCTATTTTCACTATCGGCAGGACGGGGTGACGGCGGCGGAGATGCCGCTTGAGGCCTACCTCGGCCCGGCCCAGGTGGTGACGACGACCCGTTCGGCGGGGCCGCTGTTCCCGGAGGATTTCGCCGGCATCGATTTCACGGCTGCACCGCGCCTGCTCATTCACAGCCCGGTGAGCGCGCTGGCGGATGACGTCTGGCCGACAGCCTTTCCGTACCTCAGCGTGGAATTGATCGCACATCTGGCCGCGCAGGGTGTGCGCCTGGTCGGGCTGGATTCGCCGTCGGTCGATGCGTTCGACAGCCGCGACCTGCCGTGTCACCGGGCGCTGTATGAACATGGTATGGTCAACCTCGAATGTTTATACTTGCACAGTGTCCCCGACGGCCTGTACGAATTGATCGCGCTGCCGCTCAAACTGGACGGGGCATGTGCATCACCGGTGCGCGCGGTGCTGCGCTCGGGGGGCTGAAACCGCCCGGAGGATTGAGGATGAACTCCCAGGCTTTGCTTTTTTACGCCCTTTTTGCTGTGCTGCAGGTCGCTGTTTACCTGAGCATTCGCCGTCGGCTGCTGCCCCCGCTGCTGACAGCGGCTCTGGGGATGCTGCTGAGCATCGTCATCATGACGCTGGTCGGATTGGCCCAGGGGAATACGATCTACCAGGCGCTGTTCGCCGGTTTTCTGGTCGGTGGGTTGTTCTGCGGCGGCGTGCTGGCGATGGCCTGGTATTTTCAGACTGGCGAGCTGCGCCGCCTGCGCGAACGGCAGGCGGCGCCTGATGATCAATCTGAAGGGAATGCCGAGCCTGTCACCGCGGAGGACGAGCAGCACTCGTCAGATGTATCGGCGGTGACCCCTCAGGCATGAGGACGAGCTAGACCGGTCTGCTCGCGCTTTCAAATGCGGCTTTCAACTCCGCATAACTGCCGGCGATGTTCAGCGCGTTGGTGAACCCATGACGCCGCAGCAGGCTGGTCGCGATGCCCGACCGGTAACCGCTGGCGCAGTGCACCAGAAGCGTGCGATCGCGCGGGAGCTGATCCAGGTGGCGCGGGATGAACCCCAGCGGGATATTGACCGCGTCAGGCAGATGATCCTCAGCATACTCGGTTGCGCCGCGCACATCCACGATCAGCGCCTGCGGATGCTGGACGATATCGGTCGGTGCGACCGTAGAAAGCGCTGGATCCTCATCCGTGAACAGATCGCGCTCCGCGGCCCAGCCGCCCACGTTATCGACACCGATGGCGCGCAGCGCCGGCATGACGAAGGCGAGATCGGTCTCATCCGAAACGATGAGGTACACGGGGCGCTCATAATCGACGAACCAGCCCACATACGTGCTGAAGTTGCTGGCGGTGGCCGGGATCGTCACTGTCCCGGGGAGATGCCGCCGGGCGAAAGCGGCCTCCGGTCGCAGATCGATGACCAGATCGCCCGCAGCGAGCGCCGCAAGGATACCGGCGCGATCGAGCGCGGGGGGATCGGCCAGTTCGGTCAGAAGCGCCGGGCCGATCTTGTTGACGCGCTTCATCTGCGCGAAATAGCGCGGCGGCTCTGGCTGGCCGCTTAGCAACCAGTCCACGAATGCCGCTTCGTCATCGAACTGGAAAGCGGGATTGAACAGCTTTTCGTAGCCCAGCGTGGTTGAGGGCACAGCGCCCAGCGCTTTGCCGCAGGCGCTCCCCGCCCCGTGACCGGGCCAGATCTGCAGGTAATCCGGCAGCGCTTTCACCCGCTGCACACTGGCGAACTGCTGCTGCGCTCCGGCGATTTTGGTGCCGATATAGCCCGCCGCTTCCTCGAGCAGATCGGGCCGTCCAACATCGCCGACGAACAGGAAATCGCCAGTGAAGATCCCCATCGGACGATCAGCGCCGGCGGTATCGGTGATCATGAAGCTGATGTGTTCAGGGGTATGGCCGGGGGTATGCAGCACCTCGACGCGGACGCTGCCGATCATCCAGGTATCGCCATCGCGAACCAGCGTGACCCCGGGATCGCTGGCATAGGCGTACTGCCAGTCCGGCGTGCCCATCGCGCTGAGGAACAGGCGCGCTCCAGTGGCGGCGGCCAGTTCGCGCGCTCCGCTGACGAAATCCGCATGGATATGGGTTTCGGTCACCTGGGTGATGCGCAGACCTTCGCTGGCGGCGGTCTCCAGATAGGGTTGAATGGTGCGCATCGGGTCGATGATCAGCGCTTCTCCGGTTCGAGAGCAGCCGATCAGATAGGACGCCTGAGCGAGGGCGCGGTCGTAAAAGTAACGCAGGATCATCGATCTCACTCCTGTGACTGACTGTTTCTTTCGAGCGGCCAGCCCTGAAGCACCCAGGCGGCCGTACCCCCTTGCAGATAGATCACCGGTGCAAAACCTGCATCCGCCAGAAACTGTGCCGCCTGACGGCTGCGCTGACCGTTGTTGCAGACGACCGCGATCGGGCGGTCGCCCAGAAGTGTGAACGCCCCGGATGCGATCCGGGCCAGTGGCAGATTGATCGCACCCGGAATATGGCCGCCGCTGTACTCTTCAGGGGTGCGCACGTCGATGAGCAGATGCGCGCGGCCCGGCTCAACCAGACGAGAGCGATACTCCGGGATGGTCAGGATTTGAAACTGCGCCCCGCCAGACAATCCTCACATCCATTCCGGGCAAACGCCGATCGCGACGTGCAGCCGCTTCACTGAACCAGGGAATAGCCTTCAGCCTGCCAGCGGATGATGCCGCCCAGGTCATAAACCTGGGTGTACCCGGCCCGACGCAGGATGTTGGCGGCCTGCGAACTGCGATTTCCACTCCGGCAGTACACAATGACCGGTCGGTCGGTCGGGATCTGCGCGAGCTGACCGGCCAGCGTCTCAACCGAGATGTTGATGGCGTTGGCGATGTGACCGCCTGCAAATTCCCCCGGCGTGCGCACGTCGATCAGCACGTGGTCACGCCCGCCATTGGCGAATTCGGATACGTAGGCGGCTGGGGAGATCACCCCGCTGCCCGGATCGAATGCAGCCGCCACGGCGGCGGTGGTCTCGGCAGGGCGGGTGGCGATCAACGCAGCGGCTGCGATCGCCGTGATCACGAGCACAGCGCCGAGGATCAGATAAAGCTGTTTCGATTTCATGCTGAATTTCCTGACAACTGGAGCCTGCTAACATCACCACTGACAACATCAACCCGCCGAGTCTTTCGGACAGGGACAGAAATTTCTGGTCAGGATCAATCGATCGAGTTCACCACGACGTACAGGGCATAGCTGCCGCTGCCCGCGTAACGCGACGCCTCAATGACATATTGACCGCTGACGGGCAGCGTGACCCGGAAAAGCTGCGCATTGGTTCCCAGCTCCGGGTCGCGACCGTCGTCGTTGTATGCTAATGGAACACCGTAAGGATCGAGCAGTTTCAGGGTGGGGTCGAGATCGCCCGTTTCGGCGATCATGGTCACCGTGAGGGCGGTTCCGGCGCTGCCATTGAATACCCAGCGCTCGACCGGCTGCGCATCGAAAATGCGACCGTTCAACGTGACCGGCGTATCAACCTGAGGGGCAAACGTGTGATCGCGGGCGATCAGTAACACATAGCTGCCGCTGAACTGCACCCATTCGACCTGAACGGTATAGGTTCCGGTCTGGGGCAGGATAAAATCGCGGATCTGGGCATCGTAGATCCCGTTGAGATCCGGGCCGAGATGATCGTCATTGTAGGCCAGCTCGCGACCGTCGGGAGCGAACAGGCGCAGCGCAGCGTCCAGACCGAGGTTAGTCCCCGGTGCGATCGCGTTGATGGTGACGCGCTCGCCCGTGATGCCGTGATACTGCCACTGCTGAACCGGGATCGTCTGGCTGACGCTGCCGATCACGGGGACGCCCGGCACGAGTAGAGGGCTGCCGATGCGATCTGGCTCTTCCCGGTTCGAATAGGCCGCGATCTGACCGCTCTCCGTCAGGGCATAGATCGTGCCGTCGCGATCGACGCTCAGCCGCCTTGCTGGAACCGGCAGGCGCACCAGGCCCTCGATCGACCCGTCGGGCCGTTCGATGACGAGCGTGCCATCAGCCAGTGCGAACAGGATCTGGCCTTCATGCAGAACGGCGATATCGCGCACCTGTTCGGGGGTGAACGGCAGCCAGCGCACGAGCTGCGGCGCGCCATCGGCCAGCGTGAACAGCGCGCCGCTGATCGAGCTGTCCATCAGGGAAGTCAGCCATTCGATCACGACAGGGGAACCATCAGCCAGCACATCGATCAGCGGCGGAGCGGCCGCATTGAAGCTCAGGTTGATCGCTGTGGAACGCGATGCATCGATGAGTTGAAGCGCGTAGCCTTCGCTGGATCGATCGAGCGCCGCGAGTGAACCGTCCGGGCGCGCCTCCAGCCGCAGCGGGGCGTTGGGGCCGAACGTTCCCACCGGATCGAGCCAGGTGCCATCGCTGCGCAAACGCAGCAGACAGCGGCATACGCTGTCCGCCACATAGATGATTTGATCGACAGCGGCGATATCCATCGGCTGAGCCGGATCCGGAAATGGATTTTCGCCGCTCAACGTCCCATCCTGGGCGTTGAGCGCGACGATGCCGCGTCCCTGCACTGCCGCATAAACGCTGTCGTTGGCGGCGGCCAGCCCGATCACAGTCGTATCCGCGCTGTCGGTGAGTCGATCGGTTTCCGTCTGCCAGATCAACCGGTAAGGCGGCGGAGCCGGGGGGGTGCTGGCGCTGAAGGTCAGGCTGGTCAGAACAGCGGCAAAAGCCTGATCCCAGCGCGCGCGATCTGCCGGCTCCGCGCCGCCCAGCAGCACGATGAAGCGTCCGTCCGGCGTCCAGCCGGCGAGAGCAGCCCCGTTCAGGCCGCGCTGCCCGGAGGCGATCGCCGCGCGCAGGCCGGGCAGGCCGAACACCGTTTCCGAGGTATAGCTCACCAGGGCGAAGCCGTGCTCGGTCAGCGCGGATTGCAGCGGGGCCAGTGGCTCAACGGCTGCGAAATCGCGCGGGCCAGTCGTCAGGATCAGACGCATCGACCCGGATTCAAGCTGCAAACCGGGGGCTTCAGCGGAGACCGACCAGCCAGACGGGATCAGCAGACTCAGATCGCCTGAACGCCAGGTATAAGGCTGCGGCGCGCCCTGACCGCTGAGGGCGCGAGCGCTCAACAGCACGACGATGAGGGACAGGACGATCGACCAGCGGCGCATCTAACGGCGGGGGATGCTGGCGATGACGGTCAGGCCGAGCCGTTCCAGCTCATCGCGGTAGCGGATCGTCCGATCCAGATATTCCGCTCCGACGGCCAGGGCGATCCCGGCCAGCAGACCGAGGCCGATGCGCACCAGCGGGGCCAGGCGATCGCCGATCGGCGCTGGAATTGGGATGATGCCGCCCCGCTGCAGGACGGCGACTTCGGCGGGCATCCCTCCGAGCTGAGGGAAATACGCAGCGCTGCGGGTTTGCAGCACATCGATCGCGGCCTCCTGGATGATTTCCAGCGCGGCGGCATCGCTGTGACTGATGATGATCTGGCCGAGGCTGGCTGCATTGTCGGCGGCGATCCCGATGCTGTCCGCGGAAACCGGCGCGCCCAGTTCGGCGGCGCGCTGCGCCGTCTCCTCGCGGAAACTGCCCGAGCGCACCCAGTCGGTGAAGGCGTCGATCGTCAGTTCCGCCGAGCGCCAGATGTCCTGATAGTCGCCTTCCTGCCGGGGAACGGCATCGAAACGCTGCATCGCACTGTAACGGATCTCGGCGCTGAAGCCCGCCGAACCGGAAGCGGTCAGCAGCGCTGGTAGGGTCAGCGCTGCGACGACGATCGCGGGCAGCAGGATCAGCCACCAGCGGCGCAGCAGCATGCGCTTGATGAGCAGCAGTTCCACGATGAAGATATCCTCTCCGCAAGTCCGGAAATACCATAGCGCGGTGCGCGGCGAACGGCAAGTCGTTCAGCCGGAGTGCGAAAACGCATTCCAGGCGGCATTGACGTAGGCCTGAAGCCGGCTCTTGAACACCTGCACATCGAACTGCTGCGCATGCGCGCGCAGCACGGCGGGATCGAACGCAGCCGGGTCGAAGCGCTGGATGGCCTCCATCAACGACTCGACCGTTTGTTCCTCGAACAGGATGCCGGTCACGCCGTCGAGCACGGTATCGAGCGCGCCGCCGCCCTTGAAAGCGATGACCGGACGGCCCGCCGCCTGCGCCTGCACCGGGGTGATGCCGAAATCCTCCAGTCCGGGGAAGAGCAGGGCTTTGCAGCGCGCCATCAGATCGGCGACCTGCTCATCTGTGACGTAACCGAGGAATTCGACCGTCGGCCCGGCGATCTGACGCAGACGATCCAGGTCGCGCCCGCGCCCGGCGATCTTGAGCGGCAGGCCCAGGCGGGTGCAGGCTTCAACGGCCAGATCGATGCGTTTGTACGGGATCAGCCGTGAGACGACCAGATAAAAATCTTCAAAATGATCGGCTGGCACGAAGCGGGCCGTATCGACCGGCGGGTAAATGATGATCGAGTCGCGATGGTAGTACTTCTTGATGCGCGCCTGGATCTCCCGCGAAATGGCGATGAAATGATGGACGCGCTGCGCGGCGGCGTAATCCCAGCGTTTGAGCAGGGCGATCAACGGTCGTAAGGCGAGCGAGACGACCGGCCCCAGGCCCTCGCGCAGCAGATAGGCATCCAGTTCCCAGACGTAGCGGGTCGGCGCCAGGCAGTAACAGATGTGCAGCGTCTGCGGGCCGGTGTGCACACCGTGGCAGAACCCGCTTTTGTTGCTGAGCACGACGCCGGGCTGCTTCAGGTGAACTCCGTCCCATCCCAGCGGGTAAGCCGGCAGATAGCGCTGATGATGCCGGTGGATCCCCGGCAGACGGTCAAGCCACAGCGGACGGATATCCCACGAACGATAGCTGTCCGGCATCAGATCGGGCGCGTAGATGCTGGTCAGGATCGGCGACTGGGGATACAGGCTCACCAGCGTTTCGAGCACGTCTTCCGCGCCGCCGCGCTGGTTGAGCCAGTCGTGCACCAGGGTGATCGACGGCGGGGTCACAGCAGACGCTCGATCTGGGCGCGCACTGGCCGAAAGGTGCGGCGATGCTGTTCGCATGGGCCCAGCGCCGTCAGCGCCGTCCGATGCTGAGCCGTACCGTAGCCTTTGTGGATCTCGAAACCGTAGCCGGGAAATTCGAGCGCCAGATCGGCCATCAGCGCATCGCGCGCGACTTTGGCCAGGATGCTGGCTGCTGCAATGCTGAGCGAGCGCGCATCCCCTCGGGTGAACGCCTGAAACGGGATCGAAAAATCCGGGCAGACGAGCGAGTCGACCAGCAGATGATCCGGCGCAGGTGAGGTTGCGCTGAGACGCGCCTGATCGAGCGCACGCCGCATCGCCAGACAGGTCGCGGGGACGATGCCGAGTTCATCGATCTCCGCCGGGCTGGCGAACCCGACGCCCCAGCTCAGGGCATGCTGCCTGATCGTCCCGGCGAGGCGCTCGCGCTGACCCGGGCGGAGCTGTTTGCTGTCGTATACCCCGCGCAGGATCTCGGCGAGATCGGGGCGATGGGGCAGACAGACGGCCCCCGCCGCTACCGGCCCGGCCCAGGCCCCGCGCCCGGCTTCATCCAGCCCGAACAGATGGCGCTTGCCCGCATCCCACAGGGCGATCTCAAGTTCCAGACCCGCTGTTCTGGGGCTGCTGTGGGCCATAAACTCCCTGCTTCCAGTTGCGCCGGATCTCGAAGATTTCGACCAGCATGTGCAGCGAGTCCTGGATCAGGCGCATACGGCTGTCCGGATCGAAGTACCAGGTGATGGGAACCTCGCGCACGCGGTAGCCGCGCTTTTTGGCCAGAAACAGGATCTCGACATCGAAGCCGATGCCAGACATGCGCTGGACGCTGAACAGGTCTTCAGCCGACCGGCGGTTGAACATCTTGAAACCGCACTGGGTGTCTTCAAAGCCGCGCACTGCGAACAGCTTGATGATCAGGTTGTTGATGCGTCCCATCACATGGCGATATTCGGGTTCGCCGATGCGCCGGGCATTTTTGCCTTCGCGCGTGCCGATGCTGATATCGTATCCGTCCGAATGTGGGGGCAGAAAGCCGACGATCTCTTCGATCGGCATCGAGAGATCGGTATCGCAGATGAAACGGTATTCGCCGTGCGCGGCCAGCATACCGGCTTTGACCGCCAGGCCTTTGCCGCGCGTCTGCACCTGCATGACGCGCACATACGGGTGTTCAGCGGCGAATGCCTGAGCGACTTCCGTCGTCCGGTCGTGGCTGCCATTTTCCACCACGATGACTTCCGCCGTGAAAGGCTGGGTCTTCAAGAAGGCATCGATTTTGGCCAGGCTGGGGGGCAGACGACGCTCTTCGTTATGGGCCGGGATGATGATGCTGAGCAGAGGCTGGTCTGCCGCGGGATGTTCAACCGTCAAGGACGTGACTCCATCATGAGTGCGGCGGCGTCAGGATCGACTCCAGGTAGTCAAGGCTGACGCGCCGTAAAGCCTGGATCTGCCTGCGTTGGCGCAGGGCGCGGGGCAGCCGAATCACCCCGGCCAGCATTCCGCGCAGAGTCGCCCGAGCCTCCTTACCGCGCCATGCGCGCAGCGCATCGAACGCGCGCCGCATCTGGGCACGGATCACCTGACCGCCGTACCGACGCCACAGATCGCGCGGGTAGTTCTTGGCCAGGATCGCCAGGCTGTTGCGGGCATCGTAAAAGCTGGCGGTGACGCCGCCTCCGGTCGCCGAAACATGATGGTACACGATCGCTTTCGGGGTGTAAAGACAGCGCCAGCCAGCGAGCTGGGCGCGCCAGCCCAGATCGACATCTTCGCCGGAGAAGAAGAAGTCGTCATCGAGCAGCCCGATCTGATCGAGCATGGTGCGCCGGTAGGCCGCCGATCCGCCGCAGGCGCTGAATACATACGTTTCTGTATCGTACCGGCCATCGTCGCGCTGCCATACCCCCCGGTTGCCAGCGCGTCCATCCAGGGTGAAAAAATCGCCGGCTGTGTGAATGTGATCGCGCCGATCGAACAGCAGCATCTTGCTGGCCACACTGCCGATCTCGGGGTGGCGGCGGAACGCATCGATCACTGCTTCCGCCCAGCCCGGATCGACCTCGGTGTCGTTATTGAGCAGCGCGATGAATTCTCCCCGCGCTGCGCGGATGCCAGCGTTACAGGCTCCGGTGAAGCCGAGATTGCGGCCCTGGGCGATCACCGTCACCCACGGATAGCGTTCCCGGACGATCGTCAGCGAGTCATCATGGGAGGCATTGTCCACCAGAATGACCTCGATATCCGCAGCCGTTTGCCGCGCCAGCGAGTCGAGGCAGGTGGGCAGAAAATGCGCCCCGTTCCAGTTCGGGATGACGACGCTCAGAGTCGGTGAGGTCATGATGCGGTCGTCAGTAGCCCCTCGCGCTGGAGGAAATCGTCCAGCGCCTCGATCCACGGGCGCAGGGTGATGCCGATGCTGCGAGCGGCCTGGTTGGCCAGCGCGGAGTACTGCGGTGGCGTGGTCGGGCGGATCCACTCACGGGAGTGAATCCGCTCGATCGGGACGTGTGTCAGCCCGGCCCGGTCGAGGGCGCGCCGGGCGAAATCGAAACGGGAACAGGGCTGTTCGTTGACCAGGTGGTAAATCCCGAAACGGCCCGTCTGGATGAGGCGCACTGCCGCCGCCGCCAGATCATCGGCATAGGTCGGGTTGGCGACCTCGTTCACCACCACGCGCAGCGGCTCCCCGGCGCGGGCGCGTTTCAACACGGTGTGAATGAAGTTCGTGCCCCCGTGGGCGAACATCCATGAGGTGCGCACGATGTAGTGGCGCGCATTGAGCGAGAGCACAGCCTGCTCACCGACCCACTTGCTGTAGCCATACGGGTTGATCGGGCGCGTGCGGTCGTACTCGCGATACGGGCTGGTTGCTTCGCCGTCGAAGACTTCGTTGCTGCTGACGTACAGCAGTGGGATGCCGTGAGCGGCTGTCGCGACGGCCAGGTTCTGCGTCGCCAGCCCATTCACCCGCACCGCGCGTTCCGGATCGCGCGCACAGCCATCGACATCTGTCCAGGCCGCGGTATGAATCACGATTTCCGGTTGAACGGTTTCGATCAGGCTGCGCACCGCGCTGAAATCGCTCAGGTCGAGCGACAGAAAAGCGGGATCGTCGAGCGCCGTGCCGCTCACCTGATGATCCCCGGCGCGCAGCACATGCAGCAGAGATTGTCCGAGGCGTCCAGATGCGCCGGTGAGCAGGATTTTCATGGGCGGTCAGTCACTTTCAAACTGCAATTGTAAGATAATCCCAAAAACGCAATCATTCCGGTGCTCGCTGCCCGGTCGTCGTCATGAGGATCGAGCTGCCTTCAGGCGGCGGCGTCAGAGCGGCCCATACCGGGCTGAAGAAACGATTGTGCAATTCTACAACCTCAGCGACGTCTGTCACGAGTTCGATGACCTCATGCCCTTGAGCCGCTTTGCGCCAGGCGAAATCGGTTAAATTGGCCGAACCTTTGAAGGCGATCAGACCGTCGATGACGATGATCTTCTGATGCGGGAAATGCAGCGTGTTATCGGTGAAAACGCGCATGGCCATGCGCGGCGACTCGTCCATGTATCCGGTCAGTTCCTGATACAGGGCATTCTGCTTGACCCCGCTGACGACGCCGCGGACATCGACGCGCAGCGCGGTCATTTTCAATGCTCCGATCAGCATGGCGCTGATGCCGAAAGTGGTGAAATGGACGAAATGCCGCGCCGCCCCCAGCGCTTCGAGCAGAGCGCGCATCGGTGGATACAGGGCGCGTTTGCCCATGAGCGACTCGCGGGCCTGGCGCGCGATCCGCGCGAGCTGCTGGCTGTGCCCGATCACGTCCGGGAAATCGATCGCCAGGCCGCGCATCCGCAGGTAGTCTTCCGGGCGGAGCGGCGCAGCATCTACGACATACCGCACGCCGCAGACCGGGCAGGAAAAACCGTCCTGACCGGGGGCGAGATCGGTCAGCAGGGCGGAGCAGCGTTCACATAAAAAGCGCGGCGGCGTGAACCGCAGCAGAGAGTCCAGATCGAAATGATCCATTGCTGTACGCTGTTGGCGCAGGGATAAGGTTGAATACGGGCAAAGCTTGCCAGAGACGGCCAAGAAAATCAATCGCTTGCCGACGACCAGCGCGCGAAAACCTGCTCAAGTTCGTGCCGCCATAACGCCTCCAGATCGGCAGTATCGAGGTCTGGCGGCAGATCAGCACGGCGGAAGTAACCCGCGCCAGGGATGCCGGTTTCCCGCCGCACGACCAGCGCGCATAGGAAGCCTTCCCCGGCATCGACGGCCTGCTGGCAGGCTGCGCGCAGCAGATGCGCAAACACGAAAGAATGCGGGTGCAGTGCGCACGTCCGGATCTGCTGCGCCAGCTCGGAATAGGTGATCGTCCGCCTCTGCTTCGCATAGTCGATCAGGATGGCGCGTATCTCCGCGATCACCGCGCGTTTCTCCGCGTCGATCAGGCGATATTTCGCGTCCGGACGTCCCACAGCCGCCTTCCACGACCATCAGCGCAGGCTGACAGTCACGGTCTCATCCGCGATCGCGATCTGATCGATGCGAAAGTTCGATCCCGCCGCTGCGATCGCTGCACCGAAAAGCGCATCGTTGATAAGCTGCTCCAGTTCCGCCGGGCGGTAGCCGAAAAGCGACTCCGGTAAGGTATATAACTGACCCTCGACGTCCGCACCCACCAGCCGCACCCTGCGGCCTGAAGCATCGACCCGGAGCACGGCCCCGATGGAACCCATCAGACCGCCGCCGAGCTGGCTGGCCGACAGCGAGGTGTAGACGACCGCGCCACCGGGGCGCAGGTCGATGCGCTCGATGCTCACCGGAGTGCCTCCGGGCTGGCACAGCGCAAGCCGCTCTCGACAGATCTGGTTCAGCCCGGCCTCGCTGATCTCAAGACGGGCTGAGGGTGAACCCACGGCATCCGTCCCGGCGTACAGGCGATATGTGGAAGCCCCGGCGTTGACCGTATAACTTCCGATGCCCCCGGCGGTGATCGTAAAAGTCTGCACGCTTGCAGCGTTCAGCGGAGCGGAAGGACTCCCTCGTTCCGGTTCGCTGAAGATCTGATCGGTTGTCCCGCTGGGAGATAATCCGGCGGCGCGCAGGAGCAGGGCCGGCAGCAGCGGCACAGCGATCACCCCGACGATCACAGCGGCGGCTGCCACCAGGCCCAGACAGCCGAACGCCCGCAGGCAGCCGGTCGATCTTGAACGGGTGGCGCGGGAACGGTAGTGATAGCGACGGGATGTCCGGTCGTTCAGCCGCTGGTGCATCATCCGCTTCTGAGGCCAGACCGCGCTTAACTGTCGGTTCCAGCGGCGGCCAGGCGGGCGGCGTACTGACGCTTGTAGTACTCCAGATACTCACCCGTTTTGATCTTGCGCCACCACCATTCGTTGCTGCGATACCAGTCCACGGTGGCGCGCACGCCGGTCTCGAAGTCGTAAGCGCGCTGCCAGCCGAGCGCGCGCAGTTTGTCGCAGTTCATGGCGTAACGGCGATCGTGACCCTCGCGATCGGGGACATGGCGGATCAGCGTGGGCGGCTTGCCCAGCAGTTCGAGCAGTTTATGCGTCACGTCGATATTGTGGCGCAGATCCTCGCCCGCGATGTTGTAGGCTTCGCCGGGAACGCCTTTGTGCAGGACGGTATCGATGCCGGTGACGTGGTCTTCGACGAACAACCAGTCGCGGATCTGCTTCCCGTCACCGTACACGGGCAGCGGGCGATCGTCGATCGCTTCGGTGATGAAGAAGGACATCAGCTTTTCAGGGTACTGATATGGCCCGTAGGTATTGCTGCCGCGGGTGATGACTGTATTCAACCCGTGGGTGACGTGATAGGCGCGCACCATCAGCTCACCGCCGGCTTTGCTGGCGGCATACGGGCTGTTCGGCTTGAAGGCGTCGTCCTCGCGCGAGAAGTGATCGCCGTGAATGTCTCCGTATACCTCATCGGTGGACACATGCAGGAAGCGCTCGATACCGTGCGCCCGAGCCTCGTCCAGTAGAATGTATACGCCGACGACATCGGTATGGATGAAAGCGTCGGCGTGCAGGATGCTGCGATCGACGTGGCTTTCAGCCGCGAAATTGACGACGGTGTCGATCTGGTGGGTTTCATAGACGCGGCGCACCGCTGCGCGATCGGCGATATCGCCTCGTTCAAAGCGATAATTCGGTTCGTCGCTGACGGGCAGCAGATTATCGAGGTTGCCGGCGTATGTCAGTTTGTCGAACGTGATGATGTTGTAGTGCGGGTACGTCTTCACCATATAGCGGACAAATGCGCTGCCGATGAAGCCCGCACCGCCAGTGACCAGGATGTTTTTCATCGCGGCTTTTCCTTTCGCCCGTGATTGAACGCGCGTTCAGTTGGCGCGTTGACCGTCCGTCGGAACTGCCCCGGCGGCATCGTCCGCGGTCGTCAGTCCGTTCAAAACAAAACGCTCGATCGCCTGCGCGACCCCGTCGTCATCATGGGTCGCCGTGATGTGATCCGCCGCCTGTCTGACGTTTTCCGGCGCATGACCCATCGCCACACCGATACCGGCGAACTGGAGCATTTCGATGTCATTTTCGGCATCGCCGATCGCCATGATCTCATCCGGCTTGAATTTCATCTCGTGGGCGAGCTGACGCAGCGCCGCGCCTTTGGACGCGCCCGGCGGGAGGATCTCCAGCATATTGGCCAGCCCGGCCTGCATCAGCCGGACGGACTTGCCGAGCTGCGCGCCCAACTGCCAGCGCAGGGCGCTGATCTGGCGCGGATCGCCGACGGCCATCAGCTTGTGGATGGGCAGATCGCCCATCACGTTTTGCAGCGCCCCGACCGCTTCCGGGGCCGGTTCGTGATACCGCTCGGTCGCATCGCGGGCTTCCTGGGTGACGACGCGCGTCATGATCCGCATGCCGCTGTAGGCGACCATGACGAAGCCGCGATCTTCGGCATACGTGACGACCTGCCGGGCGATATCCGGCGACAGGGTGCGTTCGGCGAGGACGCGACCGTCCGCAGCGACCGTGTACAGCCCCTGAAGGTAAATGCCCGGCGATTTGAGGCCCAGCTTGTCGATCAACCAGAGGCCGGCATTGCGCGTTTTGCCGGTCGCCAGGACGATCTCGACGCCCTGCGCGATCGCGGCCTTGAGGGCGGCCTCATTGCGCTGGCTCAATTGATGCTGGCTGTTGAGCAGGGTGCCATCGACGTCGATCGCCACCATCCGGATCGGCTGCGTCGGGGTCAGGCTGGTCGGTGAGGTCATCGGGTTGGTCTGGGTCATGCTGAGCCTTTTTGCATTCAGACGAGAGACAGGTTGCTGTAATCGCCCAGATTGAGCGTCAGCGTGCGGGGGCGGTCGGGTTTGTGCTGGATGGAGACGTTGCGCCCGATCAGGCAGTCATGCAGCCGGACGTCCTGGTCGCGCAGGGAGCTGTTCTCCAGAACGATGCTGCGGTCGATCTCGCAGTTGCGGATCAGGACGTGGTGGTAGATGCTGGTATACGGGCCGATGTAGCTGTTTTCGATCACCGTCTGCTCGCCGATGATGGTCGGGCCGTGGATGACGCTGTTGATGATGCGCGCTCCGCGTTCGATCGTGACGCGGCGGTCGATGGTCGCATTCTCGATATACGCATCTTCAGCGATGTGCGGCTGGATCTCGTCGAGCACGTAGCAGTTGGCCTCCAGCATGTCGGTCGGTTTGCCGGTGTCGATCCACCAGCCTTTATGGACATGCGGTGAGACCACGTAATTGTGATCGATCAGCCACTGGATGGCGTCGGTGATCTCCAGTTCGCCGCGTTTGCTCGGTTTGATGGCATGTACCGCTTCAAAGATATGCGCATCGAACATGTAGATCCCCACCAGGGCCAGGTTACTGGGGGGATCTTTCGGCTTCTCAACCAGATGTTCGATCGTGCCATCCTGGCGCAGTTTGGCGACGCCGAACGCCGACGGATTCTCCACTTCTTTGAGCACGATCTGGCTGTTCCAGTTATGGTTGGTGAAATCGCGGATCAGCGCGCTGATCCCGCCCTGAATGACGTTGTCCCCTAGAAACATGACGAAGGGATCGTCGCGTAAGAAGTCCTGACTGATCTTGACGGCATGCGCCAGCCCGTCCGGGCTGTCCTGCTGAATGTAGGTGATCTGAACGCCATATTTGCTGCCATCGCCGACGACTTCGCGGATTTCCGGGCCTGTTTGACCGATCACGATGCCGATTTCGGTGACCCCGGCATCGCGGATCGACTCGATCACCCGGATCAGGATCGGTTTGTTTGCAACCGGGATCAACTGCTTGGCGCGGGTATACGTGAGCGGGTACAGCCGAGTCCCTTTGCCGCCGCTGAGAATTAAGCCTTTCATGATCTCGCTCTCCAGTTGCATGACGCAGATTAAGCCGATGGCCGACCGAACACCAGAGCCAGTATGACCAACACGATCAGCATGATGAGCAGCGCCAGCGCGGATCGCGTGCCCGCCGTCATCGGTAGAAACGCGCTCTTCGACGGCGTATTTTGCGGTAGGCGTTCCCAGTTTTCAACGGCTTCGGGATCGGGGTCGATAGAGCCGCGCGGCGAGTGTGTCATCGCGCACTGCCTCACTCAATACATGACTGCGCGTTCAGCGTCGCTGTTGGTGAGCACCGCCCCCAGCAGCCGCGCGTGGACGCGCGCCAAAGCCTGCTGCGCGCGCGCAACGTGATCGCGTCGCGTCGCGCCAGCGTGCACGCACAGAAGCACGCCATCGACTTTGGCCCCCAGCAGCGCGGCATCGGCGGCGGCCAGCACCGGCGGTGCATCGAAGAGCACGAACTGCGCGCGAGCCTTAAGCAGACCGATGATATCGGTCATGCGCTGGCTGGAGAGCACATCGGCCGGGATCGGCGGCAGTTCCCCGCTCGTCAATACCGAAAGGCCGGGGATCGACGTTGCCTGAAGCGGGGGTTCCGCCAGCAGCGCATCCTGGATGACCATCCCGGTCAGCCCCTGATTGTTGGGCAGTCCCCAGATCGTGTGCTGGACTGGGCGGCGCAGATCGGCATCGACGATGATCGTCGTACTGCCCGTCTGGGCCAGGGTGACCGCAAGATTGGCCAGCACCAGGCTCTTGTCTTCGCTCTGAGCCGCTGAAGTCACCAGCAGGGTATGAACCGGACGTTCGACGCTGGAGAAGATCAGGTTGGTGCGCAGCGTACGGTAAGCTTCGGCGGCGGCAGAACGCGGGTCGGACAACGTGATCAGTTTGACAGATGTCACAGATTACTGTCCTTTCGTCGGCAGAGCGGCAGGTTCCGCAGCGGTCGGGTTATGGCCGGCGCGCCCCTGCGGATTGGAGCGCGCATCGCGCCCGCTGTCGCGCCCGCTGGCGGGGATGGCGGCCAGCACGACCGTGCCGGCTCGTTCGAGATCCTCGCGACGGTGGACGATGCTGCTCTCCAGATATTCGAGCACGAACACCAGCACACCGCCCAGAATGAGACCGAGACCGGCACCAGCGATCGTGTTGATCGCGACATTCGGGGTGGTCGCCGTGGGGCAGCGGGCCACATCGGCGAGCAGCGCGTCGATCCGGTCTTCCTGGCGCACAGTCTGATTTTCGCTCTGACGGTACAGCACCAACTGTTCGCCCCAGGCCTGGGCGACGCTGCTGGCGATGGCGCAGTCCGGCAGATCGACATCGATCTGAATGGTGAGATTGTTGCGATCGGAGGTGATCGTCGCTTTGCCGAGCAGTTCGCTGCCGATCATATCGAGGCGCAGGGCGTCGATGACGCGATCGGCGATCCGACTGCTGTTCAGGTAGACGACATACGAATTCAGCAGACGGGTGGTGGCTTCGGTCAGACCGAGGTCATTGCGCGATGGTTGAATCAGGACAACCTGGGTAGCGCGGTAGATGCGCGTCTGGCCGTTGCTGAGCAGATAAGCGCTGGCGGCGGCCAGAGCGGCCAGCAGGATCAGGATCCAGCCGCGCCGTAACAGGATGCGGCCATATTCGACCAGGCTCAAATCTTGACTCCTTCATACATCGGCGATCCGATTCGGGAGCGTCCGGTTCACAGTTCCCGTGCGATATCCACACGCCCCATTGATGCCGCATGCATTCATCCGGCGCTGATTGTACTCGATCGTTTGAATTGTCGTAGGGCCAATCGTGAAATCGTCGGGTTTGCCGCCATTCAGGATGAAGGCCGAATTCGGGGGATGAGGAGTCAATAAGACTTCAACAAGAAAGCGGTTGGATTTCATATTCACTTTATGTTGATGTCCTAACTTACTGGCGCACTGTTCGCTTTTTAACTACCGCATGCGGCGCTGACGATGAGTGGAGCCGTGAGTTCAGTCGAGGACAACAATCACATGGCCGCGATATTCAAGCCTGAGCGTCATAATGCCAACGGACGCACCAGTGGACATGCTTCGGGGGTCGATCACGGTCGGGACGCGGGGCGTTCGATCGATCTGGAAGATGATACACTGCACGCCATGCGCACCAAATTCCTGTCGCACGAGTTCATCACGGCGTTTGAACTCGGACTGCCGCCGATCAATCACCATGTGATCGAGGATGCGACCGTCCAGGTTTTGCAGGCTGTGGGCGAAGATCCGAACCGCGAAGGGTTGGTGAAGACCCCGGATCGCGTTGCGCGGATGTATGACGAGCTGTTGAGCGGTTACCGCGCTGACCCGGCCAAAGTCATCAATGATGCGCTGTTCGAGGTCGATTATGACGACATGGTCATCGTCAAGAACATCGAGTTCTACAGCCTGTGCGAGCATCATATGCTGCCGTTCCTCGGCCATGTCCATGTCGCTTACATCCCGAATGGCAAGGTGATCGGCCTGTCGAAGATCCCCCGTATCGTCGATATGTTCGCCCGGCGCCTGCAGGTTCAGGAACGGATGACGCGCCAGATCGCGGAGTTCATCAATGCGATTTTGAACCCGAAAGGCGTGGCTGTCGTCGCGGAAGGCGTCCATATGTGCTCGATGATGCGCGGGGTCAAGAAGAGCGACTCGAGCATGACCACGAGCGCGATGCTGGGCACGTTCCGCGATGATCCTGTGACGCGGACGGAATTTCTCAATCATATCGGACGCACCAGTTCACTGCTCTGAGCGCTGCGGCGGGGCGGATCGCCGTCTGAGCGCGTTTCAAGGATCGAGCGGCCCGCTCGATCCTTTCATTTTGCCTGTTAACAGTCTGCACTTGCATCTTGCTGATTCTGACTGTCTGTGCTACAGTGTGCATCAAGCTATCTCATCCAGAGCGACGGAGAGAACCGACTCGATGATGTCGCGGCAACCCCCGAGGCTTCGGGAAGGTGCCAATTTCGGCAGAGCCAATCTCTGGTAGATGAGGATCGAGCGCCCAGGTGCACATCAACCCTGACGTCCCTCTGCATACCGGAGGGGCGTTTTATTTACCTGTAAACCGTGGAGACAGCAGCAATGAGCGAGCCACAGATGCGCGGAAGCTCGACTTTCATGAGTTCGCCGCAGTATTTCTTCACTTCCGAGTCGGTTTCAGAGGGGCATCCTGACAAGATGTGCGATCAGATCTCGGATGCCGTTCTCGATGCCATCCTGGATAAAGATCCGAATGCCCGTGTCGCCTGCGAGACCTCGGTGACCACCGGTCTGGTGCTGGTCTTCGGCGAGATCACGACCAGCGCCTATGTCGATGTTGAACGGCTGGTGCGCGAAGTCGTGACCGGGATCGGCTATACCCGCGGCAAATACGGTTTCGACGCGGAGACGTGCGGCGTCATCGTCTCGATCAAGGAGCAGTCCAGCGATATCGCCCAGGGCGTTGACAAAGCGCTGGAGGCGCGTGAAGGTCTGATGACGGAGGCGGAGATCGAAGCGATCGGGGCCGGCGATCAGGGGATGATGATCGGTTTTGCCTGCGATGAGACGCCGGAGTATATGCCGCTGACGATCTCACTGGCGCATAAACTGGTGCGGCGGCTGGCCGAGCTGCGCAAACGCGGGGATATCCTGTGGCTGCGCCCGGATGCGAAGAGTCAGGTGACGGTGGAATATGCCTACGGCAAGCCCAAACGTGTGGACACGATCGTGGTTTCGACGCAGCACGCCCCGGAAGTGGGGCAGGACGAGATCCGCAGCGCGGTGATCGAGCATGTTATTCGGGCGGTTGTGCCGGCGGATCTGCTGGATGATCGCACCCGCATCTTTGTCAACCCGACCGGGCGTTTCGTCACCGGCGGGCCGATGGGGGATGCCGGCCTCACCGGGCGCAAGATCATCGTGGATACCTACGGTGGGGTGGCACGGCATGGCGGCGGCGCGTTCAGCGGCAAGGATCCCACCAAAGTCGATCGCAGCGCCGCATACATGGCCCGCTATATCGCCAAAAATGTCGTCGCCGCCGGGCTGGCCTCGCGTTTCGAGCTTCAGGTCAGCTATGCGATCGGCGTCGCCCAGCCGACGTCGCTGGCGGTGGAGACATTCGGTACCGGGCGCGTCCCTGATGAAGTGATCGAGCGATTGATCCGCAAACACTTCGATATGCGCCCGGCGGCCATCATCCGCGACCTGAACCTGCGCCGTCCGATTTACCGGCAGGTCGCCGCTTACGGTCATTTCGGTCGGGAAGATGTGGATGTTCCGTGGGAGCGCACCGACAAAGCGGACATCCTGCGCCTGGAGGCCGGGTTGTAAATTCGTTCACTGATCCGGCGCTCCCGGCTGACGGGTCAGGCCAGCGCTGCGGTCTCAAGCAGGAATCGTGTGGGCTGGCGGGAGTCGATCCCGCTGGCCCGCATGCTTGAATCGGGCCTTGAGCCGTATTGCAGGCCGTCTGTGCGCTGATGTATAGTGAGTTTGAGATCGGTAAGGAAGAGGATGATCATGCGCGCGATCAAGGCTCTGGGCAGTATTCTCAAAAACTTCTTTATCCTGTTCTCCTTCGTCGTCAACCTCATCCTCGTGCTCGTCATCGTCGTCCTGCTGCTGACGATTTTCGATCTCAACCGCAACATCGTGCGACCGCTGATCACCGGCCTGCACAGCAGTTTTGTGGGATTGGATGAAGCCACGATCGACTGGACGATCCCGGTGCGCGATACCATCCCGGTCGTGCTCAATATCCCTTTACAGACCAATACCGTCGTCACGCTGACGGAACGGGTGCCGCTGACCGTCAGCGCGACGATCGTGCTCCCCGGGGTGGGGGTGCTCAATAACGCCCAGGTCAATCTGGCGCTGCCAGCCGGATTGGAACTGCCGGTCGCGCTCGATCTGAATGTCCCGGTGGATGAGACGCTCGATATCGCGCTGGACGTGCGCGCTGTCATCCCGATCAACCAGACTCAGCTCCACGATCCGATACAGAATTTACGGCTGACCTTTGAGCCGATCATCCGCGCGTTGTACAACGCGCCGGAAAACTTCGGCGAGGCCATCGCCCTGGCGCGCGCCGCCCTGGAGGGGCAGCCGGTGGATCTGCTGGCGGACACCCCGTACAGCCGCGATCCATGGCCCGGCTATTCGCAGACCGCTGGCGTGGGGTATGCGCTGGGCGATCTCCCGTGGCCGCAGAACAATCTGCCGCAGCAGACGGGGATCGTCCCTGTTGGCGGTATCCCGGCGCTGGATGCGCTGATCCGCCCGGACGTGTATGATCGCGGCGGCCCGGGACAGGTGAACCAGCAGGCGGCGAGCGCGCTATCCGCCCGTGGTGTGATGACCTATTTCTTCGATGGCAGCTACGGCGCGTTCAATGGCCCGATGGCCGGGCGCGAGGCCGATGATAGCGTCGTGACCGCGCCGCAGACACCGCTGACTCCCGTCTCTACCCGCAGCGATGACGGCGGATCCGTCCCACAGCCGGATGCCCCGCAGCCGATGATCGTCATCCCGGTCGTGACGCCGATCAGCCCGGATTTCATCGCTACGCTGCAGCCGCCCGCGTCTGCCGGGCCGTGATCGGCTGATCCGTGCGGATCCCTGTTCGCTGCCCTGAAACTGCACTACAATAAACATAACCGCGCAGTTCACAGTGAGCAGCCATGAACAAACCAGAACCACGCCCTCGCGTGATCGACTACGAAGGCTCAACTTACCGCACCGACTTCTGGGAAGGCAAAGGGCGTGACTATGAAGATCGGGTCGAGCGCATCGCCCTGCGCCGTCTGCTTCCCCGGCGCGGTCGCCGTCTGCTTGAGATCGGGGCCGGGTTTGGCCGTCTGACCGGCGAATACGATGCTTTTGAGCAGGTCGTGCTGCTCGATTATTCGCTGTCGCAGCTTCAGTACGCCCAGGAGATGCTGGGGCGCTCATCGCGTTACATCTACGTTGCGGCAGATGTCTATCGAATGCCGTTTCAACCGGGGGTGTTCGACGCGGCAACGATGGTGCGCGTCATCCATCACATGGCGAACGTGGGGGCGGCGCTGGCTCAGGTGCGGCGGGTGCTGGCTCCCGGAGCGGCGTTCATCCTGGAGCATGCCAACAAACGCAACCTGAAAGCCCTGCTGCGCTACGCGGTCGGGAAACAGGACTGGGATCCCAACGATCTCCATCCCGTTGAATTCGTCGAGTTGAACTTCGACTTTCACCCACAGTACATCTTCAACGCACTCACCTCCTCAGGGTTCGAGGTGCTGCGGCGGATTCCGGTCTCCTATTTCCGGCTCGGTTTACTCAAAAATGCTTTGCCCGTTGGTCTGCTGGCGGGATTGGACGGCCTGACCCAGTTGACCGGGCTGCTGTACTCGCCCAGCATCTTCGTGGCCAGCCGGGCCACTGGACATACTGCGGACAATATCGAGGGGGCGGATGAACACTCCGGGTTGTTCGCGTGCCCGGAATGCGGCGGCGCGCTGGTGTTCAACGGCGATCAACTGGTGTGCACCCGCGAAAACCGCCGTTGGGCTATCCGCGACGGCATTTATGATTTCAAAGTGCCGCTCGACAGCGATGATTGAAGTGCAGTTCCGGGCGCGATTACAGCTCTTCCAGTAAGGGGGCTATCGCCTCGGCATAGGCTGCGCGCAGCGCCTGCGTGATCGGGCCGGGCGCGCCGTTCCCGATCGACTGGCCGTTGATCTCGACGGCGGGGACGATCCCCCGCGATGATGACGTGATGAAAGCCTCGCTCAACTGGGGGATATCCGTCACATGGACGGGATCGCGTCGCAGCGGGATGATCGGCGGGGCGATCTCGAACACGATCTGCTGCGCGATGCCCGGAAGTACGCCGCTTCCGGCGGTGCGCAGTTCCCCATCTAAGATGGCATAGAAGTTACTGCTCAACCCCTCCAGGATGAAACCCTGTTCATCGACCAGCAGCCCGGTGAAAATGCCCGGAGGGAGCGCCTGCTCAAAGCGCACGCGATCCTGCATCCAGTCGGTCGTTTTGGCCTCCGGGTGCTGCCGCACCGCGTGGTCGAGCGTTATCAGTTTGACGCCGCGTTCATAAACCTCAGCGCTCAATGGCCGGAATGGCTCCAATGACAGGATGATCTGCTCTGGATGTTCCGCTGGCACGGTGATGCGGAACCGCACATTCTCCCAGCCGGACTCCAGGATCAGGCTCCGCAGGGCGGCGCGCAGCCGCGGGCGGTTGAGCTGAAGCGGTATCCCCTCCCGCCGGGCCGAGTCTTCCATGCGATCGAGGTGCGCGCTCAATTTGAGGACGCGCGTCGTCTGAAAGGTGTTGGTGATGGTGTAGACGCCGTGATGCGGCTCGTACTGCGCGGCATCGGCCAGCGAGTCGGCGGTGTAGGGCGCAGGGTGAAGCCCTTCCGGGGTCAGGATGCGAACGATACAGGGCATATGTCAGCGGCTCCAATTCCGTACTGAATACAGTATAGCCAGGGCTATCGCATCAAAATAAAGTAGGAGGCATACTCGCTACCTAAAGAAAGGGGGTAGCGATGAATGAACAACCCTTCAGCAGTCTCG